>CALWUI010000019.1 GCA_944384705.1 uncultured Clostridia bacterium
AGGAAAATCCAAAAGTTTAGATTTTCTCAAAATGCTTATCTTTTGGTCTTTGGTTCGGAATAGTGTAGTGCTGGCGGTCTATCTATTGTTTTCGGTTGCTTGCTTCTTTACCGTACATGAGCATTCCTTCTCGAGTTGTAATAGAAAAAAGACTTCCCAGAAGTGATACAAACACGGTTTCTGTTCAAAATTTCCTTAATAATTATAATACAATGATAGATATTCCTCAGCATCAGCTTTTATTGCAGTTTGAAAAGAATTATGTTTTTATAAATAGCGACGAAGTTAGTGGTTTTATTAATGAATGGATATATAATAACTCACAGGTTAACAGCTTAATAGATCGAATAAACTTATTAAAAAGAAATAGAATAAACCCTATTAAAGATATTGTTATGTCTATCGTATCAGGAGTAGATATGTTCCCTATTAATTTACCAGCTCAGAATGAGTTAGAACAAATATATACAGAAATTAATAATCTTTTGTCCGAAATTGAAAATTCTCCCTCTAACAAACCAACAGAGAAAGACATTAATGCTGGAAAATGTATTGAATTACGTCGTTTCAGCAGTTCCATCACCTAAACATTATAAATATAAATAGTATAAATTCTCAAAGGCAAGATATTCTTAGAATAAAAGAAAGAATACCAGAAGATTAGATTAACGATATAATTATTCTAAATAAGACTAAGATTAAGTCAATACATTTAAACCATTGAGCAAATATGTTTGTTTTATTTAAGCATATTTGCTCTTTTTGTTAGTTAAATATATTTATAAATAAACAATCAGAATAAATATATTAATATTTGACAAATATATAACTTATATGATAAAATTAATGCTATAAGGTTGACTTTATTTATTAACTTTAGAGAGGAAGATTAAAAATGGCAAAGGAAAATAAAAATTTAAGAAAATTAAACAAATCTGAAAAGCAAAACATAAGTGGTGGTGTAATTTATAGAGAGTCTATACCAGGCTACTCTAGAAAATATTAGGCGGATGCAAAAGCATGTGCCCACGCACTACAGCAAAGTTATAGCATTGTTGATTGTAACCCTGGTACTGGCCTAGCTTTAGCAACATCTGTAATGGAAGGAAACTATCAAGCTATTAAGAATGGTATTGAAGCTGATCACCAGATGGCTGTGTATGAATCAGATGGCTTAGTGCATCGCAGCAATTATTAAATTCTACTTTTTCTAAATAAAAAAACCAGGCAAAAGATAACATCTTGCCTGGTTAAATTTTCATTTTGTTATAAACTAATTGTTTTTATTTGCTCAATTTGTTAATTAAATCTCATTACGTTCAAACTCGTAAATTGTTGTAGCTACAGATACAATTGCTGCGGTCTCTGTACGAAAAATTCTTTTTCCCAGCGAACATAATTCCGTGCGATGACTTTTAGCAAAAGCTACTTCTGAATCTTCAAAGCCGCCCTCTGGACCAACAAAAATCGCTACAGAATTCAGGTTACTGTCGATTAACCGCGAAAGAGAATCTCCTCCATTTTCATAAAAAAGAATTGTTTTTTCTAGATTATGTGAAAAGTCTATCGCATCTTCAAAAGCCATTGCATTAAAAATTTTAGGAATATCCCCTCTATCCGACTGCATTGCAGCCTCTTTTGCAATTTTTTGCCAACGAATTATTTTATTTTGTAAAGATCTTTCATTTGGTCGCGATACACAACGCCTAGTCAGCACAGGAACAATAGAATCCACACCAAGCTCTACCGCTTTTTGTACAATAAGATCCATCTTTTCGCCTTTTGGTAAACTCTGAAATAGCCGAACTTTAAGCTTAGATTCTGCTTCACATTTTTTTACATTTAATAACTCAACTTTTACCGAATCTTTATGAATTTCAATAATCCTGCAAGAATATTCCATTTTATTGTAGCACAAAATCACAGGTTCATTAATCTTCATTCTCAAAGATTTAATTATATGTTTTGCATCATCACCTATAATTTCAAAAAAATCTTTAACTGGCTCGTCTATAAAAAAGTGCGGCATAAATCTCACTCCAATAAATTATAAGCAAGTTTTTTATTTTTGGATAACTTAAGCGTTAAATTTTTTGTGTGCAAAATTCATTGTTTCTTCATTTTGGAACTTACTTTTATTCAATTTTAAAATTTTCTCCTTAAGATTTATTAGTCGTATACGGTTGTATCTTTGAATAAATATATATGGCAGGTTGATTATCAGGACTATTATAAAGAAGAATATTCCCATTATAAATTTATTTATAAAGACAAGCAAAACAGCGATCCACATACAATTTTTATGAGCCCATTCGGCTCTACACGTTTCTAAAATAAACTGATTTATATAGTTCAAAGATAGACTATTTAAATTTTTTTTAGAGAATCCATTTTTAGAGATATACTGAGGCAAAAAATCCTTCCAAGCTCTAATTTTAAGCCGTTTATTATACCAAGAGCCTTTATCCTCCCAGTATTTTATTTTATACATATACTTTTTGTAATCCAGTTGATCTTCATTTAGAGTTTTGCACAAGCAAAAAACTATAAAGTCCCAAGCCAAAATAAGGATTATATTCCAGCATATAGCAACGAAGATATTTTCGTTTTCAAGCATAATCTGCCTCCAAAAAACTTTACTTATATAATAAATTTATTCTTCCCTAAAAGTCAATAAAATCTTGTTATTATATCGAAATTTATCAAGTAATAATTTGACAGAACCTTGAATCGAAATTAAAATATAATTACATTTTGTTGGAGGTAAAAAATGAGACCCGAACAGCCAATAAGAACTTTAAACATAAATTTAATCGCTCGAGAATTAGTTGATGTTTTGAGCGAAAAAAAACTAAAAATTGCTACCGCCGAGAGCTGTACTGGTGGATTAATCTCTAAACTTATTACGGATATTCCTGGTGCTTCTGCTGTTTTTGAGTGTGGAATCTGTGCTTATTCTAATTGTATAAAAGAAAATTTATTATCTGTATCTCGACGTACACTCAAAAATAGAAGTGCCGTCTCTAAAGAAACCGCTATGGAAATGGCTGCTCATGTAAAATTGCTTGCAAATGCCGACATTGGCATCTCTACAACCGGTTATGCCGGGCCAAAAAGTTTGGGATCAAACGAACCTGTCGGATTAATTTATATTGGACTTTCTAATATGACAAAAACAACCTATCTTCGCTTAAATTTTGCATCAGAGCACGCTAACGTAACTCGCAATTATATTAGAGTTGCCACCGCATACAAGGCTCTATCGGCTACCTTAGATTTAATAAAAACAGGAATTGTCAAATAATATTCTCTTGTGAATATATTGCTGCATCTATTATACGATAATATAAAATAAACTTTTGGAGGAATCATAATGCAAAACACCTGCGCAATCGTTTTGGCCGCCGGAGAAGGAACTAGAATGAAATCTAATCTGCCAAAAGTTCTGTCAAAAGTGCTGTTTAAGCCTATGATTAAATGGGTTTTAGATGCTTTAACTCTGGCCAAAATTCAATCAATCTGTGTTGTTGCCGGTTATAAAAGCGAAGTTTTAATCGATTATTTAAAGTCCCTGTCAGAGTCATATAAAATAGTCATTCAAAACGAACGCAAAGGAACCGCTCATGCAGTGTTAATTGCTAAAGACTTTCTTTTAAATAATATTGAAAAGGATGTTTTAATTGTTAATGGAGATTCTCCATTTATAGATGCAGAAACTATAAAAAAAGCATACGAATTACATTGCAAACAGCAAAACGCGGCTACGGTTATATCTGCCAAAATTGAAAATCCCTATGGATACGGCCGCATTATACGAGAAAGTCATACTGGCACTTTAGTTAAAATAGTAGAACAAAAAGACTCTGATGAAAAGTCTGATAAAATAAATGAGGTTAACTCTGGAACCTATTGGTTTAGTGTTAGCGCTCTTTTAAAGGTTTTGCACGAGATCAAAAATAATAATGCTCAAGGGGAATTTTATCTGCCAAATGCTATAAGTCTGTTGCTCGATCATGGCTTTAACGTAAATGCATATATATCTCAAACCGAAAGCACTGTGCTTGGAGCTAATAATTCTGTTCAGTTAAACGAGCTAAATAACATTGCTCGTATGCATACTTTAAAAAAGCTAATGGCAAATGGTGTAGATATCCCCTGCACAAACGGAATCATTATTACTGATGAAGTAAAAATTGGGCAAAACACCTGCATATTGCCTGGAACAATTATAAAAGGCAAGACTATCATTGGCACTAACTGTGTTGTTGGGCCAAATTCATTCATCGATAGCTGTTTGATCGGCAATAATATCACTATGAGAGCTGTTGACTGTTCTTGCTCTCATATTATTTCGGACAATTTTATCAGACCTTTTTCGGTAATCAAAAATAATAAATTCATATGATTGGACTCTATTAGAAGATGTTTAACATAGAAAAGATTTGAGGTAAAATTTCATGAATTTTCATGGCAAGGGTATCAAAATTTTTTCAGGAAATTCAAATCCGGTTGTAGCTAAACACATAGCCAGCGCGTTACGTCTGCCTTTGGGTAATGCCGAAGTTAAAACGTTTAGCGACGGAGAAATTTCTGTTTCGATTAACGAATCTGTGCGCGGGATGGATTGTTTTATTGTGCAGTCCACGTGTAATCCTGTTAATAACAATCTGATGGAACTGCTTATCATGATCGATGCAATGAAACGTGCATCAGCTGCTAGAATCACCGCTGTTATGCCCTATTTTGGCTATGCTCGGCAGGATAGACAGGCTAGAGCTCGCGATCCGATTTCTGCCAAACTGGTTGCAGATCTTATAACCACAGCCGGCGCTGATCGTGTACTCACAATGGACTTGCATGCTCCACAGCTTCAGGGATTTTTTAATATTCCAGTAGATCACCTGATAGGCAGCCGATTGTTGGTTTCTTTTTTGAAGAATAAAATTCACAATCAGCCTGGAGATTATGTTATAGTCTCGCCAGATTTAGGGTCAGTTAATAGAGTTCGCGCGTTTGCTTCTAAATTATCTCTTCCCATTGCTATTATCGATAAACGTCGGCAGAAGGCCAATGTCTCGGAGGTTATGAATATAATCGGCGACGTTAACGGCAAAAATGTAGTTCTGGTAGACGACATGATAGATACCGCCGGAACTTTATGCAACGCCGCAAAAGCCGTTGTGGAAATTGGCAGTGCACGTGAAGTTCTTGCCTGTGCAACCCATGCAGTTTTATCGGGGCCGGCAGTTGAGCGTATAAAAAATAGTTACATTAAAGAGTTGTTTTTGCTAGATACAATTCCGATTACCAAAGAAAAATTTCTCGATAAATTTAATGTACTCTCGGTTTCCTCGCTCTTTGCCGAAGCAATCGAAAGGATCTACGCTGACATACCGGTTTCTTCTATGTTTGTTTAAAGGCTAGAAGCTAACTTTACTGTGTTAAAATCAGATTTTTCGGCGGGATACAAAAATATCCTGCCATTTAGTCGTTTATAAAAAGAGGTGTTAATTTGTTTAAATTTTTAAAAAAATCCCAAATAGAATTTGTTGTAGCGGGCCTTGGTAATCCTGGGCCAAAATACGAAAACACGCGTCATAATGCGGGTTTTATTGCTATTGACTACATCGTTAAACAAAAAAATATTTCTAATAAAAAGTTAAAGCATCGCGCAGAAATTTTCGAAGCAGATTTTGCCGGACATCGTGTTCTACTGGTAAAACCTCTGACATTTATGAATCTTAGTGGAGATGCAATTGAAAATATTCTGAATTATTATAAAGTTTCGGCTGAAAACCTTATCGTAATTTCCGACGATATTTTTTTGCCCGTAGGCAATCTTCGGATTCGCCGAAAGGGCAGTGCAGGCGGCCACAATGGCCTAAAAGACATAATTTTCAAAACCGGATGCGATACATTTGTCCGCATAAAACTAGGCATCGGAGAAAAGCCAAAAGGCTGGGATTTAGCTAAGTGGGTGCTATCTAATTTTTCTGAAAAAGAAAAAGAAGAACTCAATTTAGCAGTAAAAAATACCTACAAAGCGCTCGAATTAATCGTCTGTAAAAACATAGACGCCGCCATGAACAAATTTAATTCTTAAGAGGGATAAAATGGGAATTTTAGACGATATATTGCTAAAATCTAAAACTTTTAATAATATACTAAAAGAAGTATTTAACAACAAAAATACAATTAGTATTACAGGGCTCGCAGATATTCACAAAGCTCATTTTGCTCATTCTTTTGCAAAGATTAAGAAAAGGCCGGTACTTCTGATTGTTCCTGACGAAAATATTGCACAAAAAATGGCACTAGATTTAAAATCGATGGGCAGCAAAACTTTTGTATTTTTGCCACGCGAATTTAACTTTTATAACATTGAAGGGCAGTCTAAAGAGTTTGAACATCTACGTCTCCGAGTTCTCTGCGAAATTCTGCAAAATCACGCCGAAATTATCATCGCTCCCATCGAAGCTATCTTGCAGCTAACCATTCCAAAAGATCGGCTCAAGGCTTCCATTTTCAGCATAAAACTCCAAGAAAAGATCTCCCCGCAAACACTCATCCAACGTCTCCTTAAATGTGGATACGAACGTTTTGATCAAGTAGAAGGATCCGGACAATTTTCATTACGAGGTGGAATCTTAGATGTTTTTATAACTAATTGTAATAATCCTGTGCGTATTGAATTCTGGGACGACACCATTGATTCCATCAGCTTTTTTGATACAACAACTCAACGACGCACCAAAGCAATTAGTTCTGTTACAATTTCTCCGGCAAGAGAAATAATAATCGATAACGAAGAAAAACTTTTATGCAAAATACTCAAATTAAAAGATAAATTAATGTTAAAAAAATCCAATAAAAAAGCTATCAACGTTTTAGAAAGCGAAATAGAAACTTTAAAAAACACTAAAGATCTTAGTTCTAGAGATAAATTTATAAATTTCATCTATGAAAAACCAGCGTCACTACTAGATTTTCTGCCTGAGGATTCTATAATTTTGCTATGTGAGCAAGCCAAATTGGATGAGCGTCTAAAAAGGCACGAAAATCAATGGGCTGAAGATTTAACCTTATTTTTAGAAGATGGTATTCTCTGTGATGATCTAAAGTCGTTTGAACTCGATAAGTGTGGGATTTTATCATCCTTCAAAAATAAACATATTGTATATTTAGATTTATTTTTAACTCAGAGTTATTTTTCTAGGATAGATAAAAGCATTTCTTTTTCTGCACGCGAACTCCCAACTTGGAACGGCAGTATAAACACTCTAAAAGACAAATTTCCCTTGTCAGATGAGCATAAAACTATTTTAATATTATCTGGAACAGAAAAAGCCGCAAACCGCATTGTATACGACCTAACTCAATTTTGCAGTAATATACAATTAGTAAATAATTATAAAAATATACAATCAGGAGATAAATTTGTGACAACAGGAGTTCTTTCTGTTGGCTTTGAATACCCAGAAATTAACTTTTTGCTCATTACTTATTCTCATCTTAGCGGATCAAAAAAAAGAATTCCTAAAAAGAAAAATAAATCCAATAGCCTCTATACTCTTTCAGACCTAAAAATCGGCGACTATGTAGTGCATAGTCAGCATGGCATCGGCATTTTTAAAGGAATTCAAAAGCTTGAAGTGCAGAACATAAAAAAAGATTATATTAAAATTGCCTATGCCAAGGGAGACACTCTCTACGTGCCCGTTACACAACTTGATCTGGTGGATAAATACATTGGCCCTGGCGTAGAGAGCCATGTTAGACTCAGTAAGTTGGGTTCAAGCGAGTGGAAAAAGTCAAAAGCAAAAGTAAAAAAAGCTACGCAAGATATAGCCAAAGAATTAATAAAATTGTATTCAGAGCGGCTCAAAGCCAAAGGTCATGCCTTTGCTCCAGATAATGAACTTCAAAGAGACTTTGAGGCTCAGTTTGAATATGAAGAAACGCCCGATCAGATGCGCTGCATAGACGAAATAAAAGCAGATATGGAAAGATTATCGCCAATGGATAGGCTTTTGTGTGGTGATGTGGGTGTGGGCAAAACTGAAGTGGCTCTACGTGCGGCATTTAAATGTGTTTGCGACTCTAAACAATGTGCGATTTTAGTTCCTACCACAATTTTGGCCTGGCAACATTTTCAAACGATTATAAAAAGATTCGAAAGTTTTCCTATTCGCATAGAACTTCTTTCTCGATTTAGAACTCAAAATCAACAGGAATTAATTTTAAAGCGCCTAAAACGAGGAGAAATCGACATCATTATAGGTACGCATAGGTTAGTGCAAAAAGACGTAATTTTTAACGATTTAGGCCTCGTAATCATAGATGAAGAACAGCGTTTTGGGGTTAAACAGAAAGAAAGATTTAAAGATATCGCCAAAAACGTGGATATTTTAACACTTTCGGCCACACCGATTCCTCGAACTTTAAATATGGCTATGTCTGGCATTCGAGATATGTCGTCGATCGAGGAGGCTCCTCAAAATCGGGTTCCTGTGCAAACTTACGTGCTAGAATTTGATCAAACAATTATCAATGAGGCGATTAAACGAGAGCTGCGGCGCGGTGGACAGATCTATTATATGCATAACGATGTTAGCAGTATTTCGAGAACGGCTGCAGTTCTTCAGGCACAAATTCCTGAAGCGCGAGTCGGAATTGCTCATGGAAAAATGTCCGAACAGCAACTCTCTCGTGTTTGGCAAAATGTAGTTGAGAAAAAAATCGATATTTTAGTCTGCACAACAATAATAGAGACAGGCATCGACGTTGCAAATGTTAATACCCTTATCATTGAAAACGCCGACCATTTGGGCCTCGCTCAACTGCATCAAATTCGCGGGCGTGTGGGGCGTTCTGACCGCAGAGCTTTTGCTTATTTTACCTATAAAAGAAATAAAGTCTTGAGCGAAATCTCTCAAAAAAGGCTAGCTGCTATCCGCGAATTCACAGAGTTTGGATCCGGATTTAAAATTGCCATGCGCGATTTAGAATTGCGTGGTGCTGGCAATATACTAGGAGGCGAGCAGCATGGCCACATTGCAGACGTTGGATACGATATGTATCTGAAACTGCTAAATAACGCCGTGAGTGTCGAAAAGGGCTCTGCTCCCGAAGATCTAGAGGCCGACTGTTTAATAGACGTTCAAATTGATGCACATATTCCTGAAAGTTATATTGCAAACATAAATCAACGCCTAGATATCTATCGTAGAATCTCCGATATCCGCTCCGATTTGGACGCTTCTGATGTTATAGATGAACTCTGCGATCGTTTTGGAGACCCACCTAAAAGCGTTATTAACCTTATCGATATTGCTCTTATCAGAAGTCAAGCAGCATCCCTTGGCATACATGAAATTAAACAGCAAAATAATTTATTTCTTCTTTTTTCTAATCATTTGGATCAATCACTCCTCGAAAAATTTATAAAATCTTACGGAAAAAATGTCTCAATTAGAGCCACTGCAAAACCACATATCTGTATAAAAGTCAACCAGCTCCAGTCTATTGCCGATAGCCTGAAAGAAATTTTATCTTTATCTTAATTTTTTCTGGACTTTATTTCATTTTTTGGGTATAATTTGATTAATTTGTTTTCTTTGTTTGAGATTTGTACAGACTTTTGAATGCGAAAACTACAGCACGGGGCGCAGCCCCCACAATAAGGCTATTTTTAGCCTTATTGTGGAATTCAAAACGTTATTAAAACTACGTTTTGAATTGAAAAATTTTAAAAAATTAAAATTTTTCCGGGCTGCGCCCGGCCCGGCTTGCAAACAGCGAAGAAACATACTCTTTTTGGAAGTATAAAAATAAAAACGGAGGAAGAAAAATGAGATTTATAAAAAAGGCAATGGCAATGCTATGCGTCAGTATTTTTTTTGTATGTACAACAGCATGTGTAGATAAATCCTGGGCGATAAAGAGCGAAACCGAGACGATTTCTACCGGAGTATATGTATTTTATCTTATGCAGTCTTATCAAGAGGCAACACAAAAACTGGTAGCTGAAGGGAAGTCTGCTAGTGATATGTCTAGCGAAACGATAGACGGGCAAAGCGCAGCAAATTGGATAGTTGAAAACACTATAAAGATGTGTAAAGAACTTATCGCCGTAGAAAAGGAATTTAACGATTTAGGCCTTAATTTCAGTGAAGAAGAGAACAGTAAAAATCAAGAGACTACCGATAAATCTTGGGAATCTGTAGGTAATCTTTATGAAAAAAACTACGGCATAAATAAAGACGCAGTATATCGGGCAAGTACAGTTTTCGCTGCAAAAAAAGAAAAAGTATTTCAAGCAATTTATGGCAAAGATGGTACACAGGCTGTATCGGATGATGAATTAAAAGATTTTTACAAATCAAACTACGAAACTATTTGTTTCTATTCTAAAACGCCGTTTGAAGATACTGCTGAACAAAGCGAAACTAATAATGAGTCGGCTGAAACGAATGATTCTGAAAGTGAAAATGCCGATAAAACAGCCGAGCAAAATGAAAGTACTGAAGAATCTAGCAAAGAAGAAAATAAAAAAGTAGATACAGAAGAGTCGATACAAAAAGAGTTTGGAGAATATGTTAACGCTATAAATTCTGGATCACAAACATTAGAACAACTTCGTGAGACTATTAAGAAAAATGATAGTATCTCCGACGACACTGATCCTCTAGTTGAGCAGGTTATAAATCCTAATTCTGAAACGATGGTACCGGAAGTTAGTGAAGCTATAAAGGCACTTTCTCCTGGCAAGGCATCGTACATTAAGTTTAACGACATTTATCTGCTATTAATTAAATCAAGCGATGCTACAAAAGATCCTGATTTAGAAAATGAAACCGAGCGTAACAATATTTTGGTAGACATGAAACACAAAGATTTTGAAAATAAAATAAATGAAACTATAAACAATATAAATTTTAAAATAAATTATAATGCGGTTAACCAGTACAACCCACTAATGTTCACTCACTTAATAAACGCATAAGCTTTTGACTACTGCAATAATAAAGGCATTTCTCAATACAGAAATGCCCTTTTAAATAAAAAAATTAATTTTAAAATCAATCTTTGCAGAATTTCTTTTTATAAGCTTCCATACAACTATCTATAACAATACTGGCATCTTTAGCATCTTTTAGCCCATATACCTCAGTCTTTTTTCCTTCCAAATCTTTATAAACGCTAAAGAAATGACTTATCTCGTCAAAAACATGTTTTGGCAGCTCACTTACATCTTTATAGCAATTATACATAGGATCTTTAACAGGAACAGCGATAATTTTTTGATCATTTTCTCCGTTATCAACCATAGATAAAACGCCTATAGGATAACATTTAACCAAAGTACAAGGCTGAATATTCTCGGAGCAGAGCACCAAAACATCCAAAGGGTCGCCATCCTCCGCATAAGTACGCGGAATAAATCCATAGTTTGTAGGGTAATGCGTAGCGGTATGCAAAATACGGTCCAATTTTAAAATTCCTGTAGGCTTATCCAACTCATATTTTATTTTGCAACCTTTAGAAATTTCGATAACCGCCATAAAGCTATTTGAAGAAATTCTTTCGGCAGAAATATCATGCCAAATATTCATACAATCGCTCCTTAAGAACAAAAATCTTATTATAAGATAATTATAACATACTTTTACACTATTTGTAAATTAGTATAAATAAAAAATGTAAAAACTAATAATTTATTCATTAAAATTTATATAAATGGAGGCAAAAAAATGAAAAATAAAACAAAAATAATTTTATCGTTGATTTTAGTTATATCGATTACTCTGGGCACTTTTTGGTGGAATAATCAGTCGAAAAAGAGCGGTAGCTCTCCGGAGGTAAGTGATTCTAGTCAGTTTGACCTTTTGAACAATAAAGAGCCGTACAATATTAATCCGCTAACTGGTTTAGCTAAGGATAAAAATATGATTAACGCTCGCCCTGTTGCCGTTATGATAAATAATTTGCATTCGGGACAACCTCTGCTTGGTGTCTGCGATGCCGATATCATGTATGAATGCCCCACAGAAGGTGGTATTACACGCATTTTAGCTGTTTTTAAAGATCCTTCTAACGTTCCAGCAATCGGTAGTGTTCGCAGTTCGCGTCCGTATTTTATAAAAATAGCAAAAGGCCTCGATGCTATCTACGTTCATCTTGGTGGCAGTACTCTCGCTTATCAAATTTTAAACAGTGGATTCATTGATTCTATCGACTTAATAAAAGAGCAATTTATGTGGAGAGATGCAAATCGACGAAAAAATCTTGGTCTTGAACATAGTGCTTTAACTTCTGGAGAAAAACTTCGTGAAGGTATTAAAGCTAAAGGGTTTCGTACTGAGCTAGAAAAAAATTATAAATATCCTCAGGCATTCAGCAAATCCTCTCCTGTTTTGGCTGGGACTCCTGCAAATAAAGTTACCGCTGTCTTCTCCGGCTACAAAAGCACCACATTTACATATGATGGGAAAAATCAAACATATCTTATTTCTCAATTTAATGCTCCTCAAATGGACGATAACATCAAAAAGCAAAATTCTAAGCCAAACATCATTTTGATGGATATTTCGGCCCAAAATATCGATAATACAGAACTTTTATCCTTAGACATTATCGGCAACGGATCTGGCAAATATATTTCTCACGGAAAATACATAGATATTAAATGGAAACGATTAAATGATTCTTCTCCGTTTGAATTTTTCTCTGCCGATGAAGAAAAACCTCTTGTTATGCTTCCTGGGCAGTCATATATCTGTTTGCTGGCCCAATGGACTCACGTTAATATAGAGTAATTTTCTTATTTATATGAATCTTAATTAAAAAGAAAATAAAAGGCGCGGCGCGCGATATAGTGCGCCGCGTCAATGTTTTGTATAGTGAGTATTGTATTTAAAAAGGTCTTCTTATTTCGTTTGCATTCATCATGTATGGATGCAATATTTCTGGAATCGTTACTGAGCCATCCTCATTTTGATAATTCTCTAAAATTGCCGCAACTGTACGTCCAACCGCTAGTCCAGAGCCATTTAACGTGTGCACAAATTTAGCTTTTTCATTCTTTTCGTCTTTAAATTTGATAGAAGCCCTTCTCGCTTGATAATCTTCAAAATTCGAGCAAGAAGATATCTCCACATATCTATTATAAGATGGCATCCAAACCTCGATATCATAAGTTTTTGCCGCACTAAATCCCAAATCTCCTGTAGAGAGGCAAACTACTCGATAAGGCAAATTCAAAAGTTGCAAGACATGTTCTGCATCACTAGTTAAACTTTCTAATTCATCATATGATGTTTCAGGTTTAGAGAATTTTACTAATTCGACCTTATTAAATTGATGCTGTCTTATCAAACCTCTTGTGTCTCTACCCGCCGATCCAGCTTCTGCTCTAAAACACGCCGAATATGCACAAAATTTTATTGGTAGCTTATTTCCATCCAAAATTTCATCACGAAAATAGTTTGTGACGGGAACTTCTGCTGTAGATATTAAAAAGGAGTCATCGTTACTGAGTTTAAATGCATCTTCCTCAAACTTCGGCAACTGTCCTGTTCCCGTCATAGACGCACGATTAACTATATATGGCGGCAAAATTTCAGTATATCCTCTTTTGGTATGCGTATCCATATAAAAATTTATGAGCGCGCGTTCTAGTCTTGCGCCGAGCCCTTTATAAAAGTGAAATCTCGTTCCTGAAACTTTTGCAGCTCGTTCTGGATCTAAAATTTTAAGATCTCTGCCTAGATCCCAATGTGCCTTCGGCGAAAATTTAAACTCTCTTGGAGTTCCCCATTTTCTAAGCTCAACATTATCCGAGTCATCCACTCCCACAGGCACTGTAGCATTAGGAACGTTCGGAATTGCCAAAAGTCTTTTTCTAAGTTCTTTCTCTATTTGAGCTAACTCTGCATTAAAAGTTGCAATTTCATCAGAAAGAATCTTCATTTCTTGCATCAGAGAAGTTGTATCCTCCCCAGTTCTTTTCATTTCCGGAATCTTTTTTGTTGTGACATTTTGTTTTGCTTTCATTTTTTCAACTTTTGCAGTCAATTCTCTTCTTCGCACATCCAGCCTTAATATTTCATCTATTTCGGAATCCAAATTTTCGTTTCGATTTTTCATCGCAACTTTTACCAAATCAGGATTTTCTCTAATCATCTTGATATCTAACATAAAAAAGCTCCTTTAAAAAGTATTTCTCCCCAAGCACCTTGCCAAATCAGCAAGATCTTCTTTATTATAAAATTCTATTTCGAGAGTTCCTCTATTTTTGTGCGCTTTCTCTTTAATCTTAACACGTCTTCCTAACGAATCCTTTAACGCGATTTCCACTTCATCATAAAACGGATTTCTTTTTTTTACAAGTTTTATTTTTTTCTTTTCGCCCGACGCGTTTTCTATGATATCTTTACACAATTTTTCTAATTCTCTAACAGATATAAAATTTTCAGCAGCTTTTTTAGCTATGCGCTCCATTTCATCGGAATTTTTTAAGGAAAGCAAAGCTCTAGCATGCCCCGCTGTTAGTATTCCATCTGCCAAAAGATTTAATACGGATTGTGGCAGACTTAGCAATCTAATTGCATTGGAAACTGCTGCACGAGATTTTCCTACTGTTTTTGCTACTTCTTCTTGTGTGAGCGAATACGTTTCTATCAAAGATTTATATCCACATGCTTCTTCAATTGGAGAAAGATTTTCTCGCTGAAGATTTTCTATTAAAGCAAGCTCCATAACCTCGCTGTCGGATAATTCTCTAATTATTGCTGGAACTTCAGTTAATCCAGCCATTCTTGAGGCCCTCCATCTACGCTCTCCTGCAACAATTTGATATCCATCTTCTCCTGCAATTGGTCTTACCAAAAGTGGCTGCAAAACTCCATGTTGTGCTATCGAATCAGCTAATTCTGTTAAGGCTTCTTCATCAAACTCTGTTCTTGGTTGACCTTTATTGGGTTCAATTTCAGAAATCTTTAGCATAACCGATGATTTATTTTCGGTGTCATTTTCAATAAAAATTGCATCCAAGCCTTTACCTAATCCACCTTTTTTTATAGACATTATTTAAGTTTCACCTCTTTTTGCATTTTTTAAGATTTCTTTTGCTAACTTAATATACGCTCGCGAGCCTTTGCCATACCTATCATAATAAATTGCTGGCATTCCAAAGCTTGGTGCTTCTGAGAGTTTTACCGTCCTTGGTATAAATGTCTTAAAAACTCGCTGATCAAAATAATTTTTTACTTCCTGTGCTACTTGCTGATTCAGCTTTAACCTAGCATCAAACATCGTTAAAAGAACTCCTTCAACGTCTAGATCCGGATTATACGTACGTTTAATTCTTCTAACTGTGCTCATCAATTGAGATAAGCCTTCTAGTGCATAAAATTCACACTGAATCGGAACAATAACCGAATTGCTTAAACTTAATGCATTTGTAGTAATTAATCCTAGCGAAGGAGGACAATCTATAATAATATAATCGTATTGATGTTGCACTATAGCAATTGCTTGCCCCAGTTTCGACTCTCTATTTTCTAAATCTGCAAGTTCTATTTCTGCTCCAGCTAATTTCATATTTGCCGGCAACACTTCCAAATTTACGAATTTCGTTTTTTGGATAGCTTCATTTATTTTATCAACGTCTAACAAAACCTCATACACCGAGTTAGAAAGCTTTCTTTTATCTATTCCTACTCCACTTGTCGTATTTCCTTGCGGGTCCATATCCAAAAGCAGAACTTTTTCTTTCAATTTACCCAAACTTGCTGCCAAATTAACTGCAGTAGTTGTTTTTCCTACTCCACCTTTTTGATTTGTTATAGAAATGATTTTCTTCATTATATGCCCCCCTTCAACAATCTTAATAATAAAAGTATATCACATTGAAAAATTTTTTCAAGAATATGTTTCACGTGAAGCAAAAAAAGATGTTCTCATAAAAAGAACATCTTTTAAATAAAGACTTATTAAAATTTTTATAGATAAAAACACTCTTATATTTTAAAATGCAATTGTTTAATGTTTCACGTGAAACATTAGTATAAGCTTTTACGCACTTTCTTCTTTTTTATTTCCGTTTATTTTCAAAAATCTAACAGTGTACTCTACATATTCAGATGTTTCCGTCTTAAAGCAAGTAGACTTGTTTATATTTTGATTTGATTCTTCAACTTTTCTATTTATATCCTTAACAATGTCATAAAGCATGTTCGATTTTGATATGTTGTTCTCGTTACAAAAGTCTTTATTCAGCATTGATTCTATTAATTGCTCTGTTTCAAAAATGCTCAAATGATTAGAAATAACCTTATTTAAAGCTTCTTTTCTTTGTTTTTCATCGTCTATTTTTAAAAGTAAGATAATATAGGCTTGGCTTAAATTTGCTGAGATAATCCGCTTTTGCTCAGGTTTAGTTAATTTTAATAAATTTAATTTATTTGTTATTTCAGTTTGATTAATTCCCAATTTTTTAGCCAACAAATCTTTTGATATTCCCCAATTTTGAATTAATTTTTGCAGGGATTGAGCCTCTTCAAACATATTCAAGTTATATCTTTGCAGATTTTCTAATAAAGCCAAAATTGCGGCCTGTGTTTCTTCGCACTTAAAAACTAAGCACGGAACCGATTTAAAACCCGCCATTACTGCTGCTCTAAGACGTCTTTCTCCAGCAATTAATTCAAATTTAGCCGCAAAGACCTTCCTCACAGAAATTGGCTGAAGAATTCCGTTTTCTTTAATGCTTTCTGATAATCCGTTTAATTCTTCAGCAGTAAAACAAACTCTTGGTCGAGCTCTACTCGGCTCTATTTGAATTACAGGAATAAGTCTAACTTTTCTGCAATTTTGAAAATATATCAAGATAAATCCCTCCAAATTATTATTCATACATAAATAATATCAAAAGAAAAAAAAATATCTTGCTATTTTCTGTTTTTTTTAAAAAATTTTTTTGCCGAAAAGTAATATTTACAAAGGTTTTTTCAAAATTTTTGAGCTTTTTCGAGGATAAAAATTTTCCGTACTAAATAATTTTTTAAAAACAATAATACTTCTATCATTTTTATCAATCAGAGTAAATTTTTTTAATAAAATTACTTTTATATTCAACTTTTTTATTGCATTTTGAGCTAAATCTAGTTCACTCTCAGCATTACTTCCTTTCATTGCAATAAATACTCCGTCAATACATACAAACGGAATACAATATTCTAGCAGTATATTTAAAGGAGCAACCGCACGAGAAATAACCAAATCAAACTTTTCTCGAAAGATATTTTGTTTTGCAGCAGATTCTGCTCTTTCATGCACCAAGTCTGCATTTATATTTAAAGAAGTAAGCAAGCTCTGTAAAAATATTAAACGTTTATTAAGGCTATCCAATAGCGTTAAATTTAAATCTGGACGAGCTATTTTTAATGGAACGCCTGGAAATCCAGCGCCCGTACCAACATCTAAAACCTTAGTATTCTGAGGAATTTTATATACGTCAAATGTTAACAAACTATCTAAAAAATGTTTAATAGCAATTTCTTCAGGCTTAATTATAGACGTTAAATTCATTTTTTTATTCCACTCAATTAATAAATCAGCATAAAAAACAAACTGATTTACCATAGAATCAGATAAATCAATTGGACTTCTTTTTAAGATTTGCTTTAAATCTCCAAAAATAGCATTCATTCTAGGTTTCCTTTCGCATTTTTCGATAGCCAAATCAATAATATAGAAATATCAGCCGGGCTCACCCCAGATATTCTAGAAGCTTGACCTATATTTTCTGGCTTTACTAAGTTTAATTTTTCTATTGCTTCTAATCTTAACCCTTCAATTTTAGAAAAGTTAATATGAGGAGGAAGCGGCTTTTCTTCTAATCTTTTCATTTTTGAAATTTGTGATAATTGTTTTTTTATATATCCCTCATATTTTATTTCAACTTCAATTTGCTCAAAAATCTCATCATCTAAAGCCGGTCTATTTTTATCAATTTTCGTTAAGTATTCATAAGTAATCTGAGGTCTTTTTAACAAATCAAACATTCTCGTTCCAGAATTAATCTTAGATGTTTCACGTGAAACAATTATATTATTAACCGTTTCAGATGGCGAAAACACCAGATTTTTGATTCTTTTTATTTCTTGATTTTTCAAATATTGTTTATTCAAAAATTTTTCCCATCGTTTTTCTGAAATCAATCCAATATTTTTCCCAATAGGAGTTAATCTTTCATCCGCATTATCCTGCCTTAAAATCAACCTATATTCTGAGCGAGACGTCATCATTCGATAAGGATCTGTAACCCCCTTGGTAACCAAATCATCGATTAAAGTCCCAATATAAGAACTAGATCTATCCAAACTAAGTCTATGTCTATTTAAAACAGTTAAAGCTGCATTAATTCCAGCAATCAACCCTTGTGCTGCTGCTTCTTCATAGCCAGAGCTACCATTAAATTGTCCTGCACCAAATAGACCAGGTAAATCATTAAATTCTAAATTAGAATTCATTTGAAGAGGATCCACACACTCGTATTCGATGGCATAAGCCGGGCGCATAAGTAAAGCTTTTTCAAATCCTGGTAAGGTGTGATAAAATTGAACTTGAATCTCCTCTGGCAAAGAGGATGACATTCCTTGAATATACATTTCATCGGTGTGGAGCCCACAAGGCTCCACAAAAAACTGATGTTTTTCTTTATCGGCAAATCTTACAAACTTATCCTCTATACTAGGGCAATAACGAGGCCCTACTCCATTTATTTCTCCCGAAAAAAGTGGTGATCGATGAATATTTTTTAAGATAATTTCCTTAGTTTTTGCTGTAGTATAGCCAATATAGCAACAGACTTTATTTTCACCAATATTCTTGTTTTCATAAGAAAAAGGAACTATTTTTTCATCGCCAAGCTGGACCGTTAATTTAGAAAAATCTATACTAGAGCGCAAGATTCTAGCAGGAGTCCCTGTTTTAAATCTTCTAAGGCTCAAACCTAGTTTTTTCAAAGATTCACCCAAAAAAGTAGATGGAAAAATCCCATCTGGACCACTTTTAAAAGAAACCTCCCCAACAAAAATTTTACTGTTAAGATAAGTTCCCGTAGCAATTACCACAGTTTTAGCCACATAAACCGCATTTAATCTTGTGGTCAATTCCCAAAAATTACTTTCATTACGTTTTAAATCAACGATTTCGGCTTGTCTAAGATGTAAATTTTCTTGTTTTTCGAGTTTATATTTCATAATATTTTTATATTTTTCTCGATCTATCTGAACTCGCAAAGAGTGCACCGCTGGGCCTTTTCCTCTATTCAGCATTCTACTTTGCAAAAAGCACTCATCGGCAGTTTTTCCCATTTCTCCACCTAAAGCATCAATTTCACGAACCAGATGTCCTTTTGCCGTTCCGCCAATCGAAGGATTACATGGACAATTTCCAACAGCATCCATATTTATAGTAAAAATCGCGGTTTTGCAGCCTAATCGAGCTGCAGCTAATGCCGCTTCTATTCCTGCGTGGCCAGCACCAATCACCGCTACATCATATTTATCTGCAAAAAAATTCAATCTCTGCCCCTCTTTTTTCTTTTATTTATATTTAAATTAAAAATTAAAATAACTCAAAATGCCAATTTTTATAGATTTATACATAAAATTTAAGCTAAATAATTACTTTCCCACACAAAATCTTGAAAAAATCTCGTCAACAACTTTCTCGCTCGCTTTTTCTCCAGTTAGAACACACAGCTCATCCAGCGCACTATCTATAGAAACCGTCACTGCATCCCAAGTCATCCCCGAATCCATAGCAGTTAGCGCTTCTGATAAAGCTTTTTTTGCATTTTCCAGCGTTATAAGCTGTCTTTCAGAGATTAAAATGCCGTCCGATGGATCAACTTGTACAGCTTCAAGTACTTTTAGAACGCTCTGTTCTAGAACATCGAGCCCCTCCGCATTTTTTGCAGAAATCTTTACAACGGTCTGAACAACATCAGTAAAGCAAGCGCAGTCTATTTGCTGAGGTAAATCTGTTTTATTTACAATTATAATTAGATTATTTTCTTTTAAAGAAATAATCATTTCAACCTCTTCACTTGTCAAAGGCCTAGATCCATCCACAACAAAAAAGATTAACTCAGCTTCTTTAAGACATTTTTTAGCTCTCTTTACACCGATCGATTCTACCGGATCTTTTGTTGCATGAATTCCAGCCGTATCCGAAATATGCAGCGTCACATCACCAAGCGTGACAGTCTCCTCAACGATATCTCTAGTCGTACCCGGAATTTCAGTAACGATACTCTTTTCCACTCCAGTCAACATATTCATAATCGTTGACTTGCCTACGTTTGGTGCTCCAGCAATTACCGTCTTTACTCCATTTATCAAAATTCTGCCGGTATCATAATTCTCTATTAGTAAATTCATTTTCTCTTTCGCATCGATTATTTTTTCTTTTAAAGAATTATAATCCACATCAAAATTGTCGTCATCTGGATAATCCGCCCAAACTGATAGCTGAGCTAAAGTTTCAACTAAAATAGCCTTTATCTGTTCAATTTTTCGACTCACCGCACCATCATTTGCTGCAACTGCCGCACGCATAGCCGTTTTTCCAGTTGCTCCTATAAGTTTCATAACTGATTCAGCTTTTATTAGATCTATTTTTCCATTCAAAAAAGCTCGCTTTGTAAATTCGCCAGGCTCTGCCGGACGAGCACCACTTTTAATAACCAACCGCAAAATTCTTTTTGTTATATACAGTCCACCATGACAAAAAATCTCAACAACATCTTCTCCTGTATAACTATGCGGATTTCTATACACTAAAACTACGACTTCATCAAGTTCTTCTTTTTTATCGAAAATTTTTCCTAACCTAGCAGTATACCCCTGCAAATCTTTCAACAACGCTCCAGAATGCGAGTGGAAAATTTTATCCACCAAATCTATAGAGCCCGATCCCGAAACTCGAATCGCACCGATTCCACCCTGACCTTGTGCTGTTGATATTGCCGCTATTATTTCTGATGCCATATTTCTTAATTAATCCTCTCTCTTTTTAACAAGTAAAGCTCACGCGGCGCCAGCTCCGACACAAAAAGCAGTCTCCGCCGCGCCGCGCTCTAATCTAATATTCTCTACGGAAGTAGAAAAAAATTTTTACACAAAAAGCAAAAAGCGATTCAAAAAATGAATCACTCAAAAAAGCCCTTTTTAGGCTACAAAAAATCATTTCTCAACGGACTCCTCAGAGGGCTCCAAAGAGACAATCAAATGCCGCTGCAAGCCTTCTCCTTCTGACCAAGACTTAACCCCATTAATTTTTTCGATAGTCATATGTATAACCTTTCGCTCATAAGGGGTCATCGGCTCGAGTTCTATAGAAGTTTTTAATCTAAGCACTCTAGCGGCAAGATGCTCTGCCAAAGTGACTAAAGTTTTTTCTCTGCGCTCTCTATAGTCGCTAATATTTATTACCACCTGATAGTACGAGTCGCTAACAGCATTTGCAACAAGCCCCACCAAATACTGAATAGCATCCAAAGTATCTCCACGATATCCGATAGCGATTTTAGCATTTCCACCCACAATATGGATCTCGATGCCCTTATCAGATTCTTGATAATCCAAAGAAAAGTCTTTTACACCATAAACCGCCAAAACCTCTCTCAAATAATTAACCGCAGCTTCTGCTGGCGAGATTTTAAAAACAGCTTTAACTTTGGCTAATTTTCCTCCAAAAAAGCCAAAAACCTTTCTAGCTGGCATTTGTAACACTTCAAAAGAAACATCCTGTTCTGCAACGCCCAAAGCCTCACAAGCCTTTTGCTGCGCCAAAATCAACGTTTCAGCAATTCCGATAGCTTCTTTAACCAAATTCGCGCACCTCCGCAAAATAACCCAAAAGTCCGATAACTTATTTTAACAAAAAAACGAAAAAAAAGCGATAGTTCACAAAAAAATTTTTTAAAATTTATTCATTTAATTGACGTTCATTTTTCTCCAAAATTTCTAACCGAGCGATTCTAGCAGCCTCTTCTTTTGCCTCCAGCGCTTTTGGGCCAAAGAACTTTGTCATAAAAACAGACTGTATCAAAGAGATCACATTAAAAACTGTATAATAAACGCCCAAAGCGGCCGGCGCATATAGTGTTAGCCAAACAAAAAGCAAAGGAATAACAAAAGGAACAAACTTTGCGCAACCTGGTGCTTGTTGTTTATTTCCATCCAGTTTTTGCATAATAAAAATAGACAAAAACATCGTAACTGCCGATAGCACTGGCCAAATCCACGCTAAAGTAGAAAAAGAACTTCCCATAGGCACAGCAAACAGATCTAACCCAAAAAAGTTAAAACCTTTATTAAAATCCATTATATCGCTAACCTGCTCTTGCTTAAACATTGTCAATTGATCTCTCACCTGAGGAAAAATCTTAATAATCTCAAGCTGTGCATAAGCCGAATTTAAATTAACCCTTCCTTCAGGAAGTGTTTTTAAAACTTCTATTGCCGAAGTTAAAGCTTCTGCAGAAACATGAAACAAATTAGTTAAAGGCCTAAAAACAGCACCATAAACGCCCGTAAAAACAAACGCTGGCAAAAGTTGAGGCAAACATCCACTCAACGGATTGAAACCTTCTTTTTCATACAATTTCGCTAACTCTTCGTTTAATTTTTGTTTGTTATTGGCAAATTTCTTTTGAAGTTCTTGTGTTTTTGCACTAAACTTTGCATTCTTCAAAAGCGCCTTTCTAGACTTTAATTCAAAAGGAAAAGATATTATTTTTATTATAACAACAAAAATAAAAACTGCCGGAACAAAACTATTAAACAAATCGAAGAAAAACCATAAAATAAATCCTAAAAGAGTGCCCAAAGCATCTCCTATAACGTTAAATAAGTTCATTTATTAAACCCTCCACCTTGATTTTTGATGATTTTGCCCTCTCTCTCTTTTCGTTCCGGAACTGGATCAAATCCGCCTCTAAAAAGCGGATTACATCGAAGTAGCCGCCAAATTGAAAGCAATATACCTCTTATAACGCCAAATCTACTTATTGCCACCGCACTATATTCCGAGCATGTAGGATAAAATCGGCATCGAGCTGGTTTTGTTATGGATATTTTTTGTTGATATATTCTTATTACTTTTATTAAAAACTTTTTAATCATACTTAGCCGCCACTCCCTTTATTCTTTCTGGTCAAGCGAATCTATCCAAATATTGGACTCTTTTAATGCTTTTAAGATCGCTTTTAAAACTTCATCACATTTGACGAGTGTCGTTTTTTTTCTTGCTACAAAAACTAAGTCAACACCCGGCCGCACGTTAGGCAAAAGCTTTCGGCAAGATTCTCGAATTAATCTTCTTGCACGATTACGTTTTACCGCATTTCCTATCTTTTTGCTGGTCGTTATCCCTATTCTCACTTGCTTTAATCTGTTTTTTAAAACGTATACCACAACACACTGCTCTACATATGATCTTCCTCTTGCATACAGCCGATTAAAGTCTTTATTTCTATTTAAAGTGATCATGTTTTGCATAAAAATGAGCCCTTTCTTAGCTAAAAATAATCAAATAATGAATCAACAAAGATTTCTGCTAAACGATTTGCTTAGCAGCGGCCCGGGTGCAGGAAAATTTATTTTCCTGCATCGCGACCGATCAAAAATTGATCGATCGCGGAGTAAAAATTTTATTTTTACTCCCGGGCCGCGCTCAGCCTAAAAGTTTCTGCAAAAAACAGAATCTCGCGAAAAAGAAATAAAGACCACTGAAGCTCGTGGTCCAAAAACAGCAAAAGAGAACGTTCTGCGTCTCTCAATTAAACTAAACTAATAAGAGAGTCTATGTCTGCCCTTTGCTCTTCTGCGAGCCAAAACCTTTCGACCATTTTTAGTAGCCATTCTTTTTCTAAAGCCATGTTCTTTTTTTCTGTGCAATTTTTTTGGCTGATAAGTTCTTAACATACCCGCGACCTCCCCTCGCACAAGTAAATACTCTAAATTAATATTATAAAACACCACAAAAAAGCTGTCAAGAAAAAGTTAGCGTTACTACAAAAAAGCAGAATCAAAAAACGAAGCAATTGAAAAAAAAAGTTATTTGTGGTATCCTAAAATATATGTAAGTCAAAGCAAAGTGAAAAATAATAAAAGCGCTTTGGCTAAAAAGGACTTAAAATAAAGAACGTAAAAAAATCAGGAGGAAAAAATGGAATCTTTTAATGAAGCCTGGGAACTTATTTGTTCTTATTGTAAAACCCGCATCACAGACGTTGCATACAAAACGTGGATAAGCCGAATCTCACCGGTAAAAATAGACTTCGAAACTGGGGATGCGATACTGATGGTTCCCAACGAATTTCATCGACAGACCTTAACTCGATGTTATACTCCACTATTAAACAGCGCATTTGAAGAAATTTTTGGTTCCAACGGAATAAAAATTTGTTTTGTAACACCAAACTCTGTGAATGAAAGCAAAGTAGCAAAAAACGACAATTTGGCAATTGACACCGTTCCGGAGCTCACCTTTGATACATATATTGTTGGCTCCTCCAACAAATTTGCACACGCAGCCGCACTTGCGGTGGCGGCAAACCCTGCAGGATCATACAATCCACTGTTTATTTATGGAAATTCTGGTCTTGGCAAAACACATCTTCTATACGCTATCTGCAACGACATAAAAAAGACGCACCCCGAGATGAGC
The DNA here is from genome assembly GCA_944384705.1 of uncultured Clostridia bacterium. Classification (GTDB taxonomy): domain Bacteria; phylum Bacillota; class Clostridia; order Oscillospirales; family Acutalibacteraceae; genus CAG-557. The sequence continues at coordinate 24,748 of CALWUI010000019.1, forward strand.
ACGCTTTATATTAAAGGAGATGAATTTACTAACGAATTAATCGATTCTATTCGCAAGGGCCGAACAATTGAGTTTCATCAAAAGTACCGCCGAACCGATATTCTTTTGGTGGATGATATTCAGTTTATTGCTGGCAAAGATTCAACTCAAGAGGAGTTTTTTCATACTTTCAATACGCTATATGAGGCAAATAAGCAAATCGTCTTAACATCGGATCGACCCCCAAAAGAGATTCAAACACTAGAAGACCGGTTAAGAACACGCTTTGAATGGGGGCTAATCGCAGATATTCAGCCACCGGATTTTGAAACAAGAATCGCGATTATAAAAAGAAAAGCCGAGCTGTTGGATATTGAAGTGCCAAATAACATATGTGAGTTTATTGCAACAAAATTAAAAACGAACATCCGGCAGCTTGAAGGTGCGGTAAAAAAATTAAAAGCATACTATCTTTTGCAGGGAGATAAGCCCGGGTTAACAACCGCACAGGCTGCCATTTCGGATATTTTAAATAATGATCAGCCCGCACCTCTTACAGTGGAGAAGATAATCGAGGAGGTTGCTCGAACGTATGGAGTTTCTTCGGAAGATATCCGCTCTTCTAAAAGGGCTGCTAATATATCGAACGCACGCCAGACGGCAATTTACATCGCAAGAGAAATTACTCAAATGTCGATGACGGCTCTTGGTTCGGAGTTTGGCGGCAGAGACCATTCAACTGTTGTTTATGCAATTCAACAGGTAGAAAAAACAATAAAAAAAGATTCTAAAACCCGTGCCATGGTTGAAGATATTATCAAAAATATTCGCGATAGATAATGGAGGTTTATTTGTTAAAATATATTCAACTTTTTAACAAAAACTGTTTATTTAAGTTTTTTTAGAGAGAAAAAATTTTAACATTTATTCAACATTCAACAAAAATTTTTCAACAGAAAAGTTGAAAGCAAAAATGGAATGTTTAAAAGTTTTAATAATTAACAAAAAATAAACAAGCCTTGCAAAAAATATTTTTAACGATATATCCGAGTTTTTAAGGAGGCTTTCAACAAATTAACAGAAACTACTGATAAAACTAAAATTTAAAATATATTATATGCTATTATATATAAAAATGAGGTGTTTTTTATGAAAATAACATGTTTAAGACAAACTCTTGTTGAAGCCGTTATGAATGTTCAAAGAGCTGTATCTACGAAATCGTGTCTTACAGTGCTAGAAGGAATCCTTATTGCTACAGAACAAAATGCCATCTCTCTTTGTGGATATGACTTGGAACTCGGAATAACCACAAAAATTCCTGCAACGGTAGAAGAATCTGGTAAAATTGTTATAAATGCAAAACTGTTGGCCGAAATTATTAGAAAAGCTCCGGCAGAAACGGTTACAATCAGTGTTGACCAAAAATTGATAGCTACGATAGTGAGCGGACCGGCAAAATTTTCTCTTGTGGGCATCTCTTGGGAGGACTTTCCGGAGATTCCGGAATTACCGGACAAAGAAAGCTTATCCATAGATAGCGAGATCTTAAAAGGAATGATCCGGCAGACTTTATTTGCAACTTCAGAAAGTGACGTAAAACCAATTAATACCGGAACATTATTTGAGGTTAGCGAAGAAGAACTAAAATTGGTTTCTGTTGATGGATATAGATTAGCAGTGAGAAAAGAAAAGATCTCCGAAGGAAAAAATCTCCGATTTGTTGTTCCTGGCAAAACCTTGACAGAAATACTAAAGTTGCTGCCAGAAGAAGACAAAAAAATCGAGATTTTGGTGGGTAAAAAACATATAATCTTTTATGTGGAGAACTATTGTGTAATCTCGCGGCTTTTAGAAGGAGAATTTTTAGATTATAGAACTGCGATTCCGAAAGAGGAAAAAACAGAAGTAATTGTTAATACAAAAAAAATGATAGAAATGGTCGATCGAGTATCGTTGGTGGTTACCGATCGATTAAAAAGTCCTGTTAGGTGCCTTTTTGAGGACAACTCTGCAAAAGTATCATGCATTACAACACTTGGCAAGGCTACCGATGAGTTGCCCTTAACAATGCAAGGCGAAAGTTTAGAGATAGGATTCAATAATAAATATTTGATAGAAGCGCTAAAAAATACTGAATGTGACGAAGTAAAAATAAAATTAAACGGAGGCTTGAGTCCAATGAAAATCGTCCCGCTACAGGGAGACTCGTTTGTATTTTTGGTTCTGCCAGTAAGGTTGAAGGCTAGTGAAGAATAAAAAAATAATCAAGATTGCAACGCAAAATATAAAAATGGATTCGCTTTTAAAATTTTTAGGAGAAGCCTCAACAGGAGGACAGGCAAAACTTTTAATAGAAGAAGAAAACATCAAAGTAAATGGAGAGATCTGCAAAATACGAGGCAAAAAAATAAAAAATGGAGATCTGGTAGAGACAAAAGAGACAATCTACAAGATAGAGGCAAAACAAGAGTGAGAGTAACAGAGATTTCTTTTAGCAGCTTTCGAAATTTAAAAGATGCGACAATAGAGCCAAGTGAAGGAATAAATATAATCTGCGGGGAAAATGCGCAGGGCAAAACAAACTTTTTAGAGGCAATTTGGTTGTTTACCGGAGGAAGATCATTTAGAGGTGCAAAAGATAAAGATCTTGTACGGTTTGGAGAGCACGAAGCTTTTTTGGAGCTAAAAGAAAAAATTTATGATCGCGAACAAAGATTAAAAATAGAAATAAAAAATGGTAAAAGATGTGTTATAATAAATAAAGTTCCACAACAAACGGCTTCGGCAATGGTGGGGCAGATGTGTGCCGTGGTTTTTTCTCCAAACCATTTAGATCTGATAAAGGGCGGGCCGAACGTTCGGCGAAAATTTTTAGATACAGCGATTTGTCAGCTGCAACCTCTTTACACTGCACAATTTCTGAGATATAATCATGTTTTGAGTCAAAGAAATATGTTGCTTCGTCAGCTTAAAAAGAGCAAAAATTTGATTGATACGCTTGATATATGGGAGGATAAATTAGTTGATCTGGGTAGCGAATTGATTTTGCGTCGAGAAGATTATGTGAAAAATTTAAAAAAAATCTCTGCAGAATTTTATTCTGGTCTGTCGGCAAGCAAAGAAATACTCTTTTTACAGTACAAAAATTCTACTGCAAAAGAAAATTCATTAAAAAAAGAGCAAGTGAAAAAAGATTTTAAAGAAGCTTTAAAAAATTCTAGAGAAGAAGATTTGGCACTGGGATTTACAACAAAAGGCCCGCACAGAGATGAGTTGGAGATAAGAATAAACGAAAAGTCCGCAAGACAATTTTCTTCTCAAGGCCAGCAGAGAAGCGCTGTTTTGGCAATAAAACTGGCCGAGACAGAAATAGTCCGGCAAACCGTAGGAGAAGACCCGATAATCCTGCTGGACGATGTTTTGAGCGAGCTGGATGCAAAAAGACAAAGCTATTTGTTAAAAAGTATTCCGCAAAAGCAGGTTTTTATAACTTGCTGCGAACCAGAACTTACAAGTAGATTGGCCGCAGAAAAAGTTTTTGAAGTCTCAGATGGAACTTTTTTATAAAAGAAAGGGGAAAATTTAAGTGTATCTGCATTTAGGACAAAACGTGGATGCAAGAGAAAAAGAAATTATAGGAATTTTTGATCTGGATACAAGTACGATCGGGAAGATAACAAAGGAGTTTCTTTATGAGGCCGAAAAAAAGAATCTAGTAGAAACCGTGGCAGATGAGTTGCCAAAATCGTTTATAGTTTGTCAAAAAGATGATAAGAAAAAAATATTTGTAAGTCCGATTGCAACAAAAACGCTGCAAAAACGTAGAGAAATGAGGGGTTCGGTGTGAAAAAAAGAATATTAAGATGTCCTTATTGCCAAGAAAAATTAGGATTTATAAGAGCTTTTCAAAACAAGGCAAATAAAGAATATTTTTGTCCGGAATGTAGTTGTATCAGTGATTTAGAACTAGAAGAAGGCATTCGGAATCTGGCAAAAATTCTGTTTGTTTTAATTGCCTTGATTGCAGTTGTATTTTCGCTTTTTATAAAATTTTACATATGGGGCACGATTTTAATTGTCTTGCTGTTTATGGCGTTTTATTGGCAAGTTCCAAGATTTATAAGGCTAAAAAAGAAAATAGAAGAATAAACTTTGAGTAAAAATTTTTAATAAAAGTCCAGAAAAAACGGAGGGTTAAAGTTGGAAAAAACAGAAATATCCGAAATAGAACACGCGTATGGTGCAAACGAGATTCAAGTTTTAGAAGGTTTGGAGGCTGTTCGAAAACGCCCGGGAATGTACATCGGTTCCACAGGCCCTAGGGGCCTGCATCATCTGGTTTATGAGATTGTGGATAACTCGATAGATGAGGCTTTAGCGGGATTTTGTGACGAAATTAAAGTAAAGATTTTGTCCGGAAATATAATTTGCGTAGAGGATAACGGAAGAGGGATTCCGGTGGGAGAACATCCGAAGATGAAGATACCGGCGCTGACTGTTGTTTTTACGGTGCTGCACGCTGGCGGCAAGTTTGGCGGAGGAGGATATAAAGTCTCTGGCGGACTGCATGGTGTGGGTGCTTCGGTAGTTAACGCGCTGTCGGAATGGATGGAGGTTCGCGTTTTTAAGGACGGAAAAGAATATTATCAGAGATTTGAAAGAGGCGTCCCCACATGCGAGATGCAGATTCTGGGCGAAACGCAAAAGCGCGGAACAGAAATAAAATTTAAAGCCGATAGAGAAATTTTTTTAGAGACGGATAAATATGATTTTTCCATATTAGAAACAAGATTAAGAGAACAAGCATTTTTAAATGCAGGCATAAAAATCGTTTTAACCGATGAGCGAGAGGATGAGGAGCCGCGCAACGAGACCTTTCATTATGAAGGAGGCCTTGCAAGTTTTGTGGAGTATATACACAAAAAACGCGGGTTGGATGTGATTCATCCGGATGTTATCTCGTTTTCTAAAGCCATGCCAGATGACACTGCACAGGTAGAAGTGGCGATGCAATATAACGGAAGCTACAATGAGTTGATTTTGTCGTTTGCAAATAATATTCATACAACAGACGGCGGAACGCACGAAGAAGGCTTTAAACGGGCACTTACACGTGTCATGAATGACTATGCAAGAAAGTATAATATTCTAAAGGAGAATGATAAAAATCTTTCGGGAGAAGATGTTCGAGAGGGCCTTACGGCGGTTATAAGTGTAAAATTAAAAGAAGCCCAGTTTGAAGGTCAAACCAAAGCAAGATTAGGAAATACAAAAGTACGCGGATTTGTGGATGGCTTGGTGAGCGAAAAATTAGAGACTTATCTAGAAGAAAATCCAGCCGTGGCAAAGGCAATTTTCGAAAAAGCATTGGCGGCCGCACGAGCTAGAGATGCTGCAAGAAAAGCACGAGATTTAGTTAGAAGAAAGTCGGCATTAGAGTCGGCATCGCTGCCGGGCAAGTTGGCGGACTGTCAGCTGAGAAACGCAGAGGAGACCGAGATTTATATCGTAGAGGGAGATTCTGCCGGAGGCTCGGCAAAGGGAGGTCGAGATAGAAAATTTCAGGCGATCTTGCCACTGTGGGGCAAAATGTTGAACGTAGAAAAAGCGCGATTAGATAAAGTTTATGGCAACGATAAGTTAATGCCAGTAATAACAGCGTTGGGGTGCGGAATCGGCGCCGAGTTTGACCTTTCTAAACTAAGATACGGCAAGGTAATAATCATGGCGGATGCCGACGTAGATGGCTCACATATACGTACGCTGTTGCTTACATTCTTTTTTAGATTTATGAAACCGTTGGTAGAGCAGGGCCATGTATATATAGCCCAACCGCCACTTTATCGAATCAGCAAGGGCAAAAAGCATTATTATGCATATTCAGACGGAGAGCGAGATAAAATCTTAACAGAACTTGGAGGAAGTACGGATGTGCAAAGGTATAAGGGCTTGGGAGAGATGGATTCGGAGCAACTGTGGGAGACAACGATGAATCCGGAAACAAGAATAATGCTGCGCGTAGAGTTGAGTGATGCAGCCGCAGCAGATGAAATATTTACGATTTTAATGGGAGATAAAGTAGAACCAAGACGAGAATTTATCGAGAAGAACGCCAAGTATGTGCAAAATCTGGATGTTTAAAACTCCGAAAGCACAAAAATATAAGTTTTTAGAGGAGATCTATACAATGAAAGAACATGATGAGGGAATCCCGGTGAAAGATAACGAAATACAAGTCGAAAAAGAAGACTATGCATCTACCATAGAGAAAGATCAGCAAATAGAAGACGAAGTGAATCAAAAAGAACAAGAAGATCAAGAAAAACAAGAAACTTTAGAAGAACCTCAGTGGGATGGTTCAGAATCGGAGTTTGTAGAGGATGACGATGCAGAAGAGTATGAGGAAAAATATGCGGGAATTAAATTAGGATATGTCTTAAAAAAAGATGAAATAATGTCGTGCCTAAAGCATACCGGAATGTTTAAGTCAAACGAAACAAAAACCATTGTAGAAATCTGTTTGCTTTTTGTTTTGGCAATAATGTTTTTTGTACTGTTTTTTTTAACCAGAAAAGCTCTAAATGCTATACTTGGCGTAGTTTCTGTTGTGATGGCTTTTGCAATATATCTGATGCCGCGATTTTTTGTGGGATTTAACGCAGAAAAGTTGACCACAGGCAAAAAACTTTCGGTAGAGATTTATCCTAACGAAATAAAAATAGATAAAGGAGCCAGCAGTTGGAGTATTCCGCTGGACGGAACATGTTTTTATGAAGAGTTTAACGATATGCTAGTATTGTATCTTCCACAAGAAAAGCTATTTGTTATTCCTATGAGGGCCATAGAACCTGACCTTTTAGCTGATGTTCAGGCAATGATAATAGCCGGAACAACACCAAAAGAAGAAGAGTAAAAATAATATAAGGCGGCGCTGCGAAGGCAGCAACTGGGCCGAAGCAGGCGCCGCATCAATAAAAAGGAAGAAGACATGCCGCGAGCGGACATCACAGTCGCGATGCCCACAACGCGGCTGCAAGAAAAAATGAGGTGAACTAGATTGGATAACGAAGCGAATCTTGAACAAGGACAAAAAATAATAGAAGTAGAAATAGAAAAAGAGATGCAGAAATCCTTTTTAGATTACTCGATGTCTGTAATAGTTTCGAGGGCGCTGCCGGATGTGCGGGATGGCTTAAAACCGGTGCATAGAAGGATTTTATATACGTTGTTTGAAAATGGATTGGGGCCAGACAAAGCTTATCGCAAGTGTGCAGATACAGTAGGAGCGGTGCTTGGAAGGTATCATCCTCACGGAGATGCTTCGGTATATGACGCGCTGGTAAGGTTGGCACAGGATTTTTCGATGAGATATATGCTGGTGGATGGGCATGGAAACTTTGGCTCAGTTGATGGAGATCCGCCAGCTGCATATCGATATACCGAGTCAAGAATGAGTAAGATCTCGGTAGAGATGCTGACGGACATAGATAAGGATACAGTTAATTTTGTATCTAATTATGATGATAGATTAAAAGAACCAGAAGTACTGCCCTCCAGATTTCCAAATCTACTGGCAAACGGATCAACGGGCATAGCTGTAGGCATGGCGACGAATATTCCTCCGCACAATCTAGGAGAAGTAATCGACGCTATCTGCTGTTTAATAGACAACCCTACAGCCGAGCTGCCAGAACTTATGGAATATATAAAAGGTCCTGATTTCCCAACAGGTGGCCAGATAATGGGTCATAGCGGAATAAAAGCCGCATACGCAACAGGTCGAGGCAAAATTATAGTTCGTGCTTGCGCAGAAATCGTTGAGGAAAAAAATTCAAGATATAAAATCGTAGTAACCGAGTTGCCGTATCAGGTAAATAAGGCGCGCCTCTGCGAGAATATTGCCGAACTTGTAAAAGAAAAGCGCATAGAGGGAATTACAAATGTTGAGGACCATTCTGATAGAAATGGAATGCATATTCGAATCGATTTAAAAAGAGATGCTTCGCCACAGGTAGTTTTAAATCAGTTATACTCTTTTACACAACTGCAGACTACGTTTGGCGTAATAATGCTAGCAATAGTAAACGGTGTTCCAAAAGTTTTAACGTTAAAAGAAATGTTAACGAATTATATCGACTTTCAGATAGAAGTGCTAACAAGAAGAACGCAGTTTGAACTCAATAAAGCCAAAGAACGTGCGCATATTCTAGAAGGCCTAAAGATTGCGCTCGACAATATAGATGAAGTTATAGCAATTTTACGCGGATCTAAATCGGTAGCCGAAGGCAAAGAAAAATTAATGCAAAGGTTTAGCCTTGACGATGTACAAGCCCAGGCAATTGTGCAGATGAGGTTGGGCCAGTTAACTGGTCTTGAACGCAGCAAAATAGAAGAAGAATTAGCTCAACTTGAACAAAAAATAGCAGAACTTTTGTCGTTGTTGCAGGATAAATCAAAACTTTTGGCCATGCTAAAAAGTGAGATTTTGGAGATAAAACGTAGGTTTGCCGACGAGCGCCGAACAAAAATAATGACGATAAGCGGCGAAGTGGATATAGAAGACTTGATTCCAAAAGAAGACTGTGTGCTGACTTTAACGAATTTTGGCTACGTTAAACGGCAAAAAACTGATACATATAAAATACAAAGAAGAGGCGGCCGAGGAGTTTCGGGAATGAGCTGCCGAGAAGAAGATGTGGCAGCAGAAATGTTTGTGGTAAATAGCCATGATTATGTGATGTTTTTTACGAATCTGGGCAAAACATACAGACTAAAATGTTACGAAATTCCAGAAGGTTCGAGAACCGCAAAAGGAACAAATGTGGCGAATCTGCTTCCTATATTGCCAGAAGAAAAAGTAACTTCTATGATAAGAGTGCCAGAGTTTGATGAGGAAAAATATCTGGTTATGGTAACAAAAAAGGGAATCATTAAACGAACAACCCTGGGCGCATATGATTCGGCAAGAAAAGGTGGACTCATAGCAATAGACCTAGACGACGGCGATGAATTAGCTTGGGTTAGCGTTACAGATGGAACAGCCGAACTTTTAATTGCAACAAAAAATGGAATGGCAATCCGGTTTAAAGAAACTGATGTTCGTGCTGTGGGTCGTGCTGCCAGAGGTGTTAAAGCTATTTCGCTGCAGGAGAGTGACGAAGTGGTTGGAATGAGCCCTGTGGTTAAAGATAAAATGATTCTTACCGTCTCAGAAACCGGCTACGGGAGGCTCTCTAGTGTAGATGATTATAGACTGCAGATGCGCGGAGGCAAGGGAATTACAAATTATCATATAGAAAAGTATGGTAAAGTCGCAGCAATAAAGATGATCTCCGGAGATGAAGACGTGATCTTAATTTCGGAAGCTGGAATAATTATCCGTATAAAAGCTGATTCAATTAGAGTTTGTTCTAGACCATCTAAGGGCGTGCGCGTAATGAAAATTGCAGAAGACAATAAGATAGTTGCTGTTGCCAGCGTTCCACATGAGGATGAAGATACCGGTTTTGAGCCAAGTTCAGAAGTTCCGGATGATTCTTCTGAAACCAGCAGCGATATGCAAGAGTAAGTTCAAACCTTTTAACAGAATTTCGCTTTTTTGTTGAAACTTAAGTGTAAGATTCCTGCGCCCCGCGGTATAGTGGGGCGCGAAAAAATGTAGGCTTTTTCGTTAGTCATATTTTGCGCGCCCGCGCGCCAAACCTAATCCTTTGGCGCATGGGCGCTTTTCAGCCAGAAAAAAGGAGAGAATTAGATAAAAATGAAAGTAGCTCCATCGATCTTGTCAAGCGACTTTTCGCAACTGGGTAAAGAGATAAAAAGAATAACAGAGGCAGGTGCCGATTATATTCACATAGACGTAATGGACGGAGTTTTTGTAGAAAATATAACAATCGGCCCATGCGTAGTTGCAGCTATAAGAAAGCTTACAGAAGTACCGTTTGACGTGCATTTGATGATAACAGATCCGGCAAGGTATATAAAGGCATTTGCAGAAGCTGGTGCAGATATAATTACGTTTCACGTAGAAGCAGCCCAAAATGTAGTTGAGACAATAAATATTATAAAGTCGTATGGAAAAAAGGTTGGGCTTTCGATAAAGCCTAAAACATCCGTAGAAGAAATAATAAAATATTTAAAGTTAATAGATTTAGTCCTTGTTATGACGGTTGAGCCAGGGTTTGGCGGACAAAAATTCATGTTCGATATGATGAAAAAGGTAAAAAGCTTAAAAAAAGAAATTCAAGCCAAAAATTTGAATACTTTGATAGAGGTGGATGGAGGAATAAACGAAAAAACAGCGCAAATTGCAGCAAGTAACGGAGCAGATATCTGCGTAGCCGGAACAAGCATTTTTAAAAGTGCAGATATAAAACAAGCGATAGAAAATTTAAGATAATAACCAGAATTTTAATAATAAAAAGCTCTCAGCAAGACGAAAAATCCAACTGAGAGCTAAAATTAAATTTTGGTTTAAACAACAAGATACTTACCAAATTCTTTAACGGCGTTGTCTTTGATAATAACGTTACCTTTTTCAAAAACTCTAGCGGCAACAATAGAAGTTTTTCCGACGAGCTGACCGTATTCGCTTATGATTGCCAAAAGATTTGAGGAGATAGAACCATTGACGTAGAGAATAACATAATAAGAGTTGTTAAACTCAATGATAGAACTATTTATAAAATTGAAGTTTTTATTATAAATGCGCTCAATAAAAGCAAGGAGAGAATCAGAATTTTTAAAGAAAAATGTAAACGGTTTGGACTGAGTTTTAATTTTATAAATTTTTCGAGACTTATTATTTTTTTTGTTAGAGAGAAGTGTTATAAGAACAAAACAGCCATTTGTTTGCGGAATAGCTTCGATTAAAAGCTTTTTGTTAGAACTAGAAAATCCTATTTCGGATTCTGCTCGAGCCAAAATATTTTTAATAATTTCTCTAGAATAATCATTTTTCCAATCTAGCTGTTTAAAAGAAATATCTAAAAAATCCATATCCTCGTGCGAAAGGGCAATTAATAAGCGTTTTTCGTCAATCTTATCCAAAATCATGACGAGCCCCCCCTCCTGAAAAAATAAAAGTATCTTAATAATATAATATTATATGCAGAGCAAGTGTGCAAGTGGATATTGCAGGATGGGTGGATTTACTTGTGATTTTTTATAAAAATAGTAAGTTTTGCATAAATTTATCACAAATGCGGCCGTTTCTTGACAAAAAATAAAATAAATAGTAAAATAAATTTTGATTTTGTAAGTATTTTTAATTTTAAGTTAGGAGTTTTTTTATGATTTTTGAGGGTTTGTTTGGCCTTGGTATGATAAATATTTTGAGTGGAATCCTCTATAAGGTGTTCTTGTGTATGGCTGTGTATAAGGATGCAAAAGAGCACGACGATAAAAATGCAGTTTTGTGGACAATTTTAGTCGCTTTTTTTGGCTTGATTCCCACAGTTATTTATTTGATTTTTAGATTTCAAAAAGAAAAAGAATTTATTAGATGTCCGCACTGCGGAAAAATGATATCAAAAAAATATCCGGTGTGCATGTTTTGCAAAGAGCCTATAAATAATTCAAGTCAGGAAGCTTTTGTTAGCGAAGAAGTAAAAAAATATTTGGTTATTGCAGGAGTGCTTTTTATTATAAGATTAATAGTTAGCAATCTTATAAGTCTATCTGGCGCAAGACAAGGTGTAACCTTCAATCTTTTTTAATTTTTTAAATAAATATTACAATGTGTATAAAATGTTGGAGTAAAGATGAAAAAATTTAATTTATGGACAAGTAGATTATTTTTTGCTGTTTTTGTTGGGTTTATTTGCTTTAAAGTAGGTTTTAGCTGTGCTGCAGAGACAGAATTTGTAGTTTTGCATGAGGGTCAAAGTATTTTTTTAAAAAAAGAATATCTTAATAATGAATCGGCGTTGACCTCAAAAAATAGTGAGGTTGCGTCGGTTTTTAATGGAATAATAACAGCGCGGTCGGTTGGAGAAACCACCTGTGTTGCCGCAGAAATTGCCGCTGACGGCAATAAAATAGAAAAAACATACAAAATAAAAGTGTTGCCGTCTACTCTCGTACGTAATGTTTTTACTGAACCTAATAATCCAAAACAGGGCGAAAAATTGTCTATTTTTGCGATTACAGATAATAATGTGGATAAGGTCAAGTTTTTGATTTCTACCGAAAATAAGCGTCTTGAGATCGACTCTGAAAAGAATTTTTCTTCTGGCAAGGTTGCGGTTCATAAAGTGGGATTTGTTTTAAATGATGTAGGATCGTTTAAAGTAAGGCTGAAGGTACAAAAAAACGGTGTATGGAAGCAAGTCGAGAAATTTGACTTCGCAGGCAAAATTTTAAAAAGGTCGAATGTAGAGCCAGTTGAGTGGCTTGCAAGTGATAAATGCATTGACTATATAAAAGCTAAAGAGGGCTTTAAATCTGAATTGAGCGCGGATAGTTTTGCTAAGGATGTCTATGATATCGGCTATGGGTCAGTTGTAAAATGTGGCAAGCCGTTTTATGGTAATTTGACGCCAATCGAAGCGCATGCAGAGCTTACAAATCGGCTGAATAGCGGGAGTTTTTCTAGACGATTAAATGATTTTGTTATAAAAAATAATTTAAATTTTTCGCAGAATGAATTCGATGCGCTGTTGAGTTTTACATATAATTTAGGACCAGGCTGGATGAAAAATTCTAAATTACGAAATGTTATATTATCAATAAAAAATACAAAATGGATAAACGATAAAAGTGCGACAAGGTCGATAGGAACCGTGATCTCTGATAATGGGCTTCGGTTGCGTGCAGAACCAAATACGCAAAGTAAAGTTTTAACAGTTATGAGATTTAATGATCAAGTAGAGCTTTTAAGTGCCAATAATAATGGTTGGTATCAGGTTAAAACAGAGCTAGGACAAGTAGGTTTCTGCTTTGCAGAGTTTTTGTCAGTGAATGAAAATAATTATACAAAAAGTAATATTGCTGTGGTAAATTCAGAAAATGGACTTAGAGTAAGGTGTGAACCAAACACTGTGAGTTCAATAATTTCTGTGCTAAAATTTAATGATCAGGTAGAAGTACTGAGCAAAAATTATAACAATTGGTATAAAGTTAGAACAAAATCTGGAGAAGTTGGTTATTGTTTCGCTCAGTTTTTAACCGTCGATGAACCCGAAAGATCAGACTTTGTCAGTGAATTTTTATCTTATAATAAAGCAGGTGGAATTTTTGTTCGCGGCCTGTTAAATCGGCGCGTTGAGGAGCTGCAGATGTTTTTGTTCAACGATTATTCTAAAGACGGAGCAAAAAATAAATATGGATTTTGGCTTCCAAAAGAAATAGTCTAACCCAGAAGAGAACACCCGCGCGGTATAGTGCGGGCGTTAATTTTTGTATTTTTTTAATACCTATTTTAATATTGTCGGTTTTGAGATATAATCTTCTTATAGAGAAAATAAAAAAGAAAAGAAGATTTTGCATGCGAGAAATATATTTGGATAACGCAGCGACAACAAAACCCTGTGAAAAAGCCGTAGAAAAGATTTTAGAGATGTTAACAATAAAGTATGGAAATCCATCTTCGCTGCACGAAAAAGGCCTAGAGGCAGAAAAAGAAATAGAATTAGCGCGAACACAAGTTGCAAAAATGTTGAATGCGAATCCAAAAGAAATTTATTTTACCTCCGGAGGAACTGAAGCCAACAATATAGCACTGCTTGGAGGAGCTGAGGCACAAAAAAGACGTGGCAAAAAAATCATAACAACAGCGATAGAGCATTCATCGATATATAATTCGGCTATACAGCTCGAAAAATATGGATTTGAAGTTGAATTCTTGCTACCAAACTCAACAGGAGAGATCTCTGTAAATCAGCTTAGCCGGGCGATAGATTCTAATACAATTTTAGTTAGCGTAATGATGGTAAATAACGAAGTCGGAAGTATTTTGCCGGTAGAGAAAATAAAAGATGTTATTAAAGAAAAAAATTCACCTGCAATTTTGCACATAGATGCAGTTCAGGCATTTGGAAAGCTCGAAATAAACGTAGAGCGGCTGGGAGTGGATCTGTTAACCATATCGGCGCACAAAATTTATGGTCCAAAAGGTGTAGGTGCACTTTATAAGCGGGATGGAGTAAGGATATCTGCTAGAACTTTTGGAGGAGAACAGCAAAAAAAGTTGCGTCCCGGAACAGAACCAGTGCCGCTAATTGCAGGATTTGGAGCCGCGGTAGAAAAATTAGTCGAGCAAAAAGATGATAATAAAAAAATAAGCTTTTTGAATCGGTATTTAAGAGAAAAACTTTTAAAGATGGATGATATCATTATAAATTCACCGACATCAGCGGCTGAACACATAATTAATTTTTCTACAAACAAAATAAAATCCGAGACGATGCTACATTTTTTGGCCGCCAGAGGAATATATGTTTCGAGCGGATCAGCTTGTTCTAAGGGCAAAAAAAGTAGAGTTCTGAGTATTATGCAACTTCCTTCAAAAAGAATCGAAACAGCGATCCGGGTTAGTTTTGGCAGAGATAATACTCAGCATGATGTAGATGAATTGTTGGCTGCCTTAAAAGATGGAATTGCGCAGCTGACGCATATATAAATTGAAAGGAAATTTCTGTAATAATGAAAGAAGTCATGTTAATAAAGTTGGGCGAGATCGTTTTAAAAGGGTTAAATAAAAAAAACTTTGAAGATAAATTAATAAAAAATATTCGCGAAAAAATAGCAGAGGTTGGCGAATTTGAGATAAAAATTATGCAGTCTACAATATATTTAATGCCGCAGAACGAAAATGACGTGGACTTTGCTCAGCTGGAGAAAAAAATCAGTAAGATTTTTGGTATAGCAAGATATACTCGAGCAGCTTGGTGTCAAAAAAATTTAGATTCGATAAAAGAGACGGTGGCAGAATATCTGCAAAAAGAATTACGTATGGCAAAAACTTTTAAGGTAGAATCAAAGCGTAGTGATAAAAAATTTGAACTAAAATCACCAGAAATCTCCGCAGCAATCGGAGAGCATATTCTGGAGCGATTTTCAAATTTAAGTGTAGATGTGAATCATCCAGAGATAACGATAATGGTAGAAATAAGAGATTTTGGTGCTTATGTACATGCCGATGCGTTGCCTGGCGCGGGAGGACTCCCTGTGGGCATGGGAGGACGCGCTGCTGTACTTATTTCTGGAGGAATCGATAGTCCGGTAGCGGCCTGGATGATGGCAAAACGAGGCGTAGAGTTAGTTGCAATTCATTTTGCAAGTCCGCCATACACTAGCCCTAGAGCAGAACAAAAAGTCGTTGCGCTTTTAAACAAAGTCGCCCAGTTCAGCGGAAAACTCGAAATGATTACTGTTCCATTCACGCAGATTCAAGAAAAGATAAAATCAAACTGTGCCGAAGACTTTTTTACTATAATTATGAGAAGATTTATGATTCAAATCGCTCAAAAACTTGCACAAAAATATCGATGCAAAGCCCTAATAACCGGAGAAAGTTTGGGCCAAGTGGCAAGTCAAACCATCAGTGCCATAGCTTGCACAGAAGCAGCCGCGCAAATGCCAGTTTTTAGGCCGTTAATAGGCATGGATAAGGACGAAATAGTAGCAATAGCACGAAAAATCGATACTTTCGAAACATCCATATTGCCATATGAGGATTGCTGTACCGTATTTACACCTAGACATCCCAAAACAAAGCCCATTTTAAGCGATGTTCAAAAAGAAGAATCCAAACTCAATTGTAAAGAGCTTGTGAATTTTGCAATTGAAAATATAAAGATAACCAAAATTTTGTAAAAAAAGGGGTTCATTATGAAATTTCTAAAGAATTCTGATAAATTAAGGAAAATAATCTTTGCATTGAGCACAATAGTTTTTGTCACATCACTGGCAATAATAATTAATCTCTGTTTTATTGAGCCTCACAAAAATAGCGAGACGATGCGAGAAATTGAGGATGTTTACTACGGAGACGAAGAAGCGGAAACTGATAGAGGCAATCTGGAGGATTTGTTGGCTATAAATAGCGACATAAAAGGATGGATAAAAATAAATGATACACTCATAAATTATCCGGTGCTGCAGTCGGAAGATACCGATTCTACTTATTATTTATACCGTAACTATAAAAAAAATAGTAGCGGTTTTGGCAGCATATTTTTAGATTCTCTCTGCGATATCGATGAACCATCTAAAAACCTCATATTGTATGGTCATAATATGCGTGATGGAAGTATGTTCGGAAATTTGTTAAAATACGATAAGCTTGATTTTTATAAAGAGCATCCGACTATAATTTTTGATACAACCGCAGAACAGGCCGATTGGAAGATTATTTCGATCTTTAAAACAAATACACTAGAATCGCAGGGTGAAATTTTTAATTACTTGAAGATCGATTTTGCAAATGACGAGGATTTCTTAGATTTTATTTATGATGTGAAAATTCGTTCACTTATTGAGACTCCGGTGGATATTTCTAGAAACGACAGCTTGATAACTCTATCAACCTGCTCGTATGAGTTGGATGATTTTAGAACGGTTGTAGTTGCAAGAAAAGTCCGCGAGGGGGAGAATCAAGGTGTTGCCGTTCAAAATGCTGTGCTAAATGAAAATCCGCTCATGCCCAAAGGTTATTATACTAGATATGGCGGTGAGCCTCCAGAAATTAACGGTTTTGAAAAAGATTTAGCCGACGGTAAGCTAAATTGGTATATCGACCCGTAAATTTAATTCATTATATATAAAATAAAAGCCTCCAAAAGATAAGAAAATCTCTTGGAGGTTAATCTATATCAAGCGAAGCCTCTGCGCAGCGTCCGCTTTATTATATTATGTGATATTTTAGGTTTTGTTACGCCAGGAAGTTCTTGTTATTTTTCACCATTTGGTGAGAGTTCTTTTTCTTGTTCAGCCTTTTTACTGCTAAATAGCTGCCCTTTTTTGTACCGATATAATGTCATTACGACATATATGCCTAAAATTAAACATCCGAAGTTGTGTATCGCAGACATTCCATTAAATTTGGGCCAGACCTCTGTTATAATAAAGTCTGCCAGAGTATAAAAACCTTCAAACAAAAAGAAAAATGATAACGATCGATACATCGGAAAATTACGGAGTTCTTCTGTGAAAAAAATAGTAGTTATAGCTAAAAATAATATAGATAAAATGACTGCTATCCACATGTTTTATGCCTCCTTATAATTTATCTGCTTAAGCGGGGCCGCCGCCCTGGGCATCTTGCCCAGGGCCCGAATTCAATGAACATTCTGATTTTATACAAAATAGTGTAAACTCATTGAATTCGGGTGCGTGAGAAAATTAATTTTCTCACGCGGCGGCGGCCCCGAAAAAATTAAACAGCAGCAAATTCATAAAAAACAGATTAATCTAGTATATAAACTTGTTTAGTGCGTCGCCCAAAGTTTCGGCATTCTTTTTCAGAATCCATATAGAGATCGATCATAGCACGACCTTGTCGCATAGCGCCGCCGGTATCGCCGGCAACGCAGTATCCATAATTAGGGATATAAAGTTTAGTTCCATAAGGAATTTGTTTTGGATTAACCGCGACTATACCACGTTTAGCGATAGCTCCGGTAGAGGTCCTGGCACCGTCTTCAGCGGTATAAGCAGTGCAGACTCCGGTTAAAATTTTATTGTAATGGTATACATTTCCAGAGCCGTCAGAGATGGTTCCAGCTTCTTCGTTTATCTTAATATTACGATTAACATTAGGTTTAGTGCCTACAATTTTAACCTGACTAACCGGATTTTTCAAAACATTTTCAGAAATAACATCAGCCTGAACAGGAGTTCCATCTACGAATTTAACGTGTTTAGAAACCTGTTTTTCTCCGTTCACGCCAGGCGTTTCTATTTTAGAATCGCCTGCAAATAAAGAATCTGATTTTTTAATTTCGGTAGAAAATGGAATAGGTTCAACTTCGGTAACATCTTTAAACTCCACGCGATTGATAGAGATTGACATTCCGTCCTCTACGGATTTATCCATAGGCACGCTGACAATGTCGTCAGAAGAAATTGCGACGTTCAAAAAGCGCAGCGCGTTTTCTACAGAACCTTCAGGCACAGAAAGCGATTTGGTTTCGCCATCAACTGAGATATTTATAGGCAAGAGTTTAGCAACAATAATTTGCATATTTGGAACAAGATAAGCATCTAAAGGCTCCGAAACATAATAACTTTCATCCATAGGAATATTTTTTTCATTCAGCAAATCAGCAACCGAACCATCATTAACAGTAAAAGTTTGCCAATCGTTGTTAATTTGAACACGAACATTAAAAGCTCGTTTAATATCGATATCCATTTGACGAACATTTGCATCGGTACGAATTATTTTATCATTTTCGCCAACAAAGATACCAGCTTGTTTTAAGACCGCATCAGTATCAGAATGCAAAGTACGAAATTTAGTAATCTCTTGCCCATCTTTTATAGTGACATCCTTGCTCAAAGCAGCAACAGTCATAGCAGAAGAGATTCCAAAACCAACGATTAGAAAAAAAGAAATAAATTTTTTAAACTGTTTATTTGATAAACTTTTAAACTTTTTTAGGGTACTCAAAAAAACGCCTCCATTTCGTAACCATACTGTACTAAAGACAGACAGTTTTAAGTTTAAATCAAACTAACAGAATCTATTATAAAAGCGCAAAGTACAAACGTCAAATAATTGAAAATAAGAATTTTATGCATTTTGCCATAAAAATATAAATTTTATAATTATGAAAAACAATCAAAAAAGTTAAAAAGTGGGTTTATGTGTAAATTTATGGTAAAATCTTTGTGCAAATAGCAGAATTTTACTAGTTACAAAAAAGTTACAACTTGTTACACTAATTTAACCAGATAAAAGTGCTAAAAGCAGCAAAAGGCGCCCGCACTATATCGCGCGGGCGCACCAAACAATTCACAAGACTAACGTTTAGAGAACTGAGGAGCTCTACGTGCGGCCTTGAGGCCGTACTTTTTACGCTCTTTCATTCGAGGATCACGGGTTAAGAATCCTGCCTTTTTAAGCATAGGACGTAAATTTTCGGTATCATACTGAAGCAGCGCACGAGATATTCCATGACGGATAGCACCAGCCTGGCCAGTAACGCCACCTCCAGCAACTCTGCAAATAACATCGAATTTGCCGTCTGTTTCTGTTAAAACAAGGGGCTGACGCACGATCAACTTAAGAGTTTCGAGCCCAAAATACTCGTCAATGGGTCTGTCGTTAATTATAATTTTACCAGATCCATTATACACGCGGACTCTAGCAACAGAACTTTTTCTTCTACCTGTTCCATAAAAATATGGTGTTTTGTTATACATAAAAATCAGCTCCTTTCTTAAATATTAAAAATTTCTGGTTTTTGTGCCGCATGAGTATGCTCTGCACCATCAAAAACACGTAATCTTGTTAAAGCTTTTCTGCCTATAGTGGTATCAGGAACCATCCTTTTAACGGCCAAAGTCATAGCAAATCCTGGGCGTTCTGCCATTATTTTATCGTATCGAGTGGCTTTGAGATGTCCGATATAACCGGTATGGCGATAATGATATTTTTGAGTGAGTTTTTTGCCGGTAAGCACAGCATCTTTACAATTTATAATTATAACATGGTCGCCGCAATCCACGTGCGGAACAAATATGGGTTTATGTTTGCCTCTAAGCAAAACAGCAGCTTGAGCAGCAACTCTGCCAAGAGGTTTGCCAGCAGCATCAATAACGTACCATTTGCGAGTAATTTCTTGCTGTTTTGGCATAAATGTTGACATTTTTATTCCTCCTATGTTAAATTAATTTTTTATATTATTAAGTTTACTATTTTATTTACACTTATGTCAAGTATATTTTTAAATATTTAAATTTAGATTTATAATTACTAGTTTATTCTTTTGTTTTCTCTGTTTTACTCGCTGTATTTTGTTGTTCATTTTTAAAAATTTGTAAGAAAAAACTTTATCTTTATTGACTGGTGACATATAATGTATATATAAATACTTTAAAAATATCATTTAGCTTTGCTTGGTTGCCGCGCCCGCAGGGCGCGCCGCCGCGGGCGGCGCAGAGTATTAACTCTTTTTGAGTTAATACTCTCAAAAATGCAAAAGTGTAATATAATTTTTTTGACGAAGGACTAATTTTTTTGCATTTTTGGCCCTGCGGGCCAGCTAAGCAGAAACAACCAGGAGGAAGAGATATATTATGGCACTAATGAACACAAAAGAGATGTTAAAAAGGGCGTATGAAGGCAAATATGCAGTAGGTGCGTTTAACGTAAACAATATGGAGATTGTACAGGGCATAACTAAGGCGTGCAAAGACTTAAACTCACCGGTAATATTACAAGTATCAGCGGGAGCAAGAAAGTACGCGAGTCATACATATTTAATTAAGTTGGTAGAAGCAGCAGTAGAAGAGACGCCGGTTCCGATAGCTTTGCATTTAGACCACGGAGACAGTTTTGAATTATGCAAAAGCTGTATAGATGGTGGATTCACGTCTGTGATGATAGATGGCTCTAGCTTGAGTTATGAAGAGAATTTAGAGCTGTCGAAGAAAGTTGTAGACTATGCACATCCAAGAAATGTGACAGTTGAGGCAGAGCTGGGCCGGCTTGCAGGTATAGAGGATGACGTGAGTGTAACGGATGATCGTGCATCATATACAGACCCGGGGCAGGTAGAAGATTTTGTAACACGCACGGGAGTGGATTCGCTAGCCATAGCTATAGGTACAAGTCACGGAGCTTATAAATTCAAGCCGGGGCAAAAACCACAGTTAAGGTTTGACATATTAAAAGAGGTTGAATCAAGGCTTCCAAAATTCCCAATAGTGTTGCACGGAGCATCTTCGGTGGTGCCAAAATTTGTACAGATGATAAACGAAAACGGTGGCAAAATGCCAGATGCTATAGGAATTCCGGAAGAAATGCTGAGGCAGGCAGCCAAAATGGCGGTTTGCAAAATAAACATAGATTCAGACCTGCGCCTGGCAATGACAGGGACAATACGAGCCTATTTGAACGAAAATCCGAGTCATTTTGATCCTCGCCAATACTTAAAGCCAGCCAGAGAAGCTATTTATGAGGTGGTATCTCACAAAATAAAAAATGTTTTAGGCAGTGCGGGCAAGGCATAAAAATTTTTAAAAATATTGCTAAAAAATAAACTTGATTTTTTTGTGAAAAAAAGATATAATTAAACTCAAGTAAATTTATAGGTTATCAATAAATATTAGGTTATCAATAAAAAATTATAGGGAGATTGAACATATGAAAAAATTATTATCTGTTTTGTTGACAGTTTCGATGCTTCTAACGCCAATTTCTGCTTATTCTCTAGATACAGAAAAAAAAAGAATTGTGCAGAATAACGCAACTTTAAAAGAAGAAGGACAACGCATAACAAAAAATTTTGGAATAAGTTTAGATAAAAATGCAGTTTTTGCAGTTGCAACTATCTGTGTTGCTGCATTGGTAAAAAAGGCTTTAGATTTTAGTGAAAATATAACAAAAATGAAATTGGAGGCTAATTCTCCGGGTTGGTTGTATAAAATGTTTAAGGGCATGCCTAAGGACGTGTCTGAAGAATGTAAAAGAATTTTGGGAACAACGATGTCATTTTTGGGATTTAATAAATTGGCAGGAGTCAAGAATATTCTTTTCCAAGTGTTAAATGGAGCAACGCTTATTGCTAAGAGTAGTGACTGGGATTACTTAACTGGAGACGTTTGGAATACATTTAAAAAATTAACTGGTGATAGCTGGAATTATTTAAAAAATTTATTCTAGTGCTGGCTGTAATAAATAAAAAAAGCTATGATTCCAGCAGATTTGGGTGGGATATTTCTAGTGGAAAATCTACTGAAGAAAATCTCCATCGGACAATTGTATATTGTGCAAATAATATGAAAGATATTAACCTATAAATTTACATTAGAAGAAAGCGAGCGAATAACTAAGGTTATTTGCTTGTTTTTTTGTCAATAATCAGTAGTTGTGATATAATGGGGTATGCATGTTTTAGATTGCAAAATCATATTGACTTTGATTTGTGAAAATGTTATAATTAAATGTAAATAAATTATATTTAATTAACAAAAAACAAGAAGGGTGTTCTATGAAAAAAATAATGTCACTAATTTTGGCTTTAATTTTGCCAATAACAACAGTAGACGCTTTGAATGAGACAACAACAGATAATTCTCACGTAAGACTTGCCGAAAAATTTTTAATACCACATTTTAGCGGTTATACTTTAGATAAAAAGCCTGAGCATATAAGGCTTACGGAGAAATATCTTCCTGCTGGGGCCTAATATCCCTATGCCTAAGGAAAATATGGAAAATACAGAGAGTTTAAATCCTGATTTGAATAATTCAGTTGAATTGCCGGAATTTTTTGAGGAGAGAAATAAAACATTCCTTGCAAATCCAAAATCTAACCAAGAAGATAGATTTAACTCTTTTGAAAATGAAAGAAATTATGTAACTTCAGAAGAAATTATAATTCCAGCACCGGCAGTTCCGGAGCTGTCAGATTTTAAGCCTTCTGATGCGCTACAAAATCTTAAGTCTTCAGAAGAAACGACTACAACAGATTCTGAGCATTTAGATAATATTTTAGCAGAAACATCTAAGGACTTAGAGAGGAAAAAGGCAGAGGAGACAAATTCTTTAGATTCAGGAAATCCATATACAAATGAAAAGGTTGCTAATATTTCTAGTGAAGAAATCAAAGACTCAAATAAGGGTAAACCGTCAGAGGCTGATGAAATTTTAGAAAGCACTAAAAATGCAATATTTAGTAACGATTCTTTTAAAGATGAAAATGATTCAATCGAAAAATCTCGTATAGAAGGAAAATCGCCAGATGTATTTTTTAGAGCAAAGAAAACGTTTGGACTGGCTGCACTCGCTGCATTGGCTGCAGTAGCAACTTCTTGTGTGCCTTTTAAAGATGAGATTCAAACATTCATGAGAGCTCATTGTCCAGAATGGGCACCAGTGTGGATAAAGAAATATCTTAATAAAGATAAATCCTCTGAAGTAATACCAGTGGGAAGACTAGCTCCTATAGAGGCTGTGGATATAAGAAGATTCTACAATAACGATAAAGCCGAAGCTGAAATAGAGATTTCATCCAAAGAGGAAGAACAAATTAATAATCAAGATAAATCCTCTGAAGTAATGCCAGTGGGAAGGTTAGCTCCTATAGAGGTTTTAGACGTTAAAAAATTAAAAACTAACGACGCAAATACTGATACAAATGCTGAAGAAAAATCGACTATACTTGATCCTAATATTTTCATTTATTCCCCAAAATGAAAGTAATTCTCGGCTGAATATAAGTGATTCTACGAATGAAACGAATCAGTTAGGTAAAGAATGTAATGAGACGAACTCAATTAATGAACAAGAACAAGAAGAAAAAGATGCAAATGATGAAGTCATAGACTTACTTACATTTTTGAGGGAAGAAAACAATTTAAAAACGGAAGAGCAAGCTATAAATGATAAAATCAAAAATTTATTTAGAAAGTGGAAAGTATGGGAAGAAGAAAACTATGATAATATCATCTCAGGTTTCGAATCCGTGGTAGAAAAGCTTAATTTAAAAGAGAAGAAACAGTTTCTAAATACTTATGGAGGATGTTACACATATAAAGAATATTTAAATAGAAATATAAATTTACAGGTTAAAGAGGCATTGGCTGATCTTAACCATCCATGGCACAAAAAAGCATGGTGTAATGTAAAGACGTTCTTTAGCAATAATTTAGATAAAATTTTGATTGCTGCCTTATTATTAGCAGTAGTAACCACATGTGTAATAAAATTACGGGAAGCGTACCAAGAGTATAATTTTGAAAAACAGCAAAATGCATATTTAAATAAAAATAATTTAGATTTACAAAGTCAAACTAGTAATTTGCAAAATGATTTAAATAATCAAAAAAGGCAGAACGAAGCTTTAAAACAGCAAACAATCAAACAACAAGAACAAATAGCTAATTTGCAAATGCAGCATGGATACGATAAGCTTACGTGGAAGCAGAGTGCAGCAGAACATAATGCGTTGCAGGAAAAATTTGATAATATGCAAAATCAAAGAGACCATGAAACGATTGATAGTATTTCAAGAAAAGCTGTTAATGAAGTAGAGAGAAATGTTATGAGTCAACTTATTAAAAAAGATTCAGAACAGTTGAGAAATGCAAATTTAAATATTGAAGCTTTAAAACAGCAAACAATCAAACAACAAGAACAAATAGCTAAATTGCAAAGGCAGCATAGATACGATAAGCTTACGTGGGAGCAGATGAGTGCAGCAGAACATGATGCGTTGCAGGAAAAATTTAATGATATGCAAATTATTAAAGAATATTTCGAACAGCACAAGAACTCATTAGAGCGTAGAGCTAATCATATTGAATCTCTAAAAAGTTATATAAAAGAAATACTTAGCTTATTACCTGAAGAAGTCGCTAAAATAAAAAGAAAAAGAATTAATGATTTACTGAAATCATTTGATTTTGATATAAAGCTTAATGAAGGTCCGGATAAAGAACACTATAGAGAAATTTATAAAATAAGACTTAGGGAAATGACGGAAGGCTTAAAGAGATGTATAAAATAAAGGGAGAAATAAAGTTATTTGACTATATTAAATGTTTTTGAACAATACTGTGAAACTTTTTAGAGATGATTTGCGTAAAAACAAGTTTTGCTTTAAATAGAAATAAAGAGCTGAATTTAAAGTATAACTTTAGTGAAAAAAGGGCAAGTAGCCTATATTGTGGCTGCCTGCCCTTTGCTATTGCTAAAAAGTTGTGCTATAATAAAGTCAGTTAGAACGTATTTTCAAATTTTATGGCTATTTGATAAATACATCAAAAATGAGGGAGTTCTGTGAAGTTAGGAATAATTGGTTTGCCAAATGTGGGCAAGAGTACTTTATTTAACGCGATAACTAATGCGGGAGCGCAGGCGGCAAATTATCCGTTCTGCACGATAGAACCTAATGTTGGTGTCGTGGCTGTACCAGATAAACGACTAGATAAATTGGCTCAAATGTATAATCCAGAAAAGTTCACGCCGGCTACTATTGAGTTTGTGGATATTGCTGGTTTGGTAAAAGGTGCATCTAAGGGTGAGGGCCTGGGCAATAAGTTTCTCGCTAACATACGTGAAGTGGACGCTATTGTGCATGTTGTACGGTGCTTTGAAAATAGCAACATTGTCCATGTAGAAGGAAGTATCGACCCTGCAAGAGATATTGAAACAATAAATTTAGAATTGGTTTTATCAGACATAGAGGTTTTAGATCGACGAATTGAAAAAGTGAAAAAACAGCTTAAAGCAGATAAAAAATATCAGGCTGAGCTGGACTTCTTTGAGAGAGTAAAGTCAACTTTAGAGCGGGGTAAATCTGCTAGGAGTATGCTTTGCAGCAAAGAAGAAAAATCGTTGATGGATACGGTATCGCTGTTAACTAATAAGCCGATAATATATGCAGCTAACATGAGCGAAAAGGAATTTAAATCTGGAATAGAGAACAATAAATTTTTTAATGTTATAAAGGATTTTGCTAATAAGGAAAATGCGAAGATCTTGCCAATAAGCGCACAAATAGAGGCAGAGATATCGGAGTTGAGCTGGGATGAAAAAAAGATTTTTCTAGAAGAAATGGGCCTAGAAGAATCGGGATTAGACAGACTTATAAAGGCTTGTTATGAATTATTGGGCCTGATCTCTTTTTTGACAGCAGGAAAGCCTGAAGTTAGAGCATGGACGATCTTAAAAGGAACAAAAGCACCAGCCGCTGCCGGAAAAATTCATACAGACTTTGAAAGAGGCTTTATTCGGGCAGAAGTTGTTTCTTTTGATGAGTTGGTTGCTTGCGGATCGATGTCTGCAGCAAAAGAAAAAGGGCTAGTTCGTTCCGAAGGCAAAGATTATGTTATGCAGGACGGAGATGTAGTTTTATTTAGATTTAATGTATAAAAATAAATTGTTTGCAGCCGCACTATATCGCGCGGCTGTTTTATTATATGGCGCACTATACCGCGCGCCATATATTATTTTGCATAAGATAGGATTTACTTAACAAGATTAGGGTTCATACGACTATAATGAAAGATATATTGCTGAGCGATGCCCGCGTACTGTCCGAAATAAGAAGCGTTTTTGCCAGGAAAGAACGTTTCTAGAGCGCGTTTCATCCACACGTCAACAGGAAATGCCTCAAGGCGATGCAAGCCATAAAGCAAAGTACATTCAGCGACTTTTGGTCCAACACCTTTAATTTTCATTAACTCGGTTCGAGCTGTGTTTATATCTTCGGATTTTAGTTTTTGTGGACAGATATCTCCGGAAAAAATTTTTTGGGCAGCGTCCAATATGTAAGCATCGCGAAATCCGCATTTGATAGGCGCGAGATCGGATTTATTTAGTTTAGCGATAGTAGAATAAGAAGGAAAGCTAAAGAATCCAGATTCAATTTCTTGGCCAAAGCATGCACATAACCGCTCAATAATACCTTTAATTCTGGGAATATTATTATTTTGAGAAATAATAAATGAACAGAGAGCCTCCCAAAAATCCTGCTTTAAAATACGGATTCCGGGAGCATATTTGCAGGCGATTTTAAGTGTAGAGTCGATTTGAGATAAACTTTTTTTTATTTTATCGTAATTGGTATTCAGATCAAAATAATCACACCAAAGTGAGTTAAATTCAGTGGCAATAGAGGGTCCATTCAATACGATTTTTTCTTTGTCAACAGAAATTCGAACTACTTTTTCGAAAGCGACGCCAACAAAAAGATTCTCAGTTATTTTATTCCACCTAAAGCACTGACCGCAATTAAACGTTTGATCTAGGTCAAAATCACGAACATTTTCGAGAATAATTTGGTTATCGTTGATAATTTGAGGAATCAAAATAAAAAAACTCCTAAACGAATAAATTATAAATTTAGTATAAAACAAAATCTCGTAAAAAGATACAAATTTTGATGAATATTTTTTTAATTTTAAAAAGTGACAAAAAATACAAAAAGTTTTAAAATAAAAATCCGCAACAGACTGGAGTTTAATTTTTATGTGAATACAATAGGGGTTTTCCACTTTTTCCACAGAGTTTTCCACCGAAACAACTTCTGACAAGGCTATTTTAGGTTAAAATTTTTACATTTAGTATAAAAAATAGCATGCTGAATTTTCTATAATTTTTTTGGAAAAATTACTATTAAATTAAATTTTTGGAAGTGATAACATGATAAAGGGCGTAAATAAACATGTAATAGAGCTTTTAGAAACAGGAAATATGTACTATGAAAAAGCTTTGCTCTTTGTAAAGCCTGAATACGCCAACGTAGAGCGAAAAATCTTAATAAAAGAGGCTAAAAAAGTTCTAAAAGATCTAGATACAATATCTGCAATCAAAGAGCGAAAAAAATTAACGCCCTTTAAGCTCTGCGCAGCTTTAATAATAGTTTTGGTTCTATTTTTAGTACTCCTTTTGACTTTTTTATAACCCTGTGTTCCTACGATTAATTTAAAGTTTTTGGAAGTGTAGCTATTTAAAGAACTGTCGGTATAAAAATTATTTGCTAAAAAAGCTTTAAACTGCAAATTTTTTAAAAGATTTAATAAGTCAAAAGTACCCAAAAAGTCGCTATTTATAGCGGCTGGCTTGACAAAATTTATAAAAATGAGTATAATGATAATATCTTGCTGGAGAGATATCGAAGTGGTCATAACGGGGCTGACTCGAAATCAGTTTGCGAGCAATCGCACGGGGGTTCGAATCCCCCTCTCTCCGCCAATAAAGACTATACTGTGGGTGTTTTTTATCCTAAAAAAAATTTAAACAAATCACTCATAGAAAATGCTGTTAAAAAGCTTCACGATTTTATTATAGAAAATAAAATTATAAATCAAAAAAACGAAAAAAATGAATTCGAAAAATGGAATTTTAATAATGATGATGCTTTTAGTATTATTAATACTAATACATATAATGAAAAATTTGTTAATTGGAGGAAATATTTTAATGAATAATTTTTTGTTAAAAATCGAAAACTTAACCAAATCTTTTAAAGGTCAAACTGTTGTAAATAATGTATCCTTAAATGTAAGAAAAGGTAAAATTTATGGGCTTTTAGGTGTAAATGGGGCTGGCAAATCAATAATTCTAAAAATGATTATAGGAATGATAACGCCTACGTCAGGAAGAATAATTTTTAAAGGTCATAACATAAAAAGAAGTGATTTATTTGAAATAGGCTCGATTATAGAAGGACCAGCTTTGTACAATAATCTTACAGCTTATGAAAACTTGAAAGTATATACTTCATTACTTTCTATCTCTGAAGCTAGAATTCCTAAAGTTTTAGAAATTGTTGGTATTAAAGATGCCGAGAAAAAGCTTGTTTCCAAATTCTCATTGGGCATGAAGCAACGTTTAGGAATCGCTGTTGCAATAATTTCTCATCCAGAACTGTTGATTTTAGACGAACCCACTAACGGTCTAGATCCTTTGGGCATAATTGAATTAAGGCAGCTAATTAAATCATTTTCTGAAAAAGGAATTACTACCATTATAACGAGCCATATACTCTCTGAGATCTCTCAATTAGCAGACGATATAGGAATTATTAACAATGGTAAATTAGTGTATGAAAGCGAAAATGATAGTACTGTAAATTTAGAAAAAATATTTGTAGAGGCAATTATCAATAAATAATGCTAAAGAGGTGATATAAATGATTTCATATCTAAAATCTGAAAATTTAAAGTTTAAAAGAACTTTTTCACGAAAATTTATATTTTTGGCACCAGTATTTATTGCTATTTTTGTATATATTGTTTTTGGCAAGATGATAGCGGCACAAAAGTTTTATAGTGCTAATATTTACAACTGGTGGAGTTTGTTTTTTGTTACATTAGGGGGAATGCTTTTTTGTATGTTTTCTGTATTAAAAGACAAAAAAACATATTTGCTTTTAATTTCTAGGGGAATAGATATAAAGATGAACTGGATCAGTAAAATATTAATTGTAATTTTTTATTTGTTAATAAGTCATATATGGTTATTTACTTTTTTTGAAGTTACAAATTATTTTTTATTTGGATCTTTTTTTGATATTTCTAATTTTTTTTATGCAACTATTTTAGATTTTTTAGCTTCAATTTCTTTAGTTCCTTTAAATTTGTTTCTAGAATATAAAACGTCTACTTTATTAACATTTGTGATTAATTTCATAGGTTTAATTGCAGGTATAAAATTTTCACCTACTTTTATGTGGTTTGTTTCTCCATGGGGCTATGCTCTTAGATTTATGTGCCCTATTTTAGGAATGCACCCTAATGGGGTGTTTTTAGAGCCGAATAGCTACTTGATGGACAAAAACATTCTCATACCTGGAATTGCATTATGCGTATTTATTTTTACCATTAGTGCTTACATTACTGCAATTTTAATTGATAATAAAGAAGGCAAATGAAATGATTGTTAGATTTTTAATATCTGAATGGATAAAATTGAAGAGGACATCGTTAAGATGGGTGGTTTTTGCTTTTTCTGTTATATATTCTATTTCAATAATTTGTTTTAGTAAAGGTTTATTCAAATATGATGATATTGTTGAAGAAATGTATTGGGCTTTTTTTATGATACTTGGCAGTATACTTCCTATTTGTTTGAGTGTTTATATAGGAATCATGAGTTCAATTGAAAAAAGTGCCGGAAATTTTAAAAACATAACAGCTTCACCTTTTGGGAAAATTAAAATTTTTATAGGTAGAAATATTTTAGTTAATGTAATTTTTTCGCTGTCAATAGTGCTATCTGCTACATTATTTGTGAGTGGGATTAATATTGTATATAAATTCAATCTTCCTGTTGATATTTTTTTGATAGGTACAATGTGTGTATGCTTTTCTTGCGTCTCATTAACAGCAATTTATACGGTAATCGCATTTTATTGTTCACTAGGAACCGTTTTTGCTGTTGGTGTTTTTGGCTCGATTATTGCATCAATTCTTTCAGTAACTTCATTGGGCAGTATAATTTGGCGGGCTATACCATTTACATATCCTATTATTTTGCCAATTAATTATTTTTACATCTTTCCTTCGTATTTGTATAATTATATAACTAATTTATTGTTTTGTATTTTCATAACATTTTTAGTATTTATCATTGCACTTTGGCTTTTTAAAAACACAGAAAAATAAAAAATATATAATATTTTTATTCATGGTGGATTAAAATTGTCCTTTTGTAAATAAACGGTCATAAAAAATAATGGTAGACTGTACAACAAAAATGGATTTGACCGTATTAGTTTTTTTCTCCTTTTAAAGGAGAAAAATATTATTTTTCGGCTCAACATGCACGAAAATATGCAATAGCGGATACGAAGCTTTATGAAATTAAATGGGAAAAATAATATATAAAAAATTAATACCGATTTTGTTATGTGTTTCACTTTTAATAACTTATAATTTTTTGATAATGCATTCCTGTGTTACAAATTATATCAAAGTAGTAAAAAAATAAAGTTTTACAAAAAGATATTCGTTGTTTACAAAATTTTTAAAATGGACAGAAATAGCGGTAGGCGTTTGGAAGGCGGCTATTGAGGTATAACTTTACAAACGTCGCAACAAAGTTGAGCGTTTTTCCTTCGCATTAAGCACTTTTACAAAGTTTTTACTTGCTATTACAAATTTGATATTATCTATTTTTCAATTGCAACTTTGGCTTTAATTTTTGATGCTCTTTTTATATGAATACACTCTAAATTTTAACTTGCAGATATTTATACTTTTTGACTTTGTCCGATTTTAGGGGGACAGTTCACTTTTCGTTTAAATTCATTCGATTATTTACTCATAAAAAATACACGACCAAATATTAGATTTTTCATCTAACATTTGGTGTGTACTTCACAATGCGTGATGGCTGCTTTTTTCTATATTTTTGTTATGCAAATCTATTATTATAGTTTTAATCAAAATAATCGTGTTAGATATATATTTTTTTACACTTAGAAAAACTATAGCCCAAAGCATTCTGACGGTATTGATGCATAAGTTTGTATGTGGTCAATAACCGCCATAACTACTGCAGGAATTGTTACAGGCTTGCCCAAGTAGTAAGACACAATAAGACCAACAACAAGCTCTAACCCACATTCAGCAATAGCCTCTGTAATAACGGCTGCGGCCGCAGGTATAGTCATTAGGTCGAATATAACTGTAGCAATAGCTTTCGTACATCCTAACATATCATTGGCTGAATTTTGTACAGGTTTTAATGAACCATCACTTGCTCTTTTTAATAAATTTGTTACTTTTTTGTTAGAATCAAGAACAAGATATTCCCCTGTATCTCTACCTAACTTAAAATAATCTTGTACACTTACAAGTTTTTCCCCCATTTTCAAACGAAATCCAGTATTTGAATTTCTATGATGGTAGTTACTGCGATGAATAGAGTGCCTTTTGTAGCCATCATCGGAAATTGCTGAGACTGAAATCTCAGAGCCTATAAATAAAGCTATTGATAATATACCAGATACAAATCTTTTCATATTTCATACCTCCAATATTTTTCATATTATCTTATCGGCTAGCCAAAATTATTGTATCACCAAAATTTTCTAAAGTAAACCATATTTTAACATAAAAATCAAAAATCTATGTTTTCTACAAAAATCTAGAGCGTGTTCACATAAAGGGAAGACAATCAAGTAAATAAGTGATATTGGACCGACGTCAATACTGTGGACAAAAAAAGACGAAAGATTAAGCAGATTTTTTTAATTTCTCATCCTCGTTTTGCTGAGGAGTCATATAACCCACAGCCTGTGAATTCGCTTACGGTTATACCAGCCCTCGATGTATTTAAAGATAGCCCTTCGAGCCTCTTTAAAATCCTTGTAATTATGAAGGTAAATTTCTTCTTTTTTCAGTACAGAATGGAACGATTCTATACAGGCATTGTCGTAAGGATTTCCCTTACGGCTAAATGAATGCAGGGTTTCTCTGCTATTCAGGAAATTCTCAAATAACTGACTTGTATACGGGAAAGAAATTATCAAGTCACAGCTTGAATGAATAAGAAAAATAATATATTTACTCACTTGTTTTTAAATATATCTATAACATAAAAAAGCGTAGACTCAATAAAACTTGAATTTGCGCTTTTTATTATTACTTTAATTATTGATTAGTGGTTGGATCAAATTTTTGTTTTACAGCATTTACTTTACTTTGCTCTGCTTGTTCAGCAGTATACCAACCCTTCTCGGACATTTTGCCATAAATAATATTCTGTATACAAAGCGATTCATTAAGAGTATTTTTGAATACTTGATGCACATTATCGGTGGAAGATTCGATCGTTCCATGCATAAACAAGTCGCATACTCCCTTCTCCAAGAGCAAAATGTTTTCCATTAAATTTCTGTCATCCATTATTCTTTTCTCCTTTTATTATCAAAGTAAACCATAAAAATTTTGAAAAAATTGATGATGCTTCTGCGTTATTTGTTCTATGCAAGCCTTTAAATCCGCGTCTTGAATTTGAGACTTAATTTCTTTGCACACAGTCTGAAAATATTTTTCATGACCTAGCGCATCTTCAACATATAGAAGTTCTTTTGTTGTCATAATATATCACTCCTGTTTTATATTTCAAATATATTTTTATATTATCTCGTCATAATATACGTAATAAAATTAATATTGGTAATTTTTGAGCTTTCGTGCGTTGATATACACACCCCTTAAAATTTTTGCTATTTTTATATTTTAATAAAAAATGGTCTGATCCAATCTTTACAGCCTCGATAGTAAATATAGTTTTGCTCTGCTGATGCGATATTAAATATATTCGATTCATGTTTATTTATAAAATCTCTGCCTTATTTTGGCAGCAGGTCAAGTAGCTCTTCAAATTTATTTACATTATTTTTCTCTTCTTTAAATCCGAAATAACATCACCTAATAAGTCTAGCATCGCCAATCTTATATCTTCCATTACAACTTCTCCTCCAATATCAATTGATACACTTGTTTTGAGGTCTCCGGGTCTCGGTGCAATAGACAATATAAATATTCATTAGTAATCGATTGCAAAAATGAATTCATTGTTGACGATATGATAAATCTGCCTTTAATAGCCATGTTTAAAACTTTCATATCTTCCTCACCAACAATTTTAGCTATCAATTCGTAATTTTTTGACATAAGTACTGTATCAACCTCTATGTTGGCCCTACTTTCAATTTCCTCAGAAAATTTATTTACTGCATAATCTGTAAATTGCGGCGTGAGTAACGCACAATAAATATTTAATAAAGTGTGGCGCTCTTTATATGAAAATCGGTGTTCTGCTATATATTCTTTTGCTGTCTGGTAAAACTCATGTTCTATAATGCTTGAGTCATAGTTCAATATACCCAGGCATAATCTTCTAAACCCACTAAAAAACTTGCGTCCATCTTCTGCCGCATCAGTATTCAGCTTACAATTTGCTATCTTCAGTACTGCACTTAAATACTGGTCTAATTTATACGACTTATCCCCCAGTTTATTTTTTATGCTTCTTGAAACAATGAAAAAATCTTTTGTTGCTTTATGCAACTCTTCCCGCAAATACCTCCCATAGATATCTTCTTCATTTTTAAAAATATTCATTACCAAACCTCTTTAATTTTTATTCAGAACCTTAAAACCTCAGTTATACCGCGCGCATACTAACCTTTAAATCTTTTCAAAATTCCGTGATTCATATCTAAACTCTTCTCGCACCAGAAGTCAAGTTAATTTCAAAATAAAAATAAAAATCAGCTCACAGCACAGATTCCTACCGTACTATAAGCCGATTTTATAGGTTTGATTGATTTAACCGTGTGAAAGTATGCACACACCTGTGAAAATTTTTTCAAAAAGTGCACACCCCTAGAAGGAAAATCTTTAAAATAGGGTGGCATTTTAAGAAAAAACAACATTAAAAACAGCCTTATAATCGAAGAAAACCCAGTATTGCTGGGCTTTCCCTCTGTATCAAAAGATACGTACTATTATGTCAATAACATTATCTTTTACAAATCTTTTTAAATAAAGAGCACTACAAATTTTATTTAATGATTTCTTGATACTGTCATGTGAATAGTTTTCTATATTTTTTAAAGGGTCCTTATAGTAAACAAAATTATTAAAAAATGTTAACACAGATATTTTTTCATTTTTAATTTTTCCTTTCACATTTTTTTTAATAGATTCACACACATCATAAAGATATTCTTCTGTAAGAGTTTCCAAAAATTTATTCAGCGTTTCTTTTAAATCTACCTCAAACTTTTTAAATGTTAAGTCCACGTCCGATTTTTTTGTATATTCAAAACTCATTATTTTGTTATAACCACCTGATGTTTTCAATGTCAAATCGTTATATCCTTTTTCTTTAGCTAATTTTTTAAAATCTGATGATTTGGAATTAATTATAGCACTTAAAACTAATGCACAAAAGAAATCTTCAAAATTATCATGCTTAATAAGATAAGACGCGTTAACTTTAACGCCCTCATTCTGCGTTGTTGAATCATATTCTGACACAAAATATTTTGTGGGAACACCTTGACTTGGTATCGTTTGCAACTCTATATTCTTTGGCTCATTTGGCAAAAATTTTTTTAAAAAATACTCATTATCAAAATATGCTAAAAGTTCATTTAAATTATAATTTCCTCTTAGAACAACTAGCATATTCGAAAAATTATAGTAATTTTTATAAAAATCCACTACCTCTTTATAGGTTAAATCGAACAAATCCCAAGGTGTACCTCCACAATCATATTGAAATGAATTGTCAAATAATTGTTTGTTAATACTACGAAAAATATTTTTTTTAGGTATACTATAAGTTCCAAATACTTCGTGTAAAACCGAACCCCATATCAAATTTTTATTGATAGTATCATAAAAGAAGGTTTCTTTTTTAAAGATTTTTTTATCATCCAAGAATTTGGGACTAAATATACTGTCCCAAAATATATCGAAAACTGGTAAAAAATCCTTTTTAGATGGCGTCTCAAAAGTGTAACGAGTATAATCGTGATAAGTAACTGCATCTATTTTACTATCCGGATAAACTTCCTTTAACATATAAGACAAATTCTTTATGGGATAATTTTCTGACCCATTTAGCACACAATGTTCAACAACATGTGCAAGGCCTTTATTATTTTGAGTAGGCGTTTTAAAAGCAATTTCTACTGAAAAAATCTGCTGCGCATTGGTAGACTGAACTGCAATCAATTTCATTCTAGTAGGTACATGCAAATAAAGCATTATATGCTCTGAATCTACACACTTTTCCTGTTGTAATTCAAAATTTTTTATTGCACTCGCTTTAAATATAAGACTCTCAAAAATTAAAAGACATAATATGATTGGTCTTAAAACTGTATTTTTAAATATTTTTAGAGGCATCGATATCTTTCCCTTTCCCGACCCTTGACTTAATACTCATCAAGCAAAAAAGCCACATCCCATGGTGTCTTGCGCCCATAATATACTGCAAGCAAACTTAACATTATCCCTATGGTACCTGAAAGCAATCCAAAATTATCAGTTTGACACTTTTTGCCCTCCACAATATCAATATTCTTAAATCCAAAAGCATATTGACGATTGTAAGATGAAAAAATTTTACGTACTAAACTTTTTTGATAATCATTGAAACTTTCAATTTTTGTATCTTTATAAAACCTATTTGACAAGTACAATAATCCTGCATATCCATGGCAAAATGTTGGAGGAATGGCTCCACTTTGATGTTTTAATGAATTTAGCATTGCATTTACAGAAATTGTTTTTAGATGACCATCATTTAAAGCTTCTGCTGTTTTTAACATTACATAAGCAACTCCAGGTGTACCATAGCACCAAGCATCACGCATATAACATTTTTCTAGTATCCCTTTGTTAGAACCATTATGAAATATTATAGAATCTGGCCAACGCTTTTGGTTGATAATATAGCTATTAAGTAATATATCTTTTAAATATTGTATTGCTTTCAAATGTCCGCTTAATCGTATCCCCTTCATATATGACTTGACTAAAATCAAAAGTACGCCAGGTATCCCGTGAGATAAACCTAAGTTCACATAATACTTACTTTTTTTATTTTGTATAAAAGGGGAACCTGCCGCATTAATTGTAAACCCAGGATAATACATACCATCTATAGAATAATCCTTACATAATGAAATAAAATATTCGACAATAAGTTTAAAACTGACAATCATTTCTTTAGAATCTAAAAATAGCATACAATAATTTGCAATTCCTGCCAATCCATACATCACATCATAGTATTTCTCCTTTAATGTAGAAACACTTTTTAAAAATTTCAACTTTTCATTTAATAAATAAATTATTGATTTATTAACACTATTTAAAAAATTTCTATATCTTGAAAAGCCATCAGACATACAAGCAGATGAAAGTGCTATACCACAAATTCCACCCCATAAAGATAAACTTATATAATTGTTTTCATTTAAAGTTTTTGTAATCAACGTCAAGAATTTATGCGCAATTTTGTCATAATTTTTATTTGGATAAATTTTATTTAATTCTGAAAAAAGCACGCAAAGTGAGGCCAAACCATCGCTGAGAGACGTATTAATATCGTGAGTTTTTGCCTTCCCTGCTGATGATACATTACATATATATTCGTAGGATGATAGTTTAGGAACTAAATTTCTAATTATGTCTTCAAATGAGTTCTTTAGAGTATTGTTTTCTATCATCTAAAAAAATCCTTTCTTTATTGAATTGAATTTCAAATCATATATTTTCGCATACAGATCCAACTGTTTAAAATAAATTCATGTGAACCAATTTTCATAATATATCCATAAAATTTTATTTGCAATTTTGTGAATTAAATAACTTTGCATAATCATTACATCGTTCCATTAATTCGTCATGCGTACCAATATCTAATATTGATCCCTCCTTCATAAATAATATTTTATCAGCCTTTTGAGAAACATATAATCTGTGAGAAATTAAAATCACAAGTTTGTCTGAAGAAAATTCATATATATTTTTGTATATTTCTGCTTCCGACAAAGCATCTACTGCTGATGTTGGTTCATCAAAAATATAAACATCGGACTCCGCGAAAAATACTCTCGATAAAGCTAATTTTTGCCATTGACCAATAGAAAGTTCCTCTCCTTCTGTATCAAACATCCTAGTTAGAATGCTTTCGTATTTTTCTTTTAAATTATGCACAAAACCATACGCAGTAGATTTTTTTGTTGCTGACTCAATTCTTTCTTTTTCATTAAGATTTTTAATGGCCCCAAATGCTACGTACTCCTTTAAGTTTACAGCATATTTATTCCAATCTTGATAAACACACGAAAACAACTTTAAATATTCGTCATTTGTATAATCATTAATATTTATTCCGTCTAAAAATACTTCTCCTGAAGTTGGTAACAAATTTCTTAATAAAATATTTATCAAAGTGGTCTTTCCACTACCATTAATACCAACTATGCAAATTTTTTCGCCAGTCGAGATATTGAAATTTATATTTTTTAAAGCAATTCTATCAGAACCTTCATAAACAAAAGAAACATTCCTAAACTCAAAAACGTGGTCTTTACCTTTACTAGGTAATGCTTTTCCAAAACAATTTTCTTCTTTCGAACAAACAAAATTCATAAGTTTTTTTATAAATAGCATGCTTTCATAATTAGAAGATATGTTGCTTACTAATCTTGTACACAAGTTTTGCAAAGAAAAAATAATTCCCCAATAAAATATGAAATCAGAGACCGTAAAGCTTTTATTTAACGTTTCAAATATCAACCATACACTAGCTACGCATACACCAGCACAAGCTATAAGTTGAGTCAATACAGTTTTTAAAAATTCATCTTTGCTAAAATGGTTCCAAATATGCAATATATCAAGATAATGTTTTTTTCTTTTGTTTGAAAGGTGATCTTTTATGCCATACAGACGGACTTCTTTTAAAAAAGTTTTACTCGTTGAAATATCGAAAAAATAATTCATTTTTCTATAGTTTTGTACTTGTCTATCCCAGAGTGATACGTAGTCTTTTTTTAGTTTTAACTTTAATGCTATATTTGGAATTAAACATATAATTATTTCTGCAAAAATAATAAAATTAAATTTGCATAAGATCAAAACATTTATTAAAAGCTGTATAACCAAGGAACCTATTTCAAATAAAGAAGTTACAATCTGCAGAGGTTCATTTTGACTATTCATTAAAATATTGGAGTATTCATCCTGAAACTTTGGTGAATATACTTTTTCGTAGTGTATAGCGTTTACCCTTTCAACAAGCAAATTTTGAATATTAAAAGTAAGCGACACACCGCAAATACGATAAATAATTGCTTTACCTACTAAAGTTATATCTTGAATAATGGTTATACTTATGTAAGATAAAATTAAATATATAGCATTATAAAAACAGTCTATTGATTCATTGAAAAAAACATAGTTTATTAAATCTATTATTTTTTTAAACACAAGTGAGGAAATAACTGGTGATATACCTGAGACAATAACTGATAAAAAAGAAATTAAAAAAATTAATTTTCCAGAGTTATATACTAGTTTAAAAACAAAGCTATACTGATTAGTAATATTATATTTCAAAAAAACAACACCTTTTATGTATCGACTAAAAATATTTTTTCCCACTTAGCATAATTAGAATTATTAACGTCATCGACAAGAGTTAGTAAAACACCACTTACACCAGATAATAGATTGATATGGTTAAATCTATTTACTTGGCCGTTTACTTTTTCTACATTTACAAAGCCAAAAGGATATTTGACGTTATACAAATTAAATATTTTATCTTGAATATCTTTACATACTTCTTTAAAATACTTTTTGCTTGTATTAAAATAAAATCTCTTTGACAAAAAATATAGACCAGCCCAACCATGACAAAAAGTTGGAGATAAAATAGCTCTCTTCCTTTTTAGAGAGTCTTCCAATCCAGAAATTGCAGTTTTGATCATTTTTTTTTCATTCAAAAACTTTCCAGCTAATAACAGCGAATATGAAATTCCGGGTGTCCCATAACACCACGCATCCCTGGTATAGTCATCTTGTTCACAATCTAAATATACAGAACCTGGCCAAAATAAAAGATTGTTTGCATCATACTTACTTTGTTCTAGTAGCCAATTTGCAATTATACTAATTGTTTCTTTATGAAAATCCAAAATAATCCCTTGTTTATAAAACCTAATAAGAAGTATAAGTATTGGTGATATTCCATGAGACATTCCTAAATTAATATAATGACCATTTTTATTAGTTTTTGACAAAATTGAGTTAGCCAATTCAACAGAGTACCCTTGTATGCCATTTATCTTTATTTTACTAATAAAAATTGATATTAATTTTTTTATAGCATTTTTTATGCTGGTATTGCCTAAAAATAAATCCATATAGTTCAGTACTCCACATATTCCAAACATTAAATCATATTTTTCTTCATTAAATATGTCAAAAAAATCAGAATTTTCTTTGGTTATGTTTTGACAAAATGATAAAATATATGAGTTTAAATTTGATTGCAATTTCGAATAACTATCAGTTTTAGTTCTTACTGATTGCAAAGCAAAAGCTATACCAGATATACCCATTGATAACGAGACACCAGGGTCAAGTTTGTTAAAATTTATTACCTCAATTGCTTTTTTCATATACATATGTGCAACTAAATTAAACTTTTTATCAGTAAAAATCTTATCACATTCTCCAAATAATAATGCGAGTGATGAAAACCCACTAAACAAACAGGCGCTTTCTATAGGCAATTTATTTGGAGTATCAATCCTAAAATCTTCTACATTATTTATTACATAATCATAACTAGACAGTTTAGCTAAAATATCTAAAACGACATTCATATAATCTAAAATCAAATTCAATCTCTCCTAATACTTTAAACTTCAACTTTTGTTGTGAATTGTCTTTTTGTAAGTTGCATAAATTGCATGTCTAGTAATAGCACGAACTATCGGTTCTATTTGTAAATTATTTTCAAATAATCTGTTTAAATGCATATGAATTATGCTACTCACTATATCTATATATTTTATTTTTGTAATGTTAAGATTATTTAGTTGTTTTTTAACTAATTCTATTGAGCAATCCATTACGGAAAGTGTGTTAATAATACTTTCAGATTCATTTGATAAATGTGCATTGCCATACATTAAACTTTCTGCAATAAAAATATATTTTTCTCGTTCTTTTTTAAAATGTTCTCTAAATTTTGAATTAGGGACATTAAATAAAGTTAATGTGTCATCAAAAGTTAAATCAAATTTTTTAGTAAAATATAAAGTACAAATTACACCTAAGTAATAACTTGAAAGCTCATTAGATTTTTTAAAATTCAAAAGATTAATTACGGATAAGCTACTTTTAAAAAATAGTGTTTCTATTTCGTCTATAACATGCTCTCCTCCATACCTTTCAAGCTCTCTATCGTATGTGTCAATAATAAAATCTTCTGCTACTCTTCTGTTTAATAAATTTTTCATCCAATATTGAATAATACTATATCCTTTTAATAGCATACTTGATCTTCCATGAAACCTTATCCTAATGTGCCTTCTTGAATCGCTATATCTTAAAAAGAAAAATTTGTCTATGATTCTATTTTCAAACAAAGAATCAACCAAGCTTAAAACGTCTTTTGAAATGAATGAGTCCTCACTATCATTAGCACCGTATATTTTTATAGAAATCCATTCATCAAAGGGTATTTTTATTCTTTTATTATATGAATTTGGTATATATAAAGCGATATCGTTTTCTTTACGACAATTTTTTCCTTTTACAAGCGGAATAAATAATTCGCAACAATATTTTTTGTCTTTATATAAAACAGGGGGCAAACACTTATCATTATATTCCCACAATTCTATTCTTTCACTTTTAGTAAAATAAGAATATAATATTTTCTTGCATCTTTGATTTCCTAAATCTAATAGTAACCTATTATCTAACTCACCAAAATAAACAAATCTATTTACTGAATAACAATCAATAAATTCACTTAATCTCTTGTTAAACTCTTCAAAAGTTATTTTGCGAGTTGTATGAAAAAAATTTTTACTCAAAGCCCATTTTTTCGGAGATAAAACAAAATTTTTATACCTTATTTCAGGAACATAATTATAGTGATAAAAAAATAGATCCCAGTAAAACAGACACCATGGAATTTCTTGATCTATTGTTACATCCCATAAAAATCTAAAAACACTCGGGAATAAATGCCTATTAAGCATGTTATTGATTGTAAAATTTACGATCTTATTTTTAGATACAGATTTTGCATAAAATTTAAAATCTTTAATTCCTATTACAATGTCGTCTAAAGAAAGTCTTTGAGTGCTTGATTTGGAGGAAGAACAAGATATTGCAATTTCATAATCACTTGCTGTCGAACAGTGCGACACATTTGCATTTCTAATGTTGGAAGGGAGAAAGCGTAGTTCGCAATTCAAAACGTCATTATGTGATGTTTTTTGATTTATTTTTTTTAACAAAGTAACTGGATTATCCATAATGTTAAAAAATCTTCCAAAACTATTACCTGCTCTTAATGCACCAATACCACTTCCTATATAGTACTTATTTTCACCGAATTTATCTCTTATCAACGATAAGTTTATATCAAAAGATTTTGGAACATTATCTATATTCGATAATTCATAATCGTTGAAATCAGAGTCTTGTATTTCTATGAACTCTTCTTTTTTTATTAAAGCATTTTCAAGTTTATTGAAAAAAAATTCTTTTAGACCTTGGCCAATTGTGCCAATCCATTTTGTTTTATTTTCTGTC
Organism: uncultured Clostridia bacterium; assembly: GCA_944384705.1. Lineage (GTDB taxonomy): Bacteria > Bacillota > Clostridia > Oscillospirales > Acutalibacteraceae > CAG-557. Next base: position 66,729 of record CALWUI010000019.1, read on the forward strand.
GGTTCTTCTCGATAACCTTCTGGTACCCCTAGCCCCAAATCTTCATCAAGTAATTCTAATAGTTGTACTTCTCTTGTTTCACCATATTTTTCTATAAATTTTGTCTTGTATCTTTGCCACTTGACATCATGTGGAATATTTTTATCATTTAAAATTAGCAAAATTCTCATTAAATCATTTAGTTCGTTTATCAAATTTTCATTTATTTTTATAATCTTAAAATTAGATTTACTATCCACTTGTATGTAATTTGATGATTCATATAGCATTTTCATATACTCTTTTAATTTTTTATAAACTTTAATAGCTTTTTGTGGATCATTTTCGTCTTGGTACATTTGCATATAATTTAATATGTTTTTTAAATTAACATTTTCTAACCCCAATTCTTCCAACGTTTCAATTAGTTTTTTTAAAACATTTTCATCACCTAATGAAGGTCTTAATATGGAAACAAGGTAATCATTATTAATAAGTTCTTTTATATATTTTTCTAATATAGGAATTTTTTGATTAGGATAATTATTTTGTAAATTCAACAAAATTTCGTCAAATGCAACATAGTCTTCAGTTGCATTAAATACTAATTTTAATGCCGGAGTCAAACTAATATTCTTTTTCATTATTAAATTTCTGTCTTTTTTCTCAATATTTAATAAAACAGCTCTATCACCTTTTATATAAATTCCTTCATTCTTTCTGTATCTAAGCTTTTTGTAAAACTTTTCTTCTATTTTTTTTACAATACCACAAACCCATTCCATGTCAACGGAAACAGCTTTTGACAGTTTAGGAGAACGCAAAATAAGTTCAGTATTTGATTTTGTAAAGGTTCCAAAAGAAACACCTGCAAATAAGCCAAAAGGTGTACACCGCGTTGTAGCTCGAATAAAGTATTTGTAAATAGAGTTTAAAAAATATTCTTCATTTTTAACCTCTTTATTATTCAAAAAATCTTCAAGGGTTTTATAAAGTGATGGCGAAGTAATTTTTAAACTTTCACGAAATTGACCAGACTCTGAACGTTTTAAAAAATTTTTTAAAAACTCTGAGTCAGATTTTTCAAAATTGAGCCATTCAAAATAGATATTCAATGGTAATAAAGGTGTTCGTAACATAAAAATATCTAAACTCGAAAACAAAGAATTAAACATAATTTAAAAATTACTCCTTTCATAATTAATGGCACTTTGTTTTTTGTCAAAGTGCCATTGCAACACATTTAGCAGCAATAACTGTTGCCAGTTCCAGTATTACCGCATCCAGGTGTGCATAAAGATTGACTTGAAATACCTGACTCCTCGATATTAATATTAGACTTAATTTGCAAATCTAAATCGAAGTCACCTAAATCAAAATCATTATTTTCAAACATAGCAATCACCTCCCCTCCATGGTAGCACATATACAGCATTATCAATTGTGTACACTTATTAGCTATTAATTTCCACAAAAAAACTGGCATACAATTTTTTCCTTCGTATTAAGCGTTTCTGCAAAGTTTTTACTCGCTATGACGAACTTGACATTATCTATTTTTCAATTGTAACTTTGGTTTTAATTTTTGATGCGCTTTCTTATTGTGAATGCACTTCCGTTTGACAGTGATAGACAAATTTCACAACAGTCAATACAAATTTAACGATAAATTTAAGTATAATCGCCCATCCCTGCAGTTAAAATAAAATATTTTTAATTAAGTTTAATTTCATTATATTAATACAAAAAGGAAAAAATGTCGAATAAGGTAATATTTAAAGAATTTTTATAAATTTGTATAAATCTATGTTTTTGATTATTATATTGTCGACTTTTTAGGATATATTCTTAGAAATCGAAGCCAATTTTCGATAAACGTTTTAAAAGTTAAAGATTAAAATACAATGGAGAGACCCTTATTAAATTTTAGTAAAAAATATGGTTCATTTGGCAGAAAAAAGAGTATTTTTGTATCAAGATCTGTGGGGAAAATAAAACAGAATATTCAAAGTTTTTTAAGTCGTAGTGATAAACCACTGCGACTTTTTTGTTGTGGCAAATCAAAAATTTAATAAATCCTTATAAAGCCTGTAAACAGATGAGTTAATTAGTTCATTTGTTTGTGGGCTTTTTAATTTTGTCGCTCAAATATTCTGTTGAAGGACCAGGAAATTTGTGATTGTATGGAGATCTTTTATCGATCAAGAGCGCCACCGGCTACTCTGTATTTTTAAAGTTTTAAAAATATGGAGGACGTCAAAGATGGTAATAAAGTACGAATTTTTAACCGGAGAAAAAATTGAAATCGAAGTGTCAAACAGATTAGGTGAAACTATATTGCAAATCGACAATGAGATAAAAAATAGCAATCGAAGAGAGACAAGGCGACATAAGAGTTTAAATGAATTAAACGATAAAGCTGATTTGATAACAAATGAAAGTATCGATATCGAAAAAGATATTTTGCAAAAGTTTGAAAGGGACAAGTTGTATGATGCAATATCTAAACTTAAACCGTCTGAGCAAGAACTAATACATAAACTTTATTTGGACAAGCAGCCAATGACGCAGGCTGAATATGCAAAAATTAAGAAAATTAGCGTTGGAAGTATCAAAATGCAGGTACAACGCATAAAAGCTAAATTAAAAAAGTTACTTTAATTCCCATTTCCACTTGCTTTTTAGCGGGTTGAAAAATTTTTTATAAAAAAATCGTTACCTTTTGCCTCTGCCGTGGCTTATATAGAGAGATACTTTTAAGAAAGCAAAAAAGCATGTCTCGGAATTGAGGTGAAAAATTATGTGTAAGCATCAATTAAAAATCACAGTAAGAAAGGATGGTGAACCACCAATAAGCATCGCAGAATTTAAAAAGCTGCCGCTTCTTGAAAGAATGCGCAGTAGGTGGTTTGGAAATGCTCAAAAATTAATGGTCATAGTTCCGCAGGACAGTGTTCAAAAAATTGAAATCAAGGAGTTTTAATTTTGGTAATTAGCAATTTAAAGATGCCGATAAAAACAATACCGTATCGTCATCAAGAAGAAGCATTTAAATTTATTTGTGAGTGTTTTGGACTTACAAAGTCAGGAGGTGAATTAATTGAGCAAAATGGTCAAAGCGAAGTGCACGCTCTGCGGGAAAATATTTCTAAAAAAAGAATTGGAAGTCCATAAACATAACTTTTGTAGTTTTAATCATTTTAAAATTTGGAATTCCAGAAGAATATCAGAGTACAACCAAAAACTGAATCCAATGAACAAACCTGGAGGGGTTTTAAGTGCAAGGATAAAATCTGGCAATAAACAGCGCGGTAGAGGAGATGGAAAAACATATATTAAATTTTTAGGTAGACATCTTCATAGGGTAGTTGCTGAAAAAATGATAGGTAGAGTTCTAAAGCCCGGAGAGGTAGTTCACCATCTGGACGGAAATATAAGAAACAATTGTCCCGAAAATTTAATAGTCCTGAAATCACAATCAGAACACGCAAGAATACATTTTTCAAAAGAAATCGGAGGTGCTGCCAATGAACATTTCTAAAGGTAAAGCAGCTGCATTACTTATGGAAATGGGCTAGATAGGCACAGGGAAAACAATAGTTTCAATTGCAGTTGCAGGAGCTTTATTTAATAAGGAAAAAATCAAAAAACTTTTGATAGTGTGTCCGCTTTCAATCTGCGGAGTGTGGAAAGAAGAATTTGAAAAATTTGCAGACTTTGAGTATGAGCTAGTAATTTTAAAAGGCAATACTGCTAAGAAAACTGAACTGTTGCAAAAAATGCAAGGTTACAGCCTTCAAGTTGCGGTTTTAAATTATGAGTCTGTCTGGAGGATTGAACCTCAAATTAAAAGCTGGAAACCTGACATGATTATTTGCGATGAATCTCATAAGATAAAGACCCATAATACCGTAACTTCAAAGTCCCTGCATAGTTTAGGTGAAAAAGCAAGTTACAGGTTGATCCTAACGGGGACATTGATAACAAACAAAGCGATTGATGTTTTTTCGCAGTATAAATTTCTAGAGCCTCAGATATTTGGTAAAAGCTTTTATACATTTAGAAACCGTTACTTCGACATGGTTGGTTACGGAAATCATGTTCCAGTTCTTAAGAAGTCAATGGAATCTGAACTCAAAGAAAAAATCCATAGTATAGCGTTCAGAGCAACAAAATCAGAATGTTTGGATCTACCTGAAACAACCGATATGGTGCGATATATAGAACTTGAACCTAATGCGATGAATATCTATAAGCATCTTGTGAGAGATAGCTTTGCAGAGCTTTCTAGAGGCGAAGTAACAGCGACAAATATCCTTACTAAAATACTGCGCCTTTCCCAACTTACAGGTGGATTCCTAGGTGATGATGTAGGCAAAAAAGTGCATCAAATAAGCAAAGCAAAACTTGCAGCACTTGAAGATATTGTAGATGAAATGGCGTCGAGCGGTAAAAAACTTGTGGTGATAGCCCGTTTTATTCCTGAGATTGAGGCAATAACAGACTTGCTTTCAAAGAAAAAACTTAAATTTTCAGTTATTACCGGCAACGTAAAAAATCGCAGCAAGCAAATAGAGCAGTTTCAAAATGATTCAGACGTACTGGTATTTGTAGGTCAGATTGCGACTGCTGGGCTTGGAATAACGCTTACTGCTTCAAGTACGATGGTATTTTACTCAATGGATTATTCAATGAGCAACTTTGAGCAGACGAAAGCTAGAATCCATCGGGCTGGACAGCAAAAAAACTGCACTTATATCTATCTGATTGCAAAAGGAACGGTAGATGAAAAAGTCTTAATTACGCTTCAGAACAAGGCAAATTTAGCAAAAAACTTAATTGATGAATATAGACGTGGATTAAATCCATACGAGATCGGAGGTATTTAAAAGTGGATAACAATGTAATGTTTGAACTGGCAGATAGGCTTAAAAATTTGCGTGACAAGAAAAAAGGGATTGAAACGTCTCTTAAAGGCGTAAATGACATGATTTTTGAAGTAGAGTCGGCGCTGGCGGAGTTTATGACTTTGAGCGAAACTCAGAATTTTACGCGAAGCGGAACAATGTTTTCTTTAACAACGAGCACGAAAGCATCGGCAAAAGCTGGCAGAAAAGACGAGCTTTATGCATTGCTCAAAGATGCAGGATACGGTGATTTAGTTGTTGAGACAGTAAATCCAAGTTCTCTGTCTGCATTTGTGAAAGAACAAATATCAGAGAACAACGATTCTCTGCCGCAGTGGCTTGAAGATTTAGTCAATGTATTTGAAAAAACATCAATTTCAATAAGAAAAAATAAAAAATAGGAGTGTTTATAGATGACAAATAATGAATTAACAATAAAAAATCAAGGTTTTATGGGCCTTGCAGACTTTAACATCAGCGAAGGTTTCTCAGAGGAGCTAGCTGGCCTAGATAGTGGATTTGAGCGAATCAAAATTCCGGCTGGCGGAGGAACAATGTTCGAAGTACCGGGGAATAATCCGAATGAACCTGATGCAGTAAAAGAATTTTCTGCGGTTATTTTGCATCATCATCCAATGTTTACTTTTTATAAAGAAAAATATAGCGGTAGTAGCACACCACCTGACTGTTTGAGCTTTGATGGAGTAAATGGGCGTGGTAAGCCGGGTGGATTTTGTCAAAGCTGTCCGAACAATAGGTTCGGTAGCGGCGATAATGGCAGCAAAGCCTGTAAAAATAAGCATCAAATGTATTTACTCAGGGAAAATGAAATATTTCCGACTGTTTTGTTTTTGCCAACAAGTTCCAATAAGGACTTTTCAAGATACATAAGAAGAGTGCTTATTACTGGCAAAAAATCGGATTCTGTTGTGACTAAATTTTCACTCAAAAAAGCTGTTAACAAAGGCGGGATAGTGTTTTCTCAAGTTCAATTTGCGGTTGAGAGAACACTTTCTGATGAAGAAACTCAATTAATAAAAAAACTTTCTGAACAAATTAAACTTTATGCTCAAAACAGCCAAAATGCAGCAAAAGTTGATGAAAATACAGGCGAAGTTACAGCTTTGAGTGATTAGGAGGAAGTTTAATGGAATATAAATTGGCTTTGAACAAAGAAAAAATTGCAAAGTATATTGAAAATTTCAAACTTTTGGCCTTGGATATAGAAACATCGCCATTGTCTCAGTATCGAAATGACAAAAAAAGTGCGCTGGATGCACATAAATCAACAATTACTGGTATGAGTTTCTCAGTTTCAAAAGGCAGCGGTATTTATGTACCGTTCCATCACAAAGTCGGCGTAAATGCTGACTTTGTGGATACTTGGCAATGGATTAAGCAAAATATTTTGATGAATGTAAACTTAACACTCGTAATCCATAATGCGGCATTTGAGACGATGTTCTTCTATGCTTTAGGTTGTGTTCCACAGTGCAAAATTTATGACACTTTAGCTGCAGCTCAGATGACGCTCAAAACTAGAACTGAGTTTAGGAAACTTGCAGATTCTGGCCTTAAAAAGTTGGTTCCTGAGCTACTAAAAACAGAACTACCAACTTTTAGTGAGGTTGTGTCGCAGGCGAAAAACAAAAAAACAGAAAATACCTTAAAGTGCGACTTGGGTGCAGGCTCAGCCTGCTTTGATGAACTAAGTTCAGAAGACTTTGAGACCATTCATTACGCCTGTGCAGATTCAGACTACGCTTTGCAGCTTTACCATGTCTTCAATAAATGGTTTGCTGAAAACATGCCAAAGCACCGGTTTATCGTAGAGCAAATTGAATCCCCTACTGCGGTGTACGTTGGGCTTATGAAGTATAACGGGGTACCTTTGGACCTTGATTTGATGCATAAAAAAGGCATAGAAGCAGGCTCGCAAATAGATCAACTTAAAGAGGATATTGCAATTATGACTGATGGAGTTGATGTTGGCGCAAATGCAAGTACAAAAGCTTTTAAAGATTATTTGTACAAAACGCTTGGTTTGCCGGTACTAAAAACAACAGAAAAATTCAGTGAAGCTGTAGACGATGAAGCATTAATTTTATTGTCCGAGTGGTGTGAGCAAAATCGGCCTGGGTTGGTACCGATATTTCAGATGACCACAGAGTATCGAAAGTGGAATAAGCTAAAGTCGACGTACATTGACGGCTATTTAAAATTCTTAAACACAGCAACAAACCGCATACACCCCGATTTAATGCCGTTGGCCACGGAGACAGGGAGGTTTGCAAGCCGCAACGCAAACCTTCAAAACACACCCCGCAAGGATAACGACCCAATCGGTATTAGAAAATTTATTGCAGCTCCAAGGGGTAAAGTGCTGATATCACTTGATTTTTCTCAGATAGAACTGCGTGTCGGTGCGTTTTATTGCAGAGATGAAAAAATGCTTGAAACATACAGAAATAACGGCGATATACACGCTCAAACCACTTCAGTTATATTCAATATCCCGTTCTCAGAGGCTATTGACAAAGGTAATAGTCATTATAAAGAAAGACGCACAATTGCGAAAAATTGTAACTTCGGAGTGTTTTATGGGCTGTTTCCAAAAGGTCTGCAGAGAACATTGAAGTTTAAGGCTGGACTTAGTAAATCGATAGATGAGTGCTGTGAAATAATCAGTAACTTGAAAGCTGGGTACAAAGGGCTTGAAAGCTGGCAGAGAAAAGTAAAAAGGCAGGCTGCGGAGGATGGCTATACAGAGACTTACCTGGGGCGACGCAGATATTTGACTAGCATTACATCTGCTAATTGGGGTAAAAAGAGCTTTGCACAAAGATGTGCGCTTAATACGCCAATACAAGGTACAGCTGCAGACATTTTAAAATTGGCTATGGGACGAGTTATTAAAGGACTATCGGAGCGTTTGTGGCTAAAACCGTTGTTACAGGTTCACGACGAACTAATCTTTGAAGTACCGGAAGATAAAGTTAACGAAGCGGTTAATTTTGTGAAAGAATGTATGGAGCAACAGCCATTTGAAGACTTTGATGTACCGATAATAGCAGAAGCTGCTGCTGGAGAAACTTTTGGAACACTTAGTGAATTGGAGAATGGAACGTTGCCACTGCCAATTACTTCGTATTGCTCTAAATAGGATTTTTTCAAAATTTGAATTTTATTGGAAAGAAGTGTAGTAAAAATGGATTTAGGATTAAAGAACGCTGAAGGATACTATGATTTGACGGCTTATGAAGCAATTAAAAATGTAACTGCAGAAGAAAGACGTAAAAAAGCTATGTATATTTTCTCGTTATCCAATAGCAATAAAAGTAAATTTAAAAAACGTAAGGTGGTGAAGTCGTGAATACTTGTGAATTTTTAAATGAAATTTATAAAGGCTGCGAAACCGGGTTTATAACGCTCACAACCCTGCCTAGCAGAAATACTAAGTGGTTTAAGGTAAACGAAATCGAGAAAATTGCAAAAACTGCTGAGATTATCGGGCAAAAAACAAATGTATTTTTTGGTGTAGGACTGAGAAATAAGGTGCTTAAAAATGGTCTTAGAGGAAGTGAAAAAGATATCTCGTGCATTACGACTTTGTATGCCGATATTGACGTTAAAGGTGATGCCCACGCTCAAAAATCCCTGCCGGAAACTATAGATGAGGCTGTTGATTTTTTAAATGGTTTGAATTTAAAACCAAGCATCATTGTAAGGTCGGGAAATGGAGTTCATTCATATTGGCTGCTTGATAAGCCATTCAAAATTGAGAATTCTGAAGATAGAAACAACATCGTTTCGATATTTCGAGACTTTGGGAAACATATAAACCTTGAAGCAAGAAAGCGTGGCTGGAAACTTGATAATGTTTATGACCTTGCTCGCATCTTAAGGGTTCCGGGTTCAATTAATCATAAATTAAAAAATGGTGTTAAGTGCGAAGTTATACAAAGTAATCTGTATAGATATAGCTTAAAAAGTTTCAATCAGGACAAACATTCACACGGTACTGTTTGCAATGCCCATAAAAATCCACAGGGTGTGAATAAAGCAGTTGAGAACTGTGAATTTCTCAAGTATTGCGTAGACAATGCTGTTGATCTACCGGAACCTATGTGGCATGCCATGGTGACTAATGTTGCTCCGCTGCCCAAAGGTCGCAATTCGGTACACCAGTTTAGCAAAAGTTATCCGAGGTACAGCTTTGATGAAACAGAAAGAAAAATACAGCGAGCTATAGCGGAAAATAAACCACACACTTGCGAATATATCAAGGAAAATCTTAATTTTGACTGCAGTAAAAACTGCCATGTTAAGGCTCCTATTGTTTATGGCCTGCCAGATTTGGAGGAGCGTTTTAAAAACCTAGTTTCGAGTGAAAAAATTAATGTGGATGATATCTTGTCGGAGCAAAACGTAAGGCTCTGTGCGTGGGCAAAATTTAATCTCCCGTCTGAGTACGCGAAACTTAAGGCGAAACTCAAAGGGAAGGTTAATCTTCGTGATTTCGAGAGGGCAGTGCGTGTAGCCAAGTGTGTTTCGCACAGGGACTCTACAAATAAGGCAAAATCTAAAATTTTAAAACTTGATGGCATTGAGACTTCTGGTGCAGTTATTCCGCAAGGCTGGGACGTTTCGATGAGTCACGGTGTTCAGAAGATATTGAGGAACAATACTTCAGATGAATTTGTAATGGTGTGTTCGTGCCCGTTAATTATCTCGCGTAGATTTGAGAATATTGATGATGGAACACAGAAAGTTGAAGTTAAGTTTTTAAATCATAATCATTGGAAGACGATCATTGCACCCAGGTCTCACATATTTAACAGGACTTCAATCATAAAATACGCTGACAGTGGCATCCCTGTATCTTCCGGCAATGCCTCGGATATAGTCAAATATCTTTCTGATTACGAAAGTGCAAATGATAAGTGTATTCCCTTTGTAAAATCAATATCTCGTATCGGCTGGGTGCGTAGCCGCACTGGACAAGTCGCGTCCGGCATTTGTAATGAGAATGAAATTAATTCGCACGCGAGTGAAAAAAGCATAAGAAAGTTAGAATTTTTTCCATACCTCATCAGAGACGACGTAGTCTTTGAATCTGAGTATAAGGAAGCTACAAATTTAATTGGCAGTACCTGTGAATGTGGAAGTTTTGATGTTTGGAAACAGAATGCGCAAATACTGAGAAACAATCAGTTAGGTAGATTCATGTTAGCTGCATCCTTTGCCTCGCCTCTTTTAGAAATATTGAATCATCGTGTATTTTTTGTTCATATATGGCATGACTCTAAGTCAGGAAAAACTGCAGCAATTAAGATGGCAATAAGTGTCTGGGGAAATCCTACAAAGCTCATGGGCAGTTTTAATGCTACAAGCGTCGGGCTTGAACGGATGGCGGGAATACTTAAACATTTGCCCTTTGCGATCGATGAACTCCAGGTTTTGAACAACAAGAGACTATCGGTTGAAAATATTATTTATAGTTTAGGAAATGGGTTTGGAAGGCTGCGAGGTGCAAAAGAAGGCGGTGTTCAAGAGACAGCGAGCTGGAGGAATAATATATTAACCAGTGGCGAACAGTCGATGAGCAAAGAATCGAGCAACGACGGCGTTTTGACTAGAGTGCTGGAGCTTTATGGTAAGCCTGTGGATGATGTTAATGTGGCCCATACACTGCACTTAGTAAGCGAAAATCACTATGGTTTTGCCGGAAAAATCTTTATTCAGTATTTGATTAATGATGTGCTGAAGATTAAAGGCAAAGCACATAGAGATTTTGATAATTTAAGAAAAGATGTGGCAAAACATCAAGCAGAAAACTGCGATAACACGCACCTGGATAACGTCGCCATTGTGTGTCTTGGTGACTATTATTCGAGTATATCTGTTTTTGGTGCTAAAGCCGAAAATGCATGGGACGAGGCTGTAAATCTTGGAACTCATATCCTCAAAAACTGTAAGGAGCTTCAAAAAGCAGACACGATTGACAGAGCATGGGACTTTGTGACAGGTTGGATAACAAGTAATAAGAATCGCTTTCTTCCGGACAGTACGCCATGCTATGGGAAAATAGAACAGGATACGGTGTATATCATACCAAATATTCTACGCCAAGCACTAGAAGAGAATGGATTTGATTATTCAAAAGTCACTCGTGGATTTAAGGATCGTGGTTTTATTGAGACTGCATTAGATACCAAAGGACATGTCAAAATGCAAGTACCCAAAAGAATAAATGGAGTGCTTCAAAAATGTTTCTGCATTAAAAAAATATTATCAGAGGTATCAAATCACGAAAACACAACAACTACAAATCCCTTGAATTAGCCATTTGTAGATATGTTACCTCTGTACCTCTATTTTTCCCCCACACACCTTCTTATTAGAGTAAATATATAAATTAATTTTTGAGTGTGTGAATTAAATAAATCTCTATATAATAAATAAATTTATTTTAGAGGTAACTAAGGTAACATATATAAAAACATTGGCTTTACTGTTGAGTTTAAGGGTGTTACCTCTTTCCGAAAATTGAGGTAACTTGAAGGTAACACGGGTAACACATATTTAGAGGGAGCAATCGTATGAAAGAAAAGACGATAACAAATCAAATATTAAAATATCTAAAATCAGAGCCGGAATGCTTCGCATTTAAGGAGCACGGCGGTATGTACAGTACTGCTGGAATCCCTGATATTATTTGCTGTTATAGGGGAAAATTCGTGGCATTTGAAGTTAAGACCTTGACGGGTAAGTTATCAAAGCTTCAGGAAATTACAATCAAACGAATAAATGAAGCTGGCGGTATGGCGATTAAAGTTATAAGTTTACAGGAAGTAAAAAACGTATTGGAAGTAGTGATGCCGGAGAAATAAACTGCAAAGGACAAAGATACAGATTACGCGGATACAAATTACGAAAATACAAAGTCACAAAGAACAAAGTTGCAAAACTAGAGAATGTTTTTAAATTTGTAATTTATGGATGGTGACTTTTATGGCCAATAAAAATATCAGATGTGTCTCATGTAAATTTGCAAAGAAAGATGTAGGTGTAAGCGAAAAAAAGTGGACAGCATTTATGTGTGATAATTCTGAAAGCGAATATTATAAGTCGTTATTAAACATCGACCCATTTGGAAACAAGCTGGGAAAAATAACCTGGAAAGGCTGCGAATATGGTGAGAGGAGAAATTCACGATGACAGTAAAGGAATATCTCTCTCAGGCATATTATATAAATTTGCGTATTAAATACAAATTGGATGAGTTAAAGTCATTGCGAGAACTTTCTACAAAGGTAAATTCTGTACTTTCTGATTTGCCGAGGAACAAAAACGCTCATCAGCAAATGGAGACAAACATAATTAAAATAATCGAATTGGAGCGGGAAATTGATAGTGAAGTACAACGATTAATTGACATCAAAAGTGATATCTCTGCGTTAATAAAAAGAGCAGAAAGCGATGAACATCGGTTAATTTTAGAGCTTCGGTATTTGCATTTAAAAAAGTGGGGTGAGATAGCACAGATAATGGGTTATGGAGTTGATAATGTCTATAAAGTACATCGGTGTGCATTAAAAAATTTAAAATTTCCTGAAAGTTTACAGTAAAATACAGTTTTGTCCACTTGAATTTATGTAGGAATGCTGATATAGTTATAATCAGAGAAATAGTCTTAAATATGAGATTGTAACTAAAAGCTCTTGGAGAAATCCGAGAGCTTTTGCTATGCAAAAATATTTTAAGGAGAGTGTTATTCATGCCCAAACGTCCAAGAAGCCCGTGTAGGTTTGCAGGATGTCCTGAACTTACGGAAGGCTTGTACTGTGACAAACATAGAAAGCTCAAAAACCGGTATTACAATAAATATAAACGTGATCCTAACACTTACAAACGGTATGGAACCAGATGGCGAAGAATCAGACAGCTTTACATCAAAGAACATCCTGTTTGTGAAGTGTGCGAGAAACAAGGCAAGATTACTCCGGTGCAGGAAGTACACCACATTATTCCTCTTTCTCGAGGCGGCACACATCATGAAGACAATTTAATGAGCCTTTGCAAAAGCTGTCATTCAAGGATTACAGCAACTGAAGGTGGCAGATGGAGATGAGAGCATAAGCTTGGAACAATTGGCAACAATAAGATTGAGGTGAACTAAGATGCCAAGTAACGAAATAAAAACAAATAAGTCATTTAAAGAGCCGGCTAACAATCAACAAAAATTAGTAAATGCAGTCAATTCTATTGATGCCAAGGAAGAAAATTTAGATTTGCAGCATAACACAAAAAGACGAGCTTTGGGACCGAATACTAAGAAATAAAGTCTGAGGGGGAACTTTATGTCAAAACAAGGGATGAAACGACCAGAAGAACACAATCAATCAAAGCGAGGGCCAGTGGTTCCGGAAATACAAGGCAAAGCAAAACATGGGAAAACAAAAGTAATAAAGCCTAATCCGCCGCCTGAAAATTAAAATTTAATATACAGAGGACGTCTGAACTCAAACTCAGGCGTTTTTTATTTGGTAAGGATATAGATATGTGCAAAATATGTACATAAAAAATGTAGAAAAAGGGTGAAATGGGGGTATAAAAATCTCTGTGAAAGATGTCGAACCCAACGGGCGTGGAGTGTCACGCACAAAAAGTTCGATTCAAACCTGCTATTAAAAAAATATAAAAAAGGGGTGAAAAATTTTGGCAAAAGACGGAACAAATCGAGGTGGAAGGCGAGTTAGAGCCGGAAATAAGCCAGTTTCTTTGGCTGACAAAATGGCGGCAGGAAAATCGGCGAATGTACTAGATATTTCGGAGTTTGAAGTAGATGAACAATTTGATTTAAATGACTTTTCAGAGATGTCAGAGTTACAAGGTGAAAACATACCAAAACCGAGTGAATATTTAAATGCACAGCAGAAAAACGGAAAACCTCTGGGCGCAGATAGAATTTTCAGGGAAACGTGGATATGGCTGAAAGAGCGAAGGTGTGAGAAATTCGTAAATCCACGGCTTGTCGAGGTTTACTCACAGGCGTTTGCAAGGTTTATTCAGTGCGAGGAAGCCATAAGTACATTCGGATTTTTAGGAAAACATCCAACAACAGGAAATGCTATAGCTAACCCATTTGTGCAGATGAGCATTTCGTTTCAGAAGCAGGCAAACCTTCTTTGGTACGAGATTTTTGATATAGTTAAACAGAACTGTTCTACTGAATTTGTTGACACACCGCAAAACGATGATATGGAGTTGCTTTTAACAGCTAGGAGGCATAAGTGATGCGGGATGCAACATGGATTTTAGCGTTAATTTCACTGTTGGGCACAGTATTCAATATTCGAAAAAGAGTGATTTGCTTTTATTACGAGCTTGCAAGTAACAAGGTTCCAGGGCCCCGTAGAAAATTTTAATTTTCGTGACGGGTGGAGGTTCTTACATATGAATCATTGGAGACGTTTGCTGTTTTATTCTGGATTACACAAATGGAGTGCATGGCCGAGCATTACTTGATTTTGTACAGATAATTTTAGCCTTTTGTGGGATTTTGTCGTGAGAGATTACTAAAAGTTGAATATTAAAATAATAAGAGTTATCATGAAGAATATAACAAATTGCTGGGAGATAAATATTCATGGAAAAGAAAACAGAACTAGTGATTTTTAAAGCACAAGACGGCAACATAAAATTGAATGTCAATATCGAAAACGAAACGGTATGGCTTTCATTGGATCAAATGTCAGAGCTGTTTGAGAGAGATAAATCAACAATTTCACGGCATATAAAGAATATATTTAAAGATGGAGAATTGTCTCAAAATTCAGTTGTTGCAAATTTTGCAACAACTGCTTCAGATGGAAAAGTATACGATGTTACTTTTTATGATTTAGATGTTATAATTTCGGTCGGATATAGAGTAAAATCCAAGCGTGGAGTAGAGTTTCGCAAATGGGCAAATGAAGTTTTAAAAAATTACATACTAAAAGGCTACGCTGTTAATAATAATCGTATAAATCAGCTTGGAGAGATTGTACGTATTATGAAAAGAGCCAACAACCAACTTGAAAGTGGACAGATTCTGGATGTGATTGAAAAATACACAGCGGCACTTAATTTGTTGGACGATTACGACCATCAGAAAATAAAAAAACCTGAGGGAACTAAATCAACTTATGTTTTGAAGTACGATGAGTGCAAAGATGTAATCCTTAAAATGCGGTTTGCAGAGGAAAGCGATTTGTTTGGAAACGAGAAGGATAATTCTTTTGAGTCAAGTATTAATGCGATTTATCAGACATTTGGCGGTCAAGAAGTTTATCCTTCGATTGAGGAAAAAGCTGCAAATCTTTTATATTTTATAGCTAAAAATCATTCATTTTCTGACGGCAACAAACGAATTGCTGCAGCCATGTTCCTTTATTTTCTTGACAAAAATGAAGCCCTCTTTGAAAACGGCAAGAAAATAATAGACGATTACACTTTGGTTGCTATCACAATAATGATTGCGGAATCGAAACCACAAGAAAAAGAAACACTAATAAAATTAATAATGAATTTTTTGAGCTGAATATAAAAAATATTGTTGTAGGTGCGTCTTGAAAAAGAGGTGCCTTTTTGTTATGTAAAATAGTTAAGTGAGGTGATCAGAATTTTGCAAATAGAAAAAATAGTGATTTCAAAACTGGTTCCTGCCAAATATAATCCGCGTAAGGACTTAAAACCGGGAGATGCTGAATACGAAAAATTAAAGCGTTCAGTTGAAGAATTTGGTTACGTTGAGCCGATTATTTGGAATAAAACAACCAGAAGAGTTATAGGAGGACATCAAAGATTAAAAGTTCTTGTCGATTTTGGACTAAAAGAAGTTGATTGTGTAGTTGTTGAGTTTTCTGAAGAAAAAGAAAAAGCGCTAAATATTGCGCTCAACAAAATCAACGGAGAGTGGGATACCGATAAACTTGCAATGCTTATTTCTGACTTACAAGGTTCAGATTTTGATGTATCGCTGACGGGCTTTGAAGAGGCCGAGATTGCCGACTTATTTGAAAAAACAGGAGAAAAAGAAGTCCGAGATGATGACTTTGACTTGACCGCCGCGCTGGAAAAAGCCTCATTTGTGGAACGCGGAGATATCTGGATAGTCGGCAGACACAGATTAATGTGTGGAGATGCAACAAGCGCTGAAGATGTAACTGCATTAATGGACAGAAAACGTGCAAACTTAGTTGTAACAGACCCACCATATAATTGCTCATATGAAGGTGGCACAGGAATGAAAATTATAAATGATAGCTGGGATAACTCAAAAAAATTTTATCAGTTCCTTTTGGATGCGTTTAAAAATGCATATGACAACTTATCAGACGGTTCCGCTTTTTATTGTTTTCATTCTGATGCTGAGAAAGTAAATTTTTTTAATGCTACAGTAGATGCAGGATTTCATTATTCAACGACATGCATATGGGTGAAAAATGCTCTCGTAATTGGTAGAATGGATTATCAAATGCGGCACGAACCAATTATTTATGCATTCAAAAATACAGCTAAACACAAATTTTATGGGGATAGAAAACAGACAACCGTTTGGGAATTTGATAGACCTGCAAAATCAAAACTTCATCCGACAACAAAACCGTTATCTTTGGTAGCATATCCGATAAAAATGTCTTCACAGGAAAATGGGATCGTTCTAGACTTGTTTGGAGGCAGTGGCTCGACTCTTGTAGCATGTGAGCAGATAAATCGAATTTGTTACATGATGGAACTTGACGAAAAATATGCATCTGTAATTTTGAGACGAGCTGTCGAAAATGGAATATCACCAAACGATATTTATGTTCTTCGAGACAAGGCGCAAATTCCTTATGCTGAACTTGTGAAAGAGATTTATCTTAAAGCTTAATGTAAAACAATTTATTTGTGATATTGATTTAGCAATGAAGGGTGGGTTGTGAGAAATTCATGAGGAAACTAAAAAATTACAAGCCAACAAAATTTATGGCAAAAGGTTCTCATTATGATAAAAAAATGGCAGATTACGCGGTTCAGTTTATTTTGAATGTCTGTGTCACACTAAAGGTACGTGGGCAGGAAAGCAATTTGAATTACTTGAGTGGCAGGAACAAATTATAAGAGATTTATTTGGGATTTTAAAGCCTAATGGGTATCGCCAGTTTAACACAGCTTATGTCGAAATTCCTAAAAAAATGGGGAAGAGTGAACTTGCCGCGGCAGTAGCGTTACTTCTTTGCTGTGGAGACGGAGAAGAACGAGCTGAAGTTTATGGCTGTGCAGCTGACAGGCAGCAGGCATCGATCGTTTTTGAAGTTGCTGCCGATATGGTTAGGATGTGCCCAGCCTTAGCAAAAAGAATAAAACTCTTAACTTCGCAAAAACGTATTATTTATAAGCCAACCAACAGTTTTTATCAGGTATTATCAGCAGAAGCGTATTCGAAGCATGGATTTAATATTCATGGAGTGATCTTTGATGAATTACATACGCAGCCAAATAGAAAACTTTTCTATGTTATGACAAAAGGTTCAGGTGACGCAAGAACACAGCCGCTATACTTTTTAATAACAACAGCTGGAAACGATACACACAGCATTTGTTATGAAACGCATCAAAAAGCCAAAGACATCCTTGAAGGAAGAAAAATTGACCCAACATTTTATCCTGTGATTTACGGAGCAGAAGAGTCGGATGATTGGACAGATCCGAAAATCTGGGAAAAAGCGAATCCATCTCTTGGAATTACAGTTGGTATTGACAAAGTTAAAGCAGCGTGTGAATCAGCAAAGCAAAACCCCGCAGAAGAGAATAGTTTTAGGCAGCTTCGGCTAAATCAATGGGTAAAACAGGCAGTAAGGTGGATGCCGATGGATAAATGGAACGCCTGTAGCTTTAATGTGAATGAAGAAGAGCTGCGTGGCAGAGTCTGCTATGGTGGTTTAGATTTATCCTCAACAACGGATATTACCGCGTTTGTGCTGATATTTCCGCCATTATATGAAGAAGATAAATATCACATTCTCCCCTATTTTTGGCTACCGGAAGACAATCTTACCCTCAGAGTAAATCGTGACCATGTACCTTACGATGTGTGGCAGAGACAAGGGTATCTTCAAACTACTGAGGGCAATGTAGTCCACTATGGCTATATTGAAAAATTCATCGAAGAGCTTGGAAAGAAGTACAACATACGAGAAATAGCCTTTGACCGCTGGGGCGCAGTACAGATGGTTCAAAATCTTGAAGGCATGGGGTTTACAGTTGTTCCATTTGGGCAGGGATTTAAAGATATGAGCCCTCCAACTAGGGAACTTATGAAACTCACTTTAGAGCAGAAGATTGCGCATGGTGGGCATCCGGTACTGAGTTGGATGATGGACAACATATTTATTCGTACTGACCCAGCAGGGAATATCAAGCCCGATAAAGAAAAATCCACAGAGAAAATAGATGGAGTTGTTGCAACAATAATGGCGTTAGACCGAGCTATTCGGAATCTGGGTGAAAGCTATAATTCTGTCTACGAGGAGAGAGGTTTACTCATTCTTTAATCGAGCAAGGCGGCAAAATAAAATATTAATTTGTTTTTAATGTCAACAGAAATGTTGGCATTTTGTTATTTTAAAAAATTTTTTTGTAGGGTTTATTTGTGAACAACTTAAAAGTATTTAAAAACCAAGAGTTTGGTGAAGTCAGAACGGTAATAATCAATGATGAGCCATATTTTGTGGGGAAAGATGTTGCTGAAATTCTCGGGTACCAAAACGGTAGTCGAGATATAAATAGACATGTCGATACTGAAGACAGGCAAAAAAACCATGGTATTTGATGGCAATCAAGATAAAGAGACAATAGTTATCAACGAGAGTGGTCTCTATAGTTTGATTTTATCAAGCAAACTGCCAAGTGCGAAAAAATTTAAACATTGGGTGACAAGCGAGGTTTTACCGTCGATCCGCAAACATGGAATGTATGCGATTGATGATTTAATTGCCGATCCGGATTTAGGCATTGCGGCTCTTAATGCATTAAAAGCAGAACGAGAGAAAAATAAAAAACTCAAGCAGTCAGTAGCAGTGCAGACTCAGCAAATTTCAGAGCTGACGCCGAAAGCGAGCTATTATAAAGTTGTGCTTAATTGTAAAGATTTGGTTTCAATATCAACAATATATAAGGATTACGGCTGGAGCGGCGCGGAGCCCGCGCAGGCAAGTCGCGTAACAAAGTTAGAGCCTAGTTATAACACTTTTTTGCTCGCGGCTTAATCTTATGTGTATAAAGGGCTATACAAGCACGAAAACTCCCACTTATCTTGATAATGACGGTCAACACACGAAAGTTCACACGTATTGGACACAGAAAGGACGACTATTTATCTACGAATTATTAAAAGAAGACGGGATATATCCCAATATCGAAAAATTAATAGGTTAAAAATTAAATGCTAGAAAGGTTTTTGTTGATATGAGCATCTTAAAAAATCTGTTTCATTCAAGAGATAAACCCAAAAATTCTCTGCCAGGGAACAGTTACAATATGCTTTTTGGCAGAACGACAAGTGGAAAAAATGTAAATGAACGCTCTGCAATGCAGGTAACGGCGGTTTACGCGTGTGTACGAATCTTATCCGAATCAATAGCAGGTCTCCCATTACATGCGTATAGGTATTTGAAAGATGGAGCAA
This sequence comes from uncultured Clostridia bacterium, assembly GCA_944384705.1. GTDB lineage: Bacteria > Bacillota > Clostridia > Oscillospirales > Acutalibacteraceae > CAG-557. The sequence goes on from CALWUI010000019.1 coordinate 86,331, forward strand.
AAGAAAAAGCCATAAACCACCCACTTTATCTCCTTTTGCATGATGAGCCAAATCCGGAGATGACTTCGTTTGTGTTCAGGGAAACGTTGATGAGTCATCTTTTGTTGTGGGGTAACGCCTACGCTCAAATTATTCGCAACGGAAAGGGCGAAATATTATCACTTTACCCGTTAATGCCAAACCGTATGACAGTCGATAGAGCATCAAACGGTGAAATTTATTACACATACATGGTCAATGACAGCGATAATCCTACGCTCAAAGCGCAAGGGCAAGTGTATTTAAGAAAAGAGGATGTCTTGCATATTCCTGGTCTAGGATTCGATGGTTTGGTTGGATATTCGCCTATTTCAATGGCTAAAAATGCCGTAGGAATGGCACTTGCCTGTGAAGAATATGGTGCTAAATTTTTTGAAAATGGAGCGTCACCTAGTGGAGTTTTGGAACATCCGTCAACAATTAAAAATCCAGATAAACTCCGTGAAAGCTGGAATTCTCTGTTTCAAGGCAGCGGAAATTCCCATCGAGTGGCTGTCCTGGAGGAGGGACTTACGTTTAAACCAATTGCAATCTCACCCGATGAAGCTCAGTTTTTAGAGACAAGAAAATTTCAAATAGATGAGATTGCAAGGATCTTTAGAATTCCGCCGCATATGGTCGGAGACTTAGAAAAATCTAGTTTTTCAAATATTGAACAGCAATCACTTGAATTTGTAAAATATACGCTCAATCCGTGGGTAACGAGGTGGGAACAGGCGATTCAGAGGTCACTGTTTTTAGAGAGCGAAAAGCGAGAATATTTTGTAAAATTCAATGTTGACGGGTTGTTGCGTGGTGACTATGAAAGCCGCATGAATGGCTATGCGACGGCACGTCAAAACGGCTGGATGAGCGCAAATGATATCCGAGAACTTGAAAACATGGATTTAATTCCGGATGAGCTAGGTGGCAACTTGTACTTAATAAACGGCGCGATGACAAAATTGCAGGATGCAGGTGTATTTGCGCAAGATGTGCCTGAAGAAACGGAGGTTGATAGCAATGGAAAAGATAGTGAACAGTCCGAAAAGGACAACTCGCTGGTGGAACTGGACAAGTGATGAAAACAACGAGCGTATTCTTCGCATTGAAGGTACCATAGCTGAGAATAGCTGGGTGGACGATGAGATAACACCTAAACAATTTAAAGCTGAACTAATGTCCGAAAGCGGCGATATTACGGTGTTTATAAATAGTGTCGGCGGAGATGTGATTGCAGCAGCGCAAATTTATAATATGCTGATGGAATACAAAGGCAATGTGACCGTCAAGATAGATGGAATTGCAGCTTCGGCAGCGTCAGTAGTTGCTATGGCAGGAACGAGAGTTTTAGTATCTCCCTTATCGCAAATTATGGTGCATAATCCCATGGCTGCGGCGTTTGGAGACACTGAAGAGATGCAAAAAGCCATCTCGATGCTCTCTGAAATCAAAGAGTCAATAATCAATGCATACCAGCTAAAAACCGGTCTTTCACGAACCAAAATATCTCGGATGATGGACGCAGAAACCTGGATGAACGCGCAAAAAGCCGTAGAGTTGGGATTTGCAGATGAAATTTTGTATGCAAATAATAATTCTGATTACGAAATATCGCAAGGGCAGTTATTTAGTCAGGCGGCGTTTGATAGAAAAATTGTCAATAAAATTTCAAAAAGAGAATCAAAAATAACGTTGGAGTCGCTACAAAAGCGGCTTTCTTTATTGAATCATTAAATTTTTTAAGGAGAGAACAGATTATGAATAAAATACTTGAATTGCGTGAAAAACGTGCAAAAGCGTGGGAAACGGCAAAGAATTTTCTGGATAGCAGACGAGGTGAAAATGGACTGGTTTCAGCTGAAGATAATTCTACATACGAAAAAATGGAAACAGAGGTTATAAATCTTGGGAAAGAAATCGATAGGCTAGAAAAGCAAGCTGCAATTGATTTAGAGCTGTCTAAGGCAACTAGTGCACCTCTTTTAGAAAAACCTCAAGCTGATGAAAAATCGCAAAAAACAGGTAGAGCTAGCAATGAATATAAAAATGCGTTTTGGCAAGTAATGAGAAATAAAGCTGGGTTTGAGGTAAAGAATGCTCTTCAAATAGGCAGCGACGCCGAAGGAGGCTATTTAACGCCTGATGAATTCGAACATACTTTGGTTGAAGCTTTAGAGGAAGAAGACATTTTTAGGGGGCTTGCAAACACAATTCAAACGTCCAGTGGAGACCGTAAAATTCCGGTTGTAGCAACGAAAGGCGATGCTTCCTGGGTTGATGAAGAGGGGGCAATTCCAGAAAGCGATGATAGCTTTAAACAGGTAACGCTGAGTGCATACAAGCTGGCAACAATGATAAAAATTAGTGAAGAGTTATTAAATGACAGCGCTTTTGACCTTGAAAGCTATGTTGCAAAAGAGTTCGGCAGACGCATTGGCACGAAAGAGGAAGAAGCCTTTTTTGTAGGAGACGGAACAGGGAAACCAACAGGAATTTTAGATGCAACAGGAGGAGGTCAGCTTGGGAAAACCTCATCGGGAGCAACGTCAATTTCATTTGACGAAATCATGGACTTATTTTACAGTTTAAAGTCCCCGTACCGCAAAAACGCAACGTTCTTGATGAATGACTCCACAGTTAAAGCTATCAGAAAATTAAAGGATGGGGGCGGGCAGTATATCTGGCAACCGTCAATGGTTGCGGGAACGCCGGATACTATTTTAAACCGTCCAGTTTTGACCTCAGCATATATGCCGGAAATTTCTGCGGGGAACAAAACAGTGGCCTTTGGCGACTTTAAATATTACTGGATTGCAGATCGTCAAGGCAGGAGTTTTAAGCGTTTAAACGAGCTATTTGCAGTAACCGGACAGGTAGGATTTGTTGCAACTCAACGAGTAGACGGTAAACTCATATTGCCTGAAGCAGTGAAATACCTGCAGCAAAAAGCTTAGGCAATGTAAATGTACATTGAATTGATTGAAAGGAGATTTTATATGTCATACAACTGTAAAAACTACACAGAACAAGGCGGAGAAAAAACAGTTATAGGTGGTACACTGGAAATAGCTGAAGGTGGCAAAGTTTTAGGACTTGAACCCAAATTTACACAAGCGGAAAATCAGGATGAAAGTACAGCATCGACGATTTCAGAGCTGAAATCGGATTTTAATGCGTTGATATTGAAACTAAAACAAGCCGGTCTAATGAAGCAAAACAGTGCTTAAGCGGGAGAGTAGATTTATATGAATGACTTGCTTAATAAGGTAAAAGCAAATCTAATTCTTTTTCATAACGAAGATGATGAACTTTTGAGGGGTTACATTAATGCTGCCATATGTTATGCAGAAGGCTATCAAAAAATGAAAAATGGTTATTATTTGGAAAATTCAATGTCACAGACAACAGAACAGGCTGTTATAATGCTGGCAACGCATTTTTACGAGAGCCGTGACGGAAGTACAGCCGGTTTTTGGAGCGATAATGTGCAAGCGTCAGAGCAAGTTTGGAGTACGGTTAATCGGCTTTTACGGTTTGATAAGGATTGGCAGGTTTAAAATAATGTACAAGGCACAATATACAATGAAAGTGGCCGGCTTTGCCAGCACTAAATATAGTGCCACGAAGTGGCAAACCGCAGTTGTACACTGTAAATTGTAAACTGTACATTTGATAACGCGAGCGAAGGGAGCGATATCGTGTCGTTTGGAAAAATGAATAGCTTTATAGATATCATTTCTGCTGAAAATGTTATTGATCCGGAAGGATTTTCTAGGAGAAAGGAGACAATTTTAGCAAGCATTCGTGCATACAGAGAAAGCAGGCATGGCAACCGGATGTGGGCCAATATGGCTTCATTTTCAGAAGCAACAGTATTGTTTAGATTTAGAAAAATACCGAATTTAAATATTACAACGAAAATGGATATTACTTGTAGCGATGGCAGATACAGCATATTATCAGTAGAAAACATCAAAGGAAAAGATATGTACATTGAAGTTTTAGCAAAGAAAATTGAACCGTATTGTTAGACTAGCAGGAAAAAGGAGGGCGCTTCGACATGGGTAAATGCGAGATTAAGATGCCGGAAAAATTTTTATTAAAGATATTAAAATTGGGAAAAGAAACAGACAGAATAGTTGGAAAAACTTTAAAAGTGGGTGGAGATATTATGCTTAAGAGTGTTAAATCGCATTTAAAAACCGTCATAGGAAAAGATTTAAAACATAAGAAACGGTCAACAGGTGAACTGGTTAATTCGTTGGGAGTATCCCCAGATGATGTAGATAATAATGGGGTACATAATATTAAGGTAGGATTTAATGAACCAAGAAGAAATCAGTATGAGGCAAAAAATAAAAGAAGTTACTATACAATAACCAACGCTATGATAGCAAATGTGATTGAGTTTGGAAAATCAGGTCAAAAGCCAAAACCATTTTTGAAACCTGCAAAGAATAAGTCTAGAAAGGCGTGTATTGCAGCAATGGAAGAAAAACTTAAAGAGGAGATAAATAAATTGTGAACGGTAGCGTATTATCTGATCTGAAAGCAGCCCTTTCAACGTTAAATATTCCGCTTGAAACAGGGACATTTAAAGACCCGCCGCCAGATGAATATTTGGCTTTAACACCAATTACAGATGATTTAGATGTTTTTACAGACAATTTGCCTGACTATGAAATTTCTGAAGTAAGGATATCACTATTTACAAAATCAAATTACATACAGAGGAAAAATCAGATTACTGAGCTTTTGCTGAGGTCTGATTTTACTATTACCGGACGATGGTATGTGGGATATGAGCAGGATACAGAGTATCATCACTATACCATCGATGCCGCGAAAATTTATAAATTTCTAGGAGGAGATTAAGTTGGCAACGATAGGCCTCGATTCGCTATTTTATGCAAAAATAACTGAGGATGCACAAGGTAATGAAACTTATGAAACACCGCAAATATTAGCAAAAGCAATGACAGCAGAACTGACGGTAGAGCCTGCAGAAGCAACACTTTTTGCAGACGATGGGGTCTGTGAGGTAGTTAAGGAATTTAAAAGCGGGACACTCACACTTGGAATTGACGATATAGGTTCAGCTACAGCTGGAGATTTGATAGGAGCAAAAATTGATGCAAATGGAGTAGTTGTTTCATCAGCAGAAGACAGTGCTGCACCTGTAGCAGTAGGATTTAGAGCAAAGAAAGCAAACGGGAAGTATAGATATTTCTGGTTATACCGAGTCAAATTTGGAGTTCCATCTACGAGTTTACAAACAAAAGGAGACAGTATAACTTTTTCAACACCAACGATTGAAGGTACTGTAATGCGGCGTAATAAATTAAACGAAGATGGGAAACATCCATGGAAAATAGAAGTGACGGAAGGTGAAACTGGTGTGACTACAGATACAATTTTAGGCTGGTTCTCACAAGTTTATGAGCCTGATTTTGAGTTTACCGAAGCAAAGGAGTAAGTGACTATGGTGGATGTAAATGAGAGAAGTGCATCAATTACAGTTAACGGAGAAGAATATGAGCTAATCTTAACAACAAAAGCAACAAAAGAACTTGCAGCAAGATACGGAGGGCTAGAAAATTTAGGAAATAAGCTAATGCAATCTGAAAAATTTGAAGAAGTGCTTGAAGAAATCGTGTGGATGATAGTGCTCCTGGCAAATCAAAGCATTATGATACATAACATGAAAAATCCAAAAGGAAAAAAAGAGCTTCTGACAGAAGAAAAGCTGGAACTGTTAACATCGCCGATGGATTTAGTAAATTTTAAAGATGCCATAATGCAAGCCATGACTAAAGGGACAAAAAGAAACATAGAGAGTGAAGAAACAGAGCCAAAAAACGGACAAACCGGGTAAAAGATGAAGAATTTTTTACTCGGCTGATCTATTTTGGAACAGTGCATTTAAAACGCAGCGAAGATGAGGTATGGTTTATGCCAATAGGTTTGCTGCTTGATTTAATAGAGTGCCATAAACAGTATTATGGACTTGCGAAACCCCGCAGGGAGCTATTTATTGACGATGTAATTCCATTTGGCATCTAATCGATTTTATGAAAAGGGGGAATTAATTCATTTATGGGATATGACAATTTTGGTTTGAAGATAGGAGTAGAAGGCGAACGCGAATTTTTAAATTCTATAAGAGAAATTAATTCTTCATTCAAAATCTTAAAAAGCGAAATGAATCTGGTAACATCGACATTTAAAGGGAACGCAAGTTCAATGGACAGCTTGACATCCAAAAGCGGTGTTTTAACAAGAGAAATAAAATCTCAAAAAGAAAAAATCACAGTTTTAAAAAGTGCTCTTGATAATGCTTCGAAGTCATTTGGTGAAAATGATAAAAGGACACAAGCTTGGGTATCTAAACTCAATTATGCCGAGGCGGAACTAAATAACATGGAGCGTGAGCTCAAAGATGTCAATTCGCAGCTGGAAAAATCGAAAACACCTCTAGACAAATTAAATACGGAACTAGCAAGTCAGGGCGAAAAGCTAAAATCTTTACAAACTGCATATAAAAATGTTGTGCTTGAGCAAGGCAAAAACAGCACCGAAGCTAAAAGTTTAGCCTCACAAATAAAATCCTTAAACAGCGATATTAAGGATAATAAAGATAAGCTAAATGCTGCAGAAAAGGCTACAGAACAGCTTGGAGACGAGATGAATAACACCAAAAATCAAACATCCAAGCTGAGCGAAGGATTCACCGTCATGAAGGGCGTAATTGCAAATTTAGCAAGCGATGCCATCCGTATGATTGGCCGGAATTTAGTCGGTGCAGTAAAATCTGTTGTTTCAGGTGGAATCGAGTTTGAGAGCGCATTTGCCGGAGTTAAAAAGACAGTCAATGCAACAGATGAAGAATTCGAGCAATTTGAGTCCGGTTTGCGCTCGATGTCAACACAGATGCCAACAACGGCTTCTGAACTTTCAGGAATTGCTGAGGCTGCAGGGCAACTTGGCATTAAGAACGAGAATCTTCTTTCTTTTACAGAAACCATGGCAAACCTTGGTGTTGCCACAAACATGAGCTCCGATGAGGCCGCAACGGCGCTTGCGCGGCTTGCAAACATTACAGGAATGAACCAGCAAAACTTCGATAGGCTGGGCTCTTCGATAGTTGCACTCGGAAACAATTTTGCAACAACTGAGTCTGAAGTTACGCAGATGGCTTTAAATATCTCAGCCGCGGGTTCACAAGTTGGCATGACCGAAGCTGATATTCTGGGAGTTGCGGCGGCTTTGTCTTCACTTGGACTTGAAGCACAGGGCGGCGGCACCGCAATTTCTCGGGCGATAATAATGATGGCAAACGCCTGTGAGACTGGTAGCTCGGAACTTGAATATTTTGCAAAAGCGGCTGGGATGTCAACAGCAGAATTTCAGAAATATTTTGCAGAAGACGCAACCGGAGCACTGACAAAGTTTATTGCTGGACTTGGAAATTTGCAGGATGAGAGCGCGTTAAAATTTCTGGACGATATGGGAATTAGCGAAACACGGCTTCGTGATGCGCTTTTAAGGGCTTCCAACGCAAATGATTTGTTCACAGAGGCCATTAGCACATCAAATTTGGCGTGGGACGAAAATGTTGCACTGACTGAAGAAGCCGAAAAACGATATGCCACCACCGAAAGTAAAATTCAGATAATGAAAAATACTTTCGCCGATATGGGCCTAACGCTCTACGACAAAGTGCAAGAACCGCTGCAAAATGCGGCCTCAAAGCTGACAAAATTTTTCCAAAAAGCCAGCGAATCGGGTGCTTTAAAAGATGCTCTTGATAAGCTCTCAGAAAGCGCGGGCGTGCTGATTGAAGGTATCAGTGAGATGGTAGTAACCCTCTTGCCGCCGCTGATGGAAGGCATTTCTTGGCTGATTGAAAATTCTGACTTGGTTGCAATTGCTATCGGAGGCGTCACAAGCGCGATGATTGCGATGAAAGCTGTAAAATTTGCAAGCGAAATCAGCGACGCGTTTTCTCAGATGAAAGATTTTGGCAGCAAAATTTTAGACGTAGCGTCAAACCTCGATTTTATGCGATTAAAAGAGATTGCCTTAACTGTGGCACAGGGTGCAGTTACCGCTGCGCAATGGCTGATGAACGCTGCGATGAGTGCAAACCCAATTGGCCTAATTATTACCGCAATCGCGGCGCTTGTTGCGGGTTTTATTCTACTTTGGAATAATTGCGAAGACTTTAGAAATTTTTGGATTGGTTTGTGGGAAAATATTCAGACGGCATTTTCTTTAGCTTGGGAGGCAATTTTAAATTTCTTTACTGTAACAATTCCGGAAGCGTGGAATTCATTTGTCGCATTTTTTACCGAGACAATTCCCGATTTCGTTGCAAATATCGGCGACTGGTTTGGAAAACTGCCGGAGCTTCTTAGTACCGCTTTAGCGCTTGCACTTGCACAAATTATTCAGTGGGGCACTGACCTGTGGAATTTTGCCTCAACTGAAGTTCCAAAGTTTATCAGCCAAGTTATAAACTTTTTTTCAGAACTTCCAGGCAAGATTTGGTTTTGGCTTTGTGATGCGGCCAATAAAGTTGGAACATTTTTTGCTAACCTCATCAGTACAGGCATTTCTAAGGCTAGCGAATTTGTGAGTTCAGTTATTAACTTTATAAAAGAACTCCCAAATAAAATTTGGAATGGAATTGTTGGGGCAGTCTCAGCTGTTGTTAATTGGGGAGGTCAACTGCTTTCGGCTGGAATAAATGCTGCGCAAAATTTAATATCAGGAATTTGGAATACAATTTGTGAGCTGCCGGGGAAAATGCTTGATATAGGCAAAAACTTGGTACAGGGCCTTTGGAACGGCATAAATGACGCAAAAAATTGGGTTTTAGATAAAATCAAAGGTTTCGGAGAGTCTATTTTAAATGGAATCAAAAGCTTTTTTGGAATTGCTTCACCGTCAAAGCTCTTTGAGGATGAAATCGGCAAAAACCTAGCACTAGGCCTGGGAGAAGGTTTTACAGATTCTATGAAAAATGTATCTAAGCAGATGCAAAATTCGATTTCGACCGAGTTTAATGTGGAACCGGCGCTATCAATGGCGTATGGCTCAAACTTAGTTCAACCTCAGCCAGAATCAGGGAATTTTGCACATTCGGGCATAACAGTGCATATCGAAAACTTTGTTAACAATCGTGCACAGGATGTGCAAGCTTTCGCACAGGAGCTGGAGTTTTACTCAAGGCGCAGCAATTTTGCACTTGGATAAAAGGGGTTGAGACAAATTTGAATTATTGCATATTTAAAGACATAAATTCGCGTGAACTGGGGCTTTATATGGAACGATGCCCTGAAAAAGTCAGTCCTAAACGGCGTGATGAAACGTTTACAGTTACCGGTAGACATGGCAATTTAACCACAACAGACGGCGCTTTTGACAGTTACATCCGAAGTGCCGAATTTATCGTAACGGATATGAATAAAGTTGATGAAATTTGCGCTCATTTTAAGGGCTCAGGATGGCTAATTTTTAGCAGTGAACCCGAGCGAAAATACAAGGCAAGAGTTTCTAACCAAATTGAATTTTCATATATTATTCAGCATTTAAAGCGATTTTCAGTTGAATTTGAAGTTCAACCATTTGGTTATGATATTTTCGAGCAGAAACTTGTTAAAACCGCACTGTTTAGCCTTTTTAACATTGGTACTTTTGAATCTGAGCCGATAATAACCATTTTCGGAACTGGAAATATAATACTTTATGTAAATAATCAAAATATTTCTTTAAAAGAAATTACGGGAGAGATTACACTCGATAGTGAGGCAATGAACGCATACTATGGAACGACTTCGCTTAACAACAAGATGAGCGGAGAGTTTCCAAAATTTGATGTGGGAGAAAACTTGATCAACTGGACAGGGAACGTGACAAAAGTAGAAGTTAAGCCTAACTGGAGATGGTTATAATGATAACTTTATATGAAAAAAATGAGCAGGATTTTACTCATAACGGGCTCAAAATTCTGCAAGCGATTGAGGCAATCGTTACTGAAGAATTAAACGGGGATTATTCCTTAAAGATTACTATGCCTCGGGGATCTTCAGAAATTGAAAATGAACAGATTATAAAAGCCCCCACACCCTATTCTAATCAGCTTTTCAGGGTTTATAATTCCGATATAGATATGCTGGGCAATCCAGTATTCTATGCCCGACACATTTTTTACGATTTACTTGATTATTTCATCGAAGATACAAGGCCGACCGGAAATGGTGACGTTGCAATCTCAAAAATTCTAGAAAACACGCCGTTTTTAGGCAGTTCTGATATTTCAAGACAAGGAACTGCTTATTATCAAATGATAAGTCCGGTTAAGGCGATTTTAGGAGCAGATAATTCTTTTATAGAAATTTGGGGCGGAGAGCTTGAACGAGATAATTTTCGAGTAAGAATGAAAAATCATATTGGAAAAAATCGAGGAGTGTCAATAAGATATCGCAAGAACCTAACGGGGTTGCGACTTGTAACGGATTTATCTGGTGTTGCAACCAAAATCATGCCAACGGGGCTGAAAGAAGATGGACAAACGCTTTTAAAATTACCAGAAATGTATGTAACATCGCCGCTTGTTGGGAATTATGCAAACGTTAAAACGACAAGGATTCATTACAGCGACATAAAAATTGGTGAAGAAATGAGTGAAGCGCAAGCATTGGATGCGTTAAGATCCACAGCTGCACAGGAATTCGAAAATGGCCTTGATAAGCCACAAGTCACAGCCACAGCCGAATTCGTAACGCTTCAGGACACAGAAGAGTACAAAGAAATTTCTATTTTAGAAAGTGTTTATCTTGGTGATGAAGTTGAAATTTGTCATGAAAAACTAAACATAAAAATTGACACAAAAGTCATAGGATACGAATTTGACGCGCTTTCAAAGCGTTACAATAAGGTTACTCTCGGGAATGCAAATCCAAAATATGGAGACACCCAGCGGCAATATACCGATAAAGTCAATAGTGAGACAAAACTTTCAATTAGTGGTGAAATTTCTAATACAGAATCAAAAATCACACAGGAGTTCAAGGCAGCAGATGGCGAACTCTCTAGCATAATCGCTGAAGAAATTTCGCGGGCAAAAGGTGCTGAAGCAACTCTTTCGTCGTCTATCACGCAGAATGCAAAAAATATCACGCTGAAAGTTTCTAAAGGCGACGTAAGCAGCCAATTGAGTATGGAAAGCGACCAAATTTCGTTCTCAAGCAACAGAATTTCGATTTCGTCGACGTATTTTACGCTTACAAATGATGGGAAAATAAACTGCACGAGTGCGGATATATCTGGTACCCTTGAGACTGGTGGCACTTATGGTTACGTCAAATTAAGCAATGGCCGATTGATTGGAGGAAACAGTTCAGGTGAATCCGGCTACATATCTTTTAATCACACTATCGATGGAAATCCTGGCCCGCGCATTGCAGGAACAAATGGTCTTGTAATAGCAACGCCAAAGTTTGGTATTACTGATTATTTAGAGCCTGGTACAAGCGGAACGTACTATCAAGGGCAGTCAGCTGCCCAGACATTTGTCACAGATATACAGAATAACCCAGATGGCACAATAAGCTGGTATACAAAGACAATTACGTTCACAAAAGGGCTCATGACAACAAGTCTGTAAGCGTAAGATGAGGTGATACGGTGAAAATTCCAATAGAACATGCGTTAAATATAATTCA
>CALWUI010000020.1 GCA_944384705.1 uncultured Clostridia bacterium
AAATGACATTTGAGCAAATTAAGAAAAACTTTGATCGTAAGCTTTGGAATAAACAGATGGTTGCAAAGGCCGTTGAAAAAAATGTAATCACGGCTGATCAGTATAAAGAAATTACCGGTGAAGAATTGAGTAATTAATCAAATCATTGGCAGAAATATAGATTTGATGCTTCAAAAGGGCAACAAGTCTATATTTTTTTGCCTTAATTAGAAGCAGGAGGTAATAAAAATGTTTAAAGGAATTGATGTTAGTGCCCATCAAGGGCGAATAGACTGGGAAAAAGTCAAGAATAGCGGCATACAGTTTGCGATTTTGCGGCTTGGGTTTGGGAGCGATATGTATTCACAGGACGACGCTTATTTTGAAGCAAATGTACAAGGTTGCGAAAATATTGGAATTCCGTGGGGAGCGTATCTTTATAGTTATGCATTAAATCCAGAAGACGCAAAAAGTGAAGCTCAGCACGCATTGAGATTGCTAAAAAACAAAAAGCCGGAGTACCCGGTCTTTTTCGATATGGAGGATGCTGACGGATATAAGAAAAATTATGGGATGCTGAGCAGTCAAACTTTAACTGGCATCTGTAAAACGTTTTTACTAGGCATTGAGGAGGCCGGATATTATGCATCGCTCTATGCAAACCTTTCCTGGCTTAACAATCAGTTAAATTCAAGAGAACTTGACCGATTCGATAAATGGGTTGCGCACTGGAGTACATCTTGCGGCTACAAAAAGCCTTACGGAATTTGGCAATACTTCGATAATGGAAAGGTAAGTGGAATCAGTGGAAATGTTGACATGAACATAAGTTATAAGAACTATCCAGCTATCATCAAGGCTAACGGACTTAACGGCTTCAAGCAGGATGCAACACAAACTCCCCCAGTCCCTACTCTGCCGAATGAAACAGAAAATTCTTTTACAACGTACATTGTAAAATCTGGCGATACTCTTTGGGGCATTGCAGAACGTTATCTAGGCAATGGGTCGAAATATCCAGAGCTAAAAAGCTTAAATGGGTTAGCTTCTGATACGATTTATCCCGGACAAACCATAAAAATTCCATCAGAGAGCCAATTCAAATCATATACGACCTACACAATACAAAAAGGCGATACCCTTTGGAGTATCGCACGGCGTTTTCTTGGTAACGGCTTAAAATATAGCGAAATTATGAACTTAAACGGCTTGACATCAACAATAATTTACCCTGGACAAATCTTAAAAATACCGAATTGAGGAGATGAAATTATGAAGCAGGATGTTTCAAAAATGGTTATGGCAGCGGTACTTGTTGAGGGAATCATTACATATTTTAATGAATTTTTTGTGACAGGTGATGCACCGTGGCAAATGATTCTTAGTTTAATTTTAGGACCCGTTGTTGCCATTGCTTACAAATTTGATTTACCGAAATATTTAAACATGGAATCTAATATTCCCTATGTCGGGTGTATTTTAACGGGAATATTAATCTCTAGAGGCGCAAACTACATTTATGATTTGCTTACAAAAATAATTGCTATGCATTAAACGATACTTTTTAACGGTAGGAGACGGATAGACTTTCGTCTCCTATTTCTTTTGGAGGAAACTATGAATTCAGACTTAAAAGCTAAAGTTTTAGACATGAAAAATAATGGTTTAAGTTATGCAAAAATCTCAGAAAATACGGGCTTATCAATAAATACAATAAAATCATTTTTAAGAAGAAACGGCACAAAATGCAAAGGTACAACGCTATGCAAAAATTGTAAGAAACCATTAGAAAGGCTTTCAAGGAATGGTATGAAGAAATTCTGTTGTGATTCATGCAGATTTGAGTGGTGGAGAAAGAATGCAGAGTCAAGTAGAAAGTGTATAAAAATTTTAGTTTGTAAAGCTTGTGGAAAAGAATTCAAGAGTTATGATAACAAGGATCGAAAATACTGCAGTCATGGATGTTATATAAGTTATCGTTTTAAAGATTAATGGAGGAGTTTTATTTATGACTGATGTGCAATTTGAGTCTGAAAAGGAATATCAGGTGAGGATGAGCCTTATAAAAGAAATGCTGAAGTTAAGTATCATAACAGAGAAGGAGTACAGGAAAATTGATACAATATTTATAGAAAAATATGCTCCCATATTCGGCACATTATATCACTAAAACGGCTTGATATCTGACTTTTTAAGAGGTAGTATGTGATAAGGTGAAAAGGGAGTGAAAACATGCAAAGAGAAATCATAAAAATAAAGCCCGACTTTTATGCATTACCAGTTATAAAGAAAGTAGCAGCCTATGTAAGGGTATCGAGCGGAAAAGACGCAATGCTTCATTCTTTGTCTGCACAGATAAGCTACTATAGTGCATTTATTCAAAAAAATCCTCAGTGGGAGTATGTTGGTGTTTATGTAGATGAGGCTAAGACAGGAACTAAAGATAACAGACAAGAATTTCAAAGACTAATATCCGACTGCAAACAGGGAAAGATTGATATGATAGTCACTAAATCTATATCAAGGTTTGCGAGAAATACACTGACCGTGTTGGAAACAGTAAGGGAACTTAAGAATCTTGGTATCGATGTTTATTTTGAAAAAGAGAATATTCACAGTATGTCAGAGGATGGTGAGTTAATGCTTACCCTCCTCTCTTCTTTTGCTCAAGAGGAAAGTCTATCCGTTAGTGAAAACTGTAAATGGAGGATTAGAAAAAGGTTTCAGGACGGTGAGCTTGCCAACTTAAGGTTTATGTTTGGATATAAGATTTCAAAAAATAATATCGAAGTAGACAAGAATGATGCACAAATTGTTAAGTGGATATTTGAGCAATACAACAAAGGCATTGGATATACTAGAATAGCTAAGTTGCTAAAACAAATGGAAGTGAAAACACTACGTGGTGGACTGTGGACATCAGATAGGGTAAAAAAGATTTTAGTAAACGAGAAATACTTGGGTAACGCTCTTTTGCAGAAAAGGTTTGTATCAGATCATCTTACGAAAAAGCTTAAGAAAAATAATGGAGAACTGCCAATGTACTATGCCGAGGGAACGCACACTCCTATAATTGAAAAAACTGTATTTGATAAATCAAGTGAAATTATGAAAATAAGTCGTCAAAGGGTAAAGTCCTCTAGAGAACCTAATATTGTTTATCCTTTTACGTCTAAAATCAAATGCTTAAACTGTGGCAAAAATTACAAAAGGAAAAAGTATAATGGAGTTGCTTTTTGGAACTGTACTACATATTTAGAAGAAGGAAAGGACTATTGCTTTTCTAAACGTATACCGGAAGAAATATTAATGTCTAAGGCATCACAGGTTTTAGACATTAATACTTTTGATGAAGATATATTTAAGAAAAGAATCAAACAGATTATTATTCCAAATTATGGGCTATTGACTTTTGTCTTTAATGATGGAAAAGAAGTTACATTAAGTTGGCAGAACAAATCCCGAAGTGAAAGTTGGACTGCAGCTAAACGTCAGGCAGCTCGAGAGAAAACCTTAGAGAGGATGAGAAATAAATGCCAAGAGCAAAATCAGTAACAGTTATTCCTGCAACTAGAAATATTTTTACAACCTTACATGTTGCTGAAAAGATGATAAGAAGGGTTGCTGCATACGCTAGAGTATCAACAGATAGTGAAGAACAGTTATCGAGTTACGAGGCACAAATAAATTATTATACAAAGTATATCAAATCGAGAAATGACTGGAAATTCGTGAAAGTATATACCGATGAAGGAATTACTGCAACAAATACAAAAAAACGAGATGGATTCAAACGTATGATACAAGATGCTTTGGATGGTAAAATAGACTTGATAGTGACAAAATCCGTATCAAGATTTGCAAGAAATACAGTCGATACCTTAACAACAGTACGAAAACTTAAGGAAAAAGGAATCGAAGTATATTTTGAAAAAGAGGGTATTTATACGCTTGATTCCAAAGGAGAATTGCTAATAACAATAATGAGTTCGCTTGCACAGGAGGAGTCAAGGTCAATAAGTGAAAATGTTACATGGGGACAACGCAAGAGATTTGCAGACGGAAAAGTTAGTCTTCCTTACAAGCAGTTTTTAGGATATGAGAAAGGAGAGGACGGGTTCCCAAAGATTGTGGAAAAAGAAGCTAAAATTATTAGACTAATTTATAGATTGTTTCTAGAAGGCAAAACTGTATCAGCGATTTCAACGTATCTAACAAATGAAAAAATACCGACGCCAGCGGGCAAAGAAAAGTGGACGACAAGTACAGTTAAAAGTATTCTTACAAATGAAAAATATAAGGGCGATGCGCTTTTGCAAAAATGTTATACAGTTGATTTTTTAACAAAGAAGAAAAAGAAAAACAACGGTGAAATACCTCAATATTACGTAAAGAATAGTCACAAAGCGATTATTTTGCCTGAAATATATGATTTAGTTCAAGATGAAATGAAAAAACGACAAACGTCTAAGTGTGGTCACAGTAGTACCAGTCCATTCTCAAGTAAGATTGTTTGTGGCGAATGTGGAGGGTTTTATGGTTCAAAAGTATGGCATTCAAATGATAAATATGGAAAGATTATTTGGCAATGTAATGCCAAGTTTAAGAATAAGGAAAAGTGCAAGACTTCCCATTTAAGCGAAGAGCAGATAAAAGAGAATTTTATAAAGGCCTTCAACAATTTGATTGAGAATAAAGAGTCAATTATAAAGGATTGCGAAGAAGTGATTTTAAGTATTATTGACACTAAGACGATAGATGATGAGATTATAAAACTTGAAGAAGAATGCAAAGTAATAGTGGAGCTTATGAAATCTTTAATATACGATAACTCAAGAAAGCCTATGAACCAAGATGAATATAATCAAAAATACAACTTTTACACTGATAGGTATGAAACAACCAAAGATAAGCTTGCTAAAACCAAGGAGAAAAAACAGGAATTAATAGTTCGTCATGACAAGATAGATGCATTTATGAACCATCTTAAATTAAATGATAATCTTTTATCTGAGTTTAATGAGAAGCTTTGGTATGCAATGGTAGGTAAGGTTATAGTTGATATAGATGGGACGCTACATTTTAAATTTAAAAATGAAATTTAAAAAAGAATAATAAAAGAAAGGGATTGTAAAACAGCTGAAAAGGAGAAAGACCTATTTATCAGCTGTTTTTTTAAGTTTAGTGCTTTGCAGGGGTTTATAAATCTTTGGGAATATAGTATAATAAAAAAGTAAGTAAAACTTACAAAAGGAGGAGAGAAAGGAATGTCTTATTTTTTAAATGGTAATTTTAAAAATAATGAATTTGAGTTGATAACTAAAGATAAGTACTTTATAGATAAGACTCCAATAATAGAAAAAATGAATGAGTTAGTAGGTATTAAAGATCGGTATGTGTGTATAACTCGACCACGCAGATTCGGTAAAACGATAAATGCCATGATGTTGGCGTCATACTATTCTAAAAATGCTGATTTTAAGGATTTGTTTGATAAATTCGAAATAAGCAAAAGTACATCATATTTAGAGCATCTAAATAAGCACAATGTGATTTATATGACTTTTAATTCGAACGTAAGTGACTTAAAAACTTATTCAGACTATATAGAATTTTATAAATCAAGAATAATACGTGATATATCGGAGACTTATCCAAATGTAAATGTTAATGATACTATAAGTGAAATGTTAGAACAAGCATCGGATGAAACAGGTGAGGGATTTGTATTTGTAATAGATGAGTGGGACTATATATTTAATAACAATTTATTTTCTGAAGAGGATAGAAAAGATTTTTTAGAATTTTTAAGAGATTTATTAAAAGATAAACCATACGTAGAACTTGCATATATGACAGGAGTACTTCCAATAGCAAAATATTCAGCAGGTTCAGCACTTAATATGTTTTTAGAATTCAATATAATGAATGATCACACGTATGATGAATACTTTGGTTTTACAAATGAAGAAGTAGAGAGCCTATGTAAAAAGCAAAATAAAATTTCTATAGATAGCCTAAAAGAATGGTACAACGGCTATTACACCTGTAATAATTTGCAAATATATAATCCTCGTTCGGTGACAACTGCGCTAAGGCAAGGTGTGTGCCAAAGTTACTGGACAAATACGGGCCCGATGGACGAAATAAGTTACTATATTGAAAACAATATTGAAGAAATTCAAAATGATATTGTTCAAATGGTTTCAGGGATTCCTGTAAATATTCATTTAGAGGGATACAGTGCCGAACAGATAAATTTGAACACTCGTGACGAAATACTTTCTGCTATGACTGTTTATGGGTTCTTGAGTTATTACGATGAAACTTTAACTATTCCGAACAAAGAACTCAGAATGAAATTCGATTATTCACTAAAAAATCATCAAATGGGAGCAATTTCAAAATTAGTCTTAAAATCTAATCAAATGCTTGAAGCAACACTTAAAAAAGATACCAAAACAATGGAACAACTGATTCAAGAAGCTCACGATATAAATATACCAGCAATAAAATACAATGATGAAAATTCTCTTGCTTGTGTAGTTACGCTTGTATACTTAAGTGCGAGAACTAAGTATACGATTGTAAGAGAAATGGAAGCCGGCGCAGGAAAAGCAGATTTTATTTTCTACCCAAATGACAAAAGCAAACCTGCGTTTATACTTGAACTTAAAAAGAATGCCTCGCCAGATGACGCCTTAAAACAAATCAGAGAAAAAAGATACGCCACTGCTCTCAGAGATTACACGGGCAAAAAACTGGCAGTTGGAATTTCTTATGATGAAAAACTTAAAAACCACAAAGTTAAAATTGAGGAAATAAGCTAGTTTGTAGGTGGTTTTATACTTACGCACGGTTACAAAAGAATTTTTTATACTTTCACACGGTTAAGGGTAAACCGTGTGTTTGTATCAAAAGTTGAGTGATTAGACAATTTTATTTTTTTAGGGGTGGTAATTTTGTTTTATAACAAAAAGAAAAAGTTGATTGCATCTGTTGTGATTTGCTTACATTTTGTTAATTTAATATCGAGTGTATCGTTTGCTAGCATTGATAATGAACAAAGTTTATTATGTTCAGTCGATAAAATTGATGATGAAGATAAAGTTAAAAATCAGGACTTTAATTTAGAGAATAATGATGATATTACTCTTGAAGTAAACAACAGTAGTAAGGATAATATTCTTTCTAAAGAAAAAATAGATGGAATTAAAAATTTGGCAGAGAAATTAGATATGCCTTTTAAAATATTATTAGAAAAATTACGTTTAAATTTAAATTCTTGTAAGAGCTATTTAGTTCCTTTAATCGAAACGGAAGAACATAAAAACTGCCTTTTAGATATTTTTTGTTATGCAAACCCTGAATATATGAAGTATTATTTGGATGGAAAACTAAAACCTTTAGAAAAAGTTGAACGGATTTTTTACGTCAATTCATTAAAAAGAATGTGGCAAGGGAAAATTCCTAAGTCTTTAAATTTTATAATAGATGTTAATAATAGCGTAGGAAGAATCGCAGTTGGGCCATTGTATGATAGAGGAACAATCGACAGTGAGATAGGATATGCAATTAAAGAAGGTTATTCTAGAAAAGGAATTACATCTGAAGCAGTTAAAACTTTGATAGAACTTTTAAGATATCTCATAAAAAGCGGCAAATATGATATTGAAAAGATACGTGCTACCGCGAAGGAGGGGAATATTGCATCGAATAAGATTTTGCAGAGAAATGGTTTTATCAAAATGCCAGAGATGTTGTATGACGGATATTCGCCTGAAAATGAATATTTTTATTATTTTAAATAACAAAAACAGCACCGAGTATAGTTTTGCGGTTTAGTTAAACTACGCCGGTGCTGGATTTTTTTATTTTTTAAAATTTAGTTTGTCGAGCCAAGCCACAGCAGATTTAAATATTTGCAGATCGTTTTGATGATTTAAAGCCGCATAGACATCTTTTCTTTTTAGCCATTTAAATTTTTCAACTTCATCGTGTTGGATTTTAACATTTTTGCTGTTAGTTTTTGCTAAAAAAATCACTACTTTTTTATTAATACGTTTGCCAATTTGATATGAATTAGTTTTACGAAACCCATCTAAAATAGTAACATCCAAATTAGTTTCTTCTTTTACCTCACGAATTGCGGTTTGTTCTTCGGTTTCTCCGACTTCTATGTGCCCTTTAGGAAACCCCCAATATTTTCCGTTGGTGTTTTTTATCACTAAAAAATATCGTTCTTTAGAAAGATCATTAAAAACAATAGCGCCGCAAGATTTTTCATAAAGGCATTTTAAATGATATGGGCCTTGATTTCTTATTCTAGAGATTCGGCTGCGGATTTCTGGAGAATAATATACAGTATTTAATGGTGCTAGAATCAATTTTTCGCTAGGCTCACCCTTGTTAGCAATGGCAATTACCATGCCTTCAACTTGCTTTTTGAGCGGTTTATTGGCAATGTAGTAAACTTTTTTATTAAAATAAACACTAAAAGGATCCGCAATATGCGCATTGTATAGTGGATCGCAATATTTTGCATTATTTCCGTAAGCAGACCCGTCAATCACCACCTTGAAAGTTTTTCCAATCATTGTGGAATCACACTCCTCTATTATCTAATATTCTACAATTAAAAACAGATAAATTCAAGGAGAAAATAGTCTGATTGCGCGTAGCATATCTATATAATAAAGACATAAGTTTTTTTCGTATGATTAGTAAAAATATATATATTATTTTTGTTTTAAAATATCATAATTTTTTAAAAGACTACAAAAATGAAAATGATTTTTTTATTTTATTTAAAAATGTAATTGTAATTTTTTGTAACAGGTAGTATAATTTATTAAAACATTAAAATGTTTTTATTTTTAAGGAGGTATTTTATTATGAATTTTAAAGGAAGTAGAACAGAAGCAAATTTGTTGGCTGCCTTTGCAGGAGAATCTCAAGCTAGAAATAAGTATACATACTATGCTTCTGCTGCAAGAAAAGAAGGTTATCAGCAAATTGCCGAAATCTTTGAAACTACTGCAAATAACGAAAAAGAACATGCAAAATTATGGTTTAAATATTTGCATAATGGCTCAATTCCAAGTACTGTAGAAAATTTAAAAGATGCTGCAGCTGGAGAAAATTATGAATGGACAGAGATGTATAAAGATTTTGCAAAAGTTGCCGATGAGGAAGGCTTTACAGAAATAGCAGAAGCTATGCGTCTGGTGGCCGATGTTGAAAAAGAACATGAAGCCAGATATAATGCACTGCTTAAAAATGTACAAGAAAAAAAGGTCTTCGAAAAAGATCAAGTTGTTGTTTGGATATGCAGAAATTGTGGTCATGTTTATGTAGGAAAACAAGCTCCAGAAGTTTGTCCAACTTGCAAGCACTCTCAGGCCTATTTCGAAATAAAGTCCGACAACTATTAATATAAAAAAGATTACAAAAATTTAGTTATGTAACTTTTTTTCTTTCTTTACTGTGCTTTAAAATTTTTTGCACTTATAAAAACAGCTCACATAAAGCTTTATGTGAGCTATCTTTTTTACCGATAATAAGGCACTTACTTAATATTATTTTCGTATTGCTCTATCATCTTTTTAACCATTTGGCCACCAACAGAACCAGCTTCTCTAGAAGTTAAATCTCCGTTATAACCTTCTTTTAAGTTAACTCCAACTTCGTTAGCTGCTTCCATTTTAAATTTGTCGAGTGCTTTACGTGATTCAGGAACAACAACTGAATTTTTAGACATAATCATTCACTCCTTTTCAATAGTACAAATATTTTTGCGTTTGCATTATTATTATTTGCTAGAGTGATTTTGATTATTATAGGTATTTTTAGGTAAAAACTTAATTTAAAATTAAATTTTAATATTTTATAAACTATAAATTATTTAGGATAACTTATTTATTAAAAAGAATTATGAATTATTTTTTAAATTTTGTCTAGTCCTGCGCAATTCAGAAACAGCTTCTGTTAATGTTTCATCAGTACGTTTTATTATGCTCTCTACATATTCATTAGCTGCGTGCTTTATTTCTTTAGACTTAATTTTAGCCTCTAATATAATTTCTTCTGCTTTTTTTTGCGCTTGTTTAACTATTTCATCGCGATCAACCATAAGCTTTGCTTTCTTTTCGGCAGAAGCAACTATCGTTTCGGATTCATCTTTAGCATCTTTAATAATCTGTGAGCGGTCAGCAATTATTGCTTTAGCTTGTCTAAGTTCATTTGGCAGCTCATCTCGAATTTCGTTTATAAGTTCGTTTGCTCGTGCAAGATTAACTACACCCTTTCCTCCGGTAAGAGGTAATGCCCAGGCTTCTTTAACTAGATCTTCTAACTCTTCTAAAATTTCTTCAACTCTCACGCAAACTTCCTCCTTTTTATTTTAGCCTTATATAAAAATAACTTTAAAAAGTTAAATTTTTATCTTATATTTTTAAAATTCCATTTTATAAACGCTAATTGCAATTTTTCCGTATTTATAAGTTTTAGATAAGAAAAAATCATTAATTTTGTTTGGTAACTTCAATGATAAAAGATGTTCGCATATAATAATTCCATTTTTATTTATATTTTTTTGAACGTAAAACATAGCAGATTTTAGAACCTCAGAATTATAAGGTGGGTCTAAAAAAGCGATATCGAATAAATTTTTGTAATTCTTTAAAAAAGCAATTGAATCCATATTAACTACAGTTGCTTTTTGAGTTAAATCAGCTGCGACCAAATTTTTTTTAATAATATTTATCGAGAGCTTATTTTCGTCAACAAATGTTACACTTTTAGCGCCTCGACTCAAGGCTTCTATGCCAATTTGACCTGATCCTGCAAATAAATCTAAAAAATCGGCACCCATCACATCAAACTGAATAATATTAAAGATCGATTCTTTTACTTTATCCGTAGTTGGTCTAATAAAGTCAACTTTAGGTCTTTCTAACTTTTTGCCTTTTTTTTGTCCAGCTATAACTCTCATACAAAAAGGACCCCCTAAAAAGCCATTTATATTATGCAATATTTTGCCACTCTTTGTCAATAGATTTTAGCTTTTTATCCTAAAAAGATAATTTTATGTCATAAAATTTCAACATTTATACTTTGTTTTCGTTAAAATATTTTTGTATATTAATCGCCAAATTGCTGGTTATTCCTGGAACTTTTGTTAAATCCTCTAGGCTTGCATTTTTAATTCTCTCGATTGTTTTAAAATATATAAACAAAGATTTAGCTTTTTTCTTTCCGATTCCAGAAATTTTTGTCAGAACTGTATCTAGAGTATTTATTTTACGTTTTTGTCTGTGATATCCGATTGCAAATCTATGCACTTCTTCTTGAATTGCAGATATTAGTGTAAATGTAGCTCTGTTTGAATTTATTGCGATTTCTCCTCCGTCTTTAGCTATGGCTCGAGTTCGGTGTTTGTCATCTTTTACCATTCCATAAACCGGAATATCGTATCCGCGGCTGTGCAATATATTCTTTACGGCATTAACATGACCTTTGCCGCCATCTAACAAAATAAGATCCGGTAACCGTTCAAATCCATTAGAGGTTTCTTCAGTAGAGGTTTCGTATCGATCTAGCCTGCGAGAAATAACCTCACACATAGATCCGTAATCATCCTGACCGGCAATCGTCTTTATTGAAAACTTTTTATATGCCGACTTTAATGGTCGTCCATTTTTAAACACTACCATTCCAGCTACGTTATCACTCCCTGCGATATTAGAGATATCATACGCTTCAATGTATACTGGTGTTGTGGGCAACGAGAGAATTTTTGCAAGTTCATCAAGTGCTGCAGTTTCTTTAAATGTTCGACCAAGCTGCTGAGAAATCCTTTCTGCTGCGTTGTTTCTACACATTTCTATTAACTTTAATGACTCACCTTTTTTAGGAACCAATATGCTTACTTTTTTACCGTGCTTTTTAGTCAAGTATTTTTCTATACTATCTTTTGCATCCACAAGGCCATCTAGCAGAATTATTTCAGGAATATCATCCTTTTTCATATAATACTGCATAACAAATTCGGATCGAACAATCTTTGCATTACCGATTTCGTTAAAGGTATAATTGTCTCTGTCGCAGAGTCTCCCGTTTGAAAATCTAAAAATTTCTATGCTAGACATTCCGCCTGCCTGCACCAAAGCAATTACGTCCTGAGTTTTGCCGTTTGTAGATACTACTTTTTGCCGTTCAGAAATTTTCTTTAGCGCAATAATTTTATCTCTTACTTTTGCGGCTCTTTCGTACTGCAGAGTTTCTGAAAATTTTTGCATTTTTTTATTCAATAATTTTAAAGATTTTGCATCCCCACCCTTTAAAAAATCAATAGCATCGTAGATACTTTCCATATACTCTTCGTGAGTTATCTTTCCAATGCATGGTGCACTGCACTGATTTATATAATAGTTTAAACATGCCCTGTTATTACCCTTTTTTCCTTTAGAGAAATCTTTTCTGCACCGAGGCAGTTTAAAAATATTTAAAGCTTCGTCAATAGCCTTTGTTACATAAGCCGAACTAGTATATGGGCCGATATAAGTTGCTCCGTCGTCAATAACCTGCTTGGATTCATAAATTCTTGGCCATTTTTCGTTGGTTATTTTTATATAATTATATCCTTTATCATCTTTTAAAAGAATATTATATTTCGGTCTATACTGCTTTATTAAGCTACATTCTAAAACCAACGCTTCAAATTCGCTGTCGGTTAAAATATAGTCAAAATTGTTAACGTTAGAAACCATTTTTCTAACTTTTTCTTCGTGATTTTTTTGAGAGCCAAAATATTGGCTTACTCGGTCTTTTAAGGATTTTGCCTTGCCTATGTATATTATTTTCCCATTTATATCCTTCATAATATAAACTCCAGGATTAACAGGCAATTTTGTAGCTTTATTTCTTAACGTTTTTATTTTTTCATCCAATCAAACTCACCTCACAAAGAAAAAGCACCGAGAATCGGTGCCAAAGTCATCTAAAATTATTATTCCCAAAAAAGATATTTAATCCACAAATCCAGATTCAATTAATTTTACCAGTTCGGTAACAGCATCTTTGTCATCAGCGCCATCAGCCATAATTTTTATTTTCGTTCCGCCTTCAATGCCCAAAGATAGTACACCTAACAAACTTTTAGCATTAACTCTGCGCTCATCTTTTTCTATAAAAATCAAGGATTTAAACTCATTAGCCTTCTGGATAAAAAAAGTAGCAGGACGTGCATGCAAACCAACTTGGTTACGGACGACGACCTCTTTTACGTACATAAAAGACCACTCCCATTTTTAATTTATGACCCGACAAGATTCTATAAAAATCATCCTATTATTCATTATAGCATAATTAATAATATCGTCAACAACAAACAATCAAATTTAGTGTTATGCACGAAGATTAACATAAGGGACTATGTATTTATTGTACACTTTGCTGTTGGATAATAAATTTAAATTATATAAATCTAACACTTTCCAGAATTAGTCAATCGTTTTGTAAAAGATTTTTTTCATCTTTAGATAATCTATATTTTTCAAACAAATCTGGTCTTTTTTGCTTTGTTCTAAGCAAAGACTGTTTTTTACGCCATTTCTCTATATTTTCATGGTGCCCCGAAAGCAAGATTTCTGGAACTTTTTGTCCTCTCCAAATAGCTGGTTTTGTATATTGTGGATATTCTAAAAGACCATTATAGAGGCTTTCTTCTTCAAAGCAGATGTTATCCGACAAAACTCCAGGAATCATCCTGCTAATGGTATCTGCCAAAATTAGCGCAGGTAATTCTCCTCCGGTTAAAACGTAGTCTCCTATAGAAATCTCTTCGTCAACAAATTCTTCAATAAACCGTTCGTCTACACCTTCATAATGACCACAAAGAATTGCTATGTTGCTCTCTTGCGAGAGTTCTTTTACTTTTTTCTGAGTTAAAATTTCTCCTTGTGCAGACATATATATAAGCTTTGGTTTTTTACCCAATTTTGTGCATAGGTCTTCAAAACATCGAGCAATAGGTTCGGCCATCATCAACATACCCTTTCCAGGACCATAAACGGTATCGTCCACTCGGTTATGCTTATCATATGCGTAGTCTCGAATTTGGTGACACTCAACCCGAACAACACCTTTTTTTTGTGCGCGTCCTATAATGCTTTCTCTCATTACTGCACTGCACATCTCAGGAAATAGCGTTAAAATATCTATCCTAATCATCAAAAAGGCCCTCCAGAGGACGTATCAGCATTAAATTATTTTCTATATCCACCTTGCAAATTACGTCTTTTATTGCCGGCACAAGGTAATTCTTTTTGCGTTCATTTGTAATTTGATATACATCATTAGCACCGGTCTTAAGCACATCAGTAATCTTGCCATAACAAAAATTGGTATCTGCGTTAAAAACATTTACTCCCAAAATTTCTTCAATAAAATATTCTCCCTCAGGCAATTTTACTTCTTTTCTATTAATAAACAGAACTTTTCCCCGCAACTTTTCTGCCTGTTCTATAGAATCTATACCCTGAAACTTAATCAAAACAATATTTTTATGTGCTCTTGCATACAAAACTTTTATTTTTTGATGTCCATATTCGTCAAAATATAATTCCTTAAACCCACACAAAAAATGACTGTTATTGCACCAAGGATCAATTTTTACCTCTCCTTTTAAGCCGTGGGTAGACACTATTTTGCCTACCTCTAAAAAATTTTTTTTCAACAAAGTGCCTCCGATTCTAAATTTTTTAGCATAAAAGGACGCACAAATTATACGTCCTTTTCTAAAAATAAAATTAAATTGAAATAAAAGTTTATCTCTTAAAGAAGTTTGCAGAATTTATAATGAGTATCTTCCATACCCACTTTTTTATAAAAATTATGTGCACGAGTTCGCTTATAATTAGAACTTACTTCAATTTGAGCACATTTTTTATTTTTGGCTAATTTACAAGCACTTTCAAAAAGTAGGCGGCCTCTTCCTCCAGAACGATAATCTTTTTTTACAGCACATTCCATAATCTCGGCAATTTTTGCACAATGATGTAGCTGCCATTCAAATCTTAGAGTAATTACTCCAACAATTTGTTTGCCCTCTAAATAAACAAGAACCTCATAAGAATCGCTATCAATTATTTTTTTATAAATCTCTTTAAAAATATCGTAGTCGAGCTTATAATCTTCCATTTCGCAAATTATAGAATATACTTCAAAGCAGTCATCAACTGTCCCGGTACGGACCATAAAAATAACCCTCTTTAATTTCTAAAACATAAAATTATTCAGCTATTTCCACTACAACTTTACGTCGTTTTCTGCTTGCAGCAGAGCGCATAACCATTCTAATAGCCTTAGCTATACGCCCTTGTTTGCCAATAACTCTGCCAATATCGCTCTGCGCTACATAAAGCCGATAAACTTCTACTCCTTTTTCATTAGGTTGTTCAACTTCTACCCTTACCTCTTCTGGATTTTTAACCAATCCTTTTGCAAGAACAAGCAGCAAATCTTTCAACGATTATTCCTCCGTTTTATTAAAGAATCTCGAATTTTTTGAATAGTGATTTTACAGTGTCGGTAGGTTGAGCACCATTTTTTATCCAAGTTTTTACTTTTTCGTTATCGACTTTAAATTCTATAGGCTCTTTTAATGGATTATAATACCCCAACTCCTCAATAAATCTGCCATCTCTAGGAAAGCGAGAGTCAGCAACCACAACGCGATAATAAGGCTTTTTCTTAGCACCCATACGACGTAATCTAATTTTAACTGCCATTTCAGTTCACCTCCCACAAAAATATTTTATCATAAATTAAGCATTTAACCTTTTATGCACAGCTAAATTTTAAATTTGCCAAAACCGTTCAACCCAGAAAACAATCCCATTCTAGAAAATTTATGCTTACTTTTTCTGCCAGAGATTTGTTTCATCATTTTTTGCATACTTTCGAACCGCCTGAGTAAATTGTTAACATCTTCTACCTTCAAGCCACAGCCTAATGCGATTCTTTTCTTTCTAGAAGCATTTATAATTTCTGGTTTTTGCCGTTCTTTTGGCGTCATAGACAAAATTATAGCACAAGATCTGTCAACTTGTCTATCATCAATTGCAGCCTCGTCAATCTTCTGAGAGGTTCCAGGCAGTTTAGATAATATCGACTTTAAAGATCCCATTTTTTTTATCTGATTCATTTGCTCCAATAGATCATTAAGATCCAATTTATTTTTCATCAATTTATTTGTTATCTGCTCAGCTTTTTGCTGATCTAGTTTGTTTTCGGCTTCTTCTATTAAAGAGAGCATGTCGCCCATGCCTAAGATTCTCGAAGCCATTCTATCTGGATGAAATTCTTCTAAATCGGTTAATTTTTCGCCAGTTCCAACAAATTTTATTGGTTTTCCAGTAACCTTTTTTGCCGAGAGAGCTGCTCCACCACGAGTATCTCCATCTAGTTTTGTTAGAATTATTCCAGAAATCTCCAGCAAATCATTAAAAGACTTCGCTACATTCACTGCATCCTGACCGGTCATAGCGTCGACCACAAGCAGAATTTCACTTGGATTAACTTCTTTTTTTATGTTCTGAAGTTCTTTCATCAAAGCTTCATCTATATGCAACCTACCTGCAGTATCTAAAATAACAATATCGTTGCCGTAGTCTTTTGCATGCTGAATAGCCTTTTTTGCAATTTTCACTGGATTTTCCTGACCCATTTCAAATACGGGTACGCCAGCTTGTTCGGCTACAACTTGTAACTGTTTAATTGCTGCCGGCCTATAAACATCGCAAGCCACCAATAGAGGACGATGTCCCATTTTTTTTTGAGCCAACGCCAGTTTAGCAGAATGTGTTGTTTTTCCAGAACCTTGTAATCCACACATCATGATTACAGTTGGCAAAACAGAAGCAGTATTTAATCTGCTCTCGCTAGGCCCCATAAGATCTATTAATTCTTCGTTAACAATTTTTATTACCATCTGAGCCGGAGTTAAACTCTGCATAACCTCCTCGCCGATAGCTCTTTCGGTAACTTTATCAGTGAAGTCTTTTGAAACTTTATAGTTAACGTCAGCTTCCAAAAGAGCCAGCCTAACTTCTCTCATAGAATCTTTAACGTCTTTTTCAGAAAGGCGCCCCTTAGAACGAATCCTTTTAAATACCGCGTTTAACTTGTCAGACAAACCTTCAAAAGCCATTTAAGCACCTCCATTATTGTTCTTTATAAATAGATATAGCATTATTTTTTATATTATTAGCGAGTAAGCTAACCTTATCGAATTCTCCGCAAGAAAGAGACAAAAGTTTTTCAGAATTTGCAATAATAACCAATAACTTTTTTTGAATACAGTTATATTTTTGAGCCAAATTCAATTTATTTTCAAAATCAAGCAATTGAGCCTCTGCCTTTTTTAATTTATCTCTAACGCCCTGACGGGTTATTCCTTGATTTTCTGCAATTTCTGATAGAGAAAAATCTTCGTTATAATATAAATTTAGAACTTGTTTTTGATTTTTTGTTAAAAGTTCTGCATAAAAATCCATTAAGTGTGAGATTTTTAAATTTTTCTCCACAAAAAACACTCCAACAAAAATACTGTAAAGCAAAAATACTTTACAGTATAATTCTAACTTACATCAAATAATTTGTCAACACAAAAATAAACATCCTAACGCTTTGTTTTTAGCCTTAATTATTATTAGGCTTAGATATTATAGTTCTTAGCAGCTCCATATTTTTAGATAAATTTTCGCTTAAGACTTCTTCAACAGGCTTTTTCAAAAATTTTGATAAATTCTCATAAAACTCAGAAATCTCGTCATTCAAAATGATTCTGTATTCTTTTATAATATCACCTTCTAGTTATCTTTTTGATATTGATAATGAATATTGTTAAGAATTCAATGTGTAATATAATTTTATAATAGGAGATTATGAATAATTTGTCAAAATTTATCGCAAAACAGAAAACTTTGCAGTTTAAATAAAAATTAAAGAGTAACATTATCCTTTGGTGCAAGATCTAATGTTAAGGAGTTTTTTATATGATAAAATTTATTCCAAAGCCAGAAAAAAATGAGGTTATTTGTATTCGTATAGATTCTGAAAAATTAAAATTTATTGACAAAATAGCAAGTCAGAATAATATGAGTAGAAATAAATTTATTGGTCAGTGCATAGATTTTGCGCTTCAAAATTTAGATTCACCATCAAAATAAAGCTTTATTTTAAATCCACAATCGTTACTCCAGATTCTCCTTCACCAAATGTTCCTAGTCGGAATGTTTTTACATTAGGGTGTTTTTTTAAATATTTTGCAATTTCGCTGCGTAAAACGCCAGAACCCTTTCCGTGAATAATAGTCAGCGTATTAACCTTAGATAATACTGCATTATCTATAAACTTATCCAATTCTAAAGTGGCTTCTAATGCTGTTTTGCCGCGGACGTCTATTTCTCTGGTAACTGGAATTAATTTATTCCTTTTTGAAGCTTTCACTACTCCACTTATGTGCGATTTATTTTGAGATTTTTTTTCAGATAAAAGTCTAATATTATCTATTGGTACTCGAGTTTTTATTATACCGGCCTGAACAGTTATCAATTTTTCGTCGGAGCTGATTTCTAAGACTGTACCTTTTTTATCAATGTCAAAAATCAGAACTTCGTCTCCTAACTTTAATTTTCTTGGTAGCTTATAATTAGAATTTTTGGGAGCTTCAACGGGATCAATAATTTCGTCGATTCTATTTAGTTCATAGTTTAGTTTCCGCACAGAATCATCGTTATTAAGCTTTAGTTTTTTTATGTTTTTTATTTCTTCAATGAGTTCTTCGGCCATAATTTTAGCAGAGTATAAAATATTTTCTGCTTTAGATTTGGTTTTATTTAATTCATCTTGTTTTCGTTTTTTTAATATTTCTTTTTCTTTCTCCACAAAATTTAGGTCAGAGACTAATTGTTGTTTCATTTTTTGTAGATTCAAACGTTCTTCTTCTAAATTTTTTCTAGTAAGTTCTAATTGCTTTAAAACATTTTCAAAATCTTTAGTTTCACCATTAACAAGCTTCTGTGCTTTTTTTATAACAAAATAGGGCACTCCCAAACGTTTAGCAATGGCAAAAGCGTTTGAACTTCCTGGGATACCCATCAACAAATTATATGTAGGTTTTAGCGTTTTAACATCAAATTCACAGGAGGCATTTTCAACACCATCGCTTACAAGAGCATATTCTTTAAGCTCGGCATAATGGGTTGTAGATATAATTCTGCACCCTTTTTCTTTTAATGTTTCAACAATAGCAATAGCCAGAGCAGCACCTTCAACAGGATCCGTTCCGGCACCCAATTCATCCAAAAGAACCAAGCTGTTTTTATTGGCAACAGACAAAATTTCCACTATATTTATAATATGTGAAGAAAACGTAGATAGCGATTGCTCTATGCTTTGTTCATCACCAATATCCGCAAGAACATGATCAAAAATAGAAATTTCGCTTTTTTCTGAGGCAGGTATCATTAGTCCGCACATCGTCATCAAAACGAAAAGGCCTACAGTTTTAAGTAGTACAGTTTTTCCTCCAGTGTTTGGTCCGGTTATTATCAAAGAGTCAAAAGATTCGCCTAAAGAAATATTCGTAGGCACCACTTTTTGAGATTCTACCAAAGGGTGCCGTGCTTTTTTTAGTATAATTTTACCGCGATTATTAACTTTTGGCAAAACAGCTTTCATATCGTACGCTAAAAGAGCTTTTGCGAAGATTACATCCAGGTTCACGCAAATAGCGTAGCTATTTAATAGATTCTCAGCGAAGTCTGCAACTTCTATTGACAAACTTTTTAAGATTTTTTCGATTTCGTTTTTTTCTTTTTGACGTAAAATTTTAATCTCGTTATTTAAGTCAACGACAGAAGCTGGCTCTATAAATAGAGTTGCGCCGCTTGCAGAAGTTTCGTGAACAAGGCCAGGAATTTCTTTTCTAAATTCTGTGCGAACAGGCAAAACAAAACGTTCAGACTTTACTGTAATAATATTTTCTTGCAAATATTTTTGAATATTTGACGATCGGATCATTTTTTCTAACTGCTCTCTTATCGAATCAGAAATTCTATTAATTTTTCGTCTGATTGCCAACAACTCGCTAGAGGCCTCATCTGCTATTTCGTCTTCGGAGATAATACAAGTTTTAATTCTATTTTCTAGATATTTATTAGAGATAACACCGCTAAATTGAGCATCCAAAACAGTGTTTATAGTCTCGAACTGTTCTTTAAAATTTTGAACAAAATTAAATACATGAATATTATCTGCAATTTTTAGCAATTCGATAGTAGTTAGAGTGCCACCTGATGTAGCCTTTTTTATTGCAGTTTGCATGTTGTTTAGTCCGCTAAAATTGGGTGCGCCAAATCTTGCTATTAGCATATGTGCATCGGATGTTTCTTTTAACAAATTATTAACGGCTTTTAAGTCAGTTAAAGGAGTAATTTTTTTTACCAATTTTTTTGAGTCATCGCATGACGTTTTTTTTGATAATAAATTTAAAATTTTGTTTAATTCTAAAGTTTCACAGTACTTATTCATGCCAGAACTCATTTTATGCAGACCCTTCTTAATTATATCAGTATTAATTTATCATAATTTGTTTATAAAAGTCTAGAGTCTTTAAATTTTTCTCCAAACATTTTAACAGATACGACTCAGTTATTGCAGAGAGTTCTTCCAGCCGCTCTGATTTTAAAGAAAAGGCAAACATTTTATTAAACTCAGAGTATACCGAGTGTCTTAAAGCATAAAGTACACTCTCTGCAAGTTTAAATTTAGCAGATTTATAATCTTTTATACATTTTGCGCAAATAATACCGTGAACTGCTGGAACGAAATAAAAATTCTTTTCAGCAGAATCCTTGCAATTTGAACAATATATCAAGTTGGGCATGTAACCAGACATAGATAATATTCTCATTTCAAAAATTGATTTTAATAATTTATATGCAATTTTTTCTTCCGACAAATAATATAAAGAATTCAAAATTAATCTCAAAATATCTTCGGTATGCCGCTGTTCTTCTGCAATTAAATTCAAAATCAAATCGCAAAAATACTGTGCAAGTGCTAGTTTTTCCACATTACACCTCAAGTTCCAAAAAGAATGCTTGTTATAAGATTCATTAATTATGTATTTATTTCTACCTTTAAAAATAATAAAATCCGAATAGCAAAGCAGTTGTGTAGAAGAAAAATTTTTATTTTTTAAATTTTTTACTCCCTGAGCAAATGCACGTATAATTCCAAAATTCCTAGTTAAAATAGTAACTAACTTATCATTTTCAGAAACCAACTTTTCTTTTATTATCAATCCGTCGGTGCGAATTTGCATAAGGTTTTGCTCCTTTTAATTTATCATTTTGCAAATTTTTTATCGTTGCATAAATCAAATAATCCACGATTCTTCCTGTTGTATAAAACTTATTCCAAGCCACATCTTCACTCATAAATATTCCTCCTCAATTTAAATCTCTATTTTATTTTTTGCGGACTTTCTGAATATATATAAGGAAAACTTACCCTACTCTTTAATTATAAACAAAACGGATGGCAAAAGCCATCCGTTGTTACTTATTTAAAAATTTTTTCATCAAAACCAAAATTCCTTAAAAGATTAGGTCGATTCCGCCAATCTTCTTTTACTTTTATCCAAAGCTGCAAATTGATTTTAGTTCCCAAAAAATTTTCAATTTCAGCCCGAGCAAAAGACCCAATCTTTTTCAACATAGATCCATGTTTTCCAATTAAAATTCCCTTATGATTATTTTTCTCACAATATATTACAGCATCAATATCCATCAAATCAGCATTTTCTCGATCTCGCATTTTTTCAACGCAAACTGCTATACCATGCGGAATTTCTTCATCGACAAGATTTAATATCTTTTCACGAATAATTTCAGCAACAATCACACGTTCAGGCTGATCGGTAAATGCCTCGTCATCAAAAAAGTGTCCGCCCTCAACCGCGAATCTTTTAAGCTCATCTATGAGTATATCCAAGCCATCAGCTGTTTTTGCAGATACCGGAACAACTGCCCAAAAATCAAAAAATTTAGAAATATCATCTATCTGTGCAAATAAACTCGATTTATCTTTCAAAAGATCAATTTTATTTATGGCTAAAACAGTGGGTAACTTAAAATTTTTAATTTTTTTCAGTAATTCCATTTCTTCGGCTTTTAGAGCTCTGCCGGCCTCAACAACAAAAAGGCAACCGTCTGCAGAAGAAACAGAGCTTTTAACTGTTTTTGTCATAAAACTTCCCAACTGAGTCCTTGGCTTGTGCAACCCTGGTGTATCTAAAAAAACTAGCTGAGTTTCATTTTTTGTTAGAATGCCAGTTATTCGAGTTCTAGTTGTTTGGGGTTTTGCAGACACTATAGAAATTTTTTGTCCGATCATTGCATTCAAAATAGAAGACTTGCCCACATTTGGTGAGCCAATAATTGCTATAAAAGCAGATTTTTTCTCCATTATACTAACTTCACCCTCTATTTGAGCAATAAAATAGATTCATTCAATCAGCTCAACAAATGCAGCTAGAACGTTTAATTTATGTATTTTTACCGTGTTTTATTTGCTGTAATAATACGAAACGCCGCCAGTAAAACCTAATTGAGACATTATAGATTCTTCTTTTTCGCGCATTCTTACTTTTTCCATACCGCCGTTTTCATGATTGTACCCCAGCAAATGTAACATCCCGTGAACAGTAAGGTGGCTTACTTCTTTTTGCAGACTGTTACCATATCTTTGAGATTGCTCCAAAGCCTTTTCGATAGAAATTATAACATCGCCCAACAGCTTAGAGCCGGTAGCCGGATCGGTGCTATAATCTTCCTCTTCGCCCAGCGAAAAAGACAGCACATCCGTCGGGATATTTTTTTTGCGATATTTATAATTCAACTCTTTAATCTGTTCATTATCGACAAAAGTGACGCTGATTTCAATAGAGCCTTCAAAGCCTTCATTCATTAAAACAGCGTTACAGCAGCGTCTGACGAGCATGCGCAAACCGGTGGGAATTTTAACATTTTTTTGGTTATTGTTAATAATTACTTTGATCTTATCCATACAAAAACTCGCTTACCCTTTTTTACATTTATCCGTTACAAATGAAAAATAAGTAACATAGCAATTAAAGGCAAACTTAACCTCCCAACTAAAAAGTAAAAAATACAAGTCATAAAATAATAAAAAATAAATAGCTTAAAAACTGGACATAGTGTTTTAAATAAAGAGAAATTATTGGCAATAAAAAGCTATAAACTTATACTTTTTACTAAATTATAAATTTATTTTAGTTCATTATAACACAAAAAAAGTAATATGTCATTAAAAAACACGATTTTTTTTATTTTTGTAACAATTAACAATAATTATTTAAATTTTGACTTATCGATTTTTACATTTTTACTTTTTTTGTTAAAGCTAACTTTCTAAAATTATTTCTTCTTGTACGGCAATATTTTCTTCGCAAGTATAATCTGCAATTATGGTTGCTTTGCCATTTAAAAATTTTTCTTTTTTATCTTCGCTTAATATTTTTATATCTTTTAATTTTTCTTGCTCTTCCTGCTCTAATTCAGCATTAGCTTTTTGCATCGCCTCTTCGGCAGATAAGACTACTTTTTGCTCACAAAACTGTGTCCAGACTTCTTTATAGTAGCTAATTGGCAAGCAAACTCCTCCAACTTCGACACTCTTTATTTGTACGTTTTTTTCAAAGTCCGCACCAGGAGCCGGAACCAAAGTTAGTGGCAATTCAATACCAAACAGTTTAAGTCTTTTGCGTTCAACTACTTTACCGGTCTTTTGTTTTTGCATCTCGCACAACTCCACTTCTTTTTTAAGGCTATGTTTTGTCAAAGCAAAAACCTTTGCGTCGGCGTGACGTATATTGCAAGTCCCAAAATCATCTTCTACAAAGCCGTTTATTAAAAGCTGACCTTTAACTACAGCATCTCCATTTTTTATTTCTGGAGTTCCTTCATAAACCTCCATTCTTATTATCTGACCATCGCTATTGGCTTTAACATTGCATGGAGTCGTTTTTGGAATAATCTGTGGAGCTTCGATTTTTTCTTTAACTTCAAAACTCAAAATGCTGCCCTTTATGTTAACAGAAACCCAAGAAATATTGCTAAATTTATTCATTATAATTTTCTCAACCATAGGAGTATCTATCTCGCTTTTTAAAATTCCAGTACAGATTCCTAAGTCGTTTATTAGAGTATTAAACTGATTTTCGTCAGTTGATTCTAAGCCTTTAATATCTATTGACCAAACATAAAGAGACAAAAAATACAAAGTTAATCCAAAGCACATAATACCCACAAAAATACCTTTTCTTTTTTTGTATAACCGAATAAAAAACGGCAATCCAACTTTGTTTTTTATTTTAATTCTCACACGACTCTGTTTTGCCACTCGCCTAAGAGCAAAATATTCAGAAGCCATAACCGAACAATAAAGAAATTCTTTATGTTTTTTTATATTAAAAAGTCGTACGCCACTTTTTGTAGCTCTATTTATAAAAACCTCAGGAGCAGCTCCTTTTACTGTAAAAATTACATATCCACATAAAAATCTTATTATTTTGAGCATATTTTTCGCTCCCTTTAAGTTATAAACTCTATTGAAGTTATAAATCCTTCTACAATTAGCGAATCCGGCGTTAAACACTTTATTGATAGGTTTCTGCCCAGAAAAGAAGTTATCATTTTTCCAGTATTTATTCTAATTATATTCTCGTCGTATTGTAAAATGCTTTTGCAGCCTTCTATTGCTACTTCTCGATTTGAATTCATCTCGAAATGTGCACAGTTTGATATAGCTCCAGTAGGTATTTGCATTTTAGAGAGCACGGATTGTAATTTTTCTTTATTTTTTTGCTTGTTTTTTCTTTTTCCAAGCAACTACAATCCCTCCTTAAAAGTTCACGTAAAATTATTTGCGCGTCATTACAATAAATTATGCAAGAGTTTAAATAAAAATAACAAAGATACATATATATTAGCGGAGGTGCCGATATGCATAGAACTTTTTGTAAGGTTTATTTTATAAAACTGTTCAAAAATATATTAGAATTTTTATTTATAACGTCTTTATGCTTGCTTATTCTCATAAACCCACAAGTTTCCGCATCTGGAGCAAAAACAGGATTGACTTTTTGTACCAATATTTTAATTCCGTCGCTTTTTCCTTTTATGGTTTTGGCTTCATTGGTAGTTAAAACTGGCCTTTCAGATAAAGTAAGCAAACTATTTGCTCCGATAACAAAAGCTATTTTTAATTTACCATCTAGCGCTTCTGCAACTATTATATTAAGTTTTATTGGAGGCTATCCTACTGGAGCAATCGGAATAAAAGAGCTTTATCGGCAAAAAAAGGTAACGTCAAAACAAGCCGAACAGATGTTATTATTTATGGTATGCGCAGGTCCGGCTTTTATTTTAAGTGCAATTGGGTCGCAGATATCTAGCAGTAAATTGACTGGAATAATTATTTTTATTTCGCATATTTTTTCTGCAATAATTTTAGGAATTTTTTCTGGACTTTTTTATAAAGACAATAAATTCTGCGAAAATAAAAAAATATCTCAACCAGTTTCGTTTTCTACAGCAATGGTAAATTCTTGTTTAGAAGCAGCGATGGCAATGTTTAATATGTGCTCGTTTGTAATTTTATTCTCTGCATTTTTAAATATAATTTTTAAAATATTTGATTTTTTTTATTTGAATTTGCCAATAATAAATGTTATAGTCTCTGCCTTGTTAGAAGTTACTAGTGGTTGCATGGCGATAATAAATAATCATGCTCCCACAGAGCTAATTGCTTTTGCTCTCGGTTGGGCAGGTTTATGCGTGCATTTTCAAATATTTGCTATAACCGATTCAATTAATTTTTCTAAATTCAAATTTATTTTTTGCAGGGCTATTCATGGTTTTTTATCCGCAATAATTACGCATTTTTTACTGCGAATTATTAGTACTCTCACTTCTTTAGACGCAATAAAATTGATCTACTCATCAAATCTTGCAGATGGATATTTTTCTAAAGGTAGCATATCACTTATTTTTTTATGTATAGTTTTTATTTTTTCTATCAAATTTAAAAATCCGCGGAGTGATAATTTTGAAAGAAATAAAAAAAGAAAGTCTAAAAATTTTCTCCAAAAGTAATCTTAAAAATTTAGTTTTTATTATAATTATTAAAACCACAATAAATTTATTTTTGATTTTTATGTTTCTTCTTAGCATATATTCTTTGTTGGATTTAAACTTGACTGAAGAAAATTTTTTCTATTTATTTGCAAAATATTTTTCTGCGATAAAGAATTTAGATACAGCCTATTTTTCAATTATTATTACTTTTGTTTTGATTTATTCTTTTATAATGTTTATTCCTCTAAACATGGGTATTTATTTATGGTTTTCAAAAATAAAAAAAGACGATAAAACTCCGTTGCTTACCATCTTTTATTATTATAAAAATTTAAGAAGCATCATTAAAACAGTTTCATTTAAACTTTTAATGATACTAAAATCATTTGCAGTTTTTATTTTTTGCTTTGTGCCCACAGTAGGCACTTTTATTGTGGCTTGTTTAAGGGTCAATTTTTTTTCGCAAGAATCTCAAACTTTTTTTAGACTAATAATTTTAATTTCTGCTGCGATAATTTTGATTGCAACCATATTTTTTTTAAAATTCAAACTGTCTCAAAGTGCGGCAAATTTTATCTTTGTCCTAAACGAAACCGCAAATGTATTCACAATAATTAAAAGCTCTACTTTTTTAATGCACACCAACAGCAAAGATTTTACAAAATTTTTGCTTTCTTTTTGGCAATATATTATACTTTGCCTCTTAATAATACCGATTCCGTTTGTTTTTGCCTATTTTAAAATGTGCATGCACGAATTTACAAAAAAAATAGTTTATAAACAAAATCAAGGGATCATAGCGATCCCTTTGACTCAAAAAGTTATAGATATAAATCTATAGTTCTTCAGATTTTAATTCTGAAATGCAATTCTTACAAATACATTGCCCTTTAAAGTTTATAACATCCTCGCAAGAGCCGCAAAAGCTGCATGCAAATTGATGTTTAGTTAACACGATATTATCACCATCGACATATATTTCGAGCTTATCTTTCCTGTTTATATTCATAGTTTTTCTGAGTTCCATTGGTAAAACGATTCTTCCCAGCTCATCTATAGAGCGTACGATACCGGTTGATTTCATTTAGCACTATCCTTTCTATAACTATAACTGTCGATTTTCATCGCAAATATATATTTAATATATCAATAATACTATTTTCTTACAAATTTGTCAAATATATTTTTAAAAGTAAATAATGGAAATAATCATATTTTAAAAACAGCCGATAATATAATATTTCATAATGAAAAATGGTGATATTATGCTAAATTACATATGGGGTTTTATAATTTTAATTAGTGTAATCTGTGCGATTTTTACTGGTAATATCGAACCTCTTTCAAATTCTATATTAACTGGAGCATCAGATGCAATAAATCTTGTGATTACGATGGTCGGCATGATGAGCCTTTGGACTGGCCTCTTAAAAATAGCAGATAACGGTGGACTTACATATTTGCTTGCAAAATTATTTAAACCTGTTCTCAAACATTTATTTAAAGATTGTCCAGAAGATAGCCCAGCCATGCGTGCTATATGCATGAACATAACAGCAAATATTTTAGGACTTGGCAATGCAGCGACTCCATTAGGAATCTCCGCAATGAAGGAGATGAATAAACTGAATAAAAATTCAGGAGTTGCCAGCAACAGCATGATAACTTTTGTTGTGATGAATACGGCGTCGATCCAACTTTTGCCAACTACTATGTCTATTTTGCGGCAAAAATATCATTCCGCAGCTCCATTCGACATAGTTCCCGCAATTTGGATCTCCTCTATTGTAGCGCTATTAGTTGGGATACTTCTTACAAAAGTATTAGAGAAGTGAGGAATTTTTACTTGAGCAAATTTAGTTTTTACATTATGCCATGTATGATTGGCTTTATAGTGTTTTTTGGATTATTAAAAAAAGTCCCGCTATTTGATGTATTTATTAGTGGTGCAAAAGAGGGGCTTACTTCGACTTTTTCTATAGCACCTTCATTAATTGGGCTGGTTGTTTCTGTTTCGATGCTAAAATCCTCTGGTGCATTAGATATTATTACTTCATTCCTAGAGCCGTTAGGAAACTTGATTGCTGTGCCCAAAGAAACAATTCCTCTAATGCTATTACGCCCAATTTCTGGCAGTGGATCTCTTGCGTTGATTGATTCAATTTTTAAATCCTGTGGCCCAGATAGCTTTGCCGGAAGAGTCGCCTCAGTAATGATGGGCTCAACAGAAACTACGTTCTATGCAATAGCGATATATTTTGGTGCTGTAGGAATAAAAAATATTAGGCATACTGTTCCAGCAGCTATTTTAGCCGATTTAACTAGTTTTATCTTGTCGGTTCTTACGGTGAGACTATTGTTTACAAAATCATTTTAAAAGTTTTGTACAAAAACTTGTAAGCTATTAGATGGCATTATTAATAATTTATTTTAAATTTTTTGCCAAAAATGCTTGAATTTACTTGTAAAATAAAAATTTTTGTGCTATAATTTTCAAGAAAAGGAGGATATGCCACGATGAAAAAGAAGTTTACTGCACTGATTCTTGCTATTTTATTACCGTTTTCTTATAATATTAACTATTGCTTTGCGTTGAAAAATAACGACGGAGGAAACAATTTTAATTCGGAAGAAGTAAAAATATTAAAAGGGAAACTTAGAAAAGTAGCTAAAGAAAAGAATAAGAAAAATAATGACAACTTAAGTGAACTTAATTCAGAAGATATAAAAATGTTGCAAGAGAAAATTAAAAAGTTAGAGAATGAAAAAAATAATGGAATTTCGACTTGGAAAACTATTTTAGATGTGGCGAAATGTATTTTTTCAGTTGGGCTAGGTATAACACTTGGGGTATGTTCTTTATGGGTCGTAACTGTTTTAGTTCCAGCACTTGTTATTTGTGGAATAACGATTTTTTCTACTCTATTAAAGAATTATTCATAAATTTATTTAAAAATTGTGATCATTGATTAGTTTTGAAAAAGGAGAATACATTAATGAAAAAGAAGTTTATTGCATTGATTCTTGCTATTTTATTACCGATTTCTTGTCTCAATGTTAGCCATTGCTCTGCATATGAAAACTTTATGTCTAGAAAATATTTAGACCGAACTGATTTTGATGGAAGGACAAGAAATAACAGCAGTTTAGATGAAATTAATGCAGAAGAAATTCAAATGTTAAAAGAGCAGCTTAGAAAATTAGAAAAAGAACGTGTTAAAAATGCTAATAAAAAACCTTCTTTTTGGAGATCAACTTGGAATTCGATAAAATCTATTTTTAAAGAGATTTTTTCTGTAGGTTTGGGTGCCACAGCAGGTGTAGGTGCTTTGCTTGGAACGGCGGCCTTGGTCTCTTCGGCTGTTTTTTCTGGAAAGGCAATTTATGATTGTGCGATAGATAATAAATGCCATTTTACAGATAAGTCTTTTTTAAAGAAATTTAACCGTAACAATTTTAAACAAATGTTTTCTTCATTAAAAGAGTTTGCTCTGTATATATTTAACCATATCAGTTTTGTAATTGTAAGTTCTGCAGATGATGAATAATTTTGTTGAAGAGGCTAATTAGTGAGTAAGATAGCATTGTTTGTTACTAATAAATTATTTATTTTTAGATTTACATCACAAGGGCTGTCCTTGTGATGTTTTTGTTATAATGTGTTTGAAAACTAGAACTAATTTTTGCTTTTGATTAGTTGCTGTTGAAAACATAGTTGAAAAGGTTGAAAAAATAAAAATTTTCAACAACCATGCTAAAAATATAAATGGCGATATAGTTGATTTATTTTGTGAGGCTGTGGATTAAACTGTTAATTTGAGTGTTTGTGTTGAAAATAATTTAAATAGGTCGAAAAGTGTGATTATAATGGGTTTTAATATAAATGTTAAAATAAAAAAAATTAAAAAAGGGGCAATAATTCCAACGTATGCAACAGAGGGAGCTGCAGGTGCAGATTTATATGCATGCATCGAAAAAGATATTAAACTGAACCCTGGCGGGTTTGCTTTGATTCCTACCGGAATTGCAATTGAGTTGCCAGACAAAAATTGGGGCGCGTTTATTTTTGCAAGGAGTGGACTAGCTATTAAAAATGGAATATCACTTGCAAATGGAGTCGGAGTAATGGACAGCGACTATAGAGGAGAAATTTGTGTAGGCTTGAGAAATTTTAGCGCAGAGGATTATATTATTAAAAAAAATGAAAGAATCGCTCAGATGGTAATAATGCCTGTTGCAACAGTTTCTTTTTTTGAAGCTAACACTTTAAATGATACTGTTCGTGGAGAAGGTGGATTTGGCTCTACTGGAAAATAAAATCAATATGTGCGGCGAGTGCGTTACTTGCGATTTAGGAGTAACGCGTCGCCGCACAGGTACATTCTGCAACCTGTACCGGCGGCACTGCTAATTGAGCTATCTAACTTGTAAAAATGTGAATTAAAATAACGATTGAATAATTTAAATTTTATGTGTTTTGGAGATAATTTTTAATTTTATATTTTTTTCTTGTGAAAAATATATGTACTGTAGTATAATGATTTAGGATAGCATGTTTATGTTAATTTATGGCTTGGCTTTGAAAGGGGCAAATTTTTAGAATGTTTTCGAGAGATATCGGTATAGATTTAGGAACAGCCAATACTTTGGTTTTTATGAGAAATAAAGGAATAATCTTGCGCGAGCCATCGGTGGTTGCTGTGGACGTTAATACGGATACAGTTTTGGCTGTGGGACTGCAGGCTAAAGATATGATTGGCAGAACTCCTGGATCTATTGTAGCAGTATGTCCGCTTAAAGACGGGGTTATTGCAAACTTCGATATTACGGCAACTATGCTGAAACATTTTATAAGAAAAACAGTTAAGACGAGTATATTTAGTAAGAGACCTAAGGTTGTAGTTTGTATTCCTGCGGGTGTTACTGAGGTTG
The DNA here is from genome assembly GCA_944384705.1 of uncultured Clostridia bacterium. Lineage (GTDB taxonomy): Bacteria > Bacillota > Clostridia > Oscillospirales > Acutalibacteraceae > CAG-557. Next base: position 31,143 of record CALWUI010000020.1, read on the forward strand.
AAAAAAGAGCAGTAGAAGATGCAACACGTCAGGCTGGTGCAAAAGAAGTTGAGTTGATTCAGGAACCAATGGCTGCTGCCATTGGAGCAGGGCTGCCTGTGGCAGAACCTACCGGCAGTATGGTGGTTGATATTGGCGGAGGAACTTCGGAGATTGCTGTTATATCTTTGGGAGACATTGTTACTTCACAATCTGTTAGAGTGGCTGGCAATAAGTTCGATGAGGCCATTGTGGCTTATATTAAACGAAAATATAATTTGCTTATTGGAGAACGTACAGCAGAGAATATTAAAATTCAGATTGGCTCCGCTTTTGAATACGAAAATGAAGGCTCAATGGAAATTAAAGGACGAAATTTGGTGGATGGTCTGCCAAAGCATATAGAAATAACTGCTGAGGAAGTTCGTGAGGCACTGTATGACTCTTTGCAGGCGATTGTTGACGCTATAAAAAGTACGTTAGAAAAAACTCCGCCAGAATTGGCTGCGGATATTATTGACCATGGAATTATGTTAACAGGTGGTGGAGCTTTGCTGCGTGGACTTGATAAATTGATTTCTCAAGAAACTAGAATGGTTGTACATGTTGCAGAAAATCCACTCGACTGCGTTGTTGACGGCACAGGAAAACGTTTGGAGCTGATTTTGCCTAGAAGTTATTATAAAAATAAGAATTCTTAACTGTTTTTGACTTTTATTATTTTTACTTTTTGTTTTAGCGGGGACCATATCAATATGATCTCCGCTTGTTTGATAGTGAATTCTTTATGATTTTAAGTCGTTTTTTGTATGGGGGGCTGGAGTTTGAAAAAGTTTTTTATTAGTAATGGCTTTAAACTTTTTGTTGCCTGCGTTTTTATATCTGTTGGAGTTTTAATCTTAAATTTTATTCCTGGCGCAAATGTATTGCCTTCTTTGATGGAATATGTTTTAACTCCTATGCAAAAAATTTCGAGTAAGGTGACTGATAAGGCTATTTCTGTTTTGCCTAAAGAAAAAAAATCTTATGATGAGTACGAAAAAGAAATCCAGAATTTAAAATCAGAACTTAGACGAATGAGAACTATTTTAGTCGATTATTATGATGTGAAACGAGAAAATGCTCAGTATCTGAAATTTTATGATTTTAAAAAGCAAAATAAATCACTAAACTTTAAAACCGCAGAGGTAATTGCTAAAGATCCTAACGATCTGTTCTTTGGCTTTACTTTGGATAAGGGTACAAGTGATGGCATTTCTATAAATGATCCGGTTATTACCGAAAATGGTTTGGTTGGCAGAGTGGCATCGATTAGTAAACATTCTTGTAAAGTTAAAACTATTTTGTCTCCAGAATATAAAATCGGAGTTATTGATAAGGCTTCTGGAGATAGTGGAGTCATTATTGGTAAAAAATCTTTGGCTAACGATAATAAAACCGCTATGATGTATATTTCTGCCCAAAACAAAATGAGTCAGGACGATATTATTGTTACTACAGGGTTGGGTGGTATATGCCCTAGAGATTTGCCTGTAGGAAAAATTAAAGAAATTAAAAATGATGATTATGATTCGTCTTTTTTTGCTGTTATTGAGCCGTTTGACGACATTAAATCTTTAATAGATGTTTTTATTGTCACTGAGTTTCAGGGAAAAGGAAATATTATTTCGGAATCCTTGCCTTCGATTGTAGGGTGATTTTTATTGATATATTCTAAAGCGCCCGCGATATAGTGGGCGCTACCAATTATTTCTTTAAGGAGAGCGCTTTTATGTCTTCGATTTATAAGTGGATTCGATTTTTTGCTTATATGTTAGAAATTCTATCATTTTCTATAGTTGAACAAATTCCTAATTTAATCCCTAGTGTAAATAATGTTAAACCAATAATTTTATTGCCTATTGCTATAATGATCGCGCTGTTTGAAGGCCAAAAAGTTGGACTTGTTTTTGGATTTATAGTTGGACTCTTTATAGATATAGGTGCAACAGGTACAATTGGTTTTAACGCTGCAGCGATGACTTGTTTGGGATTTTTAGTAGGAAATACCGCACAAAAAATTATAAAATTTAATTTGATTACATCTATTGCTTTTGTAATTGCCTTTACTACTGCTTTTTATATACTGCATTTTGTTTTTAAATTTTTATTGCAGGGCTACTCGGATGTAGTTTATACTTTTTTAAACCATTATATTATAGGAATGCTTTATACTGTAGCGATTTCTCCATTTGTTTACTTTTTTAATAAGGCTTTGGCGGTTAACATTAAGGATAGAGAACAATAAAAGGGTGAAAAAGTATGAATTTAAAAGAAAAGTCACGATATATTCTTTGTGGTGTTTTGATCGTTTCTATTTTTTCTTGCTATGTTGCAAGATTAGTAGATTGGCAAATTGTTAATGGAGAAGCATACAGAGAGCGCGCCAACCGTAGTAGTATATACAAAAATAAAACAGACGCTTTGCGTGGAGAAATCCTCGATGTTAATGGTGTTGGTTTTGTAGAAAATCTTACAGGATATAAAATATTTCTGGATAGATTTGCTTTGCCGGCCGAAAAAGAAAATCAGACAATCTTAGACTTAATTGCACTGCTAAAATTAAAAAATGAGTCATTTATAGATGAGCTCCCGATAAAATTAACTTCTGCTGGCCAGTTTGAATTTGAAGAGGAAAAAGAAAAAGAAATTAGAGAACTAAAAGGTAAAAATAGACTTAATCTTAATTCATATTCTACGGCAGACGAATGTATGGAAAAATTGGCTAAAAAGTATAATTGTGAAAATTTTGAGCCTAAAATAAAACGTGACCTTGTCAGTGTGAAATATAATATGGATGTTAACGGTTACTACGACTCGATGGCTAGTTCTTATGTGTTTGCCGACGATATTAGCCCGGAGCTTTTGATGATTGTTTCTGAAAAATTTCAGGATAATCAAGGGGTAAGAATAGGTCTTTCTGCTAAGCGAAAACCTGTTAATTCTGATTTGGCTCCGCATATTATTGGTTCTGTTGGAAAAATCTCTGAAGAACAATATGAATCTCTCAAAGATAAAGGCTACACTTTAGCAGATATTGTGGGCAAAAGCGGTATCGAATCTGCTATGGAAGAATATTTGCGTGGAGCTGCCGGAGAAAAAAAAGTCGAAGTTGCAAAAGATGGTTCGGTTTTGCATACACCAAACGCTAAAGAAGCAAAACCCGGTAACACAATATACTTGACTATTGATTCCAGACTTCAAAAAGCAGCAAATGAGTCTCTTGAAAAGGCTGTGCGGTCTTCTGGTCAGCACGACTGCGTTGCTGGAGGCGTGGTAGCTTTGAGTGTTAAAGACTTTTCGGTTTTGGCGGCAGCAACATACCCTAGCTACGACTTAGCTAAATTAAGTGAACCTGGATATTACTCTCAGCTGGCTAAAGATAAAGCAAACCCTCTATTTAACCGAGCGTTTCAAGGTGCTTTTGCTCCGGGATCAATATTTAAACCTTTAGTCGCTTGCGGAGCTCTAGAAGAGGGCGTTTTGACGCCAGAAGACAAGGTCAGATGTGTAGGTATTTATCACTATCCGGGACATAACTTTACAACCAAATGTTTAGGAGTCCATGGTAATGCGGATTTAAATTATGCTATGGCTAAATCTTGCAATGTTTATTTTTCGGAAGTTGGTAGGCGCTTAGGCATAGAAAATATGAATCTATATTCAAAAAGATTTGGTCTTGGCGTTAAAACAGGTATAGAGTTAACCGAAACCGCTGGAGTTTTGGCTGGACCAGAATATAGTAAATCGATTGGCTCAAGATGGAGTAATTTGGTTACTATAAAGGCTGCAATTGGTCAATCTGATAATCAGTTTTCTCCGTTGCAGTTGGCAACTTATGTGGCAACTATTGCGAGTGGTGGAAATCGATATCGGACGCACCTTATAAGAAAGATTACAGATTATCGCAGAGAAAATATTATTATGGAGAATAACCCAGAAGCTCCAGAACTTATTGAAACATCAGGAGTTTCGCAAGAACACCTTAATATGATCAAAAATGCTATGCGGCAAGTTGTACTTTCGGGAACAGCTACAAATTTTAATGATTATATTGTGCCAATAGCTGCAAAAACCGGTACGGCCCAAAATAGTGGCTCCGACCATACCACTTTTATTTGCTTTGCACCGTACGAAAATCCAGAGATAGCTATTGGAGTGGTTATTGAGCACGGCGTTAAGGGCATGATATCTAAAATTGTAGCAAAAGATATTATGGACGCTTACTTTTCTTCGCAATGATATGTTTAATATATTTTTGTAAAAAAATAGTTGATTTTTACCTTAATTGGGGTGTATAATTATTCTGTTAGTTGTAAATTTTTGCATTTTTTCTTGAATTCCGTTTGTATTTGTGATATAATCTTTCTTATGAGTTTTTTGTCTACCATATATGTTGTAGGCTTTAAATATATTTGTTTTGTATACGCTTTGTGTGTGCTTTTATATTTATTAGGAGTGAATTTTTATGAACATTGCGCTTATTGCTCACGACGCTAAAAAAGAATTAATGGTACAGTTTTGTATTGCTTATTCGGGAATTTTGAATAAACATAATCTGTGCGCTACTGGGATCACTGGAAAGATGATTTCTGAGTCTACTGGGCTTAAAATTCAAAAATTTTTAAGCGGATCTCAGGGAGGTATGCAGCAAATTGCTGCTAGAATTGCTTGTAACGAGGTTGATATGTTACTGTTTTTTAGAGATCCTATGAAGCAAAACACTATGGACGCTAATGACGAGAGTTTACTTCGTCTTTGCGATATGCATGGTATACCGTTGGCTACGAATATTGCTACGGCTGAGGTTTTAATTCATGGACTCGATAGAGGCGACCTTGAGTGGAGAAATGTTGTTAGCCCTCATAACTAGTTTGTAATACATATTTTAACCGACAAGCCCTTTTTGTCGGTTATTTTTTAATTTATTTTGATTTAAGGGGACTTTTTATGAATTTATTGACAAAAGCTGCACGTGGTACGCAGGATGTTTTGCCAGCAGATAGCTATAAATGGCAGTTTGTTCAGGATATTATGCTTAAAGAAGCAGAATTATATGGATTTAAAGAGATTCGAACTCCTGCATTTGAGCACACTGAACTTTTTGACAGAGGTGTTGGAGATGACACGGATATCGTTCAAAAAGAAATGTACACATTCAATGATAAAGCCGGCCGCTCACTAACACTAAAGCCAGAAGGTACAGTTGCTGCGGTTAGAGCTGTGCTTGAGCATGGTTTATTAAATGATGGAATCCCTTTAAAGTTGACTTATATTACACCTTGCTATAGATATGAAAAGCCTCAATCAGGAAGATATAGAGAGTTTTTTCAGTTTGGGGTAGAGACTTTTGGAGCAGCGTCTCCGGCGGCAGATGCAGAAATTATCTGCTTGGCAACTACTTTATTTGAGCGTTTGGGAATATCAAATCTATCTCTAGAGATTAATTCTATTGGCTGTCCGGAATGTCGGCAGGCTTATAGGGGTGCGTTAAAAAAATTTTTTGAGAAGCATCGTGAGAAACTTTGCTCGACTTGTACCGATAGACTTGAAAAAAATCCAATGAGAATAGTGGATTGCAAAAATCTTGAATGCCAAAAAATCGTGGAAGATGCACCCAATATTATCGATTTTTTATGCGAAGATTGTGAGCAACACTTTAAGGACGTGAAAAATTATTTGAGCGAATCCAAGATCGATTATAAGATTAATCCTAAAATTGTTCGTGGGCTTGATTATTATACTAGAACGGTTTTTGAGTTTGTTTCGAGTTCGGATTCTAATAGAAGTTTGGTCTGCGGTGGTGGAGGAAGATACGACGGATTAATTGAGGAAATTGGTGGACCGGCTACACCTGCAGTTGGATTTGGAATAGGAATAGAACGGCTGATCCTCTTAATGCAGTCGCAGGGAATAGAAATTCCAAAACCTAAACGCTGCGATATATTTATTGCCACGGCAGATAAAACTGCGCAGACAAAAGCTCTGCATTTAGCAAAAACATTGCGAGAATCCTCTTTTTATGCGGAAATTGATATTGTAGAGAGAAGCCTTAAAACTCAGCTTAAATACGCTGACAAAATTAATGCAAAATTTTTGCTGGTTCTGGGAGAGAAAGAATTCTCAGAAAAAAAAGCCGAGATGAAAAATATGGCTTCAGGAGAAAAATTTATAATAAATCTAGATAATGACTTTTTAACTAAAACTAAAAATATTTTATCAGATTAATTTAAGAAAAAATCCATCTTGCAATTAGCTCGATGGATTTAATAATTTATTTTATTAGTCGATAACGCTGTGAAGTTAATCTACGTTTTATTCTACACAATTGCAATTTCCATGCTCATGGTCACAACATGGAATCTCACCGACAATTAGGGAAGGATCGATTCCTTTTTTAGTGTAATAATCTGCAATTGCAGATTTTATTGCCTGCTCGGCCAGAACAGAACAGTGAATCTTTACTGGAGGCAAGCCATCCAGAGCTTCCATAACGGCCTTGTTTGTGAGCTTTAGAGCATCGTCGATAGTTTTTCCTTTTATAAGTTCTGTAGCCATAGAGCTGGTTGCAATTGCTGCTCCACAGCCAAATGTTTTAAACTTTACATCTGTTATGACATTATCTTTAACTTTAATATACATCTTCATAATATCGCCACATTTTGGATTACCTACTTCTCCAATACCGTCGGCATCTGGCATTTCGCCAACATTTCTTGGGTTAGCAAAATGATCCATAACTTTTTCACTGTATGACATAAAAATCACTCCTTTTTATAAAAATTATCTTGCTTTTGCAACAATTTTCTCCCATAGCGGAGACATACTTCTCAATTTTTCTACAATAGGCGGCAAGACTTCGAGAATATAGTCAACTTCATCCATTGAATTTTCATCGCTAAGCGAGAGCCTTAATGAGCCATGAGCAATTTCGTGTGGTAATCCTATTGCCAACAAAACATGACTTGGATCGAGCGAACCAGAAGTGCATGCAGAGCCAGATGATGCGCATATTCCTTTTGCATCCAACATCAAAAGCAAAGATTCTCCTTCTATACCGCTAAAGCTAATATTTACGTTACCGGCTAGTCTTTTGGTTCTATGCCCATTTAGTCGAGAATAATCAATTTTTAAGAGATTTTCTATAAGTTTATCGCGCATAGCAATTAATTTTTCTTCACGTTTAATCATTCCATCGCAGGCAGATTTTAATGCTGCTGCCATACCAACTATTCCGGCAACGTTTTCTGTTCCGGCTCGACGACTTCGCTCTTGAGCTCCGCCTTCAATAAGTCGTTCAAGAGCGACTCCACGCCGCACGTACAGCGCTCCAACACCTTTAGGTCCATGAAATTTGTGAGCCGAGAGAGACAACATATCGATATTTTGCTCATTTACATCAATTTTAATATTGCCTACAGCTTGCACTGCGTCTGTATGAAAAAGAACTTTATGTTTGCGGCAGACTTCCCCAATTTCTTTAATAGGCTGAATGGTTCCGATCTCGTTATTTGCATACATAATGGTAACAAGAGCGGTTTTATCGGTAATAGCCTGCTCAAGTTCTTTTACACGAATAATTCCATCCTCGTGAACGTCCAGATAAGTAACCGAAAATCCTTCTCTCTCGAGAGCCTGAACCGTATGCAAAACAGCATGATGTTCGAACTTAGATGTAATTATATGATTTTTTCCTTTTTTTATTAAATTATGAGCAACGCCCTTAATAGCCCAGTTATCGGACTCACTACCACAGGACGTGAAAAAAATTTCATTAGCATTAGCGCCCAAACAGTTTGCAATAGTTTCTCTTGCATCCTCTATGGCCTTTTTTGCTGTCTGTCCTATTGAATAAATACTTGAAGGATTACCAAAGTGCGTCTCATAAAAAGGCAGCATAGCATTTAGTGCAAGTTTAGAAACAGAAGTAGTTGCAGCGTTATCTACGTATATAATTCTCTCCATAAGAGTCACCTTCACAAAAATTTATTTATTAAGAATATTATACAACTATAAAATATTTTGTGCAAGAGACTAAAGAGACATCGAATTAGCCTTAGATGCTGCAGATACAGCTAATTTGTCGCAACGTTCGTTTTCAGGATGTCCAGCGTGACCTTTGACCCAAATCATTGTTAAATGATGTTTATCGATAAGAGTTAGGAGTTCATCCCACAGATCCGAATTAAGTGCAGGAGATTTATCTGCCTTTCGCCAAGCATTGCTTTGCCATTTTTTAGCCCAACCTTTTAAAATTGCGTCGCATAAATATTTTGAGTCGCTATAAATGCGAACTTCACATGGCTCTTTGAGTAATTTAAGTGCTTCTATAACTGCAATAAGTTCCATGCGATTATTTGTGGTGTTTGCTTGGCCTCCAGAAATTTCTTTTTCGAGCCCATTGTAACGTAAAATTGCTCCCCAGCCCCCAGGACCAGGATTTCCTAAACAGGAACCATCGGTAAAAATATCAACCTTTTTCAAATATTCTGTACGTCTAACTGGCAAAGTTATACTTATTAGGCGCACATACACCTCTCTTTTTAAGAATAAATTATTTAATATTATATCAGCAAAATGAGGTTATATCAACCAAACAAATTATTTTTGAATGACTACTATTGTACTTTTTGTAAATAATATCAGCATCAGCTTATATATGTTTTGCTTGACAGGCATATAATCAAAATGTTAAAATTACAATAATATTAAGTGGTCGGTTTTGGTAATGGATTTGTTTTTTTAATCTGTTACTCTGTTTTATTTTTAATTATAAAATTTGTTGTTTTATATTCGCTTTATCTCCGGCACCGTTTGCGGAGAGTTATCTTATTTATTTAAGTTTTTTGTAATTAAAATGATAAATATTTATGTTTTGGAGGTATTTTTTTATAATGATAAATCAAAAAGAAAATTTAAATGGAGCTAGAGCTTTGCCAGTTGCTCCTAAAAAACAGCATCCTTCTCGAATGATTAATAAACAAGCTGATCAAATTTTGTCGGCTAAAAGTGTGCCTGCAGAGAGCAAGATTAATAACAGTGTAAAAAAAAGTAAATCCACAGACCCTAAAAAAACTGCTGGCGGTCCCCAAAAAATTGCAGAAAAAAAAGCTTCTTCTAATAAAAACAATAATAATCAAAAACAAAATGTGAATAGCAAAAAGAAAACTTCTAATGGTTCAAACAATAACTTGAGGAAAAATTCTGCAAGAAGATATTCTAGCAAACAAAAAGCAAATATGCCTTCGATAAGAGTAGCGTTTTTGGGCGGACTTAACGAGATTGGCAAAAATGTTACGGTTTTTGAGTGCGAGGGAGACATGTTTGTTCTCGATTGCGGAATGACTTTTCCGGATGGCGATATGCTTGGCGTGGACCTTGTGATTCCGGACTTTTCTTATATTGAAAAAAATGTCGAAAAAGTAAAAGGAATAGTAATTACTCATGGTCACGAGGATCATATCGGAGCATTGCCTTATTTGTTAAAAAGGGTTAATATTCCAATTTATGGCACGTCATTTACTATTGGTTTGATTGAGGGCAAGCTAAAAGAACATAATCTGCTTAATAAAGCAAAGTTGAATGTGGTTAAAGCAGGTCAAAAAGTAAAACTTGGTTGTATGCAGGTCGAATTTATTCACGTTAACCACTCGATTCCGGATGCTGTGGGAGTTGCTATTTATTCTCCGGCAGGAACGCTTGTGCATACGGGAGACTTTAAAATAGATTGTACTCCGCTTCAGGGAGAGATGATTGATCTTGGTCGATTCGCACAAGTTGGTGCAGAGGGTGTGTTGGCTTTTTTTGCTGACTCTACTAATGCCGAACGTGCTGGATATACGACTACTGAACAAAAAGTTATGGCTTCGTTTGAAAAACTTTTTAGACGTGCAGAGAATAACCGAATTATTATAGCTTCTTTTGCTTCGAATATTGCAAGAATTCAGCAGATTATAAATTGTGCTGCAAAGTACGACAGAAAAGTTGCGTTTTCGGGCAGAAGCATGATAAGTTATATGGATGTTGCAGGCGAACTTGGCTTCCTTAATATTCCAGATGGTGTTATAATAGATATAGACCTTTTGAATAAATATCCAAAAGAAAAAACTGTTTTATTAACCACTGGGAGCCAGGGAGAGCCTATGTCGGCGTTAACTAGAATGGCTTACTCGGATCATAAAAAAGTTGAGGTGGGGCCAGATGACTTTATTATAATTTCTGCTAACCCAATTCCTGGCAACGAAAAAATGATTGGAGCGGTTGTTAATGAGCTTTTAAAAAAAGGCTGTACTGTGGTTTATGAGTCTATGTATGAAGTGCATGTTTCGGGTCATGCTTGTCAGGAAGAATTAAAAATAATGCACGGAATTGTTAAACCTAAGTACTTTATTCCCGTTCATGGAGAACAAAAACATCTGAGACACCACGCGCAATTGGCTAAAAATATGGGTATGAAAGATTCGAATATTTTTATTGGTGATATTGGAGATATTGTCGAAATTAACCAGAATTATATGAAACCTCTTGGGAAAGTGCCTGCTGGCAGGGTTTTAGTCGATGGACTGGGAATCGGCGATGTTGGCAGCATTGTTTTGAGAGATAGAAAACATTTGGCACAGGACGGTTTAATAGTGGTTGTTTGCACTATTGATTTTTCTAATGGGTATATTGTTTCGGGTCCGGATATTGTTTCGCGTGGGTTTGTTTATGTTCGGGAGTCGGAACCATTAATGGAATCTGCAAAAAATAAAGTTACTCGGGTTTTAGAAGAGTGCAAGAGAGACGGGGTCCGTGAATGGGGTCTATTAAAAACAAAGATTAGAGATGAATTATCAAAATTTTTCTATGAGCAGACAAAAAGAAGTCCGATGATTTTGCCAATAATTATGGAAGTATAGTTTTTTGCTTTTGCGGAGGTGCTTCTTTGAAAAAAAAAGTTTGGATCACAACCCCATTGATTTTTGCAGTAATTATATTGATGCTCGCTATGACTGGAGCTAGCTGGTATTTTAACAAATATATTTTTTTTGCGGAGTTAATATTAACTCTGGTGGCGTTTATTTGGGCGTTTAAGGATCTTTTGGGACTTAAAAAGTATATTAAAATGCTAGTTGATGATGCTGTAAAAATGCAGTCTAACTATGAGGATTTTTTAGGGCTGACACCATTTCCTGCAATTATAGTTGGCAATGAGAATGAAATAGTTTTTGCTAACGACTTATTTGAAAAAACAATTGCTCTGCAAGAAATTTGCGTTGGAGAGTTAGTAGAAAATTTTTTAAATAATAAAAGTATCGATGATATTTTAAAGAATAATGGAACAGATATTTCTTATAACACAAAAAGATATAATGTGTATGGGTTAGAATATCACAAAATAAAAGTACTGTATTTTATCGATGATACTTATTATAAAGAATCAACCTTTGAATATTTAGAAAGCCGTCCTGCAGTTATGTTTATTACTTTTGACAATAAGGATGAAATCTTGAGAGATATAGAGGTAGAACAAAGCAGTCAGATTGTAGCTAAGGTTGAACAACAATTGCAAAATTGGGCAAAAAATGCAAGCGGAATCTTTAGAAGACTTAATGATACTGTCTATATGATGATTGTTCAGGAGAGGTTTTTAAAGGAATTTATTAATAAGAAATTTGAAATTCTTGAAGTTATAAGAAATGTGAAACTTGAGGATAAAAAATATGCTACAATATCAATAGGCGTTGGAAGAGGAGCCGAAAGCCTTAAAGAAAATGAACTTTGGGCAAAAAAAGCACTCGATATGGCTCTTGGCCGAGGCGGAGATCAGGCAGTTGTAAAACAAAAAGATAATTATGCGTTTTTTGGAGGGATCTCTAGAGGAACAGAAAAACTTGATGCAGTAAGAACAAGAGTTATCGCCAATACCTTGCTCGAACATATTAAACAGAGTGATACAGTGCTTATTATGGGGCATAAATATTCTGATCTAGATAGCGTTGGATCTTGCATAGGTATGTGGAGTGCTATAACTAAGAGCCAGAGAAAAGATGCTTATATTGTTTTAAATGAACTTTCAACTTTAGCAGAAAGTCTTGTTGAAAATATAAAAAACGCAGCAGAAACAAAAGTATTTATCAGTGATTCAAATGCGCTGAGCCTGATAACTGAAAAAACTTTGTTGATTGTTGTAGATACGCATTCGCCAAACTTTGTTGATGATTTTTCTGTGTATCAAAGATGTAAACGTGTTGTTGTGATTGATCACCACAGAATGATGATTAATCATATAGAAGAAGCGCTAGTGTTTTATCATGAACCATCGGCATCGTCATCTTCAGAGATGGTTACTGAATTGATTCAGTATTTTGGAGAGAATTTTTTAACTGCAATTGAGGCAGAAGCACTCCTTGCAGGAATAATGTTGGATACTAAAAATTTCGTTTTAAAAACCAGTGTTAGAACTTTTGAAGCGGCTGCGTTTTTAAGAAAAAATGGTGCAGATACTGTGGCAGTAAAACGACTATTTTCAAATACAATTGCGACATATAAAGAAAAGTATCAGCTGGTGGCATCGGCCGAAATTTTTAATAGTTTTGCTGTTGCTGTTGCACCTAAAAATATGAAGGATATTCGTGTAGCATCGGCTCAAGCTGCAGACGAGCTGCTTGATATTCAGGGAGTAAAAGCTTCTTTTGTTGTATACTGGGATAACGATATGGTTAACGTTTCGGCTAGATCTATGGGAGATGTTAACGTTCAGCTTTTGATGGAACAACTTGGCGGTGGAGGACATCAAACAATGGCTGGCGCACAGATGAAAAATGTCAGTTTAGAAGAGGTAAGAGAAAAAATTATCGAAATGATTACAGCTATAAAATGATATAATTGATTTATTGGAGGGCTAAAAATGAAAGTAATTCTTTTAAGCGATGTTAGAGGAAGCGGAAAAAAGGGAGATCTGGTAAATGTTTCAGATGGATATGCGCGAAATTTTTTGTTGCCTAAAAATTTGGCTAAAGAAGCAACTCCAGGGGCTCTAAACGAACTTGAAAATGCCAAAAAAGCTATACAGCATAAAGTGGATGAGGAGATAAAAAAAGCTAAAAATGATGCTGAAATTTTAAATGGAAAGTCAGTAAAACTCGTTGCAAAAGCAGGTGAGGGTGGCCGGCTTTTTGGGTCTATTACGGCGAAGGAGATTGTGGCTGAAATTAAAAAGAATTATAATATTTTGATCGATAAAAGAAAAATCTCTTTAAAAAATGAAATTAAGTCACTTGGCACATATGAGTTTGATGTTAAACTTTATAATGGAATAACAGCTAAGATGAAGGTTTTGGTTGATGAGAACTGAGGATGGTTTCTCAAAAGGAGCAGGAAATGAGTGAAGTTAAAATAACGTCGGGATATGATGGGCTAAAATTACCTTTTAGTGCAGAGGCAGAACAATCTGTTTTGGGAGCTGTGCTGCTGGATTCTCAGTGTATGGACAGAATTGCGGAAATTTTACCTAAGCCAGATTATTTTTATCTATCAAACCACAAGATAATTTATTCGACTATGCTCGAGATGTTTACACTTGGTGAGCCTATCGACTTCGTTACAGTTTTGGATAACCTAAAAAAAGAAGAAAATTTTGATGAGTCTAATATAAAAACGTATTTGTTGCAGTTAGCTCAAATTGTCCCTTCAATAAAAAATGCACAAACTTATGCTTATATTGTCAGAGATAATTACGATGTGAGAACTTTAATTACAACAGCCAGAGATATCATCGAAGAGGCTTCTGGTGGCACAGAGGATGCGTCAACGCTTTTAGATTCGGCAGAACAAAAAATCTTTGATATACGTCAAGGCAAAAATATGCAGGGTTTGCAGCGGATTAACGAGACAATTATCGAAACTTTTGATAGACTCGATGTGTTAAATTCGGATGATAAGCTGTTGTATCAGGGGATTCCAACAGGAATGAAAGACTTGGATGAGACTATAACTGGTCTTAATCGTTCGGATTTAATTTTGCTTGCAGCAAGGCCAGGTATGGGCAAAACGAGCTTTGCGCTTAATATTGCACGTCATGTGGCAATAAAAGAAAAAAAACGTGTAGCTTTTTTCTCGCTAGAGATGACAAAAGAACAGCTCACTTCTAGACTGCTTTCGATGGAAGCTTTGGTTAGTGGAGTAAAATTGCGAACCGGAAAGTTACAGGACGATGAGTGGATTAGGCTGATAGAAGCTGGAGATATTTTATCTAAAACAGAGGTTTATTTTGACGATACGCCTGGAATTACCGTGCCGGAGATGAAAGCAAAACTTAGACGTTTAAAAAATGTTGACCTGGTTGTTATAGATTATTTGCAGTTAATGTCTAGTGGACGAAGATCTGAAAATAGAGTACAGGAGATCTCAGAGATTACTCGAAATTTAAAAATTATGGCAAAAGAAATTAATGTTCCTGTGGTTACGCTTTCTCAGCTTTCTCGTGCGAGCGAACAGAGAAGTGATCATCGGCCGTTATTATCGGATCTGCGTGATTCTGGCTCTATTGAGCAGGATGCGGATATTGTTTTGTTTCTCTATCGGAGCGATTATTATAAAAACAACGATGATGTAGACGAGGATATGGACAAAAATAGCGGTGAGTGTATAGTCGCCAAAAACCGTCACGGAGAAACTAGAGTTGTTCCGTTGCATTGGCAGGGCGAGTTTATGCGATTTACTGCCAAAGAGGTTCGACGTAATGATTATTAAGAGAATTGATTCTATTAAAGAAAAAATTAACAGAGCTATTTTAGAGTATAACATGCTGGAGGATGTAAAAACTGTAGTTATTGGAGTTTCTGGCGGTGCGGACTCTATGGCTTTGTTAAAATTCTTTGAGGAATATTCTGCAACAAACATGTTGAATTTGATTGTTGCGCATGTTAATCATTGTTTGCGTGCAGAAGAATCTGATAGAGATGAAGCTTTTGTAGGAGGATACTGTAAGAAAAATAATATAGAGTGTAAAATTTTGGAACTGAATGTTAAAAAAATTGCTCAAGAGAATAGACAAAGTATAGAGGAATGCGCAAGAAATTTAAGATATAATTTTTTTTATGAGTTAGCGGCAAAATATAATGCAAAGATAGCGACTGCCCATACACTGTCGGATAGTATAGAAACGTCTTTGATTAATCTCACAAGAGGAACTGGTCCGGCAGGACTCTGCGGTATTAGTGCAAAAAGAGAAAATGTTATAAGGCCGTTAATTTTTTTAAAAAGAACAGATACTCAATTCTTTTGTAAAGAAAATGGAATTCCTTATGTTACAGACAGTACAAATTTAAGCCGAGAGTATACCCGAAACAAAATTAGGCTAGATGTTATTCCAGTTTTAAAGCAAATTAACCCTAATTTTGAAGATACTGCAGCCCGGACAATATCGCTTTTAAAAGCCGACAATGAGTATTTGAATGATATTGCAAGACTATGTGTAGAAAAAAGTAAAATTTCGTATGGAGTATATGGTTTGGTTAGTGTAAAAAATCAGCCAAAGCCGATTCTTTCAAGATTTATTAGAATTGCTGTTTTTGACTTTTTAAAATCTAATCTTGCAGAAAAACATGTTTGCCTAATTTTGGATTTTATAAAAAATAATAATGGTGCAATAAATTTGCCTAAGAATATTAAACTTAGTGTCAAAAACAATTTAATGATTGTAGAAAATATTATAGAAAAAAATAATCGATTGCACAAAAATTTTGAAGTGCCTTTTAAAACGGGTACACTATTGACAGAGAATTCAGAAGAGTTCATAATAAAAGTGATGAGCAAAGATGAGTTTGAAAAGTTCTCTAAAACTAATAATTTGTTGTTTTTTTATGTGCTAGATTATGATACAATAACTCTAGATGCGGTTTTTAGAAATAGAAAAGCAGGAGATAAATTTTGTAAAGCAAACAGAAGCGTGAATAAAAGTGTAAAAAAATTATTTAATGAGCTTAAAATTCCGCCAGAAAAAAGAGATAAAATAACTATGTTAGCATCAAAAAATCAAATTTTGTGGATAAATAATGTGGGGGTTTCTGAAGAAGTTAAGGTGACCAAAACCACTAAAAATTTTGTTGTGATTTATTTAAAAGAGAAAAATATCTATTAAGCATTGTTCTAGATAAATGGCTTTTTTATTAGACTCAAATTTAGCCACTCAAAAAGGAGCGCGAGTTGTATTGGAAAATAAAAAAATGTTTAAAAGTACACTGTTTTATATTGGAATCCCGATATTAATAATTATACTTATTTTAACGCTATTTGGTTCTAAACCGCAAAAAGAAGCGGTTTATTCGGATATAATAAAGTACTTTAAAGATCAGCAGGTTACTGAGTATAGCATGAATCTTGGAACCGGCGAGATGAAAATAAAACTTAAAGAAAATAAAGAAATTGAATATACCGCTCCAAATGTGCTATGGATAAGAGAAGATATTAAGCCATTTATAGAAGAATATAACAATAATAACCCTGATGCTCAGATGAGGCAAAATTTAATTAGAGCAAGTGAGAACTCATGGTGGAGTACGATTTTATTGAATCTGCTAACATTTGTTGGACTGGGCCTTATTTGGTGGGTTATAATGAGAAAAATGATGTCTGGCTTGGGTGACGGTGGCCGGACAATGACATTTGGCAAAGCAAAAGTAAAAAATATGAACGACGAAAAAAGAAAAACTACTTTTGCAGATGTTGCCGGAGCTGATGAGGAAAAAGAAGAGCTGGCCGAATTAGTAGAGTTCTTAAAGAATCCTGCTAAATATAATGATTTGGGCGCAAGGATTCCTAAAGGCGTGTTGCTGATTGGTCCGCCAGGAACAGGAAAAACTCTTTTAGCTAGAGCAGTTGCTGGTGAGGCCGGAGTTCCGTTTTTTTCGATATCTGGCTCAGATTTTGTTGAGATGTTTGTTGGTGTTGGTGCTTCTCGTGTTAGGGACCTATTTGATCAGGCAAAAAAGAATTCTCCTTGCATAGTTTTTATAGATGAGATTGATGCAGTGGGCCGACAAAGAGGTGCAGGTCTTGGTGGGGGCCATGATGAACGCGAACAGACTCTAAACCAGCTGTTGGTAGAAATGGATGGATTTGGCGCCAACGAGGGCGTCATAATGATAGCAGCTACAAACCGTCCGGATGTATTGGATCCAGCTTTGATGAGACCGGGAAGGTTTGACAGACAAGTTATGGTAGGGTACCCGGATATAAAGGGCAGAGAGGATATATTAAAAGTTCATGCTAAGGGTAAACCGTTAGGCCCGGATGTGGTACTAAATACAGTAGCAAAATCTACGGCAGGCTTTACTGGTGCAGACCTTGAAAATCTGCTAAATGAGGCGGCATTGTTGGCTGCAAGAAAAAATCTAAAAGCCATTACAATGGAAGAAATTGAAGAGGCAACAATTAAGGTTGTTGTAGGAACAGAAAAGAAATCTCGTGTGATGAATGATAAAGAAAAAACACTTACAGCATATCACGAAGCGGGGCATGCGGTTGTAACATATTTTTGTAAAACGCAGGATCCTGTGCACCAAATTTCGATTATTCCACGAGGAACAGCCGGCGGATATACAATGTCTTTGCCATCAGAGGATAGATCTTATAAATCGCGTACTGAGATGAAAGAGTCGATCCAGGTCTTGCTTGGCGGGCGTGTGGCAGAGGACTTAATTATAGGGGATATTTCTACTGGAGCTTCTAACGATATAAAACGTGCGACGGAAATTGCAAATTCTATGGTTAAAAAGTATGGTATGAGTCCGGCGCTAGGTCCGATTGCTTATGGCGCAGAAAGTGAAGAAGTTTTTATTGGTAGAGATATGGGGCATGTTAAAAATTATTCTGAAAAAGTTGCGGCAGAAATTGATTCAGAGGTTAAAAGAATTATATCAGAAGGCTATGACAAAACAGAAAATATTTTAAAAGATCATGTTGATAAACTTCACAAAGTTGCACGAGAATTGTTTTTAAAAGAAAAAATGAGTGCAGAAGAATTCAAAAATATTATGGATAATGATGCAGATTCTGATGAAAACATTGAAAATAAAAAAGAGTTAAATTGATACAAAACTTTGATATTCCGGTAGCATCATTTTAAAATTTTAATTAATGTTAGACTATCAGCCAACACCAAGATCGGTATTATTAAATAAAATTTCTACAGAAGGTTTATCCTTAATTTGAGGATAAACCTCTTTTTTAAACCAGTCTATAAGATTTTCATCTGGAGTTATTTTAGTTGAGTTTGCAACAAAGATATTTATACTAAAATATTCGAAATATCTTAATGCAATATCTATATCATTAATTATATCGCTGCGAGTTTGTCCCAAAAATCCGGTCAACAGGCAAACTCCGTCAAAATATTTTGCAATGTCGTAGGCAGTTACAGCAGAATTGATACCTTTATTTAAAAGTTGCCGAAGTTTAGGGTTAAAAGATTCGATTCCTGTTCTAAACTTTAGGCTAATACCGGGAAATTTTTGACGAAATTCATCCAGTTTATTTTTGTACAGATAATGAGCTTCGAACCAAATTGTATGAATATTTTTTTCTATTGCTTTTTCGTATATTAAATTGACTGATTCTTTATCTAGTTCGAAGCAAGACCCAGAGTTGATTATATCTAGAACTCCTGTTCTGCCAGAAATTTTATTTATTATTGGTTCATTAATCTTAAATGGATTTTCGGATATGTCGTGATAATAATCGCAAAAACTGCATTTTTTATAAATACATCCTGTGCCTTGAAGTAGCAACATTTCTCTTGGCAATTTTGTTTTTATTAGTGAATATCTGGTTAAGCCGCTCATTTATTAACAAATCCTTTCTATTAAACAAAGCCAAAGTTGGCGGCGCACTATATCGCGCGCCGCCCTTATTTATTTTAATTTTGAACTTATAAATGTCTCGCTATTCTGCAACAGATTATAAAGAGAAGAAGCATACAGAGGGTAATCTTTAGAGATAATATCAGGAGAGAGTTGCATTTTTTTAATATTATTATAAGACGAAGAATTTTTTTCGTGATGTTTAATAGAATGGGTTATATTAAGTCTAGACAAGCATAAAGAAGCCGATGACAAAGCTTCGTATGAAGTGCTGGGAATCTTAAATAACCCCTGAGGATTTTTAGTGTTAGCAGAATATAAAATTCTAAAAACATAATAAACACAAAGCATCAAATACGAAGAAACTTCGCCTATTAAAGCCTTGTTGTTGCATTTTTGAATCAGATCAAATATAATACTAATAGAATTTATAATCAATTTTTTATTTAAAGTTGGCAGAACACTGCCCTTAAATTTATTATCTTTATCTTGAGAAGAATCTGGAATATCTTCTACACTAAAAGTAACACCGTTTTTATTTGGAGTTTTGCCCAACAAATAATCGCAAGAAACATTATAATAATCAGAGAGTTTGATAATAAAGTCAAGGCCACACTCACGGATTCCTTTTTCGTAGTGAGAAAGTAGCGCTTGAGAGATATTAAGGTCGGTAGCAGCTTTTTTTTGACTTAAT
This sequence comes from uncultured Clostridia bacterium, assembly GCA_944384705.1. Lineage (GTDB taxonomy): Bacteria > Bacillota > Clostridia > Oscillospirales > Acutalibacteraceae > CAG-557. Next base: position 50,697 of record CALWUI010000020.1, read on the forward strand.
CCTTTTTCTTTTCTAAGCAAAGTGATGATTCGAGGAAAATCGTTATTCATTTTAGCCTCCTATAAACTAAAAATATTAAAGAAGAAGAAAAATTTAACGACCGGTAAATTATACAACAAAAAAAACAATTTGTAAAGAAAATTTTCCAATAAAAAAAGGAGAAATTTATAATGAAAAGCTATTGTATTCATTTAATAAGACATGGTCTAACAGAAGCAAATTTAAATGGCGAATATATTGGTTCGACGGATGTAGAACTGTCGGCAGAAGGGGTTGTTCGGCTCCAAAATTTAAAAAGCAAATTTACGTATCCAAAAGCTGATAAGGTGTATAGCAGTCCGTTGATAAGATGCAAGGATACTGCAAGAATTTTGTACCCATCGGAAGAAATCGCAATAGAAAAGGGATTAGCAGAGTGTGATTTTGGCGAATGGGAAGGCAGAAAAGCTGAGGACTTAAAAAACGACAAGAGCTTTCTGGCTTGGCTAGATAATTCCGAAAAAGCGCCACCAAAAGGAGGCGAGAGTTTAAAAGACTTTAGCACCCGAGTCCTATCAACTTTTGAAAATATTGTAGAAGACGCAATAAAAACCGATTGTAAAGATACGGCAATTATAACTCACGGAGGTGTGATCATGACACTTCTTGCAGCTTATGGTGTGCCACGAGCAAAATTTTACGAATGGATAGTAAATAATGGTTGCGGATATTCTATTAGAGTAATGCCAAGTTTATGGATGCGTCAAAAAGTAGGGGAAGTTTATGCTAAAATTCCAAGCGACTTAACACGCGAAAATAATGAGGAATCTATGTATATTCTGGATTTGGTCAGAGAAGCTTCAAATAAAGTCTTCGGCAACGATAGCAATTAAAAGTTATTGCAAGAGGACAAGGGGTCAATCTTGTCCTTTAATTTTTTATTTTAGAAAAAAGCCTAAGCGCATTTTCTGCGGTAACTTTAAAAAGTTCTTCAACACTTATATTTCGCTCTAAGGCAATTTTCTCTGCAGTAAATTTGATCATACTGGAATCGCAGCGAGAACCTCGATATGGAACAGGTGCCATATATGGACAGTCAGTTTCGAGCAAAATACGATCGATAGGCACAGCTCTGGTCACTAAAACAGGATTTTTAGCATTTTTAAATGTAACAGCACCGCCCAATCCAATGTACATTCCTAAATCTATAATGTCGTTAGCGGTTTCGACGCTGCCAGAAAAACAATGAATAACTCCTCTAGGCTTATATTTTTTTAAAAGATATAATGTATCAGCAGTTGCATCTCTACTATGGATAATTACAGGCAAATCCATTTCTTTTGCCCAAATTAGTTGTTCTTCAAATATTCTCTTTTGAGCACCGCGTGGAGAAAAATCATAGTGGTAATCAAGACCAATTTCTCCAACAGCTACGGTTTTCTTACTTGAAATAAACTTTTTTAAAGTTTCGATATAATCAAGAGGAAGGTTTTCAGCTTCATGAGGGTGAACGCCAACAGAAGCCCATATAAGAGGATACTTATTGGCCAAACCAATAGATCGTTGAGATGTTTCAAGGTTACAGCCAACGTTGATTATGCCACATACGCAGGTGTCAAAAAGTTTTTTTAATAGCTCATCTCTGTCTTCATCAAAAGCTTTGTCATCATAGTGAGCATGAGAGTCAAAAATCATAGCTTAAAACCTCCTTAATTAACAAACTTATTCAACTCCTCCAGTTCTTTTTGTATATCTATCCGAGGAAAGAGCGGGTCTCCTTTTTTAATTTTAGCAGTTCGAGAAAGGCTTCCCCATTTGTTAGTAAGCTCCCAAGATAAAACTTCATCAGTAGCGCCAATTTGCTCAGCGATAATCGGAGAAGTATTTGGCATAAATGGAGTTATTAATATTGAAACTATGCGTAAAACCTCACAAAGATTGTAAAGAACACAGGCCAATCGAGAAAGTCTATTTTTATCTCGACTAAGAGCCCACGGTGCAGTTTCATCAATATACTTATTAGCTTTAGATATTAGTTTCCAAACTTTGGCTAGTGCATTAGAAAACTGAAATTTTTCCATATATACAATATACTTTTCTTTTAAAGATACAGCCGTATCGATCAAGTCATTATCTTCATTATTCTTTTCTATAATTTCTGGTAAAACTCCATTGAAATATTTTTCGATCATAGAAGTTGTCCGAGAGAGCAGATTGCCCAAATCGTTTGCCAAATCAAAGTTTATTCGTTTAATCAACGCCTCGTTTGTAAAAACACTGTCTGCTCCAAAGGGAATCTCCCTCATCAAGAAATATTTTATTGCATCGACACCGTACCTATCGCATAAAATCTTAGGATCAACAACGTTGCCTTTAGACTTAGACATTTTAGTTCCGTCGCCAAAAAGTAGCCATCCATGACCAAAAATTTTACGTGGCAAAGGCAAGTCGAGAGCCATAAGTATAGCTGGCCAAATAATAGCATGAAATCGGACAATTTCTTTGCCAACAAAATGAACATCAGCTGGCCAATATTTTTTAAAATCAGAATCATCATCAGAACCGTAACCAAGCGCAGTAATATAATTTGTAAGCGCATCGAGCCAAACATAAACAACGTGTTTTTTATCAAATTCAACAGGAATTCCCCAACTAAAGCTAGTCCTGCTCACACACAGATCGTTAAGACCATTTTTTATAAAGTTGGCCATTTCGTGTCTACGACTTTCTGGTTCTAAAAATTCTGGGTTCTCCTCATATAATTTTAAAATTCTATCAGCATACTTAGCAAGCTTAAAAAAGTAAGCTTCCTCTCTTGTTAATTTAACTTCTCTTCCGCAGTCAGGACACTTACCATCAACCAATTGAGTTTCAGTCCAAAAAGATTCACATGGTGTACAATACCAACCTTCATATTTTCCTTTATAGATCTCACCTTTGTCGTATAGCTTTTTAAATATTTTTTGCACAGCCCTAACATGATAGTCATCAGTTGTGCGGATATATCTGTCGTTAGATATATCCATAATATCCCAAAGGCGTCTAAATTCGGACACAAGTTTATCAACATATTCTTTTGGCTGCATATCTTCTTTTTGGGCATTTAGCTCAATTTTTTGTCCATGCTCATCTGTTCCGGTTAAAAACATAACGTCATAACCAGCTAATCTTTTATATCTTGCCATTACATCGGCTGCAACAGTACAATAGCTGTGTCCCAGATGAGGATTCCCTGAAGGATAATATATTGGGGTAGTAATATAAAAAGTTTTTTTATTCATGTTCAGCCTCCATTTTATTAAAATAAATCCATGATTTTTAACATGTTATTTAGCAGTACAGTTTATAATTTTTAAAAATTCTTCTATATCTAAAGATGCGCCGCCAATAAGGCCACCATCAACATTAGGCAGGGTTAATATTTCTTTTGCATTTTTAGAATTTATTGAACCACCATACAGTACCGAAATTTTTTCTGGTAAGATTTTGCCCATATTAAAAACAGTATTTCTAATTATTTGGCAGATATGATCAAGCTCATCTTTATTTGGAGTTTTTCCAGACCCTATTGCCCAAACTGGCTCATAGGCTATAATTATATTCTCAATTTGAGACTTATCAACTTTGTGCAAAGCATTTTTTATTTGTATAATTAATTTTTCTTCTGTGATGTTATTTTCTCTTTCTTGTAAATTCTCACCAATACAAAAAATTACTTTTAATCCAGAATTTAATGCCGAATTTATCTTTTTGTTTATTTGCTCATCGGTTTCGTTAAAATAAATTCTACGCTCGCTGTGGCCTATTATAACATATTCTACACCTATTTCTTTTAGCATTTCAGCAGAAATTTCACCAGTATATGCGCCGTTTTTTTTAAAATAGCAATTCTGCGCACCGATCGAAATGAGGGTATTTTGAGTTAAATCAGTCGCTAAAGGAATATCAATAAATGGCACGCATAGGACTATTTTGCACGCAGAATTTTTATTCTTTGTTTTCAATTTGTTGATTAGTTTTTCTGCTTCTTTTGGAGTTTTGTTCATCTTCCAGTTGCCTGCGATTATTAAGTCTTTATTTTTCTCTTTCAAATAGATTCTCCTTTTTTTAAAATTTGCTGCATTTGCGGCACCGTGCTCGCCAACAATTTTTTATTGTTGGCGGAGAAAATCGGCTACATGCCGATTTTCGGCTCAACTTGTTGAGCAGCACGGTGCCTAGCGTTGCAGAAATTTTTCGACTTTGAGAAGAAATTATTTATCATCCAAAGCATCGATAGCGGGTAAATTTTTTCCTTCGAGCAAGGCAAGAGAAGCGCCGCCGCCAGTAGACAAATGCGATATACAATTTTCTAATCCAAGCAAATTGATAGCCGCAGCCGAATCGCCTCCACCGACAACAGAAATCGCATTAGAATTGGCAATAGCCTGAGCGATTTTCAAAGTTCCATGACGAAAGTTTTCCCACTCAAAAACGCCAACAGGACCATTCCAAAGGATGGTTTTAGAATCTTCAATAATATCAGAAAATAGGCGTTCAGATTTAGGGCCAATATCCAAGCCGATATACCCCTCAGGAATACTATCGGAATCTACAATTAAAGAATTGGTATCAGCCCTAAAATTTTCTCCAACGACGTTATCGACAGGCAGAACTAACCTAACATTTAAGTCTTTAGCTTTAGTTATAATATCCGCAGCTAAAGATACTTTATCTGCCTCAAAAATCGAGTCTCCAATAGAATACCCCAAAGCGTTCAAAAAGGTATACGCCATTCCGCCGGCAATAATTAACGTATCCACCTTATCTATAAGATTATTTATAACTCCGATTTTATCAGAGACCTTAGAACCTCCAAGAATAGCTAAAAATGGGCGTTCTGGATTATTAAGAATTTTACATAAAATATTTACTTCATTTTTTATTAAAAATCCGCAACCCGAAGGTAAAAATTTAGCAACGCCCTGCGTAGATGCATGAGCACGGTGAGCTGTGCCAAAAGCGTCGTTTACAAATATATCTGCAAAGCTTGCCAATTTTTTTGCAAAATCCAGATCATTTAGTTGTTCTTCTTTATAGAACCTAATGTTTTCTAGCAAAGCTATTTCGCTATTTTTAAGTGAATCAAAGGCTTCTTTTGATAATTTTTTTATATCGTCAGAGATAAATCTTACGTTCACATTTAAAATTTTAGTTAAATAATCTGCAACTGGTTTAAGTGATAGTTCAGGCTTTTTAGAACCGTTTGGGCGGCCAAGATGGGAAATAATAATTATTTTAGCATTATTTTTTATTAGATAGCGAATAGTTTGCAAAGAGTCGTCGATACGTTTAGTATTAGAAATGTTACCATTTCCATCTAAAGGCACATTAAAGTCGCACCTTAAAAGAACTTTTTTTTCAAAAACGTTAATATCTTCCACAGATTTTTTATTTAAACAATTCACACGCGCCATCCTTTCAAGTGCGTTTTAAGATTTTTATAATTTTGATATTAGTATTATAAACAAAAACCAAATGCTTTGCAACAAAGTCAAATTTACATTACAAGGTAAATACTATGTAGAATAATTTCTTAATTTTCCTTGACACAAAAGATTAGGAAACTTCCATTGTCTTAAAACCTCATAAACGGCAATAGCCACCGAATTAGATAAATTTAGACTTCTTGCCATATCTATCATAGGAATTCTAACAGAGTTGTCCATATTTTCATGAATAAGTTTTTCGTCTAAACCAGCAGTTTCTTTTCCAAAAACCAAATAACACCTGCTGGGATAAGCAATATCGGAATATTTATTTTTTGCCTTAGTAGAAAAATAAAAGAATGGTCCTTTATTTTTATAAAAAAACTCATCTAAGCTATCGTAAATATAAACATCTAAAAGATGCCAATAATCTAGACCGGCACGTTTTAACTTTTTGTCATCTATTTTAAAGCCAAGAGGACCCACCAAATGTAGTCTAGCTCCAGTTGCAGCACAAGTTCGTGCAACGTTGCCGGTGTTTTGTGGAATCTGAGGCTCGACCATAACTATATTTATTTCGCTCACAAATAACGTCACCTCTTGAATTATTATATTATTTTACAAAATAATTAACAACTAAATTAGTCAAAATATGGAATTTATATTTACAGCAAACTCTTTTGTTAGAAAGAAATAATAAGGATAAAATAAAAATGAAAGATCTAATTTTGGAGGTAAAAAGTATGAACGAATGTAAAAAAAGCTGTTCTTTAAAGAATTTTATGTGTGGAGTTTTTTTGGGCATGGCTGCAGGCTGGTTGCTAATTAGCTACATGCAAAACCCTAAAAAAATGAAGCGCAAAGCAATGAAATGTACAAACGCTGTAGAAGATCTGTTAGATAATGTACACTATATGTTTAAGTAATTTTGGGTTCATGCATACTGAGCATATTATAATCGGCTCAGTATGCTAAATAATTTTAAGAATTTTAGAATTTTTATATTATTTTCTATAAAAATATGATAAACTTGTAATCGACTAAATAAGCTAAATTTTTACATAAATCATAAAGGTGATATCCATGTTAAAAAGGTTTTTAATTATAGTCCTAAGTGTAATTAATTTTATTGGATTATCTGGTTGTACAAAGAGCAAAGATTCACCTGAAAACCAAATAATAAAATATAATCTTAATAACGAACCTCTTACATTAGACCCTCAAGTTTGCAATGACACATCTTCTAAAATAATAATCATGAATATCTTTGAAGGGCTAGTAAGGCTAGACGAAAACGAAAATATAGTTCCGGGAGTTGCCTACTCGTGGGAAGTTTCAGAAGATAACTTGATATATACTTTTTATTTAAGAGAAAATGCATCGTGGTCGGACAAAGAAAAAACACCCGTAACAGCAGAAGACTTTGTTTTTGGCTTTAGACGTGCGTTAGATAAGTATACGCAAGCTCCAAAAGCATATACACTCTATTGCATAAAAAATGCGAGAAAAGTAAATCTAGAAGGAGCCGATAATTCTTTGCTAGGAGTAAAAGCTCAAGATGCTCGAACTCTAGTAATAGAGTTAGAATATCCAATGGAGAATTTTTTAGAATTATTAGCAACACCTCCAACCATGCCTTGCAATAAAAGCTTTTTTGAACAGGCAAATGGACAATATGGATTAGAAGCATCAACGGTTATCTGCAATGGCGCTTTCAAAATAAAACCGCGCTACGGCTGGGATCATTATAATACAATAAACTTGGTAGAAAATGAAAACTATGGTGGACAAAATATTCCAATCCCAGCAGGAGTATCCTTTACAATAGACAAAGACACTACCGATGCTATAAATTTAATAAAAAACGGCACAATCGATGCTGCAACATTAACTTCAGAAGAGCAAATAAACTCAGCTAAGAGTAACAGGTTTCAAACGACTTCTTTTGATGATACCATATGTGGCTTGATGTTTAACACACAGGACTCATTATTTTCTAATTTTAATGTAAGATTAGGCTTTTTAAAAGCTTTAGACCGAGAAAGTATTTTATCGGAACTTCCTGAAAATTGTAAAATTGCCAATGATATTCTCTTAGATGGAATTATAGCAGATGGCAAAAATTTTAGAGAGTTAGCAGGAAGAGATTTGGTATTAAAAAAAGATGCTGAAGCTAAAAAATATTTTGATTCTGGACTAGAACAACTAAAATTAAGAAGCCTCCCTACAGTTACAATTTTGTGCAGAGACACACAAGGTACAAAAAAGATTACAAGTAATATAATAGAAAATTTAAACAGAGAGTTAGGCTATTATTTCAATATGGAGCCGTTATCAGAAGATGCATTAAAATCCAGGATAGCTACAAAAAATTATCAGATAGCTCTTATGCCTATTTTAGCAGAGAGCAATTTGGCGCTAGACTTTTTAAATATTTTTAGGTCAGATAACAACAAAAATTTTGCAAATCTAAATAGTAAAGATTACGACAAACTAATTGAAAATGCACTTTTGACAACGCCTAAAGATTCAGTAAAGCATCTTTTATCTGCCGAAAAATATTTAAATGAAAATGCTGTTTTTTATCCTATGTATAATAGCAAAAGTTTTTTTGTTAGCTCTAGCAAGTTGAGCAGGTTAATTTTTCATAGGTACAATCAAGGAATCGACTTTTATTTTGCCACAAAAATAAAATAGTGCAAAAAGAGGGTGCCGCACTATATCGCGCGGCGCCTCTCAAAATTCTAAATTCTAAAATTCAATTGCCAAGCAAGTCCGACATATTATAAAGTCCGGCCGATTTTGAAACAATAAAAATAGCTGCATTTATAGCCCCAACGGCAAAAATCTCTTTTGATTGAGCAGAATGTGACAAAGTAATAACTTCATCCTTACCTGCAAAAATGACTTCATGCTCGCCAACAATAGTTCCTGCACGCACAGAGTGGATGCCAATCTCGTTATTACTACGAGGTTTTCTACAAAAATGGCGGTCAAAAACAAGATTTAACCCAGAGGATGAGGCAGAATTTATAGCATCAGCTATCATTAAAGCGGTGCCACTTGGAGCATCAATTTTTTTGTTGTGATGTTTTTCTATAATTTCTATATCAAACTCCGAACCCAGTACAGACGCTGTTTTTCTAGCAAGTTCGATCAATAGATTAATACCTATAGACATATTGCCAGAAAAGAATATTGGAATCGACTTAGCTGCAACTTTAATTTTATTTATTTGCTTTTCGTTGAAGCCGGTGGTGCATATTACGATAGGAATTTTTCTACAGGTCGCGTAATTTAAGAGCGCATCTAAAAGAGAAGGATTAGAAAAATCGATAATAACATCAGCATCAATATTTAATTTATTCACAGCATTAAATATAGGAAATTCAGCCGTTTGGCTTGAACATTTACATATTCCACCCACAATATTGCAGTCATCGCGGCCGGCCACAGCCCGTATAACTGCATGCCCCATTTGACCAGAACAACCGCTTAAAATCACTCTAATCATTTTACACTTCCCCTGTAAAGTTAAAATTTATTTTACTACAACGCCCGAATTTCTCATACACTCGATTAATTTGATTTTGTTTTTATCCGACAACTCAACCAAAGGCAACCTACACTTGCCACAATTAAATCCAATCTGATTCATCGCTTCTTTAACCGGTATGGGGTTAACGTCACAAAACAGTGAATTCATCAGCTCAATTGAATCCCAAAAAAGTCTCATTGCATAATCATGTTCACCATTAAAATATTTATGGTTAATTTCATGACATTTTAATGGGCAAATATTGGCAAAAACCGATATAACTCCAAGCCCTCCAAGCGATAGAATAGGCAATATCTGATCGTCATTGCCAGAATAAACAGCCAGATTATCTCTGCAAAGAGATATAGTTTTAGCAATGGTAGAAAGATCTCCATTAGCTTCTTTTGTAGCCACAATATTAGAAATCTTTGATAATTCCAGATAAGTCTCAGGCAAAATATTAACGCCAGTACGCGAAGGAACATTATATAAGATTATTGGCAGTTCAACTCTCTTTGCAATGTATGTATAATGCTCAATAAGGCCTTTTTGCGAGGTTTTATTGTAATATGGAGTAACAATCAAAAGTGCATCTACGCCAAGCTCAGCAGCTTTTTTAGACATTTTAAGTGTATGCTCAGTGTTATTGCTGCCAGTGCCAGCAATAACTGGAATTCTTCCGGCAACTTTCTCAACAGTAAACTTAATAACAGCGGCTTTTTCTTCATCGCTAAGCGTAGCGGATTCTCCGGTAGTTCCGCAAATAATGATAGCATCTGTTTTATTTTTTATCTGAAACTCAATTATTTCTTCCAAAACCTCAAAATTCACGCTGCCATCCTCGTGCATAGGAGTGATGAGAGCTACTCCGGAGCCTTTAAATATGATTTTTTTCATAAAGTTTCCTTTCTAGATATAAAAATTTTTAATTAATAAATCCTTCAGAGCAAAGCAGCTCAGCCATCAAAACAGCACCGCCAGCCGCTCCTCGAATCGTATTGTGAGACATACATACAAATTTTACACTATACTGTGAATCCTGCCTCAGCCGGCCAATAGAGATTGCCATTCCGTTTTCGAGTTCTCTAGCGCTTTTAATTTGAGGGTATGATGGATTATCAAAGTATTGTAAAAATTGTTTAGGTGCACTCGGTAAGTTGCTGACCGCTCTAGGAGCTTCGTAATTTTGCCAGAGTTCAATAATCTGATCCAATTCTGGAGTTTTTTTAAAATCGACAAAAACGGCCGCTGTGTGGCCATCGCTAACAGGAACTCTAATACACTGGGTTGTAATGCATGGAGAATGGGCGCATTTTATCTCGCTGCCAGAGATTTTGCCCCAGATTTTAAGAGGTTCTCGCTCCGATTTTTCTTCTTCTCCTTCAATATAAGGAATAATATTGTCTATCATATCGGGCCAAGATGAGAAAGTTTTTCCTGCGCCTGATATAGCTTGATAAGTGCAGACTAAAATCCTACTAACGCAAAAATCCAAAAGAGGATGTATGGCAGGAACATAGCACTGTAGTGAACAATTAGATTTAACTGCGATGAATCCCTTTTTTGTGCCAAGACGTTTTCGTTGACTATGAATAATATCAGCATGTTCCGGATTAATTTCAGGAATAATCATAGGCACGTCTGGAGTGTTTCTGTGAGCACTATTGTTCGAGATAACAGGACATTCAGCTCTAGCGTAAGTTTCTTCAAGAATTCGTATTTTTGGTGAAGGCATATTTACCGCACAAAAAACAAAATCAACAGAATTTACAATTTTATTGATATCATTAACAATATCCAAAACTGGCATGTTTTTTATGTTACCAGGAACTTGACAAGACATATTCCACCTGCCATTTAAAGCTTCTTCATAAGTTTTGCCAGCCGATTTTTTACTAGCAGCGAGCACATTAATATTAAACCAAGGATGTTTATCTAGCAAAGTAACAAATCGCTGTCCAACCATGCCGGTTGCACCAAGAATGCCTACATTGAATTTTTTCATATAAATACTTCACAGAAAGATCCTGTCAAGCCCGCCTTTCATAAGTGATTATCAAAAATTAAAGATAAATGAGTTGTAAAGCAAAGACTAATAAAATATAATTAAATTTATTGATAAAAAATTATAAATTTTCTATTTTAAAATAAATATATCATTTTTATATAATAGTGTCAATTTTAAAGCGCACGAGTTATTAAAGGGGAATAAATCTTGAAAACCGAAGATTTTTTTTATGATCTGCCAAAAGAGTTAATAGCACAAGAGCCAACAAAAAAACGAGATCACTCCAGGCTAATGATTTTGGATAAAACTACCGGAGAAATATTCCATAAACATTTTTATGATATAACAGAAGAACTTATACCAGGAGATTGCCTAATACTTAACGATTCTAGAGTATTGCCAGCAAGAATTTTGGGCAAAAAGAAAAATACTGGAGCAATAGTTGAATTTTTGCTGCTAAATAAAATATCCGAAAATGTCTGGGAAGCTTTGGCCGGACCAGGCAGAAAAGCAAAACCTGGAGATATTTTTATTTTTGGAGACGATATCTTGCAGGGAAAAGTCTTAGAAGTAAAATCAGATGGAAATAGAATAGTAAAGTTTTTTTGCAACGAAAGAGATTTTTTTTCTACTCTAGATAAAATTGGCCAGATGCCTCTGCCGCATTATATAACTAAAAAATTAAAAGATAAAGAGCGCTATCAAACAGTATACTCGCGAGAAATCGGATCATCAGCAGCACCAACTGCGGGTTTGCACTTTACAAATGAAATTTTGGAGAAAATTAAAGCCAAAGGGGTAAAGGTAGGTTTTGTAACGCTTCATGTAGGGCTCGGAACATTTAGACCAGTTAAGGTAAAAAACGTAAGCAATCACAAAATGCACAGTGAGCATTATGAAATCCCAAAAGATACAGCTAAATTAATTCTCGAAACTAAAAAAAATGGTGGCAGAATTATTTCAGTGGGAACAACAAGCTGCAGAACTTTAGAGTCTATGTATAATAAAGAGAAAAAAATAACGGCTTCGTCTGGCTGGACAGATATATTTATTTATCCTGGCTACGAATTTAAAATTGTGGATGCATTAATAACTAATTTTCATCTTCCAGAAAGCACGCTGATAATGTTGGTTTCGGCGTTTGCTGGGCATCAAAACACCATGAACGCATATTACGAAGCGGTAGCTAAAAATTATAGATTTTTTAGTTTTGGAGATGCGATGTTCATACGCTAAAAGGAGAGGTTTATAATGTTCAGTCTAATAAAAACGCAAAAAAGTATTCGCAGAGGAGAATTTTCAACACCACACGGAATAATTCAAACTCCCGCATTTATGAACGTAGCAACCTGTGGCGCCATAAAGGGTGGCCTTTCGGCGATTGATCTTGCAGAAATAAAGTGTCAGGTGCAGCTGTGTAATACTTATCACCTGCATCTGAGACCCGGTGACGAAGTTATAAAAAAGTTGGGAGGATTACACAAATTTACTCATTGGAGTGGGCCTATTTTAACAGATAGTGGAGGCTTTCAGGTGTTTTCGCTTTCGAAGCTGAGAAAAATAAAAGAAGAGGGAGTATATTTTTCTTCTCACATAGATGGTAAAAAAATTTTTATGGGGCCAGAAGAGAGCATGAAAATACAGTCAAATTTAGGCTCAACCATAGCTATGGCGTTTGATGAGTGCATTGAAAATCCGGCAGAATATGGCTATGTAAAAGAATCTTGCCAAAGAACTCTTCGTTGGCTAAAGCGCTGTAAAAAAGAATTGATTAAGTTGAATAGTCAAGAAGAGACAATAAATAAACAGCAAATGCTTTTTGGAATAAATCAGGGCAGTACTTATGCAGACTTAAGAATAGAACATATGAAAGAGATAAGAGAATTAGATTTGAATGGGTATGCAATAGGAGGACTGGCGGTAGGAGAATCCGCTCAAGAAATGTATGATACAATAGAAAAAGTTATCCTGTATATGCCGCAAAATAAAATAAGGTATTTAATGGGAGTAGGAACTCCAGTTAACATCTTGGAGGGAGTTTATAGAGGTATTGACTTGTTCGATTGTGTAATGCCGGCCAGAAATGCTCGACATGGAAATTTGTTTACATGGTCTGGAGTTGTTTATATATTGAATGCAAAGTACGAGCTTGATAATTCTCCTATTGACAGCGAATGTGAATGTCCGGTGTGTAAGAATTTCTCGAGAGCGTATATAAGGCATCTCTTTAAATGCGGAGAGATATTAGCGTTACGTTTGGCTGTTATGCATAATCTTTACTTTTATAATTCTTTAATGGAGAAAATTCGTTTTGCAATCGATGCCAACAAATTTGAATCTTTTTATAGTAAAAATAGAGAAATTTTATCTCAAAAGATATAGTTTAAAGCTTGCAACAAAAAACAAAAGTTGGTATAATCATAAATGTTAAATTTTAGTGGAGGTGCTAAAAATGAGTGCAGAAGGCTCAGCAGGTGCAATGAATATCTTAATAATGGTTGTACTTTTAATTGGTATGTATTTCTTGATGATTCGTCCAAGCACAAAAAGAAAAAAACAAGAGGACGAAATGAGAAATAATATTAAAATAGGAGATGAGATCACAACCATTGGAGGCATAATTGGAAGAGTGGTTGCAATTAAGGACGAGAATGAATCATTTATTATTGAAACTGGTGTGGACAGAAATAAAATAAAAATAAAAAAATGGGCTATTGCAAGCTGTAATACGTCAAAAGAAGATAGTCAAAATAAATAATGTGTATATTAACATACCTTTTTGAATATTTATTAAATAAATTTGTTTTTATATATGGACTAGATAATATTTGGGAGGTATGCTTATGAAATACGATAAAACAAGCAATAAAGATAATGAAGTTTCTACAGCATTAAAAGCAGTTTTGTTTGGTGCCGCTGTGGGAGCAACAATTTGTGCGGGATTTTTATTTTTATTTGCATTTTTATTTGTTGTGGTAAAGTCGATTCCGCAGTATATGATACAAACTATAGCTATATTTTGTGCCTCGGTGGGAGCATTTGTTTCGGGATATATATCTGTAAAGATATACCGCTCTAAAGGGTTAATTTATGGTGCTTTGGCTGGGATATTACTGTTTTTTATGTTAACAGTTGTTGCCTTTATTATCTCGAGAGATAAATTTACATATATAACGCTAGTGAGGTTTTTTTCTATGATATTTTCTGGCGCTTTGGGTGGAGTGTTGGCGGTAAATAAAAAAAGACGTAAGTAATTTGAATTTTTATAATAAATGTGTTATAATTTGCAATAATTTGGTGCAAAAGGAGTGAATGTGGCAATGAAACATATAAAAACTTTAAACAAAGCAAATTTAAAAGAAAGTGCATCTAAGGGTGGTTGCGGAGAATGCCAAGCATCTTGCCAGTCTGCTTGCAAAACATCTTGTACGGTTGCTAACCAAAAATGCGAGAAATAATTTTTAATTATTAAATTTATTTAAATTTTAGGGGTGGAATGAATCTCTTTCCGCCTCTATATTTTGTTATAAATAAAAAAGGAGAAAATGATGATACATAAGTATAAGCTCAATGGATATAACATTGTTCTGGATGTTAACAGCGGGGCTGTTCATGTGGTGGATGATATTGCGTATGATATTTTGGATTTTGTTAACGAAGATATGAAGCAAGTTCCGGATAACAGTGTAATTGAATCACTTAACAATAAATACGATAAGAGAGAAATATTAAACACATATGACGAATTATATGAGTTAAAAGAACTAGGGCAGCTTTATGCAAAAGATGAGTATGAAAAGTTTAGCAACATGCTCAAAAGTGCACCGATTAAATCTATGTGCATTAATGTTGCACATGATTGCAATTTACGCTGTGAATATTGTTTTGCAGCTAAGGGAGATTTTGGTACAGGTCGAGAGTTGATGCCGTTTGAAGTAGCTAAAAATTCAATAGACTTTCTTATAGAAAATTCTGGCACAAGACATAATCTAGAAGTAGATTTTTTTGGCGGCGAGCCGTTGATGAATTTTGATGTTGTCAAAGATACAGTGAAATATGCAAGGAGATTAGAAAAAAAATACAACAAGAACTTTAGATTTACAATTACGACAAACGGGTTGTTGCTAAGTAACGATAAGATTGATTTTATTAATAAAGAGATGTCAAATGTTGTGCTCTCGCTAGATGGACGCAAAGAAATAAACGACAGATTAAGAGTTACATCAAATAGCAGTGGAACATATGATATAATCGTGCCCAAATATCAAAAGTTGGTAAAAGAGCGCAAAGACAAGGATTATTATGTCCGCGGAACATTTACTAGAAATAATCTTGATTTTGCAAATGATGTAATAAAAATAGCAGATCTAGGGTTTGATCAGATTTCGATAGAGCCAGTGGTTTTGGATGAGAATCTAGAATATGCAATAAAAAAAGAAGATCTACCACGTGTGTTTAAAGAATACGAAAAGTTGGCGCTAGAGATGATAAATCGCAAAAAAGCAGGCAAATGCTTTAATTTTTTCCATTTTATGATAGATCTAGAGCAGGGGCCATGTGCAATAAAAAGGCTTCGTGGCTGTAGCTGTGGAAACGAATATATTGCTGTAACGCCAAATGGAGACATATATCCGTGCCATCAATTTGTGGGTCAAAACGAGTGGAAGATCGGTAACGTTATAACAAAGTCGTTCAATAACAGTATAAAAGAATATTTTGCCAAGACGAATATTTATACAAAAGAAAAATGTAAAGACTGCTGGGCAAAATTTTTTTGCAGCGGAGGCTGTAATGCAAATAGCTGGCAGTATGAAGGAGATATAGCTAAGCCACATAAAATCGCTTGTGAGCTTGAGAAAAAAAGAGTGGAGTGCGCTTTAATGATAAAAGCTGCAACGCTACAGTAGCAAAATAAAAAAATAAATGAACAAGGCACCTATCAAAAGGTGCCCTATTCATATTTAATTAAAAAGAAAAGGAATTAAAAAATTTATAGACGTACGTGGCGCGCCAGAAGGGATTCGAACCCCTGGCCTTTTGGTTCGTAGCCAAACACTCTATCCAGCTGAGCTACTGGCGCATTTATTAAGATAATCTTACCACAGGCACATCACAGGTGTCAAGCAGAGATATATAAATTCATGCATTTATTTAAATACTAAAAAATAAAAACAAAAAAAATGGTCAAAAACACTATATGTATTAATAAAACAATGCAAATTTTTCTTAATTAAAAATTGTAAAATACAATAAAACTATTATTCCTAAAGCTATTCTGTAATATCCGAAAGATTTAAAATCGTGTTTTTTTATGTAATTAATCAAAAATTTTATAGTAAAAACAGATACTAAAAATGCCGATAACATTCCCCAAAATAAAATACCTAATTCTGTAGCTGAAAAATTAAGGCCTACTTTTAGTATATATTTTAAAAATTTAAATCCGCTAGCACCAAACATTACAGGAATCGCTAGAAAAAATGAGTATTCTGCAGCAACAGTCCTAGAGGCCCCGAGCATGCTGGCACCAATAATGGTAGCTCCAGAACGAGATGTGCCTGGGATTAAAGCCAGAGCTTGAAAAATTCCTATAAAAAAGGCAGTTTTATAATCTAGTTCACTTATTTTATTTATTGAAAATTCTTTATTTTTGTTTTCTATAGCTATAAATAAAATTCCGTAAAGAATTAACATTAACGAAACAGTTATGGGATTGTACAATTTTTCATGAATAAAATCATCAAATAAAAAGCCGATAATGCCAGCAGGTAAGCAGCCTATAATTACCTTTAGCCACAAGGATATTGTCTCTTTTTTTTCTATTTCGCTTTTTTTGCTCGATATTGGATTTAGTTTATTAAAATATAAATATATAACTGCCAAAATTGAGCCTAACTGAATTACTACTAAAAATACATCTAAAAAAGATTTTGTTACGTTTAATTTTATAAATTCATCTAGCAATATCATATGTCCGGTACTGCTTATTGGCAGCCATTCTGTAACGCCTTGAACAAATCCTATGATGATTGATTTTATTATATTTATAAAATCCATAAAGTGCCTCCCTTGATTATTCCGCTAAAATACATAACTTAGGCGCGGGCGGCTCGGCCAGAAAAATTACATTTTTCTGAACCGGACCCCAAAATGAGATTTTGGATCCGGCAGCGTTAAAAATAATATTTTTAAACGCCAGAGCCGCCCTTACTATATAGATTATGTTTTATTTTTTAGATTAAGTCAACAAAATATTTTGAACAAAAAGCAATAATGATTGCGCAAAGGGGCAAAAGGAATTATACTAAAGAATAAATTATATGTAGATATGGTAAAAGGAGAAAAAATATGGACTATTCACTAGATATAGAAAAAAGATGTACTGTAAATCAAGGCCCAAATCATGGTCCAGCACCTATTCCGGAGGAAGGCAAATGGATAAAACCGTTTCAAATAGAGCATATTTCGGGATTATCGCATGGAGTAGGCTGGTGTGCACCACAGCAGGGAGCCTGCAAGTTAACTTTAAATGTAAAGAATGGAATAATTGAAGAGGCACTTGTAGAAACAATTGGGTGCTCAGGAATGACACATTCATCGGCGATGGCAGCAGAAATTTTGCCCGGCAAAACTTTGTTAGAAGCGCTAAATACAGATTTAGTTTGTGATGCGATAAATGTTGCGATGAGAGAAATTTTTAAACAGTTTGTGTATGGTAGAACACAAACAGCTTTTTCTGAAGGAGGTCTACCAATAGGTGCAGGATTAGAAGACTTAGGCAAAGAGATGAGATCGCAAATAGGAACGGTATATAGTACAAAATTAAAAGGCGTTAGATATTTAGAAATGACCGAAGGATACATACTTTCATTGGCGTTAAATAGCGATAATGAAGTCTGTGGATATAAATTTATTAAACTCGGCAAGATGTTATCTGATATAAAAAATGGTGTAGACCCAAAAGAAGCTTTTAATAAAAATATTGGGACTTATGGGCAATTTGAGAACGCAACTAGGTATATAGATCCACGAACTGAATAATTTGGAGGAAAGTTATGGGGAATATTGTAAATTTTGAAAATATAAATCGTAGAATGCATAAGATAAGTAAGTGTTTGTCAAAATATGACATAGAATCGCTTGAAGAAGCAAAAGACCTTTGTGAAAATAAAGGAATAAACATTTTTTCTATAGTAAGAGAAATTCAACCAATTGCTTTTGAAGATGCATGTTGGGCCTATGCTTTGGGTTGTGCTATTGCAATAAAGAACGATGTTAGATCGGCGCCGGAGGCAGCTAAATTTATTGGTATGGGTCTAGACTCATTTTGCATTCCGGGTTCTGTGGCAGAACAGCGAAATGTGGGTATGGGACATGGAAATTTGGCTGCAATGTTATTAAGTGAAGAAACAAAAAGTTTTGCTTTTCTCGCAGGACACGAATCTTTTGCCGCTGCAGAAGGAGCTATAGGTATTGTAAAAACCGCTAATAAAGCACGAAAAAGTCCGCTTAGAGTTGTTTTGAATGGGTTGGGAAAGGACGCTGCATATATTATTTCTCGAATCAATGGCTTTACCTATGTAAAAACAGAATATGACTATTTTTATAACAAATTAGTCGTGACTGAAGAAAAAAGTTTTTCTAATAAAGATCGAGCTGCCATTAGATGTTTTGGTGCAAATGATGTATTAGAAGGTGTTGCCATTTTGCAGCACGAAAATGTAGATGTTTCGATTACCGGAAATTCTACCAACCCAACCAGATTTCAGCATCTTGTAGCAGGAACTTATAAGAAATGGGCTATAGAAAATAAGAAAAAATATTTTTCTGTAGCTTCTGGTGGAGGAACCGGACGTACGCTGCACCCGGATAATGTAGCTGCAGGGCCTGCTTCTTATGGGCTTACCGATTCTATGGGACGTATGCACAGCGATGCACAGTTTGCAGGTTCTTCATCTGTTCCGGCTCACGTTGAGATGATGGGTTTTATCGGCATGGGAAATAATCCCATCGTCGGTGCTACAGTTGCTTGTGCTGTGGCTGTTTCTAGTGCGGTTAGCAAAAAGTAGTTCTATAGTACTAAGACTTTACTTATTTTAGCTTTTGTTTTATAATCGTAAAAAAAAGGGGTGCTGATTTTTTATCGGCTGAGAACGGTTTCGTAACCCATAACCTGATTCGGATAATGCCGACGGAGGGAAATATTGTTAAAAAATGATTTTGCCGTCTGCAACCCTTTTGTGGACGGATTTTTGCTGAAAATTTCTGCCCGCCCGCCGTGGCATCGATATTAAAATATCGATGCTTTCATAGCGTTATTATAACGCTATGAAATGATTCAAAATTATAATAATTTTGAATCCACGGCGGGCGCGTGCAAAGCTAATTTTTAAGCAAAATAATAAAAAAGAAATAGGATAATTTTCGATGAAAAAAAGAATAAAATCAAAAATGCCAGCAATGCTTTTAATAATAGCTATAATTTTAATTTGGAAATTTATATCAGAGTTAAACATTATTCCAAGGTTTATGCTACCGGCACCATTTGATGTTTTTAAAGCGTTTTATGAGAATTTTTTCGTGTTACTAAAACATTCTGCCGTTACGCTTTTTGAAGCGATTATTGGAATAATATTTAGCATAATGCTAGCATTTCTAGTGGGTATTTTTATGGATTATTTCAAAACAGCAAAACATGCTATTTATCCATTATTAATTGTTACGCAGACGGTGCCCACAATTGCTGTAGCACCAATTATAGTTTTATTTTTTGGGTATGGAATTTTGTCTAAAATAATCTTAGTAACAATATGTTGCTTTTTTCCGTTAACGATTTCAATTTATGACGGTTTTTCTCATACAGACAAAGAGTACTTAAATCTGCTCAAGAGCATGAATGCTAACTATTTTCAGATATTAATACATTTAAAAATACCGTACACATTTTCGTCATTTTTTTCAGGCTTAAAAATTTCTGCAACATATGGCTTTATAAGTGCCGTAGTAGCCGAATGGCTGGGAGGAACCACAGGAGTGGGTGTATATATGACTAGAGTGAAATCTGCATATTCATTTGATAAACTTTTTGCTTCGATATTATTTGTATCACTTGTAAGTATTTGTTTTGTAAAATTAATAGAACTTCTTCAAAAAAGAATTTTAAAACATTTGCATATAGAAAAATGAGGTTAAAGATGTTAAAAAAATTTTTTTTCTTTATATTTTTTATAACTATTATAATTATAGCAATGCTTTTCCTTTATAAAAATTATTTTAAATATTCTGACAAAGAAATTGTTATAATGTTGGACTGGACGCCCAACACTAATCATACCGGAATTTATTTAGCAAAAGATTTAGGATATTTTGAAAGTGAAGGGCTAAATGTGAAAATCGAGCAACCACCTCAAGAGAGTTCAACAGCGCTGGTTGCGGCAGGTGAAGTTGATTTTGCTGTTGCGTTTCAAGATTTTTTAGCTCCGGCGTTAACGTCAGATACTCCACTACCGGTTAAAGCAGTAGCCGCGATCTCACAACACAATACCTCTGGAATCATATGCAAAAAGACTGCAAACATACAAAATTTTGCCGATTTAGAGTTTAAAAGGTATTCTACATTTGATAATTTTATAGAGCTTTCGTTGTTAAAATATTGTATGAAAAAAAGCGGTGGAGATTTTAATAGAGTTAATCTATTTTATGGCAAATTCGATAATATAGTAGCTACTCTTAATAGTACGGATGCGGCTTGGGGATACTTTGGAATAGAAGGTACGATTGCAAAACATTTTGGAGTAGAAAATAATTTTTTGTTTTTTAAAGATGTAGATTCTAAATTAGATTTTTATACGCCTGTTTTGATTTGTAATTTGAATTTTATAGAAAATAATTCAGACACGATAAGAAAGGTGCTAAAGGCACTATCTAAGGGTTATACTTTTGCGGCTAAATATCCTAAAAAGGCGGCAGAGATTCTTGTTAATTGTGTCCCAGAACTAGATTACGACATCATTTTAGAGAGTCAAAATTATATGTCTACTCAATATATAAGTGAATCTTCTAGCTGGGGAAGGATCGACCCGGATCGTTGGAATAATTTTTATGACTGGTTATTTGAAAATAAAATTATAAATAAAAGTATCCAGCATAATGCATCTTTTACTAACGAATTTTTGACAGAATAAACATACTGAAGTTAATATTAAGGAGGTGAAGCAATGAATAAGATAGAAATAAAAAATATAAAAAAAACATATAATGAAAGATGTGTGTTAGATAATATCTCGATTTCTATAGAAAACAACACAACTACAGCTATTTTAGGGCCAAGTGGATGCGGCAAAACTACTCTATTTAACATAGTTGCAGGGTTTGAATCGCCAGATGCGGGGAGTGTTTTTCTGGATGGAAAAGAAATAACTAATACAACTGGTAAAGTAGGTTACATGACGCAAAAGGACTTACTTTTGCCATATAAAACTGTGTTAGAAAATGTAACTTTACCATTAATTTTATCTGGAATAGATAAGTGTACGGCCAAAAGGAGAGCAAAAAAATATTTTTCTACTTTTCTAATTGATAAAACAGAAAAAAAATATCCACATGAGATTTCTGGTGGAATTCGACAAAGGGTAGCTTTTTTACGAACTTACATGCAAAATAAAGAAGTCGTTTTACTTGACGAACCGTTTAATGCACTTGATATATTTACTAAAAATAAGATGTACTCATGGTATTTGAAAGTCGAAAAAATTTTGCAAAAAACAACTTTGCTTATTACGCACGATATTGATGAAGCCTTGCTACTTGCAGATATTATACACATTATTTCTGAAAAGAATCATAGGGTTATAAGTAGTTTAAAAGTTTTTAATAATAAAAATCTAGAATATATGTTTTCTGCAGATTTTATAAAATTAAAAAAGAAAATTATTGATGTCATTGGTTCAAATTGAGATTTTATTGACAAAAATAAAATTCTTTTCTATAATAATTACTAAGTTAATAAAGGGGTATAGCTCAGATGGTAGAGCAGTGGTCTCCAAAACCACGTGCCGAGGGTTCAAGTCCTTCTGCCCCTGCCAGGTAATTTTTTACACATTCACTTTATGTATAATGACTTTCTTTAAAACAGACTACTTTTTGGCAGTCTGTTTTTTTATAAAAAGTGAAAAAAATGCTTGCGTTGTGGTAATCGATGTGATATCATTTTATAGTGTGTTTTGTTGCACCGATATGCGTTGAAGCGGGAGGTTGCAGCTTTTGGCTGGTTTTTCCGTGGAGTATGTCCGATTTTAAACCGGGCGATTTTAAATTAGTTCGATCCTTTTGTTTGTTTAGGATTGTTTACTCTTTGGTTCATCCCCGGAGCTTTTGCAGCGGCATTGGCAACCGGATTTTTAATTGAGAGAACTTAAACACCCGGACGAGTGGTTGAATTTTTAAGGAGTGCGCCCATCAACTTAATTTAAAGGAGGCGATTAATATTATGGCTGTTAAAGAAAAAATTAGAATAAGGCTCAAAGGCTATGACCATCAGTTGGTAGATCAATCTGCTGAACGAATTGTTCAAACTGCTAACAGGACTGGTGCTAAAGTTTCGGGACCAGTGCCATTGCCAACTGAAAAACAAATCATAACTATTCTAAGAGCGGTTCATAAGGATAAAGACAGCCGCGAACAGTTCGAAATGCGTACACATAAGAGACTCATTGATATTTTAAAACCATCAAATAAAACTGTTGAGGCTCTTATGGGATTGGAACTCCCTGCTGGTGTTGATATAGAAATAAAACTCTAAATCAACCAACCATATTGGGGTCAAGTTGAAAATTTTTCAACCAATAACCTAACCTAGGAGGATTTATTATGCAAAAAGCAATTATCGGCAAAAAGATTGGAATGACCCAGATTTTTGACGACATTGGCAACGTGATTCCTGTTACTGTTATTCAGGCAGGGCCTTGTGTTGTTGTTCAGAAAAAAACTGTTGAAAGTGATGGATACGATTCGGTACAAATGGGTTTTGGAGATATTAAACTCAAATATAAAAAAGGATATCGGTCTGCAAAATTTGACGAAAAACCTGTAAATATAAATTTGCCTATGCAAGGGCATTTTGCTAAGGCTGATGTTGCACCTAAAAAAGTCTTGCGTGAGTTCCGTTTTGATGATGTTGGAGCTTATAATGTGGGAGATATTGTTAAAGCGGATGTATTTGCTCAGGGAGAAAAAGTTGATGTGACTGGAATAAGCAAAGGCAAAGGATATGCTGGTGTTATTAAAAGATGGAACTTTAGACGTCTTAAAGAATCACATGGCTCTGGCCCGGTGGTTAGGCATGGTGGTTCGATTGGAGCTTGTTCGGATCCTTCAAGAGTTTTTAAAGGTACAAAAATGGCAGGACATTTGGGTTGTGAGAAAGTTACTGTCCAGAACCTAGAGATTGTAAAGATCGATATGGAGAATAATTTAATTGCGGTTAAGGGAGCGATTCCGGGAGCTAACGGTGGGACAGTAGAAATAAAACAGAGCGTTAAGGCGTGAGGAAAGGAGGATTTGTAATGCCAAAAGTTCAAGTGATTGATATTAACGGCCAAAAAGTTGATGAGATTGATCTTTCTGACGCTATTTTTGGCGTTGAACCTAATAAACATTTGCTTCATGAGATGGTTGTAAATTATCTTGCAAATCAACGACAAGGGACACAATCTGCACTAACTAGAGCGGAAGTTGCTGGCGGCGGTAGAAAACCTTGGCGTCAAAAGGGTACGGGCCACGCTAGACAGGGCTCGATTCGTGCACCACAATGGAGACACGGCGGGGTGGTTTTTGCACCAAAACCTCGAGACTACTCATATACCGTGAACAAAAAAGAGAAAAAACTTGCAATGAAATCTGCGTTCTCATCTAAAATTATAGACAATAACTTGATTGTTTTGAATGAGTTGAACCTTGAAAATTATAAAACAAAAGATATGGTAAAAATATTGTCTGCAATTAATGCAAATAAAAAAGCACTGTTGGTACTGCCAGATATGAATATGAAAGTTATTCTTTCTGCTAGAAATATTCCTGGAGTAAAAACAACACAGGTTAATACTCTAAATGTTTATGATATTTTGAATTACGATAGTTTGATAATTGTAAAAGATGCGGTTAGCAAAATTGAGGAGGTGTATGCTTAAATGGTTGCTCAGGACATTATTATTAAACCGATTATTACTGAAAAAAGTATGAGTGGAAACGCCATTAAAATGTACACTTTTAAGGTTAATAAGAATTCAAATAAAATCGAAATAAAAAAAGCAGTAGAAGAACTTTTTGGCGTTAAAGTAGCTAAAGTTAATACATTGAATGTAAAAGGCCATCTTAAACGTCAAGGAAGAACTCAAGGGTATACGTCAGACTGGAAAAAAGCTTATGTTACTTTGACTAAAGACAGTAAGGCTATTGAGTTTTTTGAAAGTATGGTTTAAAATCGAAAATTTATTTAGATTAGAACAATGCTTTTATTAAGATCTTTTAAATTTATTAAGAGGAGAGTGAATAAATTTGGCTATTAAAAATTACAAACCGACTACGCCATCGAGAAGACATATGTCGGTTGTAGATTATTCTGAACTGTCAAAAGTGGCACCAGAAAAGAGTCTTTTGGCACCTATGAACAAAAAAGCTGGGCGCAACTGTTATGGCAGAATTACTGTACGGCATAAAGGCGGAGGGAATCGTAGAAAATATCGTATTATAGATTTTAAAAGACAAAAAATTGATATTCCTGCTACGGTTTTAACTTTAGAATATGACCCAAACCGCTCGGCTCATATCGCTTTGATTAAATATGAAGATGGCAAAAAGAATTATATTATTGCACCAAATGGATTAAAAGTTGGTGACACTGTTATAGCTGGTGCTTCAGCTGATATAAAAACTGGAAATGCACTTCCTTTGTCTGCTATACCTGTTGGAACTTTTATCCACAATGTTGAATTACATCCAGGTAAGGGAGCTCAGTTAGCACGTTCGGCAGGAATAATGGCTCAGCTTATGGCAAAAGAAGGCAAATTTGCGTTGTTGAGATTGCCTTCAGGAGAACTTAGAAATGTGCCCATAGAATGCATGGCAACAATTGGTCAGGTTGGTAATACAGACCATGAAAACGTGAAATTGGGTAAAGCTGGCCGTAAAAGAAATATGGGCATTAGACCAACCGTTCGAGGATCTGCTATGAACCCTTGCGACCATCCGCATGGTGGTGGAGAAGGTAAAAGTCCGGTGGGACGTCCTGGCCCTGTTACTCCGTGGGGCAAGCCTGCGTTGGGATATAAAACAAGGAAAAAACGTAATAAAACCGATAAGTTTATTGTTAAACGTAGAAATGCTAAATAAAATTAAGCGGAAAGGAGCTTGATCTGAGTGGGAAGAAGTTTGAAAAAAGGCCCTTATGTGCAACCAGTACTGCTCAAAAGAGTACAGGCGATGAATGATGCCGGTGAAAAAAAAGTTTTAAAAACTTGGAGCCGAGCCTCTACTATATTTCCGGATTTTGTAGGACACACTTTTGCTGTGCATGATGGAAGAAAACATGTTCCGGTGTATGTTACTGAGGATATGGTTGGACATAAGCTTGGAGAATTTGCTCCAACTAGAACTTTTAAAGGTCATGCCGGCTCGAAAACTACGAAATAACGGCTGAAAGGAGTGTTGTTTTTTATGGAAGCTGTGGCTTATTTAAAATATGCCAGAATCTCGCCACGAAAAGTATCTATTGTGCTTGATTTGATTAGGAATAAACCTGTGGACATGGCGGCAGCTATATTGAGGCACACCTCGAAGGCTGCATGTGAGGACCTTTCAAAGCTTTTAAAATCGGCGGTTGCTAATGCTGAGAATAATCATAACATGGACAAAAATAGACTTTATGTTTCGAAATGCTTTGTTTGTCCTGGCCCTATTTTGAAGCGTATACGGCCTAAAGATCACGGTAGGGCACATAGAATAGAAAAAAGAACTTCTCATGTTACGTTAGTTCTTAAAGAGAAAAATAGTTAAAAAGGAGGTAGGTAATATGGGGCAAAAAGTTAATCCGCATGGGTTGCGTGTGGGGATCATAAAAGATTGGGATTCGCGTTGGTTTGCTAAAGATAAAGATTTTGGCGACTTGCTTGTTGAGGACTATAATCTGCGTAAATTATTAAAAAAACAACTTTATTCTGCTGGTATTCCGAGAATAGAAATTGAAAGAGATGCCAATAAAATTAGAGTTAATGTTCATTGTGCTCGGCCAGGAATGGTTATAGGCAAGGGTGGAGCCGAGATTGAAAAGCTCAGAGTTCAATGCGAAAAAATTCTTAAGAAACCAGTTTTGCTAAATATAATAGAAGTAAAATCTGTTGATATGAATGCACAGTTGATTGCTGAAAATATTGCAGCTCAGTTAGAAAAGAGAATATCTTTTCGCCGTGCGATGAAACAATCGATAGGTAGAGCGATGAGATTTGGTGCCAAGGGTATTAAAGTACAGGTCTCTGGCCGCTTGGGTGGAGCCGAAATCGCACGCTCAGAACATTATCATGAGGGAACCATCCCGCTGCAGACATTAAGAGCCGATATTGATTACGGTTTTGCAGAGGCTGCCACTACTTATGGCAGATTGGGTGTTAAAGTTTGGCTATATAAAGGCGAAGTCTTGGGTGATGCTCACGCTAGATATAATGAGCCAGAGAAAAAAGAAACTCGCAAACCAAGAGAACGCCGTGCTCCTAAAAGGGAAGGAGGCAAAAAATAATGTTGTTGCCAAAAAGAGTAAAATATAGACGAGTTCATAGAGGACGAATGACTGGTAAGGCTTTGAGAGGAGAGAAAATCTCTCATGGAGAGTATGGCTTGCAAGCATTGGAACCAGCTTGGATTACTTCAAATCAAATAGAAGCTGCTCGTGTTGCTATGACACGTTATTGCAAGAGATTTGGTAAAGTTTGGATCAAGATTTTTCCGGATAAGCCTGTTTCTAAGAAACCCGCTGAGACTAGAATGGGTAAAGGTAAGGGTGCACCAGAGTATTGGGTTAGTGTTGTAAAACCAGGAAGAATCATGTTCGAAATTGCCGATGTTTCTGAAGAAACAGCTAGAGAAGCTATGAGATTGGCTGCAAATAAACTTCCTATAAAATGTAAATTTGTAGTTAAAAAGGAAATGGATGGTGAGCAACAATGAAAGCTTCAGAAATGAGAAGCCTATCTAATGCGGAACTTGAAAAAAGATTAAAGGATCTTAAAGCGGAACTTTTTAATCTGAGATTTCAACTTGCCATCAACCAGCTCGAAAATCCTATGCGAATTAAAGCGGTAAAAAAAGATATTGCTAGAATTAATACAATATTGTGTGAAAATAAAAATAAGACCGCTTCTAAGGCGTAGTGGAGGGAGGATTAATTGTGAGCAGTAGAAATATGAGAAAAGTTGAAGTCGGTAAAGTTGTTAGTAATAAAATGGATAAGACTATTGTAGTTGCTATCGAGAATAGTGTAAGACATCCACTTTATAAGAAAATTATTAAACGTACGGTAAAATTAAAAGCACATGATGCTAACAATGAATGCTCAATTGGAGATAAAGTCCGCGTGATGGAAACAAGACCTTTGAGTAAGGATAAAAGATGGCGTTTGGTAGAGATTATAGAAAAAGCAAAATAATTTGAACTTGTTTTGTGTTTAAATAGCAAAAGTTGGGAGGAACGTACTGTGATACAACAGCAAACTTACCTTAAAGTTGCTGACAATACCGGAGCAAAAGAACTTATGTGCATACGAGTATTGGGAGGAACTAGAAGAAGGTATGCAAATATTGGAGATGTTGTGATTGCTTCTGTAAAAAAAGCATCACCCGGAGGCGTTGTAAAAAAAGGTGATGTGGTTAAAGCAGTTATAGTTCGTTCGGTAAAAGGAGTAAGACGTAATGATGGGTCTTATATTCGATTTGACGAAAATGCAGCTGTTTTGATAAAAGATGATAAAAATCCTAGGGGAACTCGTATTTTTGGTCCTGTAGCAAGAGAATTGCGCGATAAGGACTATATGAAAATATTGAGTTTAGCCCCAGAAACGCTTTGATGGAGGTGTTCGCTATGATAAAAAAAGTTCATGTAAAAACGGGGGACACCGTTATTGTATTAAATGGAAAAGAACGTGGCAAAAAGGGCAAGGTTTTAGCTGTTAGCCCCAAAGAGGGCAAGGTTATAATTGAGGGTGTTAATATGGTTTCTAAACATGTTAAACCTCGCAAGATGGGAGAATCCGGTGGCATAGTAAAAGCTGAAGGTGCTATGTATGCTTGTAAAGTGCAGGCGATTTGTCCGCACTGCGAAAAGCCAACCCGAATTGCACATGCTATAAGTGAAGATGGTAAAAAAACACGTGTTTGTAAAAAATGTTCTAAATCGTTTTAAGGAGGGTAGAGTATGGCAAGATTAAAAGATATATATATTCAAAAAATAGCTCCGGAGTTGATGAGCAAATTCTCTTATAAGAATGTTATGCAGATACCCAAACTTGAAAAAATCGTTATAAATGTTGGTGCAGGTGAGGCACGCGATAATTCTAAGGTTATAGATGCTATAATGAATGATATTGCTGCTATTACTGGCCAAAGGCCAGTGGTTTGTACTGCTAGGAAATCAGTTGCGAACTTTAAAATAAGAGAAGGCATGAAAATTGGAGTAAAAGTGACTTTAAGGGGCGAAAAGATGTATGAATTTTTAGACAGACTTTTAAATATTGCGCTTCCTAGAGTACGAGATTTTCGTGGGATAAATCCAAATTCGTTTGACGGCAGAGGAAATTATAACCTGGGCGTTAAGGAGCAGCTTATTTTTCCTGAAATAGATTATGACAAGATAGACAAGGTCCGTGGGATGGATATTTGTATTGTAACTAGTGCAAAAACAGACGAAGAAGCCAAAGAGTTATTAGCTCAATTTGGTGCCCCGTTTGCAAAGTAAGGAGGGATTATTGTGGCCAAAACTTCTATGAAAATGAAGCAAAAAAGGAAACCAAAGTTTTCTACAAGAGCTTACAACAGATGCAAAATCTGTGGCAGGCCGCATGCCTATCTTCGTAAGTTTGGAATTTGCAGAATTTGCTTCAGGGAGTTAGCATATAAAGGTCAGATTCCTGGTATAAAAAAAGCCAGCTGGTAAATTTTGAACTAAGGAGGATAAAACAGCATGCAGATAACTGATACAATAGCAGATTTGTTAACTAGAATTCGTAACGCAAGCCATAGCAAGCACGATATTGTTGAAATACCGGCTTCGAATATGAAAAAAGCAATAGTGCAGATTCTGCTTGAAGAAGGTTATATAAAAAATTATTCGGTTAGAGACGATGGCAAACAGGGTATTATACAGGTCGTTTTGAAGTATGATGAGAATAAAAAATCTGTGATTACTGGTCTGAGAAGAGTTTCTAAACCTGGATTACGTATTTATAGCAACGTTGAAAATATGCCAAAAGTAATGAAAGGCTTAGGAATTGCAATTATATCAACGTCAAAGGGAGTTATGACGGACCGCAGAGCCCGCAAAGAAAATGTGGGTGGAGAGGTTCTTGCATTTATTTGGTAAGGAGGGGAGAACATGTCTCGAATTGGAAGAAAACCTATAAATATTCCCACCGGTGTAGAAGTAAAAATCGACAACGGTGTAGTTACAGTTAAAGGTCCAAAAGGTACGCTGACAAAAGAAATGCATCCTAATATGACAATTACAATCAAAGACAATGAGGTAAGTGTTAGCCGGCCAGATGATGAAAAAGAAAATCGAGCGTTGCATGGATTAACACGTTCGCTTATTTCGAATATGGTTGAGGGCGTAACAAATGGCTTTAAAAAAGAGTTAGAAGTTAATGGTGTGGGATATCGTGTTCAAAAACAGGGCAAGAATCTTGTGATGAATTTAGGGTATTCACATCAGGTTACTATGTCGGATACAGACGACATAAAAATAGAAGTGCCGTCTCCAAATAAAATAATTATTTTGGGAGCAGATAAGCAAAAAGTTGGTCAATTTGCGGCCCAGGTTAGAGAAAAACGTCCGCCAGAACCTTATAAAGGTAAGGGAATAAAATATGCGGATGAACATATACGTCGAAAAGAGGGCAAGGCCGGCAAGGGCGGTAAAAAATAGTTAAAGGAGTAATTGAGTTATGGTGAAAAAGCCGGACAAAAATATGTCCAGATTAAAACGCCACAAAAGAGTTCGCGCCAAGATAAGTGGTACGGGTCAACGGCCAAGATTAAATGTTTTTAGATCAACAAATAACATTTATGCGCAGCTGATTGATGACGTTTTGGGAGTTACTTTAGAATCTGCCTCTACGCTGGACAAAGAATTGAGTGGTTATGGAGGAAATAAGGAAGCTGCTAGAAAAGTTGGAAAACTTATAGCCGAGCGCGCGGCTAAAAAGGGTATAACAGAAGTTGTATTTGACCGCGGCGGGTATATATTTCATGGCAGAGTTAAAGAATTAGCTGAGGGCGCTCGTGAGGGTGGATTAAAATTCTAAAAAAGGAGGAATAGTTTTGGCTAGAACAGATGGCAGTACGCTGGATTTAAAAGAACGAGTGGTTGCGATAAATCGAGTATCGAAAACCGTAAAGGGCGGAAGAATATTTAAGTTTGCTGCACTGGTTGTTGTGGGAGATGGCAATGGAATGGTTGGCTTTGGAATCGGAAAAGCCGGAGAAGTTCCTGATGCAATCCGAAAAGGAATCGAGGACGCTAAGAAGAATTTAATTAAAATTTCGTTAAAAGGTACAACGATTCCGCATGAAATCATTGGAGAATTTGGAGCAGGCCGAGTTTTAATGAAACCTGCAGCACCTGGTACTGGAGTTATTGCTGGAGGGCCAGTGCGTGCTGTGGTTGAGGCAGCAGGGATCAGAGATATTAGAACCAAAGCTTTAAGGTCCAATAATCCATGCAATGTTGTTAGAGCTACAATGAACGGGTTGGCAAGTCTTAGAACAGTTGAACAGGTGGCAAAATTACGTGGAAAGTTAGTAAAAGAAATTCTATAACAGGGGGTAGCAAGATGGAACAAATAAAAGTAAAATTAGTGAAAAGTCTTATTGGCCGAAAAAAAGACCATATTGCAACAGCCCACTCGCTTGGCCTAAAAAAAATAGGCAGTGAAAAGATCCAGCCTAAAAATAAACAAACAGAAGGCAAAATCGCAAAAATAAGTTATTTAGTAGAGGTAGAAAAAGCATAACACAAGAGGAGGTGAGCAAATGAAATTGCATGAACTTTCACCGGCACCTGGCTCTAAACAAAAGCCTAAACGAATCGGAAGAGGTCATGGCTCGGGTTGGGGCAAGACAGCTGGCAAGGGACATAAAGGTCAAAAAGCAAGATCTGGAGGAGGAGTTCGCCCAGGATTTGAAGGCGGGCAGATGCCACTTCAACGAAGGGTTCCTAAAAGAGGATTCAACAATATTTTTGCCAAAAAGATCGTATCGATAAATGTTGCTTCATTGAATCGCTTTGATGATGGCTCAACAGTTGATGCTAAATCGTTGATTGAAGCTGGAATCATAAAAAAAGAATATGATGGGATCAAGATTTTATCAAACGGAAATTTAACAAAAAAATTAAACGTTAAAGCTAATGCATTCTCTGAGTCTGCAAGACAAAAAATAGAGAACGCTGGCGGAAAGGCTGAGGTGATCTAAGTTGCTAAAAACAATGCTTAATGCCTGGAAAAATCAAGATTTAAAAAAGAAAATGTTGTTTACTCTATTTGTTATAATTATATTCAGAATTGGTTCGGTAATACCTGTTCCGTTTATGAACATGAGTGCACTACAGAGTTTAATGGGTAGTTTAGAAGATGGCTCATTGTTTACGTATTTTAATACGATATCTGGTGATGCTTTTTCTAGAGCAACGCTTTTTGCTATGTCTATTACGCCGTATATTAACTCATCAATTATAATGCAATTAATGACGGTGGTAATACCGGCGCTAGAAAGATTAACAAAAGAAGGCGAAGAAGGCCGAAAAAAAATGAGTGCCATAACAAGATATTTAACAGTAACTTTGGGTTTATTGCAAGGAACAATGTTTTATTTTTGGCTAAAAAATAATAGAGCTCCAAGTGGCGAAAGAATTATTATGTATAACACTGGTTGGGAAAGTATATTTGCAGCGGTTGTAATCATAATGACATTTACAGCAGGAACAGCGCTTATTATGTGGTTAGGAGAACAAATCAATCAAAAAGGCGTAGGAAATGGAATATCTATATTATTGTTTGCCGGAATCGTTTCTAGGATGCCAGCATTGGTAGCAACTTTATGGCAATATGTAGATATGGCAATAAAACTTCCATCGGTGGCTTGGATATATTATATTTATGTGCCACTATTTATATTGGTATTTTTGGCAGTTATGTGGTTTATTGTGTTTATGAACGATGCAGAACGCAGGATTCCCATACAGTATGCAAAACGAGTTGTGGGCAGAAAAATGTATGGTGGCCAAAGCACACATATACCGGTAAAAGTTAGTGGCTCTGGAGTTATGCCTATTATATTTGCTAGTTCAATTTTATCGTTGCCGAGTACAATTAGAATAATTTTGGGTGCAAATTCACCAGAGTGGCTTAATTCTATAAATAACGCTTTGGCGCCAAATGGTTGGATATATCCTACTATATATTTCTTTTTAATTATTGCTTTTGCATATTTTTATTTGTCGATACAATATAATCCGGTAGAAATGGCTAATAATCTTCGTCAGAGCAATGCAACCGTACCTGGATTAAGGCCAGGCAAGCCCACGGCTGATTTTATAAAAAAGGTGTTGTCAAAAGTGACACTGTTGGGCGCGTTGTTTTTAGGTTTTATTGCTGTGCTTCCATTTATATTTAGCGATCTTACTGGTATGCACAATACGACATTTTTAGGTGGAACATCTATTATAATATTAGTAGGAGTAACGCTTGAGACAGTAAAACAAATGGAATCTCAAATGATGATGAGACATTATAAAGGGTTCTTGGATTAATAGTGGCTCTTGAAAACTAGTTTAAGTTTATGATAAAATAATTATCAACTGCTAAAATGATTTATTTTTGATATTCTTGGCTTAAAATTAAACTTTATTTATCACTGGTAAACTTGATAAAACAAATTATCAAAAGAGGAGTGAAGCTATGAATATTATACTTTTTGGGCCACCTGGCGCAGGCAAGGGGACTCAAGCAGAAGCAATTGCTGAGAGAGAATCTATTCCAACAATATCAACAGGAAATATTATAAGAGAAGCGCTGAAAAGCGGCTCTGAGTTAGGTTTGCAACTGAAGCAATATATGTCGGATGGCAGATTAGTTCCTGATGAAGTGGTTATTGGTATTATTAAGGAACGTATAGAAAAAGCTGACTGTAAAAATGGCTTTATATTGGATGGATTTCCGCGAACAATACCTCAGGCCGAGGCTCTGGACAAAATGGGAATAAGAATAGATAAAGTTATCGAAATAGAGGTAAGTGATGATATAATTATTAACAGAATGTCTGGACGCCGTGTTTGTGAAGTTTGTGGGGCAAGTTATCATTTGGTAAATAAAAAACCACAAAAAGATGGCATTTGTGATAAATGTAACGGCACCCTAGTTCAGCGCGAGGATGACCACCCAGATACTGTGAAGAATAGATTAAAAATATATCGTGAGCAAACAAAACCATTGGAGGTTTACTACTCAAAACAAGGCAAGCTTGCGGTTATACAAGGTGATAATAAGTCTATAAAAGAAACAGTAGAGTTGGTTTTGAATGCTTTGGAGGCATAGTTGATGGTAGTTTTAAAAACAGCCCGCGAGATAGAAATAATGAAAAAAGCAGGGCGAGTAGCTTCGAAAGCATTAAAACTTGCAGGTGAGGCAGTGGAACCGGGAATATCCACTTTAGAAATTGACAGTATTGTAAGAAAATATATTGAAAGTGAAGGAGCAATACCATCATTTTTAAATTATGGAGGATTCCCGGCAAGTGCCTGCATTTCTGTGAATAATGTGGTCATCCATGGCATACCAAGTAAAAACTGCATACTTAAAAGTGGAGACATTGTTAGTATAGACGTGGGAGCCTTTTTTGAAGGCTTTCATGGAGATAATGCAGCAACATTTGCGTGTGGAGAAATTAGTAGCGAGGCTAAAAAATTAATTGATACAACTAAAGAAAGTTTGTATGAAGGAATAAAGAAGGCTCAAGCTGGAAATAGAATTGGAGACATTGCAAATGCAATACAGAGGTATGTTGAAGCACGCAGTTACTCGGTGGTACGAGATTTTGTCGGCCACGGAGTAGGTGCGAAGCTACATGAAGATCCTAGCGTGCCAAATTATGGAACACCTGGACGAGGTGTGCGCCTATTATCAGGAATGACTATAGCAATTGAACCAATGATAAATGTTGGAACTTGTAATGTAAAGGTTTTGGACGACGAGTGGACAACAGTAACTGCAGACGGAAAATTATCTGCACATTTTGAGCATACGGTGGCCATAACTCCAAATGAAGCAGTTATATTAACGCAAAGTGAATAAGGGAGTAGAGTATGGAAATCGTGAAAGGCTGTGTTGTTAAGGCAAAAGCTGGGCGAGATAAAGATGTTTTTTTTGTGGTGCTGGATGTAGATGGCAGTTATGCAATGATTTGTGATGGAAAAAGGCGAACACTTGAAAAACCTAAAAGAAAAAAATATAAACATCTATCTGCAACAAAAAGTGTATTGGAAATTGGTTTATTAAATAGTAACAAAGCGATAAGAAAAGCTTTGAGTAGCTTTAATGACAATTGATATAGAGTTCTAATGGTTAGCTTTAATAATAGGAGGGAGTAATTTGTCTAAGCAGGATGTAATTGAAATTGAAGGTACGGTAACAGAAGCGCTACCTAATGCGCAGTTTAATGTTGAACTGCCTAATGGAAAGGTTATATTGGCACATATATCAGGCAAACTTAGAATGAATTTTATTAAAATTTTGCCAGGGGATAAGGTTACAGTTGAGATGTCACCTTATGACTTGACAAAAGGCCGTATAACTTGGAGATCAAAATAGTTTTTTATGGATAAAAAGGAGGCATATAAATGAAAGTCAGACCTTCTGTCAAAAAGATATGTGAAAAATGTAAAATAATAAAACGTAAAGGAAAAGTTATGGTAATTTGTGAAAATCCAAAACATAAACAACGTCAAGGATAACATGACTTTAGCAAAAATGGAGGTGTAATTATGGCGCGTATAGCGGGAGTAGACTTACCAAGAGATAAGCGTATTGAAGTGGGGCTTTCGTATATTTATGGAATCGGAAGAAAAACAGCAAGCGATATTATAAAAGCAACTGGAGTTAATCCTGATACAAGAGTGAGAGACCTTACAGAAGAAGATGTTTCAAAATTAAGAGAGTATATCGATAAGCACTGCAGAGTAGAAGGAGATTTGCGCAGAGATATTGCTTTTGATATAAAAAGATTAATAGAGATAGGCTCATATAGAGGTTTACGCCATCGTAAAGGATTGCCTGTACGAGGTCAGCGCTCGAAAACAAACGCGAGAACTCGAAAAGGACCAAGAAAAACAATGGCAAATAAGAAAAAGTAGGGAGGTTATTAACTAATGGCAGCGCAAAAAACAACAAAACGAGGAAGTTCTGTGCGCAGAAGACGTGAAAGAAAAAATATAGAAAGAGGAGCAGCACATATACAGTCTACGTTTAATAACACAATTGTTACAATAACAGATATGCAGGGAAATACAGTATCTTGGGCAAGCTCTGGCGAACTTGGTTTTAGAGGTTCGAGAAAATCCACACCATTTGCGGCACAAACAGCTGCAGAGACGGCAGCAAGGGCTGCAATGGAACATGGTATGAAAAAAATAGAGGTTTATGTTAAAGGCCCTGGTGCTGGAAGAGAGGCAGCAATTAGAGCCTTGCAAGGGGCTGGCTTGGAAGTTAGTATGATAAAAGATGTTACGCCGATTCCGCATAATGGATGTAGGCCGCCAAAAAGAAGACGAGTATAATTGAGACAGAAATAGGAGGTGTAGCCAATATATGGCAAGATATACAGGTGCAGTGTGCAGACTTTGCCGAAGAGAAGGTCAAAAACTCTTTTTAAAGGGCGAAAGATGCTATACAGATAAATGTTCGGTTGGACGAAGGTCTTATGCACCAGGTCAACATGGACAGGGAAGAAAAAAATTATCAGAATATGGAATTCAACTTAGAGCAAAACAAGCAACAAGACGTTACTATGGAATATTAGAAGGTCAGTTTAGACATTATTACGAGTTGGCAGAAAAAAAAGAAGGTAAAACTGGTGAGCAATTATTATCTATAATTGAGACACGACTAGATAACGTGATTTATAGATTGGGCTTTGCAACATCTCGCCCAGAAGCTAGACAGTTGGTTTTGCATAATCATTTTTTGGTTAACGGCAGAAAAGTAAATATACCGTCTTTTTTGGTAAAACCAGGGGATGTTATTAAGATAACTGAAAAGAGTCGTGGCAGCGAAAAAATAAAACAAGTGCTAGAGACTAATGCTTCGAGGCCTGTGCCAAAATGGTTAGAAGTAAATAAAGAAGCTTTAGAGGGTAAAGTTGTGGCCTTGCCTACACGAGAAGATATAGACTTAGCAGTTGAAGAGACTCTCATAGTTGAGTTATACTCTAAATAATGATTTTTTGCTGAATGTTAATAGAGCTACAATAGGGTATGGGTAATTTTGAAGATTTGCCTATAATTCAAGGAGGGTCATAATTGATTGAAATAGAAAGACCAAGAATCGAAGTGGCAGAACTATCTGAAGATAAAAAATATGGAAAGTTTACTGTAGAGCCGCTTGAAAGAGGTTTTGGAAATACATTAGGAAATAGCTTAAGAAGAGTACTACTCTCATCTTTGCCTGGAGTTGCGGTTACAAGCGTTAAGATCGATGGCGTTATGCACGAATTTTCGACTGTGCCTGGTGTAAAAGAAGATGTAACCGAATTAGTATTGAATTTAAAGAGCTTAGTTGCAAATTTGCACTGCCCGGGGCCCAAAACAGTAGTAATAGATGCGATAGGGCCTTGTGTAGTAACTGCGAGCGATATACAGAATGATGGTGAGGTTGAAATATTAAACCCAGAACTGCATATAGCAACGTTGAATAGCGAGGCTAAATTGTATATGGAAATTACCATCGATAGAGGTAGAGGTTATGTTTCGGCAGAACGAAATAAGCAAATGATGCAATCAAATGTTTTGGGAGTTATTCCAATAGACTCAATATATACGCCAGTGCTTAAGGTAAATTATGAGGTTGAAAACACGCGTGTTGGCCAAATAACTGATTTTGATAAATTATCTCTAGAAGTGTGGACAAATGGTGTTGTAAATGCTCTAGAGGCAATGTCTTTATCTGCAAAGGTTTTAACGGAACATTTGAATTTGTTTGTTGATCTTTCTGACAAAACTCAAAATGTAGAGATTATGGTTGAAAAAGATAACAGAAGTAAAGAACGTATATTAGAGATGACTCTTGAAGATTTGGATTTTTCTGTTCGTTCGTTTAATTGCTTAAAACGAGCTGGAGTGGTTACTGTAGAAGATTTGTTAAAATTGACAGAAGAAGATTTGATGAAAGTCCGAAATCTTGGCCGAAAATCTCTGGAAGAAGTTGTAAAAAAAATAGAGTCGTTGGGCTTTAAATTGAAGAAATCTGAAGATTAACCTTTTTTATTTTTTATTAATAAGAATAAAAATTTAACAAAGGAGTGTGATATAAATGCCAGGTACTAGAAAGTTAGGAAGAGCTGCGGCGCATAGGATAGCTATGTTAAGAGCAATGGTGACTTTTCTTTTAGAAAAAGGAAAAATAGAAACAACTCTATATAGAGCTAAAGAAGTCCGTTCTATGACGGAAAAGATGATTACTTTGGCTAAAGAAAATTCGTTGCATAATAAGCGTTTAGCTATGGCTTTTATTACCAAAGAAGATGTCGTAAAAAAATTATTCGATGAAATAGCTCCAAAGTATTTAAAACAAAATGGAGGATATACTCGCATAATAAAATTAGGCCCAAGAAGAGGCGATGCAGCTGAAATGTCTATAATAGAGTTAATATAATTTTGAATTATATTTTAATGTTTAATTAGGATGTGCGCCCCCGCGGTCATGAGCAAGTGTGACCGCGGGGGCATTTTTGAGTTAAACTGATTATAAAGTATATTTTAAATATAAAATATAAAACTATAAATGTTTTTAGGTATTTTTAATTGTTTAATGCAATTTTTAGATATTTATTTATCATAAAATAAAAAAATATTATTTTTCGAATAAAACTATTGACAAAAATAAATAAATATAGTACAATTATAACAACTTTTAAGCATCAAGGAGGATTATGTTTATGGGAATTTTTAACAAAAAACAAACTCAAAAAGAAAGTGATTTGAATACTAAAAAAGTAAGCTTAAGTTCAAACGAACTTAATGAAGAAGAGTTGCTAAATGTTGCCGGAGGTAAAGATTACCATACAGAAGGCGAAAAATTAGCAAATGTAGACTTTATAAATTCTTTGGTTAAACAGCCAAGATAAAATTAATAGCAAAATTTTATTTTGAGCATATCATGTGAATTATAATGTTTTTTTACTTAAAGGGGAGGAAAAATATGGTAGGAAGTCAGGTTATAACAATCAAGTATACAGATTTTTCACTCCGATATCTAAGCCCCATGGTGGAGCTTGGAGTGGAAAGATTTGGGGAGAAATATACAAACGAAAATAAGTTGCGAGCGTATGTAGAAAACAAAAGAAATGTGTGTAAACTGGTGGTGGATGCAGAAAGTGATAGGTTATTAGGATTTTTCCTAATGCATGGAACTAATCTTGAAGGCTTGGCTAAAGAATTTAAATTAAATAAATACGAGATTAAAAAGATTATTGGAAATGACGAAAGAATTTGTGTGGCAAAGTCTTTAGTGTTGCAAAAAGACTCAGAAAAAGCAGGTTTAGCAACCGAGTTAACAAGAAGAGGATTAGAAAAAGCAAAAAGAATGGGATTTTATTCTTGCTGGTCGCCATTATGGATAAGAAAAGATGGTGCGGTTCCAGCAGAACATGTTATAGAAAGAAATGGATTTACATTTTACAAAGTAGTACATATGCTGTGGGTAGATGATAAAGATTATAAATGTTTAGACTGCAATGGACCATGTAAATGTGATGCAGCAATATATTATAAGATTTTATAGATTAAAAGTTAATAAAAAATAAAAACCGTGCCGATTGTAAAATTTATTTTGGTACGGTTTTTTAGAAAGTTGTAAAGTTAATTTGCATTTTTCTAAATAAAAAATTTATCCCCATAGTGTTACACGTATCTGGGGGTTAAGCGTATACACTAAGGGGATTTGTATTATTAGCAGCCGCAGTTATTGCCGCAGCCATTGCCGCAACCGTATTCGCTACCATTGTTGTTTCCGCAGCAGCAGAGAATGAGTATTAATAGGATTATCCAAGAGCAGCCTCCGCCAAAACCGTTGTTACACATATTTGTTACCTCCTTTTGTTTATTTCAATAACATCATATGGACTTTAATATCGTGAGGTTACAGAAAAACAATTAATTTTTATAATAAAGTTAAAATATTTAGAAAATAAAAGAAAATGCGAAAAATATAAAGGAAAAATGAGTTATTTTAATTTAACAGTAAAAATAAGTTTTAATTATGCTTTGAACTTTATTGACCATTGGTTTAAAATAATTAAGGTTAAAGAAAGTCAAAGTCTAATATGACAATAAAAAGGAGTTGATAAATTTTGAGAATAAGTGATGAAGTGACTAAATATTTGCTAGAATTATTGGAGGAATCACATGGAGATATACAAATTCAGAGAAACGAATTAGCCAGTAGTATAGGCTGTGTGCCGAGTCAAATAAATTATGTTATAACATCAAGATTTACGCCAGAACATGGATATATAGTAGAGAGTAGAAGAGGAGGCGGAGGTTATATTAGAATAACTCGCAT
Organism: uncultured Clostridia bacterium; assembly: GCA_944384705.1. Lineage (GTDB taxonomy): Bacteria > Bacillota > Clostridia > Oscillospirales > Acutalibacteraceae > CAG-557. The sequence continues at coordinate 90,776 of CALWUI010000020.1, forward strand.
AAAAACCGAAAAAAGTACAGCGATTATGAATATAATTAATGCTATAGGATCAAAATTGGATGCGCTTTCGGCAGAAATGATTGTTGAGAGTCTTGTCCAGCGGGGAATGATTTTAGAGAGCGCTGGTAAATTAATGATGAGTGCAATTTCTGAAAGATCTTATACAGACATTCCTGTAAATTTAAGATGCTTATTGCGAGCATCAATTTTAAAAAATATGTTACTAACTCAAATATAATAGGAGGAAGATAGTTATGCTATGTCAATCTTGCGGAAAAAACCAAGCTAATACCCACATAAAAAAGGTGATAAACGGAGAATTAACAGAATATATGCTGTGCGATAAATGTGCCGCAAAATTAGGATATTCTAATATTTTTGATGGATTCGGATTTAGTTTTGATAATCTATTAGGAAGTTTTTTTGCAGCAAATGAACCTAAATTTATGCCTTTAAATAATAAACGGTGCGATTTTTGCGGGTCTTCTCTAGAAGATATTTCAAACACAGGAAAGGTAGGTTGTTCAAAATGTTATGACGTATTTTTTGATCAACTTATGCCGTCAATAAAAAGAATTCATGGCAATACAAAACATGCAGGCAAATATGCTTCTGCCGTAGGGCAAGAAAATATAATAAAAAATGAGATTCAAGATCTAAACGAAAAAATGAAAGTAGCAATAAATGAACAAAATTTTGAAGAAGCGGCAAGGATCAGAGATAAAATAAACGGATTAAAAGGAAAGGAGCAATCAAACAATGAATAAATGGTATGAAAAGGCCGGCAATTATAGCGATGTTGTAATTAGCACGCGAATACGTTTGGCAAGAAATATTTCTAAATATCCGTTTCCATGTAGGTTAAACTCCAATACGAAAAAAGAAGTAATAAATGAAATATATAGAGCTTTATCTAGGCCAGAATTTAAAGATTATAATTTTAGTTGTATAAATGCTTGGGAGGCTTCTTTAGCAGAAATAAGAAGCCTGATTGAGCGCCATTTGGTGAGCCCTGAATTTGCTAAGGCTGATAAAAATAAAGCAGCGTTTATCTCTCAAAACGGAGATATAAGCATAATGGTAAATGAAGAGGATCATATAAGGCTGCAAGTAATGAAAGAGGGCTTAGATCTTGAAGAGACTTATAACGAAGCCGATAAAATGGATACAAAACTTGATAAAGTATTACTATTTGCATTTAATGAGCAGTTGGGATATTTAACTCAATGTCCGACAAATTTAGGAACAGGAATGAGAGCCTCAGTTATGCTACATTTGCCAGCTTTAAGAAGATGCGAAATGATCGAGAAAATATCATCTAGCTTAATAAAGCTTGGACTAACCATGAGAGGACTGTATGGAGAAGGCAGTGAGCCAAAAGGGGATATATATCAGATTTCGAACCAGGTAACATTAGGAATATCGGAGAAAACAGCTTTAAAAAATTTAAATGATATAACTTTACAAATAATATCTCAAGAGAGAAATTGTAGAAAAGAGCTTGCAAAAGATATCCAAACCATAGATGCAATATGTAGATCGGTTGGGATTTTAAAAACAGCAAAACTTTTAAATAACGAAGATTTTATGCGACTAATTTCTAATATAAGGTTAGGGCTCTCAATAGGCGTTATAAAGGGAATTTCGTATGATACAATAAATGAAGTTACAATAAATGCACAACCGTTTATGTTGATAAAAGCTGCTAATAGCGAGCTATCGCCACTGCAGAGAGACAAAAAAAGAGCGAGCTTAATAAATGAAAAAATGAGCACCGTCGAGGTATTATAAAAGGAGGAAGATTTTATGTATAGATTTAACGGATTTACGGAAAAAGCAAACAATGCAATGAATTTAGCTATCTCTAGTGCAGAAGAGTTGGGACATACTTATGTGGGCAGTGAACATATTTTGTTGGGACTTTTAAAAGAAGGCACAGGGGTAGCATCAGTTGTCTTAAACGAATTGGGAGTATATGCAGATGAACTCGAAGACCTAATCGAAAATGAAATAGGTACAGGTGCAAAAAGTTCAATTAGTACACAAGATTTTACTCCAAGAACAAAAAGAGTGCTTCAAAATGCGGTAATGCAAGCCGCAGGTTTAGGTCATAACTATGTTGGCACAGAACACCTCTTATTGGCACTTATCAGTGAGTCAGACAGCTATGCAGTAAGATTTTTAATTGAGCTTGGAACTAATATTAGAAGCATTTTAGAAAAATTAAATGAAACCTTTGGAGAACACTCTCCAGAAGATTTAATTTATGGCTCCGCTAGCGATAGCTTTTCAAACGGATCAGCAGCTTCACACAATAGCAGATCTAAAACCAGAACGTTGGATCAGTTTGGCCGAGATTTAACTCAATTAGCGCAGTCAGGAGCTATTGACCCTGTAATAGGAAGACAAAATGAAATCGAGAGAGTTATTCAAATTCTTTCTAGAAGAACAAAAAACAATCCTTGCCTAATAGGTGAGCCAGGGGTAGGTAAAACAGCAGTAGCAGAGGGTTTGGCACTAAAAATTGTTTCCGGAGAAGTTCCTGAATTACTAAAAGGCAAACGAGTTGTAGCGCTAGACTTAACAGGTATGCTAGCAGGAACAAAATATCGTGGAGACTTTGAAGATAGGATAAAAAACGCAATAGAAGAAATAAAAAAAGCCGGTAATATAATTTTGTTTATAGATGAGCTGCATACAATAGTCGGAGCAGGCTCTGCTGAGGGCTCAGCCGATGCTGCAAACATATTAAAGCCTAGTCTTGCTAGAGGAGATTTTCAAGTTATTGGCGCTACAACAATTAAAGAGTACAGAAAATATATAGAAAAAGATGCAGCACTCGAAAGACGCTTTCAGCCAGTTATGGTAGGAGAACCAACAGAAGAAGAAACAGTGTTGATTTTAAAAGGTTTAAGAGACCGTTACGAGGCACATCATAAGGTTAAAATTCTAGATGAAGCAATTGAAGCAGCAGTAAATTTATCATCTAGATATATTACTGACAGATTTTTGCCAGATAAGGCAATAGATTTAGTAGATGAAGCAGCTTCTAGAGTTAGGTTAAGAGCCTATACTGTGCCGGATAATTTACATGATCTAGAAAATAAAATTAAAGATTTAGATAAAGAAAAATCTGCAGCCATAAATGAACAAAACTTTGAACGAGCTGCCAAGTTGAGAGATGAGGAAAAATCTATAAAGAAAAAGCTAGAAGAACAGCGCAAACAGTGGCAGAGTAATCACGAGAACGCAAATGGAGAGGTAACAAAAGAGGATATAGCACAAATAGTTTCAAATTGGAGTGGTATTCCTGTAGTGCAGTTAACTCAGGCAGAAAGCGAACGGCTTTTAAATATGGAGAAAATACTTCACGAAAGGATTATTGGTCAAGATGAAGCGGTAGAACAAGTTTCAAGAGCTATTAGAAGAGGCAGAGTAGGCTTAAAAGATCCAAAACGTCCAGTAGGTTCATTTATATTCCTGGGTCCAACTGGAGTCGGAAAAACAGAGTTATGCAAAGCGTTGGCACAAGCTATGTTTGGCGATGAAAACGCTATTATAAGATTTGATATGTCTGAATATATGGAGAAGCATACAGTCTCTAAACTAATTGGTTCTCCTCCAGGGTATGTAGGCTATGATGAGGGTGGCCAACTAACAGAAAAAGTACGCAGAAAGCCGTATTCAGTAATTCTTTTTGACGAAATAGAAAAAGCTCATCCAGATGTGTTCAATATGCTGCTCCAAATTCTAGAAGATGGACATTTAACAGATTCTCAAGGCCGCAAGGTTAACTTTAGAAATACAATTATAATAATGACGTCTAATGTAGGAGCAAGGCTAATTACAGAAAAAAAATCTAGCTTAGGGTTCTCGGCAGATAATAGTAGCGAATCCGATAAAGAAAAATTAAAAGAAACAGTAATGGCTGAGCTAAAAAAAGTATTCAAGCCAGAGTTTCTCAACCGAGTTGACGATATTATTGTATTTAATAAACTGACTGAAAAAGATATAAATCTTATTGCTAAAAATATGCTAAAAGACGTAAAAAATAGAGCACAAAGTCTTAATATCGAAATAGACTTTACCGATAAAGCAATAAAAGCGATCTCTGATGCAGGTTTTGACCCTATATATGGCGCACGCCCGTTAAGAAGAGCTATTCAATCCAAAATAGAAGATAAATTAGCAGAAGAGGTTCTAAAAGGAGAGGCAAAATCTGGCGCAAAAGTTGAATGTGATTACAACAAAAAAACTAAACAATTTGTCTTCAACAGCATAGCTAGCGATAAAAAGATGAACTAAATTTAATTTTAATAAATATAAAAACGAACCGCAAAATGCTTACGGTTCGTTTTTACTATATAAATAGTTATTTCTCTGCGCCACAACATTTCTTATATTTTTTGCCGCTGCCGCAAGGACAAGGATCATTTCTACCGATTTTTTCTGTATTTCGAACAGTTTTTATTTCTGGCAAATATCCGTCAGCAGATGGCGAAGTTGATGGGGCCTGATTATCATGACGCTTTGGCGCCTTATTATTGCCAGGAAGCTTAAATGTCAACAAAATTTTAACAGTATCGTCACGAATTGCATCGATCATTTCGTCGAACATATCAAATCCTTCTATTCTATACTCAACGACCGGATCGCGCTGTGCATAAGCTCGCAAACGGATGCCGCGTTTTAACTCTTCCATAGCGTCAATATGATCCATCCAGTAGTTATCCACATTCTTTAAAAGCACTACACGTTCTATTTCACGAGACATTTCATCGCCAAACATTTTTTCACGTTCTTCATAAATTGAAAGTGCTTTTTCTGTTAATTTTTTAATTATATCCTCAGACTTTAGCTGTTTTAATTCTTCATCAGAATAATTTAATTCATCATCGTCCAACAGCCAACCAAAATAGAAATCTTTAAGACCAATAAGATTCCACGATTCATCAAATTTGCTAGTGGGCAAATAAGTTTGAACATTTTTTTCGATTGATTGCTCTATCATTTTAATAATCTGAGCGCGAATATCATCTCCATCGAGAACTTTATTCCTCTGATCGTAAATAATCTGTCGTTGTCTATCCATAACGTCATCAAACTGAAGAACATTTTTTCGAATACCAAAGTCACGACCTTCAACTTTGCGTTGTGCACTTTCTATCGCATTTGTAACCATTCTGCTATCAATAGGTTCATCTTCTGGCACATTTAATCTATCCATCCAATGTTTTAAGCGCTCTCCGCCAAAAAGACGCATTAAATCATCTTCTAGCGAAAGGAAGAATCTAGTTTCTCCAGGGTCTCCTTGTCGTCCAGACCGACCTCGTAGCTGATTATCTATTCGCCTAGTTTCATGACGTTCGGTTCCAATAATTGCAAGTCCGCCCAACTCGATAACTTCTTCTTTTTGACCTTTTATTTCTGCTTTATATTTAGCCAACAGTTTATTAAATGTCTCTCTAGCCTCTAAAATACGCTCGTCATCTGTGTCTGCAAAGCCGCTAGCTTCACTGATGACCTCTTCACTTATTTGCATTCTGCGCATTTCAGCTATAGCTAGATATTCTGCGTTACCTCCCAGACTTATATCAGTACCACGACCAGCCATATTTGTTGCAATAGTTACTGCACCTTTTTTACCAGCTTGAGCAACGATTTCGGCCTCTTTTTCGTGATATTTAGCATTTAGAACAGTATGTTTTATTCCATTTTTCTTCAATAAATCACTCAAACGTTCTGATTTATCTATTGAAACAGTACCTACCAATACGGGTTGCCCTTTTTTATGATACTCTAAGATATCATTAACAACCGCATCATACTTGCCTTTTTCTGTTTTAAATACTACATCAGGTTTATCTTTTCTAATAACCGGCTTATTTGTTGGAATTTCTACAACATCGAGTTTATAAATTTCTCTAAATTCTTCTTCTTCCGTCATAGCGGTACCAGTCATACCAGAGAGTTTATTATATAGTCTAAAATAATTTTGAAAAGTAATTGATGCCAAAGTTTTAGATTCTCGTTCTACCTTAACATTTTCTTTAGCTTCAATTGCTTGATGCAAGCCTTCATTGTATCTGCGGCCATACATTATACGTCCAGTGAATTCATCGACAATTAAAACTTCGCCATCTTTAACAACATAATCGATATCTTTTACCATTACACCATGAGCTCTAATTGCCTGGTTTATATGATGCTGAAGATTAATATTATCAGCGTCAGTCAAGTTATCCACATGAAAATATTCTTCTGCTTTTTTTACACCATTTTGTGTTAGGGTAGCAGTTTTTGCTTTTTCGTCCACAATATAATCTGCATCCGCATATAGTTCATCATTATCTTCTTTTGCGTCTGTTTCTGCGACTTTTACCATTTTCAGTGTTTTGGCGAATTTATCTACGATGTTATATAATTCAGTAGATTTATCTCCAGGACCAGATATAATAAGTGGCGTTCTAGCTTCGTCTATCAATATAGAGTCAACCTCGTCAACGATTGCAAAATTATGGCCGCGCTGAACCCTATTTTCTTTATAAGTAACCATGTTATCACGAAGGTAATCGAAACCTAGCTCATTGTTAGTACAATAAGTTATATCTGCAGCATACGCTTTTTTACGTTCATCATTCTCCATATTCTGGCTTAAAAGACCCACAGTTAATCCCAAAAACCTAAAGATTTTACCCATTAATTCAGAGTCACGCCTAGCAAGATAGTCATTAACTGTTACAATATGGACACCCTTACCTTCTAATGCATTTAAATATGCGGGTAAGGTTTCTACTAAAGTTTTTCCCTCACCAGTTTTCATTTCGCTTATTCGACCTTGATGAAGAATAATTCCACCGATGATTTGAACTGGGAAATGGGTCATGCCAAGAACTCTGGTAGAAGCTTCTCTACAAACAGCAAATGCATCAGGAAGGATATCATCGAGAGTAGCACCATTTTTTAATTTATCTTTTAAAATTTGAGTCTGGCTTTTAAGTTCCTTATCACTCATTTTTTTATAAGTTTCTTCAAGTGCAAGCACAGTGTCACAAATAGGCTGAATCCGTTTGACTTCTCTTTTACTGTAGTTACCAAAGAGGGTCTTTAATATATTCATCGTATCACCTTCTAATTTTATTTTGAGTATTATTTTAGATTATAACACAAAAGATAAAAAAAGTCACTACTTTTTTTATCGCTTTTTTACAAGCTTTTTATTTTATATTTTGAAAGAAGAATTTTTAAATTATACAAAAGATGGACCTGTAGGTCTAAATAATTCTATTGATGACTTAAAAATGCATAGAGATATAAAAATGCGGTTAAAAGTAAAAAAATAATAAATTATGGAAATATGAGAAAATAAAAAATGAGCCGATAAAATATCGAACTCATAAAAAATAATATTTGCAAATCATCTTACTTTTAAATTAAAATCAATAGACTCAAAGTATTTTAAATAAAAAAATATAAAAAATAATTATGCTGAAATAACGTTTAATTTGCGCACAAGAGCAGATTTCTTTCTAGCAGCAGTATTTTTATGAATAATGCCTTTAGCCCGAGCCTGATCGATTTTTTTTACAGCAACTCTAACACACTCAGCTTTATCCATAGAATTAGAATTGATAGCCAAATTAGCTTTTTTTATAGCAGTTTTTAGAGCAGAATTATAAGCTTTATTTTTAGCAGTTTTAGTTGCAATAACTTTTACGCGCTTTTTAGCAGATTTAATATTTGGCACGTGAACACCTCCTTAATTTCAATAATTTAAATAATTAAGATTATGATAACACCAAAAAAAGAAAAAATCAATAGTTTTTGAGACTAACCTAAATTAATCTACATAATTTTGAAGAATACAAAGACGTAAATTAACAAATAATAATATGAAAAAGCGTTGAAAGGAGCCCTGTAAAATGAATTTTAGAACAGATTTAGCATTGGAAGCAGTTAAAGCTTTAGATTCTGATAAAATTAAAGGAATAACTCAGCAAGAAAAAAAGACTGGCAGTTTAAAGTTAATAAAAATGTCGGTCAAAACAGACGAAGCTGCTAAAAAGATAGGAAAGTTAAAAGGAGAATATATTACAATAGAATTGCCAGAATTTACTGACAATGCTCAGGATATAAATGAAAAGGTTGAAGTAATTTCGAAACAAATAAGATACTTGTTGCCTCAAAATGGATTAATCTTTGTGGTTGGATTAGGAAATGAGTCAATAACACCTGACGCGTTAGGCCCAAGAACAATAAAATCCATATTGGCTACAAGACATATTACAAAAGAGATAGCTCGTTCTACAGGTTTAGAGGCACTAAGAGGTGTTGCTGCAATTGCACCAGGAGTTTTGGGACAAACAGGAATAGAAGTTAGTGAGATAATTAAGAGCATAATAAAAAAAATAGACCCTGTAGGGCTGATCGTAGTTGACGCTTTAGCTTCAATGCAAACTAGTAGACTTGGTAATACTGTTCAGATTTGCAATACTGGAATATCTCCAGGCTCGGGAGTGGGAAATGCAAGGCCAGGGATAAATGAAAAAACAATGGGAGTTCCAGTAATTGGGATTGGAGTCCCAACAGTAGTAGACGCGCAAACTATGGCAAAAGATATACTAGACCTTAGTGAAAATAGCCGCAAAGAAAAATTAGAAGACAAAACTATGCCAAGAGGCGAGCCAATGATAGTAACACCCAGAGAAATAGATCTGCTTATTGAACGTGCTTCAAAATTATTGGCTATGTCGATAAATAGCGCCCTTCAGCCAGAATTTTCTATTGAGGAAATTATGTCGTTAGTGTAAGCAGAGTGCGTTGCTTTGCATATTTGATGCGTCAATAGCATAATTTTACTACAGGCCGGAATTTTTGAAGTTGTGTGGAGGTAAAAGGATGTTAATTGACGGACGGAAAACAAAAAGATTTTTTATTTATTTTTTATCAAGTACTTCAGCTTTATTATGTTGCTATTGCCTAATTTTACGCACTTTTGAAATATCAAAAAAAAATGTGGGAATGTTTGAGATTTTTTCAATGAGTTTTATAATGCCCGACGGGGATATTAGAGATAATGAAGAAAAAATCGATGTTAGAGAATTTAACATAAAAGAAGTTATAAATTTAGATATACGTAAGCCAGAACTTTTAACTTCTTCTGATATAAGTAATAGTAACATCGAAAAAGTTGTTTCTATAGAAGATTATCCAGATATAAAAGATTTTGAAATACCTCATGTAGATGGAGAAAATACCTTTAAAATTATAGAGAGTCACTTTGGAGATAGTGGTATTAAATATGAGAATTTTTATGTTAATAACAAATCTGGAATAGACTTAAATATTGCAGAAGAACTCGCTAAAAAGCCAGACATAAATATAAAAAAAGATGGGACTCCACAAGTTTTAATTTATCATACACACACGTGTGAATCTTTTATGGACAAAGACCAGGGATTCTACTACGAAAGTTTCTATCCTAGAACAGAAGACAATAGATATAACGTGGTTAGAGTTGGAGACGCGATTTGTGAAAGCTTAAAAAAAGCAGGCATTGCGGCGATTCATGATACTACGTGCCACGATTCGCCAAGCTTTAGCGGATCCTATAAACGAAGCGCAGAAACTATAGACAGAAATTTAGCAAAATATCCGTCAATTCAGGTTACGATCGATATACACAGAGATACCATTGGCAACAATGAGCGCGGCAAAATAAAGCCTACGTTTAAAGTTGGCAACAGAAAAGCAGCTCAGATTATGATTATGTCGGGATGTGATTTAGACGGCAGTATGGAGTTTCCGGATTGGGAGTATAATTTGAGGTTTGCGCTAAGGCTTCAAAAAAGTGCCGAAACACTGTATCCGGGAATGACTCGTTCACTATTTTTTGGCCCCGTAAAATATAATATGAATAAAACACATGCCTCTTTGTTAATAGAAGTGGGAACAGAAGTAAACACCTTAAATGAAGCGGTGTATACCGGAACATTGATTGGTAATGTTCTTGAAAATGTGTTTAGAGGAATTTGAAATTTATTAGGAATGATAAACTTGCAGAGAAAAATTCTATCAATAAAAATAATTGTAAGTAGTATGATTTCTACATTACTTCTTTTAAGCTTAATTATAGGTTTTATTATTGTAGAAAAAAATACCAGAAAAATCGGTTTTGCAGATGATGCCCCCTGGATTATCTATAAAAATAATTGCCAGAGTGGACATTATGTAAAACTTAAGTTTATGGATGCCTTTTATACAATAGACTTCTCTTACTTATATGATGTTACAGATGTAATATCTCAAACAACTGCGAAATATATAAGCGAACTAAAAAATATAGTAGAAAGACGCTGAAAAATAAAATTTGGTTTGCTTAAAAGTATAAATATGTTATAATGTGTGTACATGTTTAAGCTTTTTAAAAGTATGCTAAAAAGGAGGTTGGACCATATTTTGCTTATGTTAGCTAATATGAGTGATTAAAAATGAAAAGAAGTTTTAGTAATTTTTTTAAGTTTAGTTATTTTATTTTCTTTAATTTTTTCTTCTTATTTTGGTTTTCTTTTCCTTTTAACATTTGTTTGGCGGAAGAAAATATTACTGAAAATAACAATCCTTTGCATGGCCAATCTGCAACAATTTCTTCTTCTCCAAATCGCACTACAGCTGCAAACACTCAAAGTGCTTCTCAGAATTCAAATAGTTCTTCTTCTAACAATTCTAAACCTAAAGATAAGACCGATTCATCAACAAAATTTTCAAGCAACTCAAAAGTTGCGGTTTCTTCACCTCCTTCAACTGCTCAGTCGAACACAAATTCATCTATTAATAATTCTAATGCTAAAAGTTCTACAGGTTCTCAAAAGCCTTCTTATAGTAAGCAAGTTAGTCCAAATAACGCTGCAAAAACTAAAGCTCCCACTGATACGTCACATGCATCACAAAATAACTTAGAAGAGAATGCTCAGCGTACGAGTCAAAAAAAAGAACCTGTTGAGCAGCAACCGGCACAAAACCATGATGAGGTTGAAGCATCTAGGAATGTTGCCTCAAATGAGACAACTACTGAAGAAAAACAAGAAAATAAAAATTCTGCAGAAAAGGCGCAGAAACCTGAAGATTTACCATCGACTGAAGATTCTGAAATGACCTTTCCTGAAGTTGTTTCGGCAGAAAATGCCGAAAAAAATGAACCCAATAATTTATTTGCGGGAATTATCGCCTGGGTATGTATTTTGATTGGTGTTGCTATTGTGATTTTTGTAATGATCAAAGGAAGAAGTAATGAAGATGTGCCTATTCAAACCATAACCGGCATGAAAAAACGCAGACGAAAAGGAAAGCATCTGCTTCCAAATGATTATTATAGAGATAAATTTTGATTCTTTCATGTTAACGCCCCGCACTATACCGCGCGGGGCGCTTTTTCTGCTTAAAAATTTTATAGCTATTAATTTTAGAATATATGTGGTATAATAAAATCTAACTATAAAAAGGAGGATACAGAGGTTGTTACATAAAAGATAAGTAACGACTTTTTAAATAATGAGAATAAGACGAAAGCCTTGGGCGCGTCCAGAGTTAGCAGTATGTGATTTTTTTATTGACTTTCCAAATGCATACAAAGGAAAATGGCATTCTATTTTTGCTAAACAGCAGCCAATTTATTTGGAGTTAGGCTGTGGAAAAGGTTTGTTTATTTCGACTTTGGCAAGCCGCAATTTGGACAAGAATTTTATTGCGGTAGATGTAAAAAGTGAAATGTTGGCTTTGGCTAAACGAAACATCGAAAAACAGTATAATCAACTAAATCAGCCGGTTGCCAATGTTCTTTTAACAGCTAAAAATATTGAGCAAATAGATAATATGTTAGGGCGTGAAGACTTAGTTAGTAGGATATATATAAACTTTTGCAATCCTTGGCCAAAAGCAAGACATAAAAAACGTCGGCTAACTCATCCAAAACAGCTTGAAAAATATAAGATTTTTTTGGCTCAAGGTGCAGACATATTTTTTAAGACTGATGATGAAAATTTGTTCGACGAAAGTATAGAATATTTTAACACTATGGGATTTGATGTAGTCTATATAACTAGAGATTTATTGAGCTCAGATTTTACAGAAAATATCGCTACTGAGCACGAAAGGATGTTTAGTGAGCAGGGCAAAAAAATAAAGTTTTTGATAGCAAGGCTAAAATAAATTAAAGCCAAAAAGGAGCGAATAAAATGAAGAAAAGTTTATTTATATTATTTTTTATTATGCTTTTTATTTCTGGCTGCTCTTTTAGCAATTTTGAAACAAGCAATTTAATGCATCCGCCTAAAGCTACCGGAGAAATGGCACAGATTCAATCTATTATAGAAAAAACTGTTGGTGCAGATATATTTTTTAAATATCCACAAAATGGTGATTTTAAGTCGGCTATTATTATGCATGATATTGACGGAGATTCTCAGGATGAAGCAGTTGCGGTTTATCAGTTAGATGTTCAGGATACACAGTGCTATATAATGATTATAGACAAAATAGATGATGATTGGCAGGTCGCTAAAACTATAACGGTTCAGAATATGGATTTGTATAAAATCTGTTTTGGAGATTTTAACGGCAACGGCAAGGATGATATTATCTTAGCATGGATAAGCTATTCTAACCATAGTAAAGAATTAACAGGAGTTTTTTTTGACGACGGGGACTATAAATTATTTACTTTAGATGGAACGTGTTCTGATATTTTTGTAGAAGATTTTGATAATGATGAACGAGCCGAAATTTTAACATTGTCTTTAAGTAAATTAGAAGGGCTCCGATATGATGACGGGTTAAACCGACCTGCTAGAGCTAAACTCATAAAGTTCAACGATGAAAATAAAATTTTTGAAGTTATTGGAGAAGCGCCAATGGATGCTACCGCTGTTAAGTATAACTATTTTAAGTTTGGCAGAATAGATGATCGGCAAACCGGTGCAATAATTGATGCTAGTACTGATAAAGAAAAAACTATATCAGAAATTGTGTATTGGGATAAGACTGAGAAAATTTTGAAAACTCCGCTTTATAATGCACAAACTTTTAGCTCATCGGACTTTTTAAGAGATAGTACAATACAAGCTGCCGACATAAATGGTGACGGGGTTATTGAGTTACCTAAGATCGACCAAGTTTATGGATCAAATGAAAAAAGTATTTTTATTTCGTCTTGGTTTAAATTTAACACCAGGAATAACATCAGTGAATATGTGGATAGCTGTATTATCAATATTAATGACGATTATACTTTTTATATCCCTAAAAAATGGAAAACTGAAACTTTAGGCGCTTATAAAATAAAAATAGTTTATGATTATGATTTGAAAACCTTGAGAATTTTTGAAAATATAGAAAGTGCTGAGCAGGCTGCAAATAATAGAGAGTTTTTAGATATAGCTATAATATCTGCAAAAGAATATGAAGAATTGAGCAACAAAGATAATTATCAAGTTTTGCATCAAGAAAATAATAAAATATATGCGGCAGTCTGTTTAGTGGAAAACTCAGAACTTGCAATTTCGAAAGAAGAAATAAAAGAGAATTTTAAGGTTTCTTAAAATATTTTATAAGGAGGTAGAGGCACGGCAAAATTAAGTGCCGAATAAGATTCTATGAAAAAAGTTTTAGTTGTAGAAGATGAAGCCGCAATCCGAGAATTTGTGGTTATTAACTTGCAAAGAGCAGGATATGATGTAACTGAGGCGGATAGCGGAGAGACAGCATTACAGATTTATTCAAATGACCCAAGTTTTGACGTGGCTGTTTTGGATATAATGATGCCAGGCATCGATGGTATAACCGTGTGCAAGGAGCTTAGAAAACAGAGTAGCGAGATAGGAATAATAATGCTAACAGCCAAAACTCAAGAGATGGATAAAATTACTGGACTTATGGGTGGTGCTGATGATTATGTAACAAAACCATTTAGTCCGTCAGAATTAGTAGCTAGAGTAGATGCTGTTTATAGGCGAGTTGCATTGGCTCAAATGCGTTCTGAAAATAAGTTTAAAGAAGAATTACGTTCTGGAGACTTTATTTTGAATATGAGAAATAGAACCCTTTTAAAGCGTGGAGAATTAATTGAACTAACACAAGTCGAATTTCAAATCATGGAATATTTTTTTTCTAATCCAAGTACGGCACTTAGTCGGACTGATATATTAAACCATGTGTGGGGCAATGATTACGTTGGCGAAGAAAAAATTGTCGATGTTAATATTAGAAGATTAAGAATGAAGGTTGAGGATGAGCCGTCGATTCCAAAACATATTTTGACAGTATGGGGCCTTGGATATAAATGGGAGGCATAGAACTTAAAGAATCTTTTTTAAAGAGGCGTTTTTATGATTGTTAAGGGAATAACTAAACGTTGGCTTCTTAATAGCCTCGGGATGATTATGGTTACTTTGATTGCAATTGAGGTCGGGTTAGCGGTTTTTATTCATGAATTTTTTTATAATGGAGTGCAGCAGACTATTAATAATAAATCGGCCGGACTTGTTAATGTATTTCCTGGATATAAAGAAGATTCGGAAAAAGATTTTATTTTTAAGGCTAAAATTTATGTTTCGGATTTTGAAGACAAGAATTTGATGGAAGTAGTTGCGTTTAATAGCAATGATGAGCCGATACTTACATCTACAGGTTTTTTGTCTGAAGGCAATTTAAAAACTACAGATTATATAACTGCAAAAGAATCAATTGGCAATGTTGGAACATTTATTGGCAAGAATTCTTCAGGCGAAAATGTAATGGCACAAACAAGAGCCATATATACAAATGCCGGAGAGTATGTTGGCGCCATTAGGTATATTGTTTCATTAAGATCAGTTGACAATACAGTATTTTGGCTAATAATTGGCTGCATAACTATCGGACTTGCTATTTTGTTTTTTGTTATTATGTCTAGCTCATATTTTATAAATTCAATAGTTAATCCGATTAGAGAAATAGGTAAGACTGCAAGAAAAATTGCGCTGGGAGATTTTAACGCAAGAATCGATAAGTCGTATGATGATGAAGTGGGAGAACTCTGCGATACTGTCAATTATATGGCACGCAAATTAGGAGAATCTGAAAAAGTTAAAAATGAGTTTATTTCGTCTATTTCGCATGAATTGCGAACACCGCTAACTGCTATAAAAGGATGGGCAGAAACTATTGATTTGGGCGATGAAAAAGATTTTGAGATGAATCGGAGAGGCCTAAAGGTTATAATTCATGAGTCAGAACGCCTTTGTGGATTGGTAGAAGAACTATTGGATTTTTCTAGATTGCAGTGTGGAAAAATGGTGCTTACGTTAGAGCGAATAGATATTTTAGCAGAACTTAGTGAGGCAGTGTATATGTTTAAAGATAGAGCTGCATCGGAGCAAAAAGAACTTGTTTATTCGGAGCCACCAATGTTGTCTCCAGTTTTGGGAGATAAAAACAGACTAAGACAGGTTTTTATTAATATTATAGATAATGCACTAAAATATACCGCAAAGGGCGGAACAATTACTATAAAAGTGAAAGAAGCTGCGGGGTACATTTACATAACAGTTAGCGATACAGGATGCGGAATTCCCGCTGAGCATTTGCCATATATTAAAGACAAATTTTATAAAGCGAATACAACGCAAAAGGGCTCCGGAATAGGGTTGGCAGTGGTGGATGAACTGGTAAAAATGCATTCGGGCACATTAGACATCACAAGCGAGGAAAACGTTGGAACGGTTGTTACAATTTCTATCCCGATAGCAAAACCACAATCAGAGAGTTAATTCATTAAGAGAGTGTATAATATTATGACGTTAAGTGAAGTTTATCGGCACGGCAAAGATATATTAACCGAGGCTGGCATCGAATCGCCGGCCTTTGATGTTATGTGTATTTTTGAATTTTGTTTTAATTTGAACCGTCAGCAGATAGTACAGTTTAGAAACATTCATGCAGATGAAGTTAAAACAGCAAAATTTTTAGATTTAGTTTGGCAGCGAGCCAATGGCCGGCCTTTGCAGTATATTTTAGGATATTGGTATTTTATGGAGTCAAGATTTAAACTTGGAGAAGGGACTCTAATTCCACGAGATGATACAGAAGTTTTGGTGCAAGAAGTTCTAGCTCTGATGAACAAATTAGACAGACCTAAAATTTTGGATTTATGTGCCGGACCAGGAACAATTTCTATTAGCTTAGCTAAAAGATGTGCAAATGCTCAAATTATTGCAGTGGACAATTCTAAAATTGCGCTAAAGTTTTTAAAAGAAAATGTCGCATTAAACAAGACTAAAAATGTTGCTCCGATGGAACTTGATATAATTTGTGATTTTAATAAATTTAATTTTAATGATTTTGATATAATTGTTTCTAACCCTCCGTATATTCCAACAAAAGATTTAAAATCGTTACAAAAAGAGGTTCAGCAAGAACCCAGAATAGCTCTGGATGGAGGAGATGATGGCTTAAGATTTTATCGTGCTATTGCAAAGAATTGGAGTAAATTTTTAAAAAATAATGGATATATTTGTTTAGAAATTGGTGTAAATCAGGGCGAAAAAGTTAAAGATATATTAAAAAGCTCTGCATTAGAATGTGTTATTGTTGCGAAGGATATAAATGGCATAAACAGGGCTATAATCGCAAAAAAAGTTGAGTCTGTTGATTTTGTGGAGTAAAATATTTATAATTAAAAAATAGATTTACAATAATTTTTAGGAGCAGGAAGTGCTTTTAGGTGAATATTCTCGTTATTGGATGCGGCAAGCTGGGCTCAAGGCTTGCAAATACTTTATGCTACCACGGGCATGATGTTTCTATTGTGGATAGAAATGAATCAGCATTTGAACAGCTTTCGGATGATTTTGATGGAATGACTGTTGTAGGCATGCCAATGGATATGAATGTTTTGCGAAATGCTGGAGTTGAAAGTTGTGACGCCGTAGCAGTTGTGACTTCGGATGACAACCTTAATATAACAGTATCTCAAATAGTTAAGGAGTTTTTTTACGTCGAAAATGTTGTTGCGCGAATTACCGACCCAGTTCGTGAAGATGTTTTTCATCAATTTGGCTTAAAAACGGTTTGCCAGACTAATTTAGCTTGTGGAGCACTGTACTCTGCGCTAGTAGAGGAATTTGCCGAAAAGCAGCTCCATTTTGGAGACAATACCATAGGGATAAAAGCGAAAGAAGTCGATCCGATTTTGGTTGGCCGAACTGTAGATTCTCTTCCGATGAGAACGGGTGAGGCCATTATGGGAGTGCTAAGAGAAAATGGCAAACTATATCTTTTTGATGGACGTCAAAAAATAGTTTTGAACCCTAAAGATAAAATTATATTAACTTATATAAGTGATTAACAAGGGAGGAATTTAATAATTGTTCTAAACAATTATTACTGATTATGAGAATAGTAATTGTGGGTGGAGGAAAGCTAGGCTATCATTTGGCGCAGACCATGTTAGATAGGGATTATGAAGTCGAACTGATAGAAAAGGATAAAATAAAATGTATGCGTTTAGCAGATATTCTTGATGTTGAGGTTATATGTGGAGACGGAACCGAAATTAGAGTTCTAACAGAGGCCAACACCAATAAGGCAGATTGTTTTATTGCAGTCACGGGAAGTGATCAGGACAATTTAGTGGCGTCTCAATTGGCTAAAAAAAGATTTCAGGTAAAAAAAGTCATAACAAGAGCAAATAATCCTAGAAATTTGGAAGCTTTAAGAAAATTAGGCATGGACAATGCAGTAAGTAGTACGGAGATTATTACGCGTTTAATTGAGCAAGAGGTAGAGAGTGCAGAAATGCGACTTTTGGCAAGTTTAAATAAAGGAAAAGCTGCAATTTGTGAGATAGTTGTTCCGGAAAATGCAAAAGTTGATGGAGTTTCGTTGAAAGACATCAACTTGCCAAATTCTTCGCTTATAATATCTGTTTTAAGAGACGAAAATTTAATAATTCCGCAAGGAGATACAAAGATTTATTCTGGAGATGAAGTTGTTGCAGTTTGTGATGGGCATTCCCAAAAAAGCTTAAAGAAGATATTATCTGAAAAACATTAATAAACAAAGAATATAAAGAAAATTTTTTAAGGTAGCATTGAACCAGCCGCACTATACCGCGCGGCTGGCTTTTTATGAGCAAAGTTCTGTGCCAGGGTAATACCTTGCGAGGATTTGCTTATAATTCGCTCCATTTTTTGCCATATCTTGTGCACCATATTGGCTCATTCCAACGCCGTGGCCGTATCCTTTTACAGCAAATAATATTTTATCGTTTTGGATATTTACATCGAAGTTAGCGGAGCGCAGTGCAAAAAGATCTCTAATTACTCTTCCAGAAGTAGATTTTTGCCCGATTTTTGCTTCAATTACCATTCCAGATGGTGAGCGACGGGTTACTTGTATAATTGCCTGAGAGTTATCAGAAAAATATACGTCTGGCCATTTGGCTTTTACTATAGTTTTGAACGCTTCTAAATCAAATTCTTTGGAACTAAGGTACCCAGGAGCAAACAAATCTTCGGGACTAGGCACGGGTTTTAGATATTCACATGAACCACCGAAGACATCCACAATGTCTTCGGTGTTTCCGGAAGATATAGAGTGATATAGTGCTTGAATTAATTCTCCGTTCTGTTTTAGACTTTGCCCTAGCACAGGTTCAACTGCTTGACAAAGTTTTTCATAATAAGTACTAAAATTTTCTTCCCACCGCAACTGCATCTGTTCTTTAGAAGTGTAGTATAACCATTTAGCTGAGTCTACAGCAAAATCGGCGCCTCTTAAGGCAGGATCCGGATTTTGTGCATTTTTTTCTTTTAAATTGCTAAAATATGTATAAGCGGCAACAGCTTGAGCTTTTAATGCCTCTGATTCAAAAGTTAGAGGCATTTCTGTTGCAACAGCACCTAGAGTAAATTCTTTTAAAGTTAGATCTAAAATAGTATCTGTTGACTGATCTAAAACCTTAAATGCATAGGTTAATTTATCTCTATCTTCTGTTTCAGTTTTATTTTTTATTTTATCCCAAAAATTAAAATTTAATTTGGGCATATTAAATTTTAAACTAAGATTAAAATCATTCAGTTCTTTTAAAGAAATAAAAAGCGGGATCGAAAAGATAAAAAGCAATAAACTAAACATAAAAATCATTTTTTGTCTCATAATAATAAACCCATCCTTTTTAATTTTAATTTATTATTATTTTTAATAAACTATGATAAAACTTTTAAGAGAATCTATTTACAAACTATTTTTTTAGCTGTAAAATTAAAAATAAAAAGTCTTTTTGGAGGTTGGTAGGTATGAGGCTAAAACGTACATGGATACCTTTTGTTTTATCTTTTGTAGCGATTATGGGTCTAAGAATTTATCAAATTTTATCTGTAGGAGACGCATCAGTTAGAGTGCAGTGGGATAAGTTTGAAATGCTGTGCTTTGCTGTTTCGGCAGTGGCTAGTGTTATCATAATAATTATGAGCTATATTTCAAAGGATGCACCAGATGTGTTTATAATAAAAAAAAGTCTTACTTTAGGATTAGTTTCGCTTTTAACTGCGGTTTTTATAGAATGGAATGCAATTAATGAGTTTAGCGCTTATTTATCAGGAGATAATGATTGGGTTAAATTAGTTTCGAGCATTTTAGGGGCTTTATCTGGCTTTGCATTTATTGCTATTGCCCTGAACCTTATAAATGAAAAGAATTATTTCGAAAAGCATAAGCTATTATCACTATTACCTACACTATGGGCGCTGACCTTGATTTTAAAACTATTCTTTAAATATAATTCTTCTCATACAGAAATATTAAATGTGTCGGATTCTCTTGCAAAGATATGTATCTTGTTCTTTTTATTTAATCAAGCCAGACTTTTTGCAGGGTTGTTTAATGCAACTACATTTAAAAAATTGTTCTATTTTGGATTTTCTGCGGTATTATTTACAACAGTGTATGTTACAAACTATTTGGCAGTAGCAATAGATTTAGGACGAAAATTAAGTCTAAGTAATATTGTAGAACTTTTAAACGAGGTCGCTATTGGAGCGTATATTTTATGTACGATTTATTCTATTAAAACGGGCAAAGATTTAGTTTTGAACGAAAAAACCAAACCAAGCGATGGTGCGTCAGAAGTTCTACATAATGATTCTATAAATAATGGCTCAGTTACCAATGTTGAAACAGAGCAAACCGATATGGCTGAAGTTGATAAGTTAATAGAAGATATAAAGAATGAAACAGCTAAAGAGCAACAAAATCTTAAAGAATAATTAATTATTTAATTTGATTTTAAAGGAGGAAGCGTTTACGTGGCAATAAAGTTAGGAATAAATGGTTTTGGGCGTATAGGGAGACTGGTTTTTCGCGTTGCTTTAAGTCAACCAGAGATTTTTGAAGTTATATCAATTAACGATCCTTTCGTTGACCTAGATTATATGGCGTATATGGTAAAGTATGATACAGTGCATGGAAAATTTGCGGGAGATATAAGCACTAAAAATGGCAAATTGATTGTAAATAATGAGCCAATAAATGTTTATGCCCAAAAAGACCCTGAACAGATTCCTTGGGGAGCTGATGGTGCCGAATATATAATTGAATCAACAGGTGTTTTTTGCACAACCGAAAAAGCATTGAACCATATAAAGGCCGGAGCTAAAAAAGTGATTATTTCGGCTCCTGCTAAAGACTCTGAAACACCAACTTTTGTATGTGGAGTTAATCTTGAAAAATATAATAAAAATATGGATATTGTCTCCAATGCTTCTTGCACTACCAATTGTTTGGCGCCACTTGCAAAAGTAATAAACGATAATTTTGAAATAATTGAAGGCTTAATGACTACTGTACATGCGGTAACTGCCACTCAAAAAACTGTTGATGGTCCTTCTAAAAAAGATTGGCGTGGAGGAAGAGCTTCTTTAGGCAATATTATTCCCTCTTCTACTGGAGCGGCAAAAGCTTGCGCTTTGGTTATTCCAGAGCTTAAAGGTAAGCTTACCGGTATGGCGTTTAGGGTACCAACATTGGATGTTTCGGTGGTGGATTTAACGTGTAGGTTAAAAAAAGCAACCTCTTATAATGAGATCTGCAAAGCAATAAAAAATGCATCGGAGCACGAGATGAAGGGTATATTAGGATATACCGAAGACGCAGTTGTTTCGTCGGACTTTTGCACGGACGCAAGAACATCTATTTTCGACGCAAAGGCTGGATTAATGTTGAATGACAATTTTGTAAAGTTAATTTCTTGGTACGACAATGAATGGGGATATAGTAACAAAATTTTGGATCTTGTACGTTATATGCAAAAAGTGGATAGCGAATAATAATATTAAAGCAACGTGCCGGCAGAAGGAATAGGTTCTGCCGGCACGACTTGTGCATGTTATCTTATTTTTAGAGAACTTTTTAAGCATAAAATCTTTTTGCCAATAATGGCCGAGAAAATACACCATAATAAATCAGAAGGAATAAATGAGAGCATACCTACCTGAATAGCAACGATAATTGAAATATTACTTCCAGTATAAAAATTTTTAATTAAATATATGTAAGAAACGCCACAAATATAAACAAATATTAAAGACAGAAGATTACCGACAAATAACCATTTGACTAAAATTATTCTATGATTTTTTTCAATAAATTCACGAAAGTAACCGGATATAAAAGCACTGCCGATGAATCCTAAAATATAGCCAAATGAAGGATAAAAAATGTATCCAATCCCACCGCCAGTAGTAAAAATTGGAAACCCAGCCAGGCCTAAAAGTAAATAAACAATCATAGCAATTGCACCTAACTTTGAGCCGAGGATTATTCCAGCCAGGGTGCTAAAGAAAAATTGCATGCTTAAACTAGGTAAGGGTGGAGGTAGAGGAATCTTTAATACCGTTCCAGAGACAGCCATAATAGCAACAAAAGATGCAGAGAGAGTTAAGTTTAAAAATTTTTGGTTCATAATTTTAAACCTCTTTGTTATAAATACTATTATAAAATATTTCTTCGTGATTTAAGATAATTATTTCTCCAGAAGAAGTTTTAACAACAAGTTCACCGAGTGGAGTTATATCTATTGCAACAGCATTAATAATTTTATTGGCGCGTTTAAATTGAATTTTTTTATTTAATGTGGTACATATGGATCTATATTCGTTTATGATATCATCAAATTGAGCCAAGTTAAATTTTTTATAATAAAAATTAAAGTTTTCTAATAAACAGATAATCAACGCATTTTTAGATATAATTTTTTTGGATTCTAAAAAAATAGAAGTAGCTTTTTTAGAAATAGCTTCATTAAATCTATTATTATATACATTTATACCTATTCCAACAATAATCGCTTTAAGATTATTGTTATAGAATAAAGTCTCGCACAAAATGCCACAAACTTTTCGATTATTTATAAGTATATCATTTGGCCATTTAACTTCGCATTGCAGATTTGTTAAACTTTCGATTGTATAATAAACAGCAAGGGCTGCACAGAGGCACATTAATTGTAAGTAATTTGAATTAATTATTTTTGGGTAGATCAAAATAGACATATTTATTTGTTTGTTGGCAGCGCAAAGCCAAGCACGAGAAAACCGACCTTTGCCAGCAGTTTGTTTATCGGCAAGAAAAAGTGTGTTAACATTACAAGATTTATTAGAAAAAAAATAACGTTTTGCCCATTCATTTGTTGAATCAATTTTTTTTGCATATAATATATTTTCAAAAAAACTATTTTTAGCTAGCCATTCCTTCATAATTTTGCCCCTTTTAGTTTATAGTGTAATGCATTTTACAGGATTTTTCAAGAATCTTGAAGCATAGACATAAAAATGATATAATTGTTATTATCTATTTATGAGTGTGGTGATGAGCTTTTGGATGTAAAAATAGGTGATGTATTAGAAATGAAAAAGCCACATCCTTGCAAGGGGAAAAATTTTTTAGTCCTACGTGCGGGCATGGATTTTAAGTTGCGTTGTACAACTTGTAATCATGAGTTTATGAGCAAACGTTCAAAAATAGAAAAAAATATAAAGAAAATATTAAGGTCTGAACCCAATAATTTAGAGGAATGATGAAGTTTTGTTTGAAAAACTAGAAATTTTTAAAAAGAGAAATAATGAAATAACTAAGCTATTATGTGACCCTAATGTTGTTTCTGATCAAGAAAAATATAAGGCACTTATGAAAGAACAAAAAAATTTAACGCCGGTTGTAGATAAATATAATGAATATGAAAAAGCTAAACACGATGCAGAAGAAGCAAAACAACTTTTAAACGAAGGTGGACTCGACAAAGATTTTAAAGAAATGGTTGAGTCTGAACTTGAAAGTGCAAGAAATTCTATAGAGAAGATAGAAGAAGAGCTTAAAATTTTGCTGCTGCCTAAAGATCCAAACGACGATAGAAATGTTATCATAGAAATTAGAGGAGGAGCTGGAGGAGAAGAAGCAGCGTTATTCTCTGGAGTCTTGTTTAGAATGTATAGTATGTATGCAGAAGCTAAACGGTGGAAGATAGAAATTTTAAATTCTAACGAGACGGGCCTTGGAGGCTACAAGGAAATTAGCTTTATTATTTCGGGAGAGGGAGCTTATTCTCGGTTGAAATATGAAAGCGGGGTTCATAGAGTCCAAAGAGTGCCAGAAACCGAGGCTCAGGGCAGGATCCATACTTCTACTGTGACGGTTGCTGTTTTGCCGGAGGCTGAGGATGTGGAAGTTGAAATTAATCCTTCAGATTTGCAGATAGATACATTTCGTGCAAGTGGTGCGGGTGGCCAGCACATAAATAAAACGGAGTCTGCAATCAGAATTACACATATTCCCACTGGAGTTGTTGTAGAATGTCAAGATGAGCGCAGTCAGTATAAGAATAAAGACAAGGCTATGAAGGTCTTAAAGGCTAGGCTATTAGAGGCTAAAATGCAAGAGCAGACCGATGCAATGGCTAAAGAAAGAAAAACTCAAGTAGGAACTGGAGACCGCTCCGAAAGAATTAGAACTTATAACTATCCGCAAGGAAGAGTGACCGACCACAGAATCGGATTGACTTTGTATCGATTGGATGATGTTTTGAATGGAGATCTCGACGAAATTATTGATTCTTTAATTACTGCAGATAGAACAGCCAAACTTGAGAATTCAATAGATAATTAAATAATTAAGAAGAGTGTAAGATGAAAACGAAAATGTTATCGGCAAAAGATACAAAAGTGGCGGCGGATATATTAAGTATGGGCGGTATTGTAGCGATTCCGACAGAAACAGTTTATGGGCTTGCGGCAAATGCACTTAACGAAAATGCGGTAAAAAAAATTTTTATTGCAAAAGGTAGACCAAGCGATAACCCATTAATTGTACATATTAGTAGTATAGAAGAGATACATAGTCTGGTGCAAGAACTTACTCCTGAGGCTGTAAAATTAGCAAATGCATTTTGGCCAGGGCCTTTAACTATTATTTTGAAAAAATCTAAGACTATTTCGGACTTAATAAGTGGTGGGTTGGATACTGTGGCGATAAGAATGCCGGCACATCGAATAGCACAGAAAATAATTAAAGAGGCTGGAGTTCCTTTGGCGGCACCATCGGCAAATTTATCTGGCAAGCCAAGCCCTACAAAAGTTGAACATGTTATTTTGGATTTGGCAGGAAAAATTGATGCTATTGTTGATTCCGGAACTTGTAATATAGGGCTGGAATCTACAGTGGTATCGTTGTGTAGTAAAATCCCAAAGGTATTTCGTCCGGGAGCGATAACTATAGAACAGCTAGAATCTGTGCTTGGCAAAGTCGAAATTGATAGCGCTGTGATAAATCGTTTAGATGAAAATTCTAAGCCCATATCACCAGGATTAAAGTATAAGCACTATGCACCTAAAGTAAAAGTTGTGGTTTTGAATGGCAGCAAAAAACAATACATAGACTATATTAATAATAATAAGACAAATAAAGTGGCTGCATTATGTTTTGAAGAAGATGTAAAAAATTTGAAAGTTCCTTTTGTAACTTATGGAACAGAATTTGATCCGTCGTCGCAGGCAGAAAAATTGTTTGATGCACTTAGAGGACTTGATAAAATGAAAGATGTCAATTTGGTTTATGCACGATGTCCGGGAAAATTTGGTGTAGGATTGGCAGTTTATAATAGATTAATTCGTGCAGCAGGGTTTAATATAATAAATCTTTAAAATCTGGAAATAAATATGCTATGATTTATTTGAAATTTTATGTATTAAAAGAGGATTTTAATGCTATATAGATATAAGTCTTTATTTTTGAACTTTTTTGTTTTAAGTTTTGCAGGTTTTGCTCTTTATTGTGGTCAGTTTTTTTTCTTAAAAAATGCATATCCAATAAAGTATTATGATTATATAAAGGAAAATGCTGAGAAATTTGATGTAGAAAAAGATTTAGTTTTAGCTATAATAAAATCTGAGAGCAATTTTAGACAAGATGCAGAATCGAATGCAGGAGCAATAGGTTTAATGCAGGTTATGCCCAAAACATTTGCTTGGTTGCAAACTCATAATTTGATGCCATATTTGGATGTTGACCATTTGAAAGATCCAAAAACAAATGTTAAATATGGTACTTATCTATTATCTATATTAAAAAAGAGGTATAATACTTTTGTAGAAATAATTTGTGCATACAACGCTGGAATAGGTACGGTAGATAAATGGCTCAAAGACTCAAGGTATTCTTGTGACGGAAAAACATTAAAAAAAATACCATATCCTGATACAGCAATTTATGTAAAAAATGTTTTAGAAAGCAAACGTATGTATAAGAACTTGTATTTTAAAAATGATTGAAAGGCGGCTTGTTATGTTGATTGATAAAGACAATTTTAAAAATGGAAAAAAAAGTGAGGCTGAAAAATTAAGAGAAAGTTTATTTATGAAAAGAACTCACGGGACTATAAGTTTAGGAGAAGAAAAGCAAAATAAAGCAGATACCTTTTGTGAAGGTTATAAAAATTTTATAGACAAAGCCAAAACAGAGCGAGAAGCAGTAGCTTTTGCAATCGATATGGCTCAAAAAGCTGGGTTCACTGAGTTTGATTTAAATAAGAATTATAAACCTGGCGATAAAATTTATTATGTTAATAGAGAAAAGGCACTAATAATTGCGATAATAGGTAGGAGCGGTGTTAAACATGGTGCTAAAATTGCAGTAGCTCATGTTGATTCACCTAGGCTCGATATAAAACCGAATCCTTTGTATGAAATAAGTGATTTGGCACTCTTAAAGACCCATTACTATGGTGGGATAAAAAAATATCAATGGACAGCTATGCCACTTTCTTTGCATGGAAAAATTATTAAACGCGATGGCACATCAGTAGATGTTGCAGTGGGTGAGGATGAAAATGATCCTGTATTTTGTGTTACGGATTTGTTGCCGCACCTTGCTAAAGAACAGATGACAAAACCACTACAAAAAGCTATTGAAGCTGAAAATTTGAGCATTTTAGTTGGTAGCAGACCGTTTAAAACCGATAGTGGTTCTGAGCTTGTAAAACTGAATATTATGAGGATTTTAAATGAAAAGTATGGTATAATTGAGTCTGACTTTTTGTCTGCCGAACTAGAAATTGTTCCTGCGTTTAAAGCTAAGGATGTCGGTTTTGATCGAAGCATGATTGGTGCTTATGGCCACGATGACAGAGTTTGCGCTTATCCTTCTTTGATGGCTTTATTAGACTATAAAGGAATACCGGAAAAAACTATAATAACTGTTTTGGCAGATAAAGAAGAAATAGGAAGCGATGGTAATACAGGTATGAAGTCTGCTTTCTTTAGATATTTTATTGCAGATATTGCGAAACTCGATAAAGTTGACTATAGACGTGTTTTAACCAAATCAATGTGCCTATCGGCTGACGTTAATGCAGCGTTTGATCCATTGTATAGTACAGTTTATGACCAGGCTAATAGTTGCTATTTGAATAACGGAGTTGTCATTACAAAATATACGGGCAGTGGAGGCAAATACGGAACTTCGGATGCATCGGCAGAGTTTATGGGGTATATTCGCAACCTTCTTGAAAAAAACGATGTACTTTGGCAGACCGGTGAGCTCGGCAAAGTTGATGCCGGAGGCGGAGGAACTATAGCTAAATATATGGCCAATTTGGACGTTAATGTTGTGGATGTGGGAGTGCCGGTGTTGTCGATGCACTCGCCATTTGAGGTGGTTTCCAAGATAGATGTTTATATGACATATAAAGCAATAAATGTTTTTTTTAGCGAGGAAAATTAATGAGGAATATAATGCAACTAAAAAGTGGTTCAGACATACGAGGTGTTGCTATAGCTGGTGTTAATGGTGAAAAAGTTAGTTTGACTGATGAGGTAATAGTCAAAATAATGTTATCTTTTGCGCAATGGCTTGCTCTAAAAAAAAGTAAAAATTTTGATGAGTTGACTGTTTCGGTTGGACATGATTCAAGACTATCTGCAGAAAGAATAAAAAATGTAATTATAGATACACTGGGAAGTTTAGGTATAAAGCTTCTAGACTGTGGGTTATCATCTACACCAGCAATGTTTATGACGACAATTGATTTAAATTGTGATGCTGCAATTGAAATAACTGCAAGTCACCACCCTTTTAATAGAAACGGCTTTAAATTTTTTACAAGCAGTGGTGGGCTCGACTCTTGTGATGTAGAAGAAATATTAAATAATGCAAGTAATAAAGTTAAGTTTACAGAATCAAAAAATATTTCTGTAAAAAAAGTGAATTATATGAAAATATATGCAGAAAGATTAAGAAAAATAATTTTTGATGAAATAGAAGTTTCAGAAGAAAGCAAACCTCTTGATGGTATAAAAATTATAGTTGATGCTGGCAATGGTGTTGGAGGTTTTTATGCAACGGATGTTTTAGAGCCTCTTGGGGCAGATATTTCTGGAAGTCAATTTTTGGAGCCAGATGGAAGGTTTCAGAATCATATGCCAAATCCAGAGGATAGAAGCGCTATTCATTCTATTGTTGAAGCAACTGTAAAAAACAAAGCAGATTTGGGTATAATTTTTGATACAGATGTTGATAGAGCAGGTGTAGTAGATTGTGACGGCAGCGAGATTTGTAGAAATAGTTTAATTGCTCTTGCGGCAGCAATTGCACTTAAAAATAATCCTGGAGGAACTATAGTTACTGATTCAGTTACGTCAGATGGCTTGCATGATTACATAGAGAATGAATTACATGGAATTCATAACCGTTTTAAACGTGGCTATAAAAATGTAATAAATGAAGCAAAACGCTTAAACTTAGAGGGAATAAATTGCCCGTTGGCAATAGAAACTTCTGGACATGCAGCTATGAGAGAAAATTATTTTCTCGACGATGGCGCATATCTTGTTACGAAAATTATAATTGAGTTGTGTAGACTGAGAAAAATGGGACAAGGGTTTAAGGACGTTTTGAGCAATTTGAAAAAACCAAAAGAAAGTTTAGAGTTTAGACTGAAGATATTAAATAAAGATTTTAGACTTTATGGAGAAAAAGTAATAAATGATTTGTATAGATATGCAAGTAAAAAAAACAACTGGAAGATTGCTCCAGACAACAAAGAGGGGATAAGAGTCTCATTTGTCAAAGATAGTGGTGATGGATGGTTTTTGCTTAGAATGAGCGTACATGATCCTGTTATGCCTCTTAACATTGAAAGCCAAAAAATAGGAGGTTCTGTATTAATATTAAAAGAGTTTAATAAGTTTATTGATCAGTATAAAGAAATAGATTTGGATCAGGTTAAAGATTATATCCAAAAAGTAAAAATGAACAGAAGTTAGACGGGCTTTTAAATTTATAATTTTAGTCCTAAAATTTGAGCAAATTTGCTAAATTAATATATTTTTTGTTTTTTATTTAATCTGATTGTGCAAATGGGAGAAAATGCTGTATGTGTTTGAATATTAAGCGTTAATGTGGTATAATTAAATTGTAAAAAGTAAAGGAATGATGTGTTGTGAAAAAGTTTATTGCTTCAATTTTAGCTATTGCGACATTGACTGCATTTATACAAGAACCAGCATTTGCTATAAGAACACAATATACAAAAGCAGGAAAAAATTTAATAACTGCAACGATAAATAAACCAACTACATACCCTTGGACAAATAATGATATGACAGCTCATTGCCTGGGTGTTTTAGAATTAAAAATAGCAAAACCAGAAAATTTAATGCAAAATACTACTATTCAAGTAAAAACTAATAAAGAACCGCTAAAGTATTTTAACTGGAGTAACATAGATTGGAAAAATTTATCTACTATGCAGCGTGCAGGAATAATTTTAAAGACAATTTTTAATGCTATATTTTTTCAAAGATCGTTAAGACGTAGAGAGGTTAATTCCTTTAAACTTACGGGTTTACCTATGCAAGCCTCATGGTATAATGTACCAGAAAGGCTGCTAAATTGGCTTTTTGATAGACGCATACCAGTAGAATACAGGTTAGTTCAAATTGAACCTGATAAAGCAAAAAAATTAACGGCAAAGTCTGTAAGAGTGGGTGAAAAGAAGCCAGAGATAGTAAATAGCGATGATGCTTATAAGAATATTCATGATGTTAACGGAAAAAGTGATGTAGTTAAGCTGCGTGATGAATTGCTAAGTAGAGCTCTCAACGCTTTTAAGAATCCAAACGTTGACCCTCATGACCCTTTTAATATAATAGAAAATGGTAATTTTTTAAAATTAGGTGATTATAAAGAACAAATAGATACTTCTCTTTATTATTCTAGAAAAGAAGCTGATGAAAAAAATAAAGAAATAGAATCAGAAAAGAAAAAATTATGTGATGAATTTGCAGCAATATATAATGAAGATTTAAAAAGTACTGGAATTTTAGGAATTCTTTCGCCAGAAAAGCCAAATTTAAATTTTGCTATTGTTGTAAATGATAATATTGATGATAGTGCAGAAAGCTATAAGTTAAGCCATTTTCTTGCTACGAATGGTTATGCTTTTTTAAAGGCAGATAAATCTATTATAGAATTTGATGCCCAGAAAATATTTACTGTTCCGGATACAGGTGTGCCAGTAGATGAAGATCAAAGAAATAAAGCACTTGCAGATATTGCATTAACAATAGCAAAGCCAGGATTTAAGCAGTGGACGAAAAATAAATTCAACACGCTTATAAAAGGAGCAAAGTTTGTTTTGCCTCAAGTTGTAACTGATTTTATTGCTGCAGTATGCAATTTACTAGGATTTAACTCTGGAGGTAATAACGAAGTCTATTTAGCACCAGTTGTACCAGTAGCTCCACCAGCACAGCAGCCCCAACAGAATCTGCAGCCGCAGCCAGCAGCGCAGCAGCCAGGTGGCGGGCAGCAACCTCAGAACGCGCAACAGCAAAATCCGCAACCAGCGGCACCAGCAGCACAGCAGCCCCAACAGAATCCGCCTGCTCAACCTGGAGCAGGAAATTTACCGCAAGGCGGTAATGGAGTAGCAGTGCAACAACAGCCGCAATCTGGTAATCCACCTAATGTTGTAGTTAACGTTATTCAAAATCAACAGCAAAACCAAAATAATCATCCTCAATTAGCAATAAGCGCTCCACAGCTGCAAGTGAATTGATGTTTTGTTTTAATGTGATTTTTGAATCCTACTAAATATATCAAGCGATTGCTTAACTTAGGTATTAGCAATCGCTTTTTGCTTATAAAGAAACTTTTGTTTTTATTTTTATGTAGCTTCTTTTACTGTATAATTATTTAAAAGGCCAAAACTTATTGATAGAGCTTCATCAACTAAATTCATTGCAAAGGGATCAAGATAGCCCATTTTTTCTTTTAACCGTTTTTTATCAAGAGTTCTGATCTGTTCTAAAAGAACGACAGAATCTTTAGAAAGGCCGCAACTATGTCCTCTAAGCTGAATATGAGTGGGAAGATTAGCTTTTGTATGCTGACTTGTTATTGCAGCAGCGATTACAGTGGGACTAAATTTATTTCCTACATCGTTTTGAACAATTAAAACTGGTCTGATGCCACCCTGTTCTGAACCAATTACAGGACTTAAATCGGCATAGAAAATATCTCCACGTTTAATAGTCACCTTTTTCACGCTCCGAAATTTTATTATTATTTATGACAAGAATATTTTTACCTGATTTTAATAAAAATAAACATCAAAATAAAACTTATCAATATATAATATTAAACTTAGGCGCAAAGTGACAAAAAAAGACTTTTGATTTTTAATTTCAAAAGCCTTATTTTTTTATGATCTTATAGTTTATAAACTGCAATTCCTGCCATGTCTGGCCCAGTATGAACGCCTAAAACAGCAGTAACAGGGTTAATTTCACAGGATTTAACTTTGCAATATTTTTTTATTTCTGATTTAATTTTTTCTGCTATTGCTTTATTGGAAGAATAGGTTAAAGATATAGCTACCTCGGCGTTATTAAAGCGAGTTTTAATCTCATTTATGAGCGATAAGATGGCGCGATTGAATCCAATTGTTTTTGAGGCAGTTTCGTAGATTCCATCATCGTTAACCTTAATTACAGGACATAACTTTAATAAACTTCCAACAGTGCCAGCAACTTTGCCAATACGTCCACCTTTTATTAGATATGTAAGATCTCGAACACAGAACATGGCCGTCATTTTTTTTCTAACTTCTTTAAGTTTATTTATAATTTCCTGAACATTATCGGTAGTTTTAACAGCAGCTATAGCTGCCATAATCAACATATTTTGAGCGCAAGACAACGTTTTTGTATCAAAGCAGTGTATATTTAATCCATTGTATTCACTGGCGACTAATCTAATAAAATTAAAAGTTCCGGATAATCCAGATGAAATACCTATATAAATTGCATCTGTGCAACCTTCTGCTTTAGCCTTATCAAATGCAGCAATAATATCATGCCTGTATGGCAGAGATGATTTTGGAATTTCTTTTTCGAGCAAAGGATAAATCTCGCTGCTGTTAATATTAACTCCATCAAGGTATTCTCTATCTGAGAAGCAAATTCTAAGTGGAATCACTTTTATGCTATACTTTTTTATAATTTCCTTAGATAAATCTCCTGCAGAATCAGTTATTATAGCGATTTTTTTCATAATTCCCTCCAAAATAAAATTATTTTTAAATTACTATTCAATTACAATGAATTTACAATTTTATCAGCAAACTCGTAAAATTGCTTTAAAGTTTCAAGTTTACAGGCTATGCTTCTAAAAGAAGCCGCACTTGGAAATCCTTTTATATAATAAGTAATATGCCTGCGCGCTTTTAGCATTCCTAATTTTTCACCGTAGTTTTGACATATTGATTCAATATGTAAGACCATAATTTTTAACTTTTCTTCAAAACTTGGTATTTTATATTTGCTTTTCTGGTCAAAAAAATTATTAATTTCTGAAAAAATCCAAGGTCTTCCTAAAGCTGCTCTGCCAACCATAACCATATCACAACCAGTTTTATTCATCATATTGTGTGCGTCCGCTCCACAAGAGATATCTCCGTTGCCTATGACGGGGATATTGACAGATTCTTTCACTTTTTTTATAATATCAAAATCAATTCCCGGTTTATACATTTGCTCACGAGTCCTTGCATGAACAGTAATAGCATCAGCGCCTGAACATTCGCAAATTTTAGCGATCAAAGGAGCATTGGGATTGGCATTATCCCAGCCTTTTCTAATTTTTACAGTAACGGGAATATGGACAACTTTTTTTACAGCATCAACAATTTTTCCGCAAAGTTCAGGAGATTTCATTAATATTGCGCCACCACCACTCTTATTTACTTTAGGCGCTGGACACCCCATGTTTATATCAATTATATCTGGTTTATATTTTAATGTAAAGTAAGCTGCCTTGGCCATTGTCTCAGGATCATCTCCAAAAATTTGAATAGCACATGGATGCTCATTTTTAGATAATTCTAAAAGTTCAATAGTTTTTTCGTTATAAAAAGAAATTCCACGAGAGCTAACCATCTCGCTTGTAACATATCCGGCACCAAATTTTACACATAATTCTCTGAAAGTTTTATCTGCAATTCCCGCCATTGGAGCTAGTGCGGCGAATCCATTTATTTTAACGTTTCCAATTTTCAACCGCATTCCTCCCGCTAGGTTTATATTTGCAATATATAAGAGTTTATCATATTTTAATCAGAAAGTCTACGATTATGTTACGAGAATGATAAAAGTGTTTACTGATTTATTTCATTGAGTGTGATATAATAATTTTATAAATTTTTTGGAGTGTTACTAAATGAAATTGCTTGTTTTGGACGGAAACAGTATATTTAATAGAGCTTTTTATGGCATAAAACTTTTAACTACAAAAAACGGATTTTATACCAATGCGATATATGGCTTTTTAACTATGTTAAATAAATTAAAAGAAGAAATTAATCCAGATGCAGTTGCAATAGCTTTTGACATGAAAGCACCAACCTTTAGACACAATAAGTACAAAGAATATAAAGCAAATAGAAAAGGTATGCCAGAGGAGTTGGCGATGCAGTTCCCGATATTAAAAGAGCTGCTTAGTGGTATGGGCTATAAACTCGTTGAAAAAGAAGGTTATGAAGCGGATGATATATTAGGAACCTTAGCTTTTGCTTGCGAAAAATCAGGAGATGAATGCATAATTGCTACTGGAGATAGAGACAGTTTGCAACTGGTTTCTAAAAATGTCTCGGTAAGAATTGCTACAACAAAGTTTGGTAAACCAGAAGTAACTCTTTATGATGAAAATAAAATTAAGGAAGTTTACGGTGTCACTCCGAAACAGCTTATTGACATAAAAGCAATTCAAGGCGATACTTCAGATAATATTCCTGGAGTGGTAGGAATTGGAGAAAAAGGTGCGGGTGAATTAATTAAAAATTATGGCACAATTGAGTATATCTATGATAATATAGATACAATCGATATAAAAGAAGGAATTCGAAAAAAATTAATTGCCTCAAAAGACAACGCCTTTTTAAGCAAATATCTTGGAACGATTATAAAAAGCGTTCCTATAGATTTAAATTTAAAAGATTATATTCCTAAAAAAATGAATGAAGAAAAAGTTTCAGAGATTCTTTCTAATCTTGAAATGTTTTCAATTTTGGAAAAATTGGGCTTAAAACCAAATCTTAAAAAAGAAAAGTTGAATGTTGAACATAACGAGAATAAAAAAGTTAAAGTAGTTTTAAATGAGTCTTTAATTAACTTAGAAAAAATTATATATGAGGAAAAGCTTTTATATTTCTTGTTACTTTATAAAGACGAAAATGCAATTGGAATCGGATGTTATTTAAAAGATACAGTTTACATTTTGTATGATTTGGCAAAAATAAAAAACTTTTTAAAAAATATTATGGAAGATGAAAAAATATCAAAAATAACTTATGACATAAAATTAATTTATAAAACTATGCATGCTTTTGGGATATCTATAAAAAATGTAAAAATGGATGTACTCTTGGCTGCATATTTGCTCAACCCTTCGAGTAAAAGTTATGATTTAGCAAATTTGTTCAAAAATTATAATGTAGAAGATATTAAACTCATTTGTGAAGGCGATTCTGATAATGATAATGCTTTTGCTAGAGAAGTTGCAAGGTTAAAAAAGTTAAGTCAAAATATAGAATTTAAAATTAAAGAAAATAATCAAGAAGGCCTGCTAAAAAATATAGAAATTCCGCTTGCTAAAGTTTTAGCTGAAATGGAGATAACGGGATTTCTTGTCGATTCAGATGGGTTAAAAGAATATGGAGAAAATTTGGATAATGAATTACAACTTTTGCAAAAAGAAATATATAAAGCTGTGGGAAAAGAGTTCAATATTAATTCGCCTAAACAGTTGGGAGAAATTCTCTTTGAAGATATAAAGCTTCCGAAAGGGAAAAAAACAAAAAATGGTTACTCAACCAATGCAGAAGTTCTTGAAAGTATAAGAGGTTTGCATCCGGTTGTTGATTTGATTTTGAACTATAGAGCACTTTCTAAATTGAAAAGCACTTACTGCGATGGCATGCTCAAAGTTATTGCCTTGGATGGCAGAGTTCACTCTCGATTTAATCAGGTAGAAACGCGAACAGGAAGAATAAGTTCACTAGAACCAAATCTACAGAATATTCCTGTTAGAACCGATAGAGGCAGAGAGTTGCGACGCTTTTTTTGTGCAGCAGAAGGCTGCATCTTGATTGACGCAGATTACTCTCAGATAGAATTAAGAGTTTTAGCGCATTTGGCTGACGACAAAAATATGATAGATGCTTTTAAAAATAATTTGGATATCCATGCAATTACAGCTTCGCAGGTTTTTGGAATTCCAGAGAATATGATCACTCCGATTATGCGTGTTCGTGCAAAAGCAGTAAACTTTGGAATAGTCTATGGAATAAGTGCATTTTCTTTAGCTAAAGATATTGGTGTTTCTCGTAAGGAGGCACAGACATATATAGATAATTACCTCATGCATTATTCTGGCGTAGAAGAATATATGCGCAATACTATAAAAAAAGCCAAAGATAATAAATTTGTAGAGACGATATTTGGAAGAAGAAGATATTTGCCAGAACTCTCGTCTTCAAATTTTAACTTAAGGTCTTTTGGAGAAAGAGTCGCTAGAAATATGCCAATACAAGGTTCTGCAGCAGATATAATAAAAATTGCAATGATCAATGTTAGTAAACGTTTGAGAGAAGAAAATTTAAAATCAAAGCTAATTTTACAAATACATGATGAACTTATAGTTGAAGCTCCACAGAGTGAGGCAAATATCGCTTTGAGGATTTTAAAAATAGAAATGGAAAATGCAGCAAAATTAAAAGTACCGTTGGTGGTGGATGCGAATATCGGAAAGACTTGGTACGAAGCAAAGGCTTAACCTAAATGAAAGGATGTTTTTTAGAAATGAATATACTTTTTGTTTGTACGGGAAATACATGTAGGAGTCCAATGGCTGCAGGAATTTTTAAAAAAATTATAGGCGAAAAAAATATTAAAAATGTAAATATATCAAGTGCCGGAATCGCAGCGGATAATAAGTCTAAGGCAACTAAGCATGCTATTGAGGTTTGTAAAGAGATAGATGTTGATCTAAATGGACATATTTCTAAAAGCATTTTTGATGTTAACCTAAAAAATATTGATAAGTTTATTGTTATGACTCAAACCCATAGGGATTTTTTAATTAATTTGGGTGTGAAAAGTGAAAAAATTCTTATTTTAGGTGATCAGATTTTAGATCCATTTGGAGGCAAGATCGAAGTATATAAAACTTGCAGGAATCAGATCTATGAGGCGCTGTGTAAGTTAGTTGATGATATGATTATAGAAAATATTGAAAATGAGAATGCTTAGTTTTAGAATAAAGCCATTTTTAGAAGAGTATTTAGATGAAATTGCCCTTTTAGAAAGGACGTGCTTTTCAACTCCTTGGTCAAAAGATTTACTCGCTTCAGAAATATATAATAATAATTCTAATTTTTTGGTTGCTGTTGATGAATCTAATAGAGTTTTAGGATATGTGGGTTTAAAGTTTATAATGGATGAAGGATATATCACTAATATTGCAGTTTTTCCTCAGTATAGAAATAACGGTGTGGCAAGTGAGTTGCTAAAAAAAATTATTGAGTTTGGAGATAGCAAGAATTTAAAATTTATTTCTCTTGAAGTTAGAAAATCTAATGTTTATGCGATTTCTTTGTATAAATATCAGGGTTTTATTTTTGCAGGAGAAAGAAAAAATTTTTATTCTAACCCCAAAGAAGATGCTTTTATTATGACGAAATATATAAATTAAAATTTTCAATTTAAACAATGTTTGTGTAAGGAGAGAGGGGGCACCGCGGCCGGGTTCTTTTTCTGATTGATATAATTATATACTATGTTTTAAGAACCCGGCTAGAACACCGATAGTATTGGTGTTCTAGAATGCTATGCATTCTGCGCGGTGCCTGATATAATCAAAGAGAGTAAGATTAATTAAGCATTTTTTATATAAGCTCTAGAAAGGAAAACTTATGAAAATCTTATCGATAGAAAGTTCATGTGACGAAACAGCAGTCGCAGTAGTGGATGATGGAAGATATATTTTATCTTCAATAGTGGCATCTCAAATAGAAAAACATAAAATATATGGAGGTGTTGTGCCAGAAATAGCATCCAGATGTCATATAGAAGTTATTTCTGATATAACAAAAAAAGCTTTAGACGATTCAGGCTGTGGCTTAAAAGATATAGATGCAATTGCAGTAACATATGCTCCGGGATTAATCGGCTCTTTGCTCGTGGGAGTAAATTTTGCAAAAGGATTAGCCATTGCAAACAATTTACCGTTAATACCTGTCCATCATTTAAGAGGACATATAGCAGCTAATTATATAAGTTATCCTGAATTGATGCCGCCATTTTTATGTTTGATTGTTTCTGGAGGACACAGCCACATAGTTGAAGTTAAAGAATATACAAAACTAAAAGTTGTTGGTCAAACAAGAGATGACGCTGCCGGAGAAGCTTTTGACAAAGTTGCAAGAGTTATGGGAA
This sequence comes from uncultured Clostridia bacterium, assembly GCA_944384705.1. Taxonomy (GTDB): domain Bacteria; phylum Bacillota; class Clostridia; order Oscillospirales; family Acutalibacteraceae; genus CAG-557. The sequence continues at coordinate 128,350 of CALWUI010000020.1, forward strand.
TAATGTATCCAGGTGGAGCTAATCTTGACAAGCTTGCGGATCAGGGCGATGAAAAAGCTTACATGCTGCCAAGACCATTTGTAAAAGAATCAGAATACGACTTTAGCTTTTCGGGCCTTAAAACAGCAGTTATAAACCAAATCCATAAAGCAAAACAAAAAGGAAAAAACATAAATGTAAAAGACATGTCAGCTTCTTTTAGGGCAGCAGTAGTAGATTGCTTAATGAATAATTTTATTAAAGCCGCTAAAAATTTGGGCTACAATAAATTAGCTCTAGCAGGAGGTGTTGCAGCAAACAAATTGTTGCGTCTAAGGTTAAGTGGAGAGTGCAAAAAAAGAAATTGGCATGCGTATATACCGAATATGTCACTTTGTGGAGATAATGCAGCAATGATAGGTGCCCAGGCTTATTATGAATATAAATGTGGCAACGTGGCAACGATGGATCTGAATGCGTATGCGACTTTAAGTATTGACAGTTTAACTTAGAAGTTTATACTATATAAGAAAAATTAATTTTTATGATAATATTATTTAAATCTTATTTTAGAGGTGTATGTTTTTTTATGACAAAAAATAAATCTGTTCTTAAATGGATATCTGACATGAAAAATCTTTTAAACCCTGCAGAAATATTATTTATTGATGGAACAGAAGAACAATTAGAAGAGCTGAGAGAACAAGCTTGTAAAACAGGCGAAATTATAAAGTTAAACGAAGAAAAGTTGCCAGGGTGTTATCTACATAGAACAGCGATAAATGACGTTGCAAGAGTAGAGGACAGAACATTTATTTGCACACCAACAAATAATGAGGCAGGCCCAACAAATAATTGGAGAAATCCAAATGAAATGTATAAACTGCTATATGATATAGCAAAAAGCAGCTATAAGAACAAAACAATGTATGTAATTCCTTATTCTATGGGACCAATTGGCTCTCCATTTTCTAAAATAGGAGTAGAGATAACGGATTCGATATATGTTGTTTTAAATATGGCTATTATGACGCGCATTGGAGAAAAAGTGTGGGAAGCACTCGGAGAAAGTGAAGATTGGGTAAGAGGTCTTCACGCTAAATGTGAACTCGATGCAGAAAAACGTTATATTTGTCACTTCCCTCAGGACAAAACTATCATCTCTGTAAATTCTGCTTATGGAGGTAATGTTTTGCTTGGCAAAAAGTGTTTTGCACTAAGAATAGCTTCTTATCTTGGCAAAAAAGAAGGTTGGCTTGCAGAACACATGCTAATTTTGGGAATAAAAAATCCAAAAGGAGAAATGAGATATATTGCAGCGGCATTTCCTTCGGCTTGTGGAAAAACAAATTTATCAATGCTAATTCCGCCAGAAGAATATAGAAAAAAAGGCTACGAAGTATACTGCGTTGGAGATGATATTGCTTGGTTACATATAGGAAAAGATGGAAGGTTATGGGCAATTAACCCAGAAAATGGATTTTTTGGTGTAGCTCCAGGAACAAATGAAAAATCAAATCCAAATGCTTTAAGAACAACTAAGTCTAACACAATTTTTACAAATGTTGTTCACAACCTAGATGATAATACAGTTTGGTGGGAGGGGCTAGACAAAAATCCGCCAGAAAATGCACTCGACTGGAAAGGTAGTCCGTGGAATGGCAAGATTTCGGATCAAAAAGGAGCACATCCTAACAGCAGATTTACTTCTCCGGCAAAAAACTGCCCGTGTATAAGCCCAGAGTTTGATAATCCTGATGGCGTACCGATTTCTGCAATTGTTTTTGGCGGCAGACGAGCTAACACTATGCCACTTGTATATCAAGCAAAAAATTGGAATCATGGTGTTTTTGTCGGTTCAATTATGTCTTCAGAAACTACAGCCGCAGCTGCTGGAAAAGTTGGAGTAGTAAGACACGATCCAATGGCAATGCTTCCTTTTTGTGGATACAATTTGGGTGAGTACTTTAAACATTGGATTAATATTGGAAAAAAATTAGGAGATAAAGCTCCTCAAATATTTAATGTTAATTGGTTTAGAACAGATGAGTTCGGAAATTTTATTTGGCCAGGTTTTGGAGATAATTTTCGAGTACTTGAATGGATTCTAAGACGGTGCGAAAATAAGATTGAAGCGAAGGAATCTCCTATTGGTGTGCTTCCTAATGCTAAAGATATTAATCTATATGGTCTTGATGATAATGAAGATATTTTAAAAAAGATACTCAACGTTGACTCTAAGTTATGGCAAATAGAAGTAGAAGATATAAAATCTTTTTATAAGAAATTTGGAGATGATTTGCCAATAGAATTAAAAAATGAACTGAATGAGCTAGAAAACAGACTAAAAAAGGCTTTATAAAAACTTGACGCCGCACTATACCGCGCGGCGTCTTAATTTTTATTTTTTGCTTATTGTAGCATTTATCTTATAAGAACCGAAAGTCCAGCATTTATTTGAATAATTATTAAAAACGATTTTAGCAGGCAATTCCGTCCGACCAATGAAATCTTTTTTTTCTGAAAGATCGACTTCAGCATAAAGATTTTCGTCTGTTAAAGTTCGCAGTTGAGAGATAGGTCCCATTATCTGAACCGAAAGATTTGTTGTGTGCGAGGCAGCTACTTTGTCCTCGGAAACATTTTTAAACTTAACATTTTTAACAGTTATCGTGCGCGTTTGGAATCCAAGCAAATTCAATTTAACCGTTGCATTATAATTGCTAGAAAGATTCCTGCAATCGCTTGGAATTTTGAGAGCTCTTTCAAATTGATAATTTTCAAGATTAATCTGAGAAAAATCAATAGGCTCAGTAAATACAGCATTTAAATTATTAATAGTTTCACTTGGAGCAGCGACTTCGATTTTATTAGGATTAATTTGAGCCGACAGAGCCGAAATATTAAGGCCAGATGGCACAGAAGTAAATTCTGGAGTAACACTCACAAACTTACGCTGAAGAATTGGAATAGTAGCATTAACTTTTGTAACACTTAACGTCAAATTTTTAGTATTAACTTTATTTCCGCTGGTATCAAATAGATTTATTTGAAGGTTATTTAAGTCGGTTGTTTTATTTAACACTCCGTTGATGCTTTCTTCCACAGTAACACTTGCAATACTAGATATAAGCGATTCTGGTCCAGATACAGTAATCTGAGGGTCAGACAAAGTTATCGGAGCCACAAAATAATTTGTATCTGCAGTAAATTTTATATTTGGTGTAATATCAAAAGTCTGGCTTTTATATCTATCCACAACAACAGTCACAAATTTAGGAGATACACTAGATGCAAATTCATAATCTGTTAAGATACTATTTTTTTTAGCGGATAACTCTAATGTATATTTACCAGTAGAATTTATCATGTTAGCAGATTGCTGAGCTGTAATTTGAATATCATTTTTTGAAAGCTGACCAAGAATTAAGCGATTGCCGGTAACAGAAACTTCAGCTTTAATATCGTCAACTCCAAATACAGTAAGACCAGTTTCTTTGGCACTTTCAGACAAAGCGACAGTAATAGGAATATCCGTAATAAGCTTAGTAGTAGATTCTGAAGCGCTTGTAGAAAGGATTATCCAAAAAATAAAAGAAATCAAAGCAGAAAAAAGCATTACAATTTTGTTATTATAAAATAACCGACCTAAATTAAATCTTTTTATTTTCATTTTTCTTCCCCATTATAGAACCTATAATTTGATTTTTTACTTTTGGTTCTTCAAAGTCTAAAAGTATATTTTTTTCTAAAAACTTAATTAGTGCATCTTTTTTATAATTTCGTGTTAAGGTTCCATTTTTTGCAACAGAAACAGTACCGTTTTCTTCAGAAACGACCACAGCAATAGCGTCAGAAATTTCGCTTATTCCAAGAGCAGCACGATGCCTTGTTCCAATATCCAGATCAATATTTTCATTTTTAGTCAAAGGTAATATACAGCCAGCTGCATATACTACAGACCCTCGTATAATCATCGCACCGTCATGAAGAGGAGCCTTATTGAAAAAGATATTTCCAATAATTGGCACAGAAGGTTTAGCACGTAAAATTGTGCCAGTATCAATAAAATCACCAAGCTTAGTTTGCCTTTCAAAGACAACCAAAGCGCCAGTTTTAGTTTGTTGCAACAAAAAAATCGCATCCACAACAGTGTGTATACATTTTTGCTGCAACTTGTAAGAAGATACATTGAGCTTATATGGAGAACTTGATATCCAGTAGCGACTTATCTTGCTTCTGCCGATCTGTTCAAGAGCTCTTCGCAGTTCAGGCTGAAATACAACAAGCAGCGCAATAATTCCAAATTCAAAAAATTTATTCAATAAATAGCTCAGCATTCTAAAATGAAACTGAAATGAAGCAATATATGCAATAATTAAAATCAGTATGCCCTTTACAAGTTGACTAGCCCGAGTTTCTCTTATTAATTTTATGAAATTATAAATTATAAATGACATTATAGATATGTCGAGAAAATCAGAAATAGTAAAAGTTTTCATCAAAGTAAAGAAAGCATTTAAACTATTTGATATAAAATCCATTATTTACTTCCTTCTGAGAGAAAAATCTCTAAAAAAACAAACATCTCAATTAATTTTAACATATTTAATTAACTATTAAAAGTACTTATTTTATCTAGACTTTATTTTTTTAACAACATTTATAAGAGTATCAATGTCTTGCTTTTTTGTAAAAGCAGAAGGGCAAACTCGAACAGCACCACGATCAAGAGTATTGCAAAATTTATGAGCGGCAGGAGCACAATGCAATCCTGCTCTAACATATATTTGGTGTTTATTTAAAATTTCGCTCACAGCCTCGCTGTGCATGCCAGTAATATTAAATGAAAGTAATGGCACAAAGTATTTAGGGTCTGGTTTATCCATATATAATTCAACATTTTTAATTTCAGTTAATCTATCATATAAATAATTTATCAGATTATGTTCGTGTTGAGCTATTTTTTCAACCTTTATTTTATTTAAAAACTTTATCCCTGCATGTAGGCCGGCTATGCCAATTAAATTTTGAGTACCGCTTTCAAATTTTTCTGGAATTACGTCCGTCTGTAGATAAGATTCTGAGTTTAGGCCCGTGCCACCTTGAATTATTGTAGAGAGACTTTCTCCGTGAGTAGTTATTAAAACACCTGTTCCCATAGGGCCATATAGGCCTTTGTGTCCTGCTAGACATAGATAATCAATTTTAGTCTCGGCCAAATTTATTGGGATATGCCCGGCACTTTGTGCAGCATCAACAAGCATTGGAATGCCATACTCATGTGCCATTGCACATATTCGAGAAATTGGTAGTCGAATTCCCCAAACATTTGATGCGTGTGTACAAGCAATAAGTGCTGTTTTAGAATTTATAGCATCTCTAAACGCACCAAGTGTAGCTTCGTTATCTTTAGGATAAACTTTTGCTTCAGAAAAAGTTATCCCAAGTTCTTCAAGTGCTTTTAATGGTCGCGTTATGGCATTGTGTTCAATGCACGATATAACAACATGATCTCCAGGTTTTAAAAGTCCTTTAAAAACAAAATTTATAGCTTGAGTACAATTTAATGTAAAGATTACGTTTTCTGGTCCTGGTGCGTAAAAAAATTTTGAAATAGATTTTCTGCATTCATAAATTTCGAGTGCAGACTTTATAGACATATTATGACCGCTTCTTCCGGGATTAGCACCTAAGCTATTTATAGCATAATTTGTTGCAGCAACTACACTTTGTGGCTTAGGATAAGATGTTGCTGCATTATCTAAATATATCATAAGTTTTCCTCCATGATTTTCTTTTCGAGTATTTTGATGTTTGCGTTTGTCAATATTTTTTCGGCGATATCAACTTTTTCGTGTATCAGTATGCCATATCCGCAACCAGATAAAACTTCACTATTTGGTACGCGAATCGTTTCACATTTTATCCCTTTTGATTTTAATAAGTCCTTTGCCTTCATAACATAAGTTATTGAGCTTAATATAAACACTTCTTTTCTTTTTTCCAAAAATAATCAACTCCATGCAAATTTCTTGCCGTTAACATAATATGAGAATAATTTCTATTTTGTGCTATGTAGCATAGCTATACGGGGCGGCACCACGTATCAAGTTCTACCAATTTTTTATTAGTTGATCTTGATACAGTTAAGGCATCAGCTAAGCTGATGCCTTAACAAAATACTGTTAAGTATTTTGTGGTGCCGCCCTAATTGTATTAAAATTAAACTAAAAGACAAACCGCATGAGCAGAGATGCCTTCTAAACGTCCAGTAAAACCAAGAAATTCTTCGGTTGTTGCTTTTACGCTTACCTGTGATTTGCTTATCTTGCACGTGTTAGAAATATTATTTTGCATAATAGGCAGAAAGTTTTTAAGCTTAGGTGCTTGTGCAATGATTGTACTATCGATATTAGAAATTTTATATCCATAAGAGTAAATTTTTTTGCAGACTACATCAAGCAAATTGAGGCTATTTGCGTTTTTAAATTTGCTGTCGGTATCAGGAAACATATTGCCAATGTCTCCTATAGCTGCCGCACCCAATAAAGCATCTATAATTGCATGAACCAATACATCGGCATCAGAATGGCCAAGCAAACAGCAGTTATAAGGAATTTTACAGCCACCGAGAATAAGAGCTCTTCCTTCTGTCAATTTATGTACATCATAGCCGTGGCCAATTCTCATAAAACCTCACCTCGTGATTTTAATATGTTTTCAAATACAGGAATATCGTCAACTGTAGTTAATTTTAAGTTAGAATATTCGCCTTTAATAATATGAACAGGTTTATTCAATTTCTCAATTAATTGGCAATCATCCGTGTGATTTAACCCATATTTTAAAGCGAATGTCTTTGCTTTAAGATACAAATTTTTTTCAAAAACCTGTGGGGTTTGAATTTGCCACAGGGTGTCACGATTAGGAGTATTTATAACAAAATTTTGTTCATTTAAAACTTTAATAGTGTCTTTACAAGGAGTGCCAAGAGCACTGGAATCGTAAATAAATGCATCATTAACAACCCTATCAATTTCTTTGCAAGAAATAAGGCATCTTGCTGCATCATGAATTGCAAAATGTGTAGTCCGGCAATTTTTACAACAGTCTATACCAGAAAATACAGATTCTTGGCGCGCTTTACCTCCAGAAGCAAAGATTTTGAATTTATCTATAGAGTATTTATTCAAAATTTTCTTCAGAGAGTCTTTTTGATTCTCTTTGCATACAATTATTATTTCGTCGATAAAATTACTTTTTTGAAAAGCTACTAAGGTGTAGGCTATTGATGGGATTTTATTTAATGGTAAAAATATTTTATCTGTTCCCATACGAGAAGAATTGCCTGCAGCTACAACAACTGCAGAGACGAAATTTTTTGGCATATTTTGGGACATTTCCTTTCTAAACTTAAAATTAATTTTGCACAAAGACACGAATAATTTAATTATATCTGATTAGCTAATTTTTTCAATTATTAAAGTCAAGAATAAAAGCAAAAAATAAATTAAAGCGTAAGTCCCCTAAAAAGTCGTTTTGTGTTGACTAGAAAGAAAAATAAAGATATACTAAATAGAGTGATTTTTGTGAATGTAATGAGAGGAAAGAATAAAGTGGAGGAAAATAAAATTAGTCTTGAAAAAATGCAGTCGCAGTTTTTTTGTGTGCATAAGGTTATGTATAAACTGACAAAATCTCAGAAAATATATTCTGTTTTTAAAAGGCTTTTCGATATTTTATTTTCTCTTTTAGCTTTACTTTTTTTGTCTCCTCTTTTTCTTTTTTTATCTGTTATGATAAAAATTACATCTAAAGGTCCTATAATTTTTTCTCAAGAAAGAATTGGCCAGTTTGGCAAAATTATAAAAATATACAAATTTAGAACAATGAAATTAAAAGCACCCAAAAGTAAAGCTACTAATGAATTTAACAATGCGGATGAATATATTACTAAATTTGGCAAATTCCTTAGAGCTACAAGCTTAGATGAGATGCCCCAATTATTTAATGTTATAAAAGGAGACATGAGTATTGTTGGGCCAAGACCGTTGATTTTAGATGAAATATTTATACACAAATTGCGTGAAAAAAATGATGTATATTTAATAAAACCAGGTATAACTGGATTGGCACAAGTTAATGGCAGAGATTTTCTCGACGCTAAAGATAAGGTCGATTTTGATACTCAATACTTGCATAATATGTCTTTAAAATTGGATCTTGCTATATTTGTTAAGTCTATAATAGTTGTGTTTAAACAAGAAAATTCATTAGATAAAGATAAGTAGCAGCTAAAAAGTGGCTGCTATTTTTTTTGAGATTTTTTGAATAAAAGCAACAAAAATATAAATTAATTATGTGAATGATTGTGAGATTAGCGAATTGATAAATTGACAAAAAAATGTTAAAATTATTATTAATAGTTATTTTATTTTTATTGGAGGATTATTTATGAGATATAAAAAGAAAAAGGTAATGGCTGCTATTTTAGCAGTTTCTATAGTAATGTCCTCAGCTCAATGCACGTCGGCATGGTTTCCTTTTGGGAAAAGTAGCCAAGAAGATCTCACCAATATGGCTGAAACTGTGTGTAGGGGCATAAACAATACAGAAAAATGTTTTACTGATAAAGGCTTTTCAAAACAAGCAGCGAGGACTTTAGTGAATGCTGTTAAGTACATGGAAACAAGAGTCGAGATTAGTAAAGCAACTGGCGGACTAATAACAGACATACCGCAATTAAATAGTGGAGGAGTATGGTCTGCTTTAAAATCTCTTTTTACCAGTGGTGGTGGAGTTTTTGCGTTTTTCATAGTGTCAATTTTTGTAAATAAACTTACCCAGATGTATAAAACTTTAAAAGCAAAAATTGAGGCTGGTAAAGTAGAAAAACCTGTTGATCCAATTGCAACAATGCAGATGTTAGATATGCTTATGTTTAGTATTAAAGGTCAAGAGAGGGCTAAACGCCAAATTAGAAGCACCGTGTTGAATATTGTTGATAAAAATGCACAATTTATGGTAAATAGAAATGGTAAAAAAGCTGGCCCTGGAGCGAATGTTATATATATGGTTGGCCCTTCTGGAGTTGGAAAGTCTTTTTCTGCGGAGATAATTAGAAAGGTTTTAAGTGGCCCTTCGGCAGATCCTTTTGTTATTGAGGCATCAGATATAGATAAACAATCTAAAGCAAGTGCTGTTGATCAGTTGGTTGGTATGCGAATAAAACGAATAAATAATTCAGAATATTATGAGTATTCTCCTTTAGTTCTTAGGCTTAAAGCAATCCCTAATACTACGGTAGTTATAAATGAATACGATAAAATGCATAGCAAAGAACTTGATGAAAAACTTAGAACTATTATGGATCAAGGATACATAAATGTTAATGGAGAAAAAATCGATTGTTCTGCTGCTACATTTATTATTACATCTAATGAAAGCTATGGTTCAGTTCATAAAAATAATAATGATATAGATAATGTTGACGATGGAACAGGTTCTCGTACTTTTATTGATCATGACAAGGCATTTTTAAACCGTATTAAATTGATAGAGTTCGATAACTTATCTGCTCCAGAATATAGTGAGATTGCGTTGGAACCATTTGTAAAATTAGCTATTAGGTACAAAACACAATATGGAATAGACATTGACCTTAATGGAACTATAAATGCTATTGCGCAAAGGACAGAACAGCTTAATAAAGGTGCAAGACCAATATTTGCTTATCTTGAAGATTTAAATGACAAACTTCTTAATGAAGTAGTTTTGCGTAACCTGAAAAAAGGCCACGGCCAAACATTAAAATATAAGGTTCGTTTTAACAAAAATAACGATAGTTTTACTTTAGAAGAAATTGTTCCCGCATCAAGTACACATCATAGAGAGAATGTTTCTACTGCTAAAGAAAATGAAAGTATTAGTACACTTGACAGAGCTACTAATACTAATGATGTAGAACAAGGAAGTTCTAAAAATGAGATGGAACATTTACAAGATTTTTATGAAGCTGAAAAATCAAGACTTTCTGATATTCCTGATGGAAAAACAATAGAAAGAAATACCAAAAATGTTGAAGTTTCTAGCAGAATTAATAATCATGTAGAATAAGGAAGACTATAAATATGAAAATAATTTTTATGAGTTCTACTTAAGAAAAAACTGGAAAACTATGTTTCTAGCAGAAACCAAAAAGGAGCCATATAAAAATGGCTCTTCTTTGTTTTATAAGTTAGAGAAGTATCATTGCAATTGATAGGATAACTATATTTGTGACTAAAATTGTTGCAACCACTTTTAAGGAAAATTTAATCCAACTTGAAAAGTCTACTTTGGAAATAGCTAAGCCACCCATTACAACACCACTTGTTGGAGTTATCAGATTTATAAGTCCGCAGGCAGCAGAGAAAATCATTATCATAACTTCGGGACTTAAATTTAAGCTTTGTGCAAGTGGAGCAAAAATTCCGATAGAGCCAGTTGCTAGGCCAGAAGTGGATGGGATAAGAAAAGAAAGACCTAGGTAGATTATATATGACATAATAGTAAAAGGAACAGCATGCATGCCGTGAAGTGCATTTGCAGAGTGAGTTAGAATGTAATTATTTAAATTGGTATCTCCCATTATTACGTATATTCCTCGGGAGACAGCTATGACAAGAGCAACACCTATCATGTCTCCTGCGCCGGTTATGAATGAATCTACAATTTCTTTTTCTTTTAGTTTATAGACGAGTCCGCAGATTATTGAAATTATAAAAAACCATGCAGCAAGTTCTCTAAAATACCAATTACCAAAAGTTTTTCCTGTTAGCCAATCTGTCCAAGAATTAAAAAATGTTATGCCGAAGCTTTCCCATGGAATTAAGCTAATAATCATAATGAGAAAGGAAAGTGCAAACAAAGATAAAACAATTTTACCTTTAGCAGAAAGTGCAATATCAACTTCTTTTTTAGAAGAATGAAAAGCTTCTTGAGCGGCCGATAATTCTTGATTAGAGAGAATAGAAGCTCCAAGATTATTGTGAACTTTTTTTGCATACGACATTACAAACCATATGCAGATTGCCAGAGTTGTAATCCAAAGAATAGTACCGAGCATTATTATTGTTCCTTGATTTACAGAAATTCCTGCAGCTTTTGCAGTATCCACCGCAACTGAGATCGCAAAAGGATTTATTGTGGACCCGAGAACTCCAGCTCCAGCACCTAAAAGTATTACGGCAGCGCCAACTAGCGAATCGAACCCTGCGGCAATCATAGTTGCAACAATCAGACTATAAAATGCGATTGTTTCTTCGGCCATACCATATGTTGTGCCGCCAACTGAAAAGATAATCATTAAAATAGGTATGAGTAAAAGTTCTTTACCATTTAACTTCTTTACAACATTTGCAATGCCTTTATAGAGAACTCCTGTTTTATTAATTACTCCTAAAAAACCGCCAAGAACTAAAACAAATAAAGATACATCAATTGCATCAACAAAACCCAAAATTGGTGCCATTACTACATTTGGGATTGTAGCTTTTTTTATCATTGGATCAGCTATAATCAGACTTACTGCGGCAATAACTAGAATTATAAGTATTAGAACAGTAAATGCAGAGGGCATTTTAAAACGGCGTTTTTCTTTTTGAGCAGTTATCATAAGTTCACCTCATTTTTATTATAAATAATTGTTCCGACAGAACCATTTAGTGCATCTTTGGCTTTCTCTAAAGAAGTAATAATTGCTAATCCATTTGGCTGATGGGTTAAAAAGTCGATACAGGCATCAATTTTGGGCAACATGCTACCTTTGGCAAAATGCCCAGAGTTTTTATATTTTAGAGCATCTTCGATCTTTATTTTTGAAAGTGCTTTTTGATTTTCGGTATTAAAATCGATATAGACAAAATCTACAGCAGTTAAGATAAGCAAAATGTCCGCCTTTAATGAGGTTGCTAAAAGCGCGCACGATTTGTCTTTGTCTATAACAGCCGAAACGCCGCTTAATTTTGAATCTATTTCTATAACCGGAATGCCTCCACCACCGACAGCTACAACTATGTCTCCAGAATTAACCAAGTCATTAATCGTTTCGATTTCTACAATTTTTTGCGGAGATGGGGATGGAACAACTCTGCGATATCCTCTTCCTGCATCTTCAATAAAGGTAACCCCTTTTTCTTTTGCAATAGCTTCAGATTGCTCTTTAGTATAAAAACTTCCGACAGGTTTCGTAGGATGATCAAAAGCAGTGTCGTGTTTGTCTACTATGGTTTGAGTAATTAAAGAAACAACATTTTTTTGAATATTTCGAGTTATTAATTCATTTTTAATTGCTTGCTGTAGGTGATACCCTATATATCCCTGAGACATAGCGCCACATTCAGGAAACGGCATGTTTGGAATATTACTGTGCTTACTAGAAAACTCATCTAACGCAAGATTAATCATTCCAACTTGAGGCCCGTTTCCGTGGCCAACAATTACATCGTAATTATTTTCAACAAGGTCTACAATGGTGCGAGCAGTTTTTTTTACAAGTTTTAATTGCTCTTGTGCGTTATTCCCTAAAGCATTGCCACCCAACGCAACTACAACACGTTTTTTGTCCATAAAAATTACCTCATTTTACATTAAAGTAGCGTATATTATAGCTTTGATGGTGTGCATTCTATTTTCAGCTTCATCAAAAACTACCGACTGTTTTGACTCAAAAACTTCGTCAGAAACTTCCATTTCATTTAACTTGAATTTTTGACTTATTTCTTTTCCAATAGTAGTTTTTGTATCGTGAAAAGAAGGCAGGCAGTGCATAAAAATAGCATTATCGCTGGCCAAACTCATAATATTTTTGTTAACCTGAAAAGGTTTAAGCAATTTAATGCGTTTTTCCCACATATCATCTGGTTCTCCCATAGAGAGCCAGATATCTGTATATATTACATCTGCATTTTTTGCACCAGTTTTAACATCGTCAGTTAGAGTTATAGAACAATCATGTTCTGCAGCAATTTTTTTACAAATCGCAACAAGGTTTTCGTCTGGAAATAGCTCTTTGGGAGCACAGGCAGTAAAATTTAATCCCATTTTGGCGCAAGCTACCATTAAAGAGTTGCCCATATTATTCCGCGCATCTCCAAAATAAGCAAAGTTTACTCCGTTAAGATGCCCAAACTTTTCTTCAATAGTTAATAAATCTGCAATCATTTGAGTGGGATGAAATTCATCAGTTAATCCATTCCAAACAGGCACTCCTGCAAATTTAGCAATTTCTTCTACAATTTTTTGAGAAAATCCGCGATATTCAATCCCGTCATAAAGCCGCCCTAAAACTCTGGCAGTATCTGCGATGCTTTCTTTTTTGCCCATCTGAGAGCTGCCAGGATCAAGATAAGTTACCCCCATACCCAGATCTCTGCCTGCAACTTCAAAAGAACATCTGGTTCGGGTGGAGGTTTTTTCAAAAAGAAGTACGATATTTTTTCCTTCTAGATATCTATGTGGGGTCCCTACGAGTTTGAGTTTTTTGAATTGCTTAGATAGATCTATAAGATATCGTATTTCTTGAGATGAAAAATCTAATAATTTTAAAAAATTTCTTCCTCTTAAATTAACAGCCATAATTTTAGCTCCTTTAAATTATATTTTTGTAAAATCAATTTAAATATCATCACGATAAATTGGCATAGACATACATCTAGGACCGCCACGACCACGAGATAGCTCCGAACTAGGTATTTCAAGCACAGTGAGACCATTTTCTCTTAAAATAGCATTAGTGACATCATTTCTTTCGTAAACAACCACTTTACCAGGACTTATACATAAAGTGTTTGACCCGTCATTCCATTGCTCACGCTCACCAACAATTTTATCATTGCCACCACAGGGAATTAGTTGTATTTTATCTTTTTTTAGTGCTTCAGACAAGATAGTTTCAAGGCTTTGATCTATTTCGCATATATTAAGCTTGTCCTCTTTTTGTCCAGCAGTAATCTTGTAAACATTTAGAACATCTGTAAGCCCATTGTGAACAGTAAATTTATCGGAATCAACTTGAGTAAATACAGTATCAAGATGCATCATTGCGCGATTGTTTGGAATATCAAAAGCCAAGATTTGATTAATAGATGTATTCTTGTTGCCAAAAATATTTTTTGCTAGAATTTCTATTGCTTCTGCTTTAGTACGTTGAGAAATTCCAATGGCTAAAATTTCAGAACTTAAGTTTAAAATATCGCCTCCCTCAATATAAAATGGTTCATATCGATTGTAATAAATATCGACTTTGTCTTTAAATTTAGGGTGATATTTAAATATATATTCTCCATAAATAGTTTCTCTGCGCCGTGTTAAATAATGCATTCTGTTTATGCTAACGCCATTACCTATGCAAGCAAAAGCGTCTCGGGTAAAATACAGGTTTGGCATGGGGTTACAAATAAATGCAGATTGTTTTTCCATATATTCAACTAAAGATTTATGTCCTTTAGAACGACATGTAAGCTCATCACGTTTGACGCCTTGCATTGTTTTTAATACTAGTTCTTTTGGGTCTTTAATTTGATTTAAAAACTCATACAATAGTTTTTGATATTTTTCTGAATATATTCCAACCTCGTGGATAAATTGCTTTAAAAATAAGTCTCTAATGCTTTCATCTTTCAATGTTTCAGCAACTAGATCTTCAAGATAAATTACCTGAGCGCCATTTTCTGCCAAAACTCTTGCGAATTCATCATGTTCTTCTAAAGCGATTTTTAAATATGGAATATCATCAAATAGCAATTCTCCTAGAGTATCTGGAGTCAAATTTAAAAGTTCTGCACCAGGCCGATGCAAAAGAACTTTTTTTAATGGACCTATTTCACTTTTTACATTTATAACCAAAAAATTCAACACCCTTCTAAATATAATTTTAATTTACAAACTATTATGCTCATTTTTTATAATTTTAAAAATTAAAATATTATAATATTTTACGGATATTATGTATAAAAAAGTAAAAAATGGAAAAAAGGAGGATATAAAAAGTAAATCCTCCTGAATTTTTTATAAGTTAGGCATATTCATTAAGTGCCTTAACTTTATATTTATTTGTAATCATTTTATCTGTAGTAATATATCCGGCTGGAGCTTTAATAAGTTCAGGTATTCTGTTAACCACAGAAGCGCAGGTTAATTCGACGGTACTAGGTCTATTTATTGTAATTTGAGTGTTGGGTTCTCCAAAAATTGTCCAATCATTTTTGTCGAATTCGTCTTCAGCATAAACTTTACCAATGCACTCACTCTCTATAGTAATTCCCTCTTCAGTTTCTGTAATTACAATTGCAGACATTCCGGTAGCGTTACCTGCGGGGATATCCATGTTTAATGTATTAGAATGAATGTCCTTATTATGCGTGCAAGGAATGCATTTTTGTATTTGAGATTTAACTGTTAATCCGAGTCTATCACAGAGCCATCCATTAACATTCCACATATAAGATGGTGCAAACTCTCCTTTATTTATTAATTCATTTCGTTCCGATTCAGAAATATTATCTGCAGCAGCGATTTTTTGTTTAAATGTTTCAAGATCTAATCCTGCTCCGTGGACTTTGGCAAGTGCAAGGCCATAATCTTCAACATTATAACTTGAAGATCCCTTTATTTTATTAATAGTATGAGTGGCTCCAGCTAGAGTTGCAATCAAATTACCCCAAAATACATCTTGGTATCCTGATCCACATAATGTACAATTATTTTCTTTTGCGATTTTATCTAGTTCGGTTGTAATTTGAGGAGAAGAGTTCCAAGGGTAAAATGCTTCCTCACAAGTACTAATAGCATTGATTCCATTTTGGGCACATATCATAAATATATCGGTTACTTCATTCATAAGACTAAACGTCGTAATTATGCATACGTCTGGCCTTAGTGCAGATAAGATTTTTTCTGCGTTTTTAGAATCTTTTATAATGACACCGTAAGGCTCCTCTCCTGTTATTTCTCCGATATCTTTTCCAACGATATCCGGGTTAATGTCGAAAGCGGCTACTATTTCGGCACCTTTTTCTTGAACATACCTCATAATATATTTCGACATTTTTCCGCAGCCATATTGAGCTACCGTTATTTTTTTGTCCATAAGAATTCCCTCCATAATAAAAATATTTTTGCATATATCATATATTATTTCGAATTAAAAATCAATAGTTTTATTTAAATTTGCCTAAAATTTAGACTATAAATCAATAGGCTAGTACATTATATGAAGGAGCTTATGTAGTTGTGGCAGAAACGTCAAAAAATTGGATTTGAGAATTTATATGCTCAAATGCACAATCCACCATCAACTTTTATTATTTCGCCAGTAATATAATCTGAATCAGAACTTGCTAAAAATACAGCCAGATTTGCTATATCTTCGGGTGAAGCAAGTTTTTTTATAGGAATAGAGTTTTTAACATTATCTTTAACATTTGTAGTCATATCAGTATCTACAAACCCTGGCGCAATAACATTGCAGGTTATTCCGCGAGAGGCAAGCTCTTTGGCGATAGACTGTGAAAATGCTATTATTCCAGCTTTGGATGCGGAGTAAATAGATTGTCCGCCTATGCCGCTTATTCCGGCTACTGACGCAATGTTAATTATTTTTCCAGAGTGATTTTTTATAAATATAGGATAAATATGCCTGCACATATTAAAAGTTCCTTTTAAATTCGTATTTATAACAGAATCAAAATCATCAGAAGTTAACAAAAAAGCCAAGGCATCTTTACCAGTTATTCCGGCGTTATTTACTAATATATCTATAGTTCCAAACTCTTTTATTACATTATCGATAAGCTTTTTTGTACTATCAAAGTCTGCAACGTTGCAACAGAATACGGTACATTTTCTATTTAAATTTTTTATTTCGTTGCAAACCTCCATAGCTTTTTCTTTGTTACCTAAGTAGGTTATTGCAATGTTTGCGCCATTTTGAGCCAATTTTAAAGCGATAGCTTTTCCTATTCCTCTAGAGGCACCAGTTACAATAGCAACTTTGTTATTTAAGTTATACATAATTATTCACAATTGAGCGCGTTAACTGTAGCACTCAAACTCTCCTTATCTTCAATATTTAAAATTTTTTTAGTATTGTCTATTTTTTTTATCAGATTACATAGAGTTTTTCCTACACCAACTTCTATAAAGGTGTTAACACCGCGGTTTATCATATTTTCGACAATTTTTTGCCATAAAACAGGATGGTCAATTTGCTTTACAATTAAGTCGGCAAAATTATCTTCATGAATTTTAGCAGTTGAATTAAAAAAAGCAGGAATTTTAGGTTTATTAAATTTTAGATTAGATATATAGTTTTTCATAGATTTACTTGCAGAGCTCATAAATGGAGAGTGAAATGCACCGCTTACAGATAATTTTATTGTGGTGGCTCCTAATTTTTTCATTTCTGCAGAGAACTCATCAGCAAGAGATTTTTTTATTGATATAACAGTTTGTCCAGGGCTGTTGTAGTTAGCAGGAAATGCATATTCGAATTTTTTACACATGGCTTCAATATCTTCAGGTTTAGACTTTAAAACAGCCAACATAGTGCCTTCGTTTTCAGATTCAGCACTGTGCATAAATTCAGCTCGCTTGCAAACCAATTTAAAAGCATCCTCAAAGTTTAAAATTCCAGAAAAATAAATTGCACATAATTCTCCCAAAGAAAAACCTGTAACAAAATCAGGTTTAATATTATTTTTACACGCAGCTGTTGCAGCAGCAATATTAGCGCAAAACAGACATGGCTGAGTATTTATTGTTTTATCTAAATCTTCTTTTGGCCCGTTAAAACATTGTTGAGAGGTCCCCGGTCGAATAGAATCAGCTATAGCAAACATATTTCTTACATCAGAAAAATTATCATATAGGTCCTTAGCCATGCCAACTTTTTGAGATCCTTGTCCAGAAAATACAAAAGCAAGCTTATTCATAATTTCACCTCGTTGTTTTTGCCTAAAGTTTTCGATATTTGTTATATCGTTCTTCAATTAATTTTTGCGAAGAAATATTTTTATATTTCGCCAAAATATTAATAATGTATTCTTTGAGCTTTTTATAAATGAAGTCTTGGCAGTTATGTGCACCGCCGTTGGGCTCTCGGATAATATTATCTACAATTCCAAGATTAAACAAAACATCAGAAGTCATTTTTAAGATTTTGGCAGCCTCTTGTTCTTTAGAAGAATCTTTGAATATAATATTTGCACCGGCTTTTGGAGAGATAACACTCAAAACAGAGTTTTCTAGTGCACAAACTTTATTTGCAATACAAAATGCCAAAGCACCACCACTGCCACCGTTTCCAATCAACACACTGATTGTGGGCACTTTTAAAAACATAAATTCCATAAGATTGTTTGATATTGCAGAGTGTTGTCCATTTTTTTCAGCTTCTATATCTGGAGAGGCCCCAACGGTGTCGGCAAAAAATATAATTGGCCGTCGGAACTTTTCTGCTTGTTTAGCAAGCCTTAACGCCTTTCTAAAGCCATCGGGATGTGCCATAGAGAAGTTATATTTTAAATTTTCTTGAGTATTTCTAGTTCGGATCTGACCAATAATAGTAACAGGCTTATCATTTATAGTAGCGATTCCACTAATAACTGCAGGGTCATCTCCGTGGAGTCTGTCTCCGTGCATTTCGATAAAATTTTCAAAAACATGATTAATATAATCAATAACGTTTGGCCTTTTTGGATGCTTTACAATTTTTAAACATTCTATTGCAGACTTTTCCATTTATTCACCTACTTTTTATTTTTTATTAAAAATTATGCAAGTATAGTAGATTGCCAACTTGTTCTCTCATATTTTTTCTATCAACTATCATATCAACCATTCCATTTTTTCTCGCGAACCACGCACTTTGAAAGTCATCAGGAAGAGGCTTCCCAAGAGTTTCTGCAACGATTCTTTTCCCAGTAAATCCATATATTGCATCAGGCTCTGCAATTATAATGTCTGCTAGACTGGCAAAACTCGCCGAAACTCCACCCAATGTGGGGCTCGTTATTATTGATATATATAGTAAACCCGCGTCATTATGTTTTTTTACAACTGCAGAGGTTTTTGCCATTTGCATCAATGCAGTAACGCCATCATGGACTCGTGCCCCACCAGAGACAGTAACGCAAACAACAGGCAATTTATAAGTTATAGCTTTTTCAAACGATAATGTAATATTCTCGCCGCATTCATAACCCATTGTACCAATTTTAAAATCTTTATTCATTACGATCAACACGCACGGTAAATTAGTTATGGTACAAATTCCGCTCAAAATAGAAAAGTCTTTAGTATCTTCAGAAATGTCAAAAAAGCTACTAAAAGTATTATCATCAGAAAGTAATTTTACATAATTTTTTGCAAAATTTTTAGTTATATCCATAATTTTATTATTCTCCTTAAAAATTATTGCACAAATTAAATGTATGATGTATAATAATAACATATTTATTTAAAAAAGTCACCATATTTTTAAAATATAATATGCTTTTTAAGCAAAAAGAGGTGATTATTATTGTTACAATAGAAGAAATAGATTATACAAACAGTGAAGTGTATCAAAAATTTTTGATAGATAAAAAAAGTAAAATAGGCAGTAAAAATGTTTTTGCATGTGGAGCTAGATGCAGTAATATCCCGTGTGGAGCAATTTTAGCAAGTCTAGTCCAATGCTCAAATACAAAACAAGAAGTTAAAATTAGCAGTTTTTTTGTTTTGCCTTTTTTTAGAAAAAAAGGCGTTGGCAGTTTGTTGCTAAATTCTTTAATTTACAAAATTAATAATTTAGGTATACAAAAAATAAAAGTTAACGCTATAACATCTGAAAAGAATATTTATTTATTAGAACATTTCCTTTTAAAAAGAGGTTTTTCAAAAGCAAAATTACTATCGATAGTGTACTTATTTGAACCCAAATTGCTGCTTAGAGAAAATGAATTCATACAACGAATCTCAATGAGCAGCTTAAAACTGCCAGAAAAAATAAAATTCTTGCAAGAAGATGATATAAGTTTAGACTTAATAAAAAAAGTTAAAAATAAAGATGGAATAGACTATCCGGATGTACTTTCTCCATTTGTAAATGAATTTGAGCTAGAACGAGAGTATATAGAGTTTGCAGTATACGATGATAAAGAAATAGTTGGCTGGATAACAGCTTTAAAAGCTGAAGTGAATGCAATTTTGTACCGTACTTTTTTTATAAAAGAAAATTTTAGAAAACAAGGCCTTGGTTACTTTTTATTTAATGCTTGTGTAAAAAAACATGTCGAAAAATATATAGAAAAGAGAGGCATGTTTGCAGTTGACTTAAAAAATACTAATGCAAGAAAATTATTTTCACTTTATTTTAAAGGTTTGTGCATTGAAACTAGGTATGAATTTGAAATTGACATGAATATAGAAAAATAAAAGAGAGGATTATTTTATATGAAGCAAGTGGTAGTTACTGGTTTGGGAATAATTGTGCCAGGAAGCATTGGAAAGCAAGAGCTATGGAGTAATATGTCTCAAGGAAGAGTTTTTACGGGCAAGGTAGAGAATATAGACTGTGGAGATTTAAGGGTACAAATAGCAGGAGAGGTGAAAAATTTTAATAAAGAAGATCATTTACAAAATCAAAATGGTATAAAAATACAAAATCTTGAAAGAGCAGAAAGCCTGGGCTTAGCAGCACTTAAAATGGCAATAGAAGACAGTAACTTAGAAGTGCAAAAAGAAAAAAATATCTCGCTGGCAGCAGGTATGACAATGACAAACTTGATGCCTATCGATAATCAAGAAAAAAAAATTAGAGATATCTTGTCTCGAAGAGATGACCCCAATATTGAAGAAATAGAACAAATCGCGCCAGTATCTATATTATCTCTGATTTGCAAGTATTTTAATTTAATTTTGCCTATTCCTAGGCTGTTTACAAATGCATGTGCTGCTAGTAATTATGCAATTGCTTGGGGATATGACAAAATAAAAAAAGGAATCTCTGAAATATCTCTAGTAGGTGGCATAGAACCGCTCTCTTTGGTGGCACTAATGGGCTTTAATAGACTTTTATCGTTAACACCAGATGTTTGTAGACCTTTTTCTAAAAACCGGAAAGGCCTGGTAGTGAGTGAGGGTGCTGTATTTTTGGTTTTAGAGGAAAAAGAAAGAGCAAAAAAAAGAGGTGCACACATATATGGAGAAATAAAGGGCTATGGTCTAGGCGTTGATGCATATCATATAACGGCTCCAAGAGCTGATGCAGCTGGAGCTATAACTAGTATAAAAAATGCATTAAAGATGGCAAATTTAGAACCAAGCGAGATAGATTGTGTTTCTGCGCACGGAACAGGAACAGCATTAAATGATAAAACAGAAGTAGTCGCATTAAAAACGATTTTTGGAGAAAATGTACCACCAACAAGTTCAGTAAAGTCTATGATAGGACATACCCTAGGAGTTGCAGGAGCAGTAGGCGCTGCTTGTAGTTTGTTAATGCTAGAGAATGATGAAATTATGCCAACTGCTAATTTTGAAGAAAAAGACGAAAATTGTGACATAGATTGTGTTCCAAATAAAAGCAAAAAAATTAAGCTAAAAAATGTTATATCTAATGCATTTGCTTTTGGCGGAAATAATTCATGCATTGTATTTTCTAAAGCAGAGGAGGCATAAAAGATGAGTAAAGTTGCAGTATTTGCACTTAAATATTACTTAAATGATAAACAATTAGATTTTGCGCAAATAGAAACTATAGAAAAAAACAAAAAAGCCAGTGATATAGGAAATCTAGAAAAATGTTTAGAAGGCATTAATACACGGCTTATAGATAGGCAGTCTATGGCGCTGGAAGCGGCAATTAAACCTATTGAAAATGAAACTTTTTATAAAAAAATTGATAAATCAAAAATAAGTGTAGTTGTAGGAAGTTTATCTGCCGCAGTTTATCCAATATTCGACTATGCTTTATCGGCAATAGAAAGTGGACCCAATTTTGTTAATCCAACATTCTTCCCAAACACGGTTGCCAATGCTCCGGCAAGTCGATTGTGTATTTGGAATAAATTTGAGAATCAAGTTGTGTGTTTGTCAGAAGGCAAAAGTTCTGGTTTGGACGCAGTTATGATGGCAAATGAGCAGATATCTGAAGGGATTTCTGAATATGTATGGGCTGGAGCAAGCGAAGAAAATGGTGCAGCATTGATGTTATTAGGAAAAGAACAGGATGGCAATAGTAAACCAATTGCTTATATAAAAAATTATGAGTCAAGGTATATTGGCAATTTATTGAAAGAACAAAAAGAAGGCTTTATTAAGAAAAAGCTTTCTGAGTGGAATTTAGATGAAGATAACTCGGAAGTGATAATTAGCCAAGACTCGGCCTTGTTTTCTATAGAACCTATGATAGACATCGGAAAATCACTTATAAAAATATCACAAAACAAAATTTCTTCATCTATCATTATTTCTATTGACAATATGGGTATGCTTTCAATTCTTGAATTAGGGAGGAGTTGATAATGAATAAAGATGAAATTATGCAATGTATTCCACACAGAAACGATATGTTAATACTTGATGAAGTAACATACCTTGATGAAAGATCTGCCAAAGGCAAATATTTGATAAAAGGCACAGAATTTTTTTTGAATGAACATTATCCAAAAAAGAAAATAGTTCCAGGAACAATTCTGTGTGAGATGATGGCGCAACTTTTAGCAGTTTATTGCTCTCAACGCAGCAAAGGACTACCTGTTTTAGTAGAGATTAATAATGCTTCTTTCAAAAAAATGGTTCAGCCCAAAGATAACTTAGATATCTCTATAGATGTACTTAAGGCATCGAATAGAATTGTAAAAGCTCATGGAGAAATTCATTTAAACGAAGATCTATGTGCTTATGCTGATTTCACAGTTGCGTCACTTTTTGATAAAGATTTTATGAATTAATAAAAAAAAATAAAAATACTTGGAGGTATATAAAATGAATGATATTGAAAAATCTGTTAGAGAAGAGTTAGGAAAGATAATAAAGGTAGACATTATGAATATTTCTGGAGATGATAATATTTCTGAGGTCGCGGAGTTAGATTCTTTAAGTATACTAGAACTTTTTGGAATGTTAGAAGAAAGATTTAAAATTACTCTCCCACCAGAAAAAGTTGCCGAAATGAAAACAATAAATGATATAGTCAAGATTATAGAAGAGTGTAAGTAGATAATATTTATTGTAAAAGTAAAAAAATAAATTTTATTAATCTTAAATTTATAAAAAAGTTAAAAAGTATGTTTATGAAAGAAAATTATATAAAAATGTTCAGAAATATTGTTCTTGATTTTAGCCAGTAAAAATAGTAGTTTATAAATATTTATAATAATATAAAATTACCACCTTTAATATGCTCAAGGTGGTAAAATGTATTTTTATTAAGTTTCAGGTTGATAAATTTAAAACACTAACAATAAAAATTATTTACATTTTTTGTCAAAAGAAGAATTGAATGCATAAAAATTTTTGCTATCTAATTTATCTGTTAGTATACGTAATGCTTCACCGAATCTTTGGTAGTGAACAACTTCACGTTGACGCAAAAATTTTATGGCATCTTTAACGTCGGGATCATCACAAAATCTTAATATATTATCATAGGTTGTTCTTGCTTTTTGTTCTGCTGCTAAATCTTCATGCAAATCGGTTATAGGGTCTCCTTTTGACTGAATGTAAGCTGCAGTAAAAGGTACACCAGCTGCAGAACTAGGATATATTCCGGTAGTGTGATCTACAAAATACTGATCAAATCCAGATTTTTTAATTTCTTCTATAGAAAGATTTTTTGTAAGTTGATATACAATAGCTCCAATCATTTCTAAGTGTGCTAATTCTTCAGTACCTATATCTGTTAAAATTGCCTTTAACTCAGGGTATGGCATAGAAAATCGCTGACTTAAATAGCGTAAAGATGCGCCAAGTTCTCCATCTGGACCTATAAACACCAAAAAGATATATAATATGGATAAAAAATATTATTCACACATAGTAGAAGATTTGAATAGTGCAATCATCCCTTCTAAATATAATCTTGGCTATAAAAGACCTGAGGATTTCGTTCTTTTCATTCTCGCTCAATTTGTTAGATTTAAGTTTATTAATAGCATCTTTTAGTCTTTTTTTGAATGTTTTTTGAACGATACTTCTATCTATTGTAGGTTTTGAAATTTGCTTTTCAAGGTTGTCAATACGCTCTTGTACCTTAAGCTTATTTATTTTGTACTCTTCAATGCTATCAATACCATTTTCGTACGCTAGTTTTACTCGTTCTAATTTTTTATACTCCTTGTCTAGTAAAGTCTTTGAGATATCTTTTTCACAATCATCTTTAACCTCCTTGATTGAAATGTCCAGTTCTTCTTCGTCTAAATCGAGCTGCAGTTTTTTAAAAACCGCATCATTGATTTTAGATAAGGATATACCATGGCTTTTATCACATTGCCCACGAGCATATTTGTGACACTGTAATGATTTCCCTTTTACAGCTTGCGTTAATGTGCTGCCACAGTTACTGCATCGAACCAACCCTCTTAGCATGAAATCAGTATACGTATTTCTTGAATTCTTAGTATAATGTTTTTTTAAGTTTAAAAGCATTTGTTGTGCGTTTTCAAAAGTTTCAACATCAATCAATGGGCTGTGAGTACCATCTACAACAACAACATCTTCTCCTCTATGAAATCGGTCATGCTTATCTATACCGTTTGGATTACGTCTCAATTTTCCAATATAGACAGGATTTGAAAGAATGTATTCTACTGTTCTGTTTTCAAATGCATTTCCACGTTTTGATCGAATTCCCATGCTGTTTAACTTAATTGCAATTTGCCTTGTAGAAATACCGTTTATAAAATCATTAAAAATCATTTTTACAATAGAAGCATTTTTTTCATCTATTTCAAAACAGTTTTTTCCCATTATATAACCAAAAGGAGGTGCGTTAACAACTCCGCCTCTTGAAAATTTTTCATTCATCCCACGTTTTACTTCCTGAGCTAAATTTATGGAATAGTATTCATCCATTGCTTCTAAAAGAGCTTCAATTAAAATTGAAGTAGGATCGTTAGATAATTGCTCTGTTATAGAAACAACATCTACATTGTAATCTTTTCTCAACATAGACTTGTATACAATACTATCCTGCCTATTGCGAGCAAATCTTGAAAACTTCCATACCAATATTACGTCAAATGGTTTTGGCCTCATTTTTGCCGTACCTATCATCTTCATAAATTCTGGTCGCTTTTTAGCATACTTACCACTTATTCCCTCATCTATAAAGATAAATTCTTCTGGCAAAATAATATCATTCTGTTTTGCATACTCTTTAATTTTTTTTATCTGGCTATCCGGAGAAAACTCTATTTGCTCTTCTGTTGATACCCTAACATAAGCTGCACCTATTTTCATTAAATCTCTTCTTTCAGTAATCTATCTAAATATTATAACACTATTTGTAAATCATATAAACGCTCGTTTTGAAATTTTCTTTTAATATTTTAAAATAGTTTGTCGATTGCTTTTTTTAAAGGAGTGCTAAATTTATGCAAACATTTTTATTAATAGTAATTTTTATTTTAATAATGATAAATTTAAGACAAGCAGATGAGCTAAGAGACCTTGAGCGAAAAACTCTCGATGCATTCAGAATAGTCTGCAAAAAATTAAAACAAAACATGGAGGAGAAATGAAATGATGGAATTGATTGAAAAAATTTACTTAACGCCGCCGGATAACGAGGCGACTCCAGTAACGAAATGCTTTTTCTGTAGTGAAATCATTTATGCTGGCGATGAATTTTATATCTTAGATGGATTTAATTGCTGTGAAGATTGCCTGGACAAGCATTTTAAAGTTGTAGCAGAGCTGCCGGATTGGGAAGCTGAAAAGGCGGATTTAGAACAACATGATGTGGAAGTGAATCAATAAAATGAAAGAAGAAAAATCAGTATTTGAGACACTATTTGAAATTAATGTGAATGACCACGTTGAAAAGAAAAATGGCTTATCTTATCTATCTTGGGCATATGCGTGGGCAGAGGCAAAGAAAAGGTTCCCAGAAGCAAAC
>CALWUI010000021.1 GCA_944384705.1 uncultured Clostridia bacterium
GGCAGCATCCGTTTGATTTGAGGTGATATCATGAGCTACAACACGAAAAATTATTCAGAAAACGGCGACAGGCTAATTATTGGCGGCACATTGGAGATTTTAGATGGTGCGATAATAAACGGTATGCTAAAAGCTGCCAATCAAGCTGCAAGCGTCGCGACTGAGGTTGCAGATTTGGTAACAGATTTTAATTCTTTATTAGAAAAACTGAAAGCAGCAGGACTTATGGTTGCGGACGGAGAATAAAGGAGGTTCACAACATGAAAGTCAGTGAAATTACGGTTAAAAACTTGGCAAATTACCTGAAATTGGATTATAAAACTCTTTCAGAAGAGGATATCATGGAACTTGCGACATTTTTGCAAGCCGCAATACGATTTATTTGCGATTACACTGGGCTTTCTGAGTCTGCAGCTGACGAGTACGAAAGTTTTGTAATTGCAGTTTTTGTGTTAGTGCAGGATATGTATGACAACCGGAGTTTTTATGTTGATAAGACTAATCTAAACCGCGTGGTTGAGACAATTTTGGGGATGCATTCAGTAAATCTGATTTAATGTACAATGTAAAATGTACAATTTACAATGAGAGTATGCCGCCATTGGCGGCTATTTTAGTGTCGCGAAGCGAAACCAGAATTGTACATTGTAAATTATAAATTGTAAATTAGAGCGACTGGAAGGAGCGATAAAGTGCTAATTAATCCTGGAAATTTCAGCAAAAGAATAAAAATCGTGAAATACGAGATTCAAAAAGATCCGGATGGATTTGAGCAAAAAGTTGAGATTGTTGTTTTGATGACCTGGGCGCAGGTTACAAATACAAGTGGAAGCGAGATTTTACGTTCGAACTCAGATTTTTCAGAGGTTAAAACAAGGTTTTTAATGAGGTCGCCCAAGTTAAAATTAGATAAAGACATGGTCATAAAATTTGATGGAAATAGCTACAATATCGTATATATCAACGATTATGGCTATGACAAGAGATATACTGAAATCATGGCAGAGCTGGTGACAAAATAAATATGGCAAATTTTGAATTTTCGCTTGATATGGACACAGTTTTTCCAAAAGGTTTGGAAGATGAGGATTTGGCGCTGGATATGGTAAAAGCTGGACAAGAGGTCATGCAAAAAGCAATCAAAAATGCAGCGCAAAAACATGTAAAAACAGGAGCAATGGCAAATTCAGTAAAAAGCTCAAAACCGGTTATTAATCGAGCAGGAGACGCAGTTGGACGAGTAAAATTTTATGGCAAAGACAAAAATGGAATGCAAAACTGGTCAAAAGCGCTATGGATCGAGTATGGCACGGTTCATCAAAGAGCCCAACCGTTTGTGAGACCAGCAATAAAAAGCTGCGAAAACAGCGTCAGAACCGCGATGCAGAAAGTTTTTAACGAGAGGACAAAGCAATGAAAAAAGCTAACAGCTCCGGGTGTTATAACTTAAAGGTTCTTTTGCCTTCTTTTCTTCCTCAAAGAAAAGAAAGGGGTGATTTTTATCAACATAAATCCGATAATTGAAAAGGCGTTTTCAGACTTCAAAATCGCTGAGAAGTCGATACCAATCGCATTTCTTAGCTATACTGGAAAAGCCGAAACATATTTAACATATTATACCTGGCAAGAACAACCAGATAATTTTTACGACGATGAAAACCACACAGAAATCGCTTTTGCAACAATTGATATTTTCTCAAAAAGAAATTTCAAGAACATATTGAAGAGCGTAAAAAGCAAACTGAAAGAAATTGGATTCACCTGGACGGATAATGGCCACGAAGATTTTGACAGAGAAACGGGGTATTATCACGTTCCGGTGAATTTTTAACACCTGGCGGTGTGGCAATTCGCGAACAGAAAAAATAAAAAAATAGTCTTTTGGCCCGCGCTTTAGGCAAATGTAGAATAAAAATGGGGTTCCCGAAAAAGTCGTCGAACTTTTTGGGGAAGAGGTCGAGTCCCGAAATGAGTGAGCTTTTGCACGAAAGGGCAAAACGAAAAAAATGAAGGAGACGAGGACATTATGGTAGGAATTGGATTAAAAAGCTTTAAATATGCAAAACTGAACGAAGACGGAGAAACTTATGGAACAGTGAGCACCCTCAGTGGGGCGATAGAATGCAAAATGACGTTAAATTTGGCCGAAGCAACCTTGTATGCCGATGACGTGCTCAAAGAACAAGTTTCTCTATTTCAAAGCGGAACATTAACCGCAGGAATTGATGATTACGATGACACAGTTTTTGCAGAAATTATTGGAAAAACCGTGGACGAAGAAACTGGAGTAGTCTAATCCAATGCGAATGATAAGCCAATTTATTTAGGATTGGGGCATATAGTGCCAAAATTGGAAGTTTACAACCCTCTAATTGCCTTATTTTCAATGCTTGTAGCATTCGAACTCGACCATATGTGTCGTTGCACAGATCTTCTTTACTAATGGCAATCATAGCATCTGCAAGCTCTTGGTATTTCCAGGGCTTATTTTTTAATTTTTGATATTTATAAAAACCTTGCCGACTTACCTTGAGTACTCTGCAGTAAAATGAGAAATTCCCTTGATCCCAGCCGTCTTCCATCTTTTTTGCTACCAACTTCATTCTCTCGTTTTTGCTAACTTCTGACGGCTCGCGGCGAAAAAAGTGCTTGCTTCCTCCAAAAATTCATTCTCCTTTTTCAGCCGATTTATCTCTTTATCCTGTTCTTTTATACGTTTTC
>CALWUI010000022.1 GCA_944384705.1 uncultured Clostridia bacterium
TGCTTCTCGGCCTCCTGGCCTTGCAACGTGATTATTATTCTATCATACCTGCTTCCCTTTGTCAACTACTTTTTTTAACTTTTTTTTATTTTATTTCCTCCCTCAGAATTTTAAACTTAAATTTAAAAAATAAGTGCTCAATTAAGAGCACTTACACTAAAGAAAAGGAATTTATGAGAATGAAAAAGGTAAAATCAATCTCGATTATTAATATACCATATTAATTTTGATTTGTAAAGCTTTTTACGAAAAAAAATTAAAAAATTGTATCAAAAATATTTACAAAGGCTTAAATATAACATATTTGTTAAAAATGAAAGCACTTCTAGAACTGTCTTATAGATTTTATTTAAGATAATATATAAAAATTGAATTGTTTTAGCTTTTGTAACTTTTTTTAATTTCAATATTACAACATGTAACAAAATGTGTCCGCGCGATATAGTGCGGACACAACATAAAGTATTTATTTAAAAACTCTATACACCATCTAGAGTAAACTTCACTGCACTTTCCGAATTTATTGCTTGTTTGAAACACTTTTATCTAGTAGTAGAGGCCAATATAACAGAAATTTTTATAATTATTAAATTTATAATCTTATGTGAGAAATATCATAGTGCAAGTGTGGCTGCATTGATTAAATAAAGTTTAGTAACCATAAAATTACATCATGTATTTTGTTCTTTTATAAAAGCTTTGCCTATTCGAATAGCCTGAACAAGTGGCCTATGTGCAGGACAAGAATAATCACAACATCCGCATTCCATGCAAGAATTTATATTTAAATGGTTTAGCGCCACCAAATTTTTAGATTCAACATTTTGTTCTAAAGCATATGGCAAAAGGTTCATCGGGCAACTCTCAACGCATTTTCCACAACGAATACAAGGACTTGGCTCTTGCTTAGTTGCATCTTTTTCATCAAATGCTAAAATAGCGTTGTTTTGTTTTAAAATTGGCATACTGTCATCCGGTACAGTTATTCCCATCATTGGGCCTCCCATAAGAATTTTCTTTGCTGGATTTTTATAACTTCCACAAAAATTAATAAGCTCTCTTATGGGAGTTCCAATTGGTGCACAGACATTTTTAGGGGTATTCACAGCCGAACCATCAACCGTAATAATTCTGCTTACCAGTGGGGTTCCAGTTTTTATGTAGTTATATAGCGCTGCCACTGTGCTTACATTCATAACCATACAGCCAAACTCGGCAGCTCTTTTCCCAAATGGTATAACTCTTCCTGTACAAATTTTTATCAAAATTTTTTCTGCGCCATTCGGGTACCTTGTTTGCATCTGGAATAACTCAATATCTACGTTTAATTTACTAATTGTATATTTTAATTGTTCTATTGCTTTTGGTTTATTGTCTTCTATCGAAATAATAGCTCTGTTAATATTCAATAATCTTTTTATTAAGTCGGCTCCTCTTACTATATCTTCTGTTTTTTCAAGAATCATGCGATTATCTGAAGTTATGTAGGGTTCGCATTCCGCTGCGTTAACTATAAAAGTGTCTACAGGAGTATTTTTGTTGAAACTAAGCTTTATATGTGTAGGAAAGCCTGCACCTCCAAGCCCTACTAACCCACAATTTTTTGCTGCTTCAATTAGATCTTCTCTGCTTGACACCTCAGACGGAGCTAGATGCTCATAAAAGTCCATCATTCCGTCGGATTCTATTTTTATAGCTGTTGTAAGTAGTCCATTCGGCATCAAAAATTTTTCTATTTTAGAAATCCGGCCAGATATGCTCGCATGAATTGGTGCGCAAATCTTTGAAGTTTCTTTAGCAATTAATTGACCTATCTTGACCTTGTCGTTTACCTTAACGATTGGCTCACAATCTGAACCTATATGCTGCTTCATTGGCAAAATTACATATGGTGGACACGGCATTTGTACTGTTCTAAATTCTCTAGTATTTTTTCTTCCTGGGATTTTAATTCCAATGTGATTTTCTGTGGAAAACTTTTTTAAATTTTCGATTATACTCATAAAAATATCCTTTCGAGAAAATTTTTAATCAAATCCATTCCATCAAAAAGAAGTTATCTTCTATATTTTAAATAAGGGTTTAACTTCAAAAGCGATACAACCTGTTTGTTTCTGTTTAAAAACACTGCTTGAGCATTGAATTTATTTAACAAGGATTTTGACTTTTGCAGTTACTCTGTTTCTTCTATAAGCAAAATATAGAAAAAAGAATAATATTGTTGCAAACAGATAAATAAATCTGCCAAAAATTTTTTGTTAGAATTCTGCTGTTTATAAAAGCACAACCTTTTTCTTTCATTTTATCCACAAATTGTTTAAAATTCAACAAGAAAATATTTGGTATTTTATGTTAATATAATACTTTTTCTGGCTTTTAAAAATGACAATTATACCATAGCTTTACTAACCTCTTTTTTTGAAGTACAATTAAAATAAAAAGATGGTGGTAATTTGACAAATAAAAAGTTATCTCAAATGGCTGTGTCTGCACTCAAAAAAGAATATCCTGAAGCAGTATGCTCACTAAATTATACTGATCCTCTACAGTTGCTAATATCTACTCGATTGGCCGCTCAGTGTACCGATGCAAGAGTCAACATGGTTACTCCGGAGCTATTTAAAAAATTTAAAAATGTTTATGATTTTGCTAATGCCTCTCCAGAAAATATTGAACCTATTATAAAGTCGTGCGGGTTCTATCATGCTAAAGCAAGAGATATCGTAAATATGTGCAAGGTTCTTATAGAAAAATTTGATGGGGTTATTCCTGATTCAGTTGAAGAGCTAACAACACTGCCAGGTGTTGGCAGAAAAACTGCAAACTTAATCGTCGGAGATGTTTTTAAAAAGCCTGCAGTCGTTGTGGATACTCATTGCATGAGGATAACCAGGAGACTTGGTTTTCACAACTTAAAAAATCCCGAGAAAATAGAAGCTGTATTGCGTCAGGCCTTGCCTCCCAGCGAATCTAACGATTTTTGTCACAGACTTGTTCTTCACGGAAGAGCTGTCTGCAAAGCTATAAATCCAAGATGCCATATCTGCTGCATGAATACCTTTTGTAACTTTGCCCAACACAATAAAAATAAATGAAAAATTAAAATTAGTATACATTACATAAATATTCTATAAAAATAAAGCTCAGACGTAATACGTCTAAGCAAGTAAAATAAGCTATCTATATGGTTTTATAAGCGAGTATGGAGAAGGATCTATTTCGTTGGTTAGTTTTGCTAAATTAAAACCCTGAGATTTAAGGCCGTCTATAATTGACGTCAGTGCTTCAACTGTTGTAACCTTAGCGTTCGCATCATGCATCAAAACCACTCCGTGATCGCAACTTTTTGAAGGACCCAGAACATTATTTATACAATTTTGTGTGGGTGTACACGTACGGCTAACAGCATCTCCGGCAGATAAATTCCAATCAAAATAATCAAAGCCTCGCCGTCTCATTTCGGCTGCGATCTCTCTATAATTATTTTTATTGAATCCATTTCTGGAGCCTCCAGGAAATCTAAAAATAGTTGGTTTTACTCCTGTTGCTTCATAAATTAAGTGATAAATATTATTAAAATCCTCAAGAAATGCAGATACGCTTGCATAAATCTGTTTATAATTGTGGCTATAAGTATGCGCGGCTATAGTATGTCCTTCGTCAACAATCTGTTTCATTAGAGACTTTCCTTTGGGAGTTGCATTTCCGGTTACAAAAAAAGTTGCCTTTACATCTTTTTGGCGCAAAATGTCAAGAATTTCTGTTGTTCTAGCCGATGGACCATCGTCGAACGTAAGGAATATAGTTTTGGAAGGAATAATTTGTTCTGTTGGTCTGTTACAGTATAAGTCTGGGTATAGTTTCGTATAATCTTCCTCTGTTTTTTTTATTTCCGAACTCTGTGTAGAATTCTTTTTTTTGCTCACATTGTACTTGTTGTCTTCTTCTTTATTTTTACTTGCATCTTGTTTTTCTTTAAAATTATAATTTGTTTCGTTTTTTTCCTCATCTTTAGTCTTATTTTCATCCATTTTCTCTTCTTGAAGTAAAACTTCCTGAGAAACACTTTCGGCAGAAGGATTCTCTTCTATATATGCATCCTGTTTTGTTTGGCCAGATATACAAAAATTTATACTACAAATAATAATTGCAGTAAAAAGTATTGAAAAAGCGATTAACAAAATTTTTCTTTTTTTAGACTTAAAATCGCTGTAAATATTTAACATTTTAACCAGCACTACCTCTCTGGATTTTTTATGTAATGGTTAAATTATAACTCTATTTATTCTTTATTTCAACATTTATTTCGATTACAATTTTGTAATTATTGTTAAAAATTAATATAATTAATTGACAAAAAAGGAGTCGGTTTTATGATAAGCTCTACAAGCTATAAATCTCCAATTGGCGAAATTCTTCTTAACGCGGATGAATTTGGACTAACTGAGCTGCGTTTTGATCCTGAGAAGCCTGTTAATTCTAAAAATAAATCTGAATCTTCATTAAACCAAAGTAGCATCCACTTAAATCAAGCTATACGGTGGCTTGATATCTATTTTTCTGGGCATGAACCTTTATTCCTTCCTGCTTTACACTTAATTGGCACACCTTTTCAAATTGAAGTATGGCATCTTATACAAAAAATCCCCTACGGAAATATAATATCGTATAGCTGTATTGCTCAGGAAATTGCAAGAGTTAAAGGAATCAAAAATATGGCTGCACAGGCTGTTGGTCATGCAGTTGGAGCTAACAATATACCTATAATTGTTCCTTGTCATAGAGTTATTGGCAAAAACGGCAATCTAACTGGATATTCTGGTGGAATTGAAAAAAAGAAATTTTTGTTGAATCTAGAAAAATCTATTATAAATTAAATTTACTCCAAAATATATTTTTTCATTTTTTTCTTCTTATGTGCATATAAAAACATAGGGAGGCTTAACATTATGTTTGTATTTTCAATTAAAACGTCTAGACGCAAACTTATTTTGCAATTTATATTAATAGTTATATTAATAATTATTTTAGGCCTTATTTTTGCAAAATTTAATTTTAGCAACAAAGAAGCTTCTTGCCAAATAGGTAAATATAATTTATCGGCAAAAAATAATAGCGAACGCATTGATTTTTTGTCACAATTTGGCTGGGAGGTTTCTCCAGAACCTACCGAGATTACTGATGTTATTATTCCCGCAGAGTTCAATACTACTTACGAAAAATATAATGACATTCAAAAAGAACAAGGCCTAGACCTTTCTAAATATAAAGAAAAGTCATGTACTCGGTATACATATCAAATATTAAATTATAAAGATAGCCCTAATGGAGTACGAGCTAATCTTATCGTGCTTAATAATAAAGTCATTGGCGGCGATATTTCTTCTATCAATTTAAACGGCTTTATACATGGCTTTTGTAAGTCATAAAAACTCTATTTATAAAGGATTTATGCTTTAATGGCTTTTCTGTAAAAGCTATTAATGCCTTCCATCTTTTTATTATTATCAAAATTTTATTTAAAAATAATTTTTCAATACTTTTTTACAATTAATCATTTTCTATTTTTTTGCCTTCAATAAAAAATGACGTACAATATCCAAGAGTAGCCCAAAAGAATACACTCATAAAGTTAATTTCTGAAAGCAAGGTTTTTTCGAACATTGCAAAAATTAAATATGATAAAAGGCTTATAATCAAATTTATAAATACAGTATTCTTTAACGAATTAAAATTTTTTAAGAAAAATAAAATCAAATTGAACAGCAGCATAAATAAAAATATTATAAAAAGTACAAAGCCAATTATTCCATTGCAAACCAATATAGAAACATATCCATTGTGGAAGTTAGAAAAAGCCGCACCAGATTCAAAGTATATATCTCCGTAATCTAATACATTAGTAGATCCGATTCCTAAAATTGGATGCTTAGAAAAAATAAACATAGCCTGTTTTAAAAGCAATCTTCGGCCACTGCCACTACGTATATCGTAATTTGGGCGACCAAAATGAATGTCATAAAGGTCTTCGCGAGGATTTGCAGTATTAGTTATTATAGAATAAAAATCATCAATAATATCCGAAGCATTATTTTGGAAATAAGACCTTAGTGCAAATAGTCCCAAAATAAGTATTATACATCCAAAAAAGAATATAATTCCATGCTTTACAATTGCCTTTATTGTTGAGATATTTTTTTCTAAAACTAATTTGTAAAACAGCCATAAAATTACATAAATAGTTAAAAATAAAAAAGAAGCAATAGAATCGCTCAAAACTAAAGCAGAAAAATGTGTCGATACTATTAAAGTTACCAATAAAATTTGAGTCCATTTTTTTTCTAAAAAGTAAAACTGATCTGTTCTATAAAGTATATGACAAAAAATTATCGAAACCACCGAGCTAAAAGCTAAAATATTAGGATTAATAAAAACACCTGTAAATCTAACCGAGTCTGTATTTTTTATAATTCCTAAAATTCTGTAATAGTGTTCATAATTATCAATTATCGGAATAGTGAATTCAAAAGAAAAAGAATCTCCAAATAGTAAAATAATAAACCCTAATATTACAAGCGCAGTCGAGATTGTTACCAAAACTTTGCACAACAAAATTATCTCTTTTTTTATCAATTCAAAACTAGATTCGCAATACATTCCGTAAAATATAAAAAAACATATTACAGAATGATAAATAATAACCAACCCAGCTAAAAAACTAATAGGGAATCCCATTTTTATATTTACAAAGGCTGTAATTATTGAAAATAAAATAAATAAAAAAATAATTTTTGAATATCTTACTTCTCTCAATATTTTGTGTTTTAATTTGTTTTTAAAGATAAATAACGACCAAATAAAAATTATCATACACAAAAATACCGATACAATATCTAAAAAAACTACTCCGCTCAAAAATAAGCTTATAAAATAAGCTATTCTAAAAGCAGATTCATTTAAAATATTTTTACGACAAATTGTTTTTATTGATTCTTTCAAATCAATCCCAACCCCTTATACGTCTCCTAAAAGCATTATTCAGATATCTTTATTTATCTTTATTAAACTATCTTTAAACACACTTATAACATAATCAACGTCTTCATCTTTTAACAAAGTATGCAAAGGCAATGTAATTTCATTTTCATACATTTTATAAGCATTGTTGAAGTCCTTTATATTAAATCCTAAATTTTTATACGCAGTAAACATTGGCAACGGCTTATAGTGAACATTTGTTGCGACGCCTTTTTTAGCCATTAATTCTATTAATTTGTTCCTACTTTTTTCATCCTTCCCAACTAAGCGAGCTAAATATAAATGTCCGCTCGAATTAAAATCTTTATTAAAATGGTTTAAAAACTCAACTGGTAAATTTTTTAATGCATCGTTATATTTATTAATTATATCTTTTCTTCTTTTCAAAAGGCTTTGGTATCTACTTAATTGGACTAATCCTATTGCAGCCATTATGTCTGTCATATTGCACTTATATCCAGGATAAAGGATATCATACTCCCAAGCTCCCAGTTGAGTTTTAGCTAACGCATCCTTAGATTGTCCATGAAGAGACCATAACATAAATTGTTTATATAAAACTGCATCATCAAGCTCTTTTCTAGGCCTCCAAGTAATAGCTCCACCTTCTGCAGTGGTTAAATTTTTAACAGCATGAAATGAAAAACTCGTAAAATCAGCTACAGAACCGCAAACTTGACCCTTATATTTTGCTCCTAATGCATGTGCCGCATCTGCAATGACTATTATTCGATTAAAAGCTTTTTGGAATTTATCTTTTGCATCAAACAATTTTCTCTTATTTTCTATCACTTCAAAGATTCTATCATAATCGCACATTTTTCCTGCTAAGTCTACAGGAATTATCGCCTTGGTTTTTGGAGTTATTGCTCTGCTTAAAAGGTCGTAGTCCATTTCAAAAGAGTCTTTGGCAGTATCCACCAAAACAGGCGTAGCGCCAACATGACAAATAACGCTAGCAGAGGCTGTATATGTATACGCGCTAGTTATGACCTCATCACCAGGTCCTATGCCCAACACTCGCAGGATTAATTCCATGCAAGCTGTAGCAGAATTTAAGCACACAGCTTTTTTAGTATGACAATATTCTGCAATTTTAGATTCAAACAATTTAGTTTTAGGTCCAGTAGTTATCCAGCCAGAGCGCAAAGAATCCACAACTGCATCTATTTCTGC
Source organism: uncultured Clostridia bacterium (assembly GCA_944384705.1). GTDB lineage: Bacteria > Bacillota > Clostridia > Oscillospirales > Acutalibacteraceae > CAG-557. The sequence goes on from CALWUI010000022.1 coordinate 8,215, forward strand.
CTCTGTAATATCCGGAGGAGAAAACTTTATAACTTTCATAAAAAAACATCTTTCTCCTGTTCAAGAAAATCTAACTAACAAATATTATGTTAATTCAACACCGCTAAAATAGTCTTTAACATTAACTTTATATCGTAAAAAATATTAAATTTTTCGATATATTCGAGGTTATATTTCATTTTATCTGGCAAAATTTTATTTATGTACTTTTCCTCTACAGTCTCGTTAGTCTCAAGATATTTATTCTCATCCTTAAAGCTGATACTTGCCAAAGACGTGATTCCTGCTGGCATAAACAAAGTTGCAAACATTTCGTCAGAGTAAGCATTCACATATTTTTGAACTTCTGGTCGAGTTCCTACAAAACTCATCTGTCCCATTAATACATTAAACAATTGCGGCAATTCATCCAGTCTAAACCTGCGCAAAAAATTTCCTACCTTTGTAATTCTCTTATCATTATCCAAAGTAACCAAAGAACCTAGTTTATCGGCATTTTCGATCATAGTTCTAAACTTTAATATTTTGAATGTTTTGCCATAAGTTGTAACTCGTTCTTGTTTATATAAAATCGGCCCCTTAGAAGTTGCCCTAACCACAACAGATACAAGAAAAATTATTGGAAACAAAAAAATTAATAAGAAACCTGCCAAAATAAAATCAAAAAATCTTTTTAATAAAAGATCGACTTTTTTCTTTTTTAATATCTCATAATAATATTTAGTCCTTTCATTTTTTAGAGCCTCAGGAATTTGATCCCAACTGCGCAAAATCAAAGTTATAACCTCATTTTTATTTTTGTATTTAAAAATCCTTTTTTAGTATACTAAAAAAGCTTAAAATTTTCAATAAGAACTAATTATCTACAGTTCAATATGAATTTATCGACAAAAGTTGTAGACTCTACTATAGACTGCTCATATATATCAAAGAAGCTATCGGTGCGATACTCATGGCTGTCCATAGGCCAAAACCATTCACCATGAGATATATTTGAATAATCGTAGCTATCATCCTCTGTTAAATCGCGAATAAAGCTAGACATATACTCACCCTCACCTCTCCATTTTTCCAATTTTTTCAACAAGGATTTTTTCAAGCCAGTTCTATCCGTCATAAGGCCAAAAAATTTTCTAAAATTGCACATGGCATCAAAAATGTCTGCTTCTTTAACATTTGCACTATAGTTTTCATTTAAAAGAGTGCAAAAAAGTTCGGCCATAAAGTTTTTAACTTTTTCATCTTTTGGTAATAAATTTTTTAGTCTAATTTGCGTAGGTAACTGTTGCTTTTCATAACGCAAAATTATAACATCCAAAGTAGACTTTAAGTTATTTCTACAAACTTTTAACGGGCAGTTTTTATTAAGTTCTGCTAAGCTTTGCGAACCAAAATTAATAAAAGGAAGCGCTAATCTATCTAATATACTATGGCAAAAAAATGCAATTAAGTAAGATTCTTCTAGCCTAGTAAGACAGCTTTTTTTTACAGCAGAAAAAATTTCCCTTTGTAAATTATTAATATTTTCATTTTGCAAATATGCTCCATATTTTTTTATACTGTATTTACCATCCTGGCCAGGCAATGCATTATGAGACAAAATAAAATCTGGTCCTTGTGCTCCCCAAAAAATAGCGTTTTTATTATAATCAAAATCTTTATGCAATTTTTTTAGATTTTTTAAAACACGTTCAACCTGTAGATAATGTGTAATAGCTGCAGGCATTTTTTCACCTTCCTTACTAAAAGTACTATGCGTTAAATTATATCATCTGTACACTTATTTGTGCAAATTGCAGATATTAAAAAAGTCTTAATCCTTTCGGATATTTATTTTTTAGTCTTCCTCCTACAGCCTTAGCGTATCCAGTTACAACTCCGTCCACACAAATTCCAACATATCCTTTAACATCTGCAGAAACTTGCAGTTCTTCTCCTTTTAAATATGCAAAAATTTCTGGCGAACTCGAAGAAAAGTTAACTTTTGACTTTATTTCACTTGGTTGAGCTGCCATAAATGCTGAATGGGCCGGAACTAAAGTATCATTTTTTATTTTTGCTAATAATACTCCGGAGCTTAAAACATTTAAACCTGCCGTATTAGGTAAATCATCTGGTAGAATAACAATATTTTCTCCGATTCTCGTTATTTTTCCGTATGGATGGCCGTTAAAAAGTTCCGAAAACAATTTTAATCCAATATTATTTTCTCTAATTTTTTTGCTTTTATAATTAAATTTGTTTAAATTTTTATAATCTAAATATTTTCTTCTAAATTTAGCGATAAAATGTCCTTCTCCACCATCTTGAGGAAGAATTCTTCTCGCTTTTTTAGTATCTATAGCCTTGCTCATACCAATATCAAAAGCAGGTCGACCGAATTCACAGTCTATTTTTTCAAGTTCAAAATCAGGATTTTCCTTTAAAAAATAATATACTGTATGTTCGTTTTCTTCCAAAGAAAATGTACATGTCGAATATACCATTACACCATTTTCTTTTAAAGCTTTGGCAGCAAAATTTAATATTTCATGCTGTCTCTTTGCGCACATTTTTACGTTATCTAACGACCATTCATTTATTGCCAACGAATTTTTTCTAAACATTCCTTCTCCAGAACATGGTGCATCTACTAAAACCTTGTCAAAAAAATAAGTTAGTTTGCCACATAAAACATCCAAATCACATGATGAAACTACTGCATTTCTAATTCCCATACGTTCAATATTAGAAAGTAAGACTTTAGCTCTATTTTTTATTACATCGTTTGCCCACAAAAGTCCCTTTCCTTTTAGTTCTGCAGCTATTTGAGTCGATTTACCTCCGGGCGCTGCGCATAAATCTAAAATTTTCTCTCCTGGCTGCGGATCCAAAACTGTAACCACCGAGGTTGCAGACGGTTCTTGAACATAAAACGCACCTGCATGGTGTAATGGTAAATTGCCTATTGAATCAATATTTTCTTTAATATAATAACTGTTTTTTGAAAATTTTGACTTTTCTATTTTAAAATTAAAAACTTCTTTGAATTTTTCTTCGCTAATTTTTAAAGTGTTTATTCTAATTCCTTTATAAGGCGCATTTTTATAGCATGACATAAATTTTTTATACTCTTCACAATCTTTTAATATTTTTTTCATCTCTAATCTATAGTCTTTAGGCAAATTCATATTATAAAAATGTCTCCTCAGATTTTTAGAATATTTTATTTTTTTATGCTAATAATATTATTGCGATCAAAAATTAAATTTATTTTTTAACGTTTGATCGTAAAAATATTTTTAATTCTCGTTGTTATAACATCAACGTGGGGGGTGATTTTAATGGCACAGAATAATCAAAATAATCAAAACAAAAACAATAACAGCAATAAAAGTGATAACAATAAGCAAAACAAAAATACTAACGACAGATAACTGCTAGCGTAACCCCAATGAGCATAGGTTAAACAGAAAAAGTTATTAAAATAAGATATTACTTTTAAAACCAACATTCTAAAATACGGAATGTTGGTTCTTATATTTATGCAAAAAATCAGATTTTATTTAATCTTTTACTTTTTTATTTTTTCTATCAGAAATTTTCTTAAAAAAGTTAGAACGCTCTAGCTCATTATCAAGCTCTTTAAAGCCAAGACCAGTAATTTCTCCGGCGTCACTCACTATTACAAAAGCATTTTCATCCTCTTCTTTTATTAAATCATAGACCTTATGTACCTCTTGCTTTCTTACAGCACTAAGCAAAACTTCGCCTTCTTGAGAAGAATATACACCTCTAGCCTTTAAAGCAGTAACGCCTCTTTTTACATCATTAATGATCCTTCTAGAGATCTCATCACTCTTTTTCGATACAATAAATACCAGTCTGCCCGTGCCTAAATTTGAACCATACATAAGCGTATCAATAATTTTGGTTTCGATAAAAAGCAAAATAGCTGCATAAGTTGCTCCATTTATAATAGCGAATGGATCACTGCTGCCTATACTGTATGTAATTGCAGAAATTCCAACTACTGTTCCATCAATAAAAAGCAATATTTTGCCTACAGGAATGTGAGGAATATGTAATTTTGTCAAAGTGGCTAAAAGATCTGTTCCTCCCGTAGCAGCACCTCGCATAAATATTAAACCTAGTCCTAATCCACCGGTTAGAGCCGCCAATATAGATGCTATCATCATATCTCCATGATATTCTGGCAAAATCGGAACCGTTAAATCCGCCAAAACGTTTAAAGCTACTGTTGCAAATAGATTTTTTATAAGCCCTCTCCAATTGAGTTCTATAAACGCCCACAAAAATATTGGAATATTAACCAGCAAGCAAAAAAGTCCTTTTGGAAACCCCGTCAGATCTCCTACCAGCTGACCAATTCCTATTACTCCACCAGGAGAAATGTTATTAGGATCAGTAAAACAGTTTATAGATATAGCATATATAAAGCATCCAAACAGTATTATAGCTACATCCTGTATCCATATTGACAAATTCTTATTTTTCAAATTTTTCATAATAATTAAATCACTTCCAATCAAAAAGTTTCCATCAAATTAAAAAATTCTCTAACTCTTTTTATATCGCCCTTTAAATAAATATATCCAATCAAAGCTTCGAGTCCTGTTGCTTTATGGTACTCCTCATCTGAGGCACTTTTGGGCGCATGATGAGTATGTGCATTACGTCCTCTTTTAAATATAGTTTTTTCTTCTTCTGTTAAAAACGAAGACAATTTACTTATTGCCTCAGCTTGTGCTTTGCAGCATACTTTTTCTATCTTCATTTTATTTAATTTCCCTACAGGATAATTCTCCTCACAGACTAGTTTTTCTCTAACCAATAATTCATAAACACAATCTCCAACAAATGCCAGTTTTAATGGATTCAACAATTTATAATCACATTTTACATCATACAAGCGTTCCAACCCGATACCTCCTAATAAAAGTCTACTCAATAAACTCAAACTCTAAATCATAAATGTTAACATTGTCTCCCTCTTTAACACCAGATTTTTTTAAGGCTTCTGAAACTCCTAACTTATTTAGCATTTTTTGAAAGTACTGCAAAGATTCATAGTCATCAAAATTAATACTTTGAACCAATCTTAACACTTTTTCTCCAGTAACAAAGTATGTTTCGTTTTGTTTTTCTATCCTTATTTGCTCATCTTTGTGGTGCACTGATTTTTCAGATATTTTTTCTGGCTCATAAATGGTAATTGGCGGCAAAGTAGCTAACTGTGCTTCAATATATTTTAATAATGTCTCCACACCATAACTTGTCGCAGCTATTATCGGAAAAAATTTATATCCTTTCGCTTCTATATAATTTTTAAATCTATTGATTTGATCAGCAGTTGCGAGATCGCATTTATTACCTGCGACTATCATTGGACGTTCTGCCAAATCTTTATTAAAACTTTTTAATTCACTATTTATTATTTCAAAATCTCTAATAGAATCTCGTCCTTCACTTCCAGAGACATCCACAATATGCACAAGCAACCTGCATCGCTCTATATGACGCAAAAATTGATGTCCTAACCCAACACCATCTCTTGCACCTTCTATCAATCCAGGAATATCCGCCATTACAAACGAAGATTCCTCGTGTAATCTAACGACCCCAAGCACTGGTGTAGTCGTTGTAAAATGATAATTTGCAATCACAGGTTTTGCCTCGCTCACTACAGATATCAGAGTGGACTTCCCAACATTCGGAAACCCCACAAGTCCAACATCAGCTAATAATTTTAGCTCCAATTGCACCTCCAGTTCTTCACCTTTTTGTCCAGGTTTTGCAAATCGCGGAGCCTGTCTTGTAGGTGTTGCAAAGTGAGCATTTCCAAAACCACCTCTGCCTCCTTTTGCAATAATACTTGGTTTATCATCAGAAATATCAGCTATTATTTTACCGTTTGTTAAGTCTTTAACTAGCGTTCCCTTTGGAACTTTGACTATCAAGTTTGGTGCACTTTTTCCAAAAGAGCGTCCGGATTTTCCATTTTCTCCATTTTGAGCAATATATTTTTTCTTATATCTAAAATCCGCCAAAGTTGATAAATTATCATCTACAACAAAAATAATGTCCCCACCTCGGCCTCCATCGCCGCCATCCGGGCCTCCATTTGCCACATATTTTTCTCTATGAAATGATATAGCTCCGTTTCCTCCATCACCTGCTTTTAATTTTATCTTTGCAATATCTACAAACACAAAAAACCACCCTTCATTCTGCAGTCAAATCTCTGTAAATAAATAAAAAGAACCTTAGGTAAGTTTGTTCCCAAGATTCTTTTATTATAAATTTGCAACATTCATAAAAAAGTAAACTATTGCTCCAAAGCATAAACGCAAACACGTTTTCTATCTCGTCCAAAACGTTCGAACTTTACTTTTCCATCAATAAGTGCAAATAGAGTATCATCAGAACCTCGGCCAACATTTTCTCCCGCGTGAACATGAGTGCCTCTTTGTTTAACAAGGATATTACCCGCACGTACAACTTGGCCATCAGCACGTTTCACACCTAAACGTTTTGATTCAGAATCTCGGCCATTTTTAGTAGAACCCATACCTTTTTTATGGGCAAATAATTGAATATCTATTCTAAGCATACTGCTACACCTCCACATAATTAACAGTAATATTTTTAGGGTACTGCTCCTCTAAATTAAGCATATGAAGTTTAAGCCCTAATAAGATATCTTTGCATAAACCTACATCATTATTATTTATTTTTAAATACATATAACCAGAGTCTTCAGCTCGAACACTCACAGCAACTTTAATTATTTCGGATACAGTATTAGCAACGAGAAATGCTGCCGAAGAAACTGCAGCACATACTATATCATAACCATTTTCTTTAAATTCTGCATGGCCATAAATTTCAAAACCCAACAAGTAACCTTTATCCGTAATAAAAAAGTCCACATTTATCATATCATACTACACATTAATCGATTCAATCTGCACTTTAGTATACGGTTGTCTATGACCAAGCTTACGCTTTTTGCTTTTTTTAGGTTTATAAGTAAAAACAGTAATTTTTTTACCTTTACCATTTTTCATTACTTTACCCACAACTTTAGCAGAATTTACAGAACTATCAACAGTAATTTTTCCGTCGCCAAATAGAGCAATAGCTTTAAAGTCTACACTAGAACCTTCTTCGGCAGCAAGTTTTTCAACATATATTACATCGCCTTGCTGAACTTTATACTGTTTACCGCCTGTTTCTATAACTGCATACATAAAATCTGGCACCTGCCTCTTTTAAAAGTCTCGCTATTGGTAGGTAATTTTTATAAAATTTTTTCGAACCCACAATATGCGGCTTTTTAATAGTATCATATAGAGCAAAATTTGTCAATAAAATCTTCTTATATTAAGCAAACTCAATTATTGATTGACGTTATTATTTTTTTTTGATAATCTTTAATAAAAGAAATCTTTCAAACAAGTTTTTAAATTAAAAAGGAGAGTTTTTATGGGAGTTTTTGAATCTTTGCAAGAACGTGGATTAATTGCTCAAACCACAAATGAAGAAAAAATTAAAAATTTGCTTAATAATCAAAAAATTAAATTTTATATTGGGTTCGACCCAACTGCAGACAGTTTACATGTAGGCCATTTTATTCAGATAATGATTATGTCTCACTTGCAAAAAGCCGGACATACCCCCATTGCTCTATTTGGAGGCGGCACAGGTTTAATCGGGGATCCGAGCGGAAAAACTGATATGCGTAAAATGCTTTCTAGTGAAATTATTTCACATAACATTGACTGCTTCAAAAAGCAAATGTCTCGATTAATCGATTTTTCTAACAACAATGCAATTATGGTAAACAACGCTGACTGGCTTACTAATCTTAATTACATCGAGTTTTTGCGAGACGTCGGGGTTCACTTTTCTGTAAATCGCATGCTTTCTTTTGAGTGCTATAAGCAACGGCTCGAGCGAGGTTTATCTTTTTTTGAACTTAATTATATGTTGATGCAAAGTTATGATTTTCTTGTTTTGAATAGAAAATATGACTGTGTTTTAGAATTAGGTGGAGATGATCAATGGAGCAACATAATTGGCGGAGTTGAGCTAGTTCGTAAAAAAGAAAATAAAGAAGTTTTTGGCATGACTTTTAATCTTTTGACGAACAGTGAAGGCAAAAAAATGGGAAAAACTGAAAATGGTGCAGTTTGGCTCGACGAAAACAAAACTTCTCCGTACGATTTTTATCAATATTGGCGCAACATCGATGATAATGACGTTATAAAATGCCTTAAGATGTTAACATTTTTACCAATCGGCCAAATAAATGAGCTTAGTAAACTTGAGGGTGAAGAGATAAATAAAGCAAAAGAAATTTTAGCTTTTGAGGTTACTTCTCTAATTCATGGCAAAGAAACCGCAGAAAAAGTGCAAAATTCAGCTAAAAATCTTTTTTCTGCTGGAACTAATTTTGACAATATGCCAACAACGCAGATTGTATCTGATTCATTTTCTGGTGGAAAAATTTTAATAATTGATTTATTAGTTCTAGCAAATTTAGTTATCTCTAAAAGCGAAGCCAGACGTCTAATTGAGCAAGGAGGCATTTCTGTTTTATTTAAGGATAAAACAATTAAAGTCGAAAATTTTGATGAAACATTATCTGTTGATGATTTTAGTGAGGGCTTCATTATACTAAAAAAAGGAAAGAAAATATTTCATAGAATTAATCTAAAAAAGGATTAAAGCTATAGGCAAAAAAGGCTCATTATAATGAGCTTTTTTTATTTTTATACAAAATTCAACAAAAAAATTTATTTGCATATAATGTATTAAATCGTAAAATTATGATTTAATTTTTATGAGGAAGTGCATTTATGGAAGATAATTTTTTTGATATTCAGCCCAATAAATATTCAATATCTCCTTTGCCCGAAAATCCTGTTGTGGCTATGGCGTATGTTCCTTTTCAAAACCCAACTGTAGTTTATTCTGCAGAACAAGGGTTAAAAAGAGGAACAATCTTTCCTTGCTTAGATAAGCCATTTTATGGTTGTGAGGTGCTAAAACATGGATAGTAGAGAAAAATTATTAAAGTGTATTGCTGCGTATGACTTTGCTATTGTTGAATTACATTTATTCTTAGACTCTCACCCAAATGACAAAGCAGCTGACTCAAAAATCAAAGAATATATTACTAAGTCTAATAAACTACGGCACGAGTTTGAAAGCAAGTATGGTCCACTGGTCGCGACGAGCACAGGTGGCAATCGATGGGCTTGGATTTCTAATCCTTGGCCATGGGATAATGTTGAGGAGGTTGAAGAATAATGTGGGTTTATGAAAAAAAGTTGCAATATCCAATAAACATCAAAAGGACTAATCCTGAACTGGCCAAAATTATAATCAGTCAGTATGGAGGTCAAAAATCCAAAAAGATATAATAATATGGTTCAGGTCATTACTAATATGAAATTTTCCCATTCTTCTCGCTTTTTGGAATAGTAATTTGAAATCTGATTACTAATATTTTTACATATACATGATTGTATTTCCGCACGTTCTTTTTCCTTCAGTTCATCTAGTGTCACTATACTTCCGTTAGATAAAATTACTTTTGATGGTAATGTCTTTATTTCATTATTGTTTTTCATTTTATCATTCCCCAATATAGTTTTTAATAAATGTATGAATGCAAAAACTTGTACTATTCTAAAACTGAAATATCTCAGTCCACAAAAATAGTGGCACACGAATCCGGGTTCCCGAAAATTGAAAATTTCTTGGAGAGTTCGGCACGTCCTCGAAGTTATCACAAGGCTACCCCCATTGCGTGTGACGGCTCACAAAACTTTTGTTTTGCTTCAACGCTCGAGCTGTGGCTGGGCAGGAGTATCATTATCGGCTGCTGGAGTCATCGCGAACTTTTGAATTTAAAGTTTCGTATCTGAATGTCTGTCGCTCACTTTGAATAAGGTCTTGGCGCATTCGATAAAACGCTCGTCCAACAGCTTAACGTTACTGAGATATTGATATTCAATTGTAAAGCTTCAGATAGAGGAATGGAAAATCATCCCTCTATATATTTAAGAGTCTTTTTGGGTGTTTTTTTATTTGAAAAAATTGTCGACAAAAATATTTCTACCTATGTAATATATTATTCTTTAAAATTCGTAAAATTTTATTGAATTTGCAACAAATTTGAGATTGACTTAAGTTGCAAAAATAGGAGATTTCAGCTTGTGTTTTACATTCTTTGACTATGCAACTTATGAAAATCTGGTCTTCGATAGATAGGCTTTTTACCCCTTCATATAACTTTTGATTTTCAATCAGTTCAATCCATCCCAACAAATTTTGTTCTTCTAAATGCTTGTCCATGTCTGCATCAACACAAAATTTGTCGCACAAAATTTCATCAAGGGGCGTTTCGTATTCATTTATTTTTGATTGCTTAACAAAGTCTTTTCTTCGGTCAG
>CALWUI010000023.1 GCA_944384705.1 uncultured Clostridia bacterium
TTTCCGCATTCAAACTAAAACAAAACTGACTCCGCTTGAAAAACGAAATCAGTTTGTTGCTTAAAATTTAATTATTCTACCCTAGACCTGCTTTTTTGTGCTGTCTGCATAACTTGGGACAGTTCAGTAGTTCCTGCGCTTTTTAATAATTATAAGACATAACTCACTAAATTTTGATCAACTTGAATAAGTATAATTACATAATTGAAATTATTATTAACTATTATTTCTAGAAAAGTTGTCAAAATTTTAAATATGGAAAACTTTCATACGCTAAAATTCAAACTAAAAAGTAAATATTTTTATTGGACTGTTTTTATATATTTAATAATTTAATATATTAGCTAGAAAGTTATCTAGCCTTTTTTAGCATATTTATAGCCTATCTTTAATTATAAAATACGATAAAGATAGGCATTTAAGTTAAATTTTAAAATGCTGCTTTTATGTAGTTATTTTCTTTTTACAGTTGTACAAGCTTTAAACTCCGCATTTTTATTTTCTCTTGATGAGCAAAAGCTTTTTGCTTTATTTTTTAAACAATTATATATGTTATAAGTACCAACTAATGCTAGAACATTCTTTGTTGCTGTTGTGTGTTCACAGACAAATTTTACTAACATACAAATTAGCTGTACTGCTCCATAAATAGTTTGCCCCATACCTTTTACGGCAGCAATCCCGCCGTCTAACACTTCTTTGAAGTTTTCTTTATTTTCTAAAATAAAATCCCTACATTCTTTTCCTAAATTTATAATATCTCGACTATTTTTATATCCAGCGTATACGAGAAAGCCACTTACAGCAGTCCATTTGCATACAGTCCAAGCTTTTTTTAGAAGTTCTTTTGCTTCATAAATTTTAACTTTTCCATTATGAGAATTATCTGGTTTATTTTTACCTGCTTGTGGTTTTTGATCATTTCTAGAATCACTTATATTCACATTCAAAGTTGCGTTTACAGTTGTTGAGTTTTGTGTACTTTTAGGCCCTTCTGCAAAACAATTTTTAATCCCTAAAGAAGTAATACATAAGCTTGCAACTAAACCTAAAGACATCAACTTTTTAGTAAATAAACTTACCTTTTTCATAATATTAATTTCTCCTTTTCCAATCATAAAATTCCTTTTTTTCAATCAGTACATTTCAAACATAAAACAACTTATTTATAATAAATCCTCTTTAAATTTCTTCCTCTCATGTCAATTGTAGTTGCATTTTCATAATAATTTTGTATTGTTTGATGCACTATTATAGCATTTTTATAATTAGATACAATCCAATTAATAACATTGCCTGCACCATTTTTTATTTTGTTGTACAGTTCACCCATAATACATTTTGTTGAGTTTCCTTGGTCTCCAGAAAAAGTAGATTTATTTAATTGCTTTTGCAATGGGCTAAAATTATTTTTTTGATCATTTATATCTCTAAGCATTGTTGAGCTTTCATATAAATCATATTTAGGACATTGAGCACCTAAAGTTTCGTTTGCACACAGTGTTGCATTCGTAGCTTTTTCAGCCCTTGTCGCAATTTTGCTTGTAGCATTATTCCATAATGATTTTGTATTATTTGATGCACTATTATAGCATTTAGATATTGTTTTTGTTAAACCTTGCCATGCATTTTTAGCACTATTAGATATGTATTGCCCTGATACCATTAGTTTTTCCATAATAGGAGTTCTATATCTATATCCCAAATATGCTAGAGTTCCAGCTATTGCTGCCGCTGCAGCATATTTAGCGATTTTTTTAGCAGTCTCCTTTTTAGATTTTTCGTTTCCCTTTGCAATAGTTTCTTTATCTTTTTCTATTACTATGTCTTTAATTAAATCTTCTTTTTCATCAGTTTGAACATTAGTTTTTTCATGTTCATCGCTTGCAGAAGTTTCTACTTCATTTTTATTCAGTTCAGTATTTGTTTCTTTATCTTTTTCACTATCTAAATTTTTAGTTTCATTTATTTCTGAGTTTGCATCATTTAAATCCTTTTTATCATTATTCAAAATATCATTTATTTCTGTTTGAGTTTCAACATCGCTATAAATAGTTTGAGTTTGAGCATCAACTTTTTCAGCGAATACATTAACTTAGCCTAGTTGTGACAATAATAAGCTTGCGCCTAATCCTGTTGATAGAAGTTTCTTGTTCAATAAATTTACCTTTTTCATTTTACAGTCTCCCTTAACATTAATATTGATTTTAGCTTTAATATTCGAGCAAACAGGTCTTTGTTTTCCTCGAATCTATATAGTATTATACAACACTAAAACTCCGTTATAATTCCAAAAAAGAAAATAGACTTATTTTCTCCATGTCAAACAAAACAGGGCAAATTTTTTGCACCTCTCTTATTGATATTGCAACAAAATTAATTTATATACTGCCTTAAAAAATGCCTATTTTGTTATAATTTGTAACACTTTTCATTGTTTTTTTACTTACAGACGTATTTTTAGCTATTTAATAATAAAAAATTTTAAAAAACTAAAAAGATGCTTGAATTTTTAAAACTCTCTGAAGTTGATATTCAAAGCGCAAAAATATATAATATAATGGTAGTGGAAAAATAATAAGGAGTTAAGGCAAATGTCAAAAAGCATAGATAAATTTTTTAATAGCATAAAGGGTAAAAAAGTTGCGTTTTATGGTATAGGAAAAAGTAACTTACCGCTCATAAAGATGTTTAGTAAAAAAGGAGCAATCGTAACTGCTTGTGACTTAAAAAATGAATGCGAACTTTTTGATATAATAAAAAAACTTAAACCTTATAGTATACAATTCAAATTAGGTAAAGGATATCTAAAGAATTTAGATTTTGATATTATATTTCGCTCTCCAGGACTTAAATTTTACACATCTGAATTAGTTGAAGCTAAAAATAGTGGAACTATCGTTACATCCGAAATGGAAGTTTTTTTTGATTTATGCCCATGCAAAATAATTGGAGTGACTGGTAGCGACGGAAAAACAACTACAACATCGATAATAGCAGAAATATTAAAACATAGTGGCAAAAAGGTTCATCTGGGAGGAAATATTGGAGACCCCTTGCTGCATAAGATTGAAAGTGTAAATGAAGACGACGTTGCTGTTGTTGAATTATCAAGTTTTCAGTTGATTTCAATGAGAAAAAGTCCAGACATTGCAGTTGTTACAAACATTTCTCCTAATCATCTCGATATTCACAAAGACATGGCAGAATATATTGAATCTAAAAAAAATATTATACTCCATCAAAACGCATTTTCTAAAACCATACTTAATCTAGACAATGAAATCACTAAACAATTTAAAGATAATGTAAGGGGGCTCCCATTATTTTTTAGTTCTAAAAATAAATGCAACAACGGAACTTATATACAAAAGAACAATATTTACTTTTCTAAAAATGGTCAATCCATTCCTGTTTTGAACATAAGTGATATTCGCATTCCAGGAAGGCATAATTTAGAAAACTACATGGCTGCTATTTGCGCAACTTTTGATGATGTAAATATTGATTCAATTAAAACAGTAGCAAAAAATTTTGCCGGAGTGGAGCATAGAACTGAATTTGTTCGCGAGGTTAATGGCGTAAAATACTATAATGATTCGATTGCCTCAAGCCCAACAAGAACTATCTGTGGTACTTTATCTTTGTTTAATCAAAAGATCATTTTAATTTCTGGTGGATACGATAAAAAAATTCCATTCGATACACTCGGGTCAGTTATTGCAGAAAAAGTAAAAGTTTTGATTCTTATGGGGCAAACAGCAAATGAGATTCGCGATGCTGTAATCAATTCATCTAAATTTTCTTCCGATGAACTCAAAATTGTACTCGTAAAAGATATGCAGCAAGCAGTGTTGGTAGCTCAAGAAAATGCTATTGCAGGAGATATAGTTGCTCTATCACCATCCTGTGCTAGTTTTGATTTATACAAAGATTTTATGGAACGTGGTCGGCATTTTAAAGAAATTGTTAACAAACTTTAAATTCTGATTGTTGAAATAAATAATTTATCCAGTTAATTAATTTTTTTATTTTTGACAAATATATTGACTAAAATATAAATTTTATGTATAATTTAATTCTAAAAAGTTACTATAATTTTAAAAAGACTAGGGAGGTTTTTTTATGGATTTACAAGAATTTAAATCAAAAAAGCCCGAATTTGTAAAGGCAGCAAGCAAATGTAAAGATGAATTTGAGTTTACCCGATTAGCAGAAAAGCATGGAATTAAATTTGGTGCAGGTTGTTTTGAAAAAGCTTACGCTCTATTCTGTAAGAAAAATACAAAAGAACTCTCAGAAGATTCTCTTGAAAATGTTTCCGGTGGTACAGATTTTCAATTTGCAGAGGTCGGTCTTGGCGGGCCATCAGATACATTTATAATCACTAGTAAATAAAAATTATAGTTTTAAAACAAAACTGATCAAAATATTATAAATATTTTATCAAAAATAAAGTTTGCTACTAGTTAATCTAAAGTAGCAAACTTTTTAATTTAATATATAATTAGTAAATACTGGTGTCCTAACAATAATCATCTATCAAAACCGGTTGCATATTCACTAACGAGCGTTTTACATTAATAATTCTCTGATTAGAAGAGCCTCTAAATAATAACATTAAACTCTTTTGTTCTTCTATAAAAGGACCATCAATTAAAATATCGATATTCTCTAAAAGTTTTTTCCATTCAGGATGATTGCAAAAACCAGAAACTAAATTTTCAAAAGTATATCCAGTATACGAAATTACATTCAGTCCTAACAAATGACATTTTATAGCGATTTTAGAAAATGCTTCAGCCTGAACAAAAGGCTCTCCACCAGAAAAAGTAACCCCCTTTAAAAGGGGATTTTTTTTTATTTCACTCATCAAATCATCGATTTTAGCAATATATCCACCATTAAAATCAAACGTTGATGGATTATGACAGCCTTTGCAGTGGTGTGGACATCCCTGTGAGAAAATCACAAATCGAATTCCAGGTCCATCAACAATTGACTCTTTAATAATCCCAGAAATTCTTAATTCATCCAAGTATGTACTTCCTCCCAAAGTTATCAAAATTAGCAGAATTTCTTATAAACTATCACTCACAACACTTACAAGCATTAGTTTTTACCGAATGCTTAACCCTGTCATGCTCTTCTGCCTGTTTTGCATTATTAAACCTATCCAACGTTCCAACCAAATAGCCAGTAATCCTTCGAATTCTTTCAAATCCTGAGCCATTTTGAAATTCTTTTCTTCCACATTTAGGGCAAACATCATCGATTATGCCAGTGTACCCACAAACAGGGTCTCTATCCACGGGATGGTTAATAGAGCCATATCCAATACCAGATTCTTTCATACAACGAACAACCTGTTCAAAAGCGTCTAAATTTTTAGTTGGATCTCCATCAAGTTCAATATAAGATATATGGCCTCCATTTGTAAGTGCATGATAAGGTGCTTCTTTTTTTATTTTATCCCAAGCAGAGATTTCATAATAGACCGGAACATGGAACGAATTTGTGTAGTAATCTCTGTCAGTAACTCCAGGTATTTTTCCATATTTTTTAGCATCTATCCTAACGAATCTGCCCGAAAGCCCCTCTGCAGGGGTTGCAATAAGCGAAAAATTCAAATTATATTTATCCGCAGCCTCATCCATACATTTTCTCATATGACCAATAATTTCAAGGCCCAATTTTTGTGCTTCTTCGCTTTCGCCATGATGAACACCAATCAAAGCTTTCAAACATTCTGCTAGTCCAATAAAACCAGCCGTAAGAGTTCCGTGTTTTAGAACTTCTCTAACCTCATCATCAGGGCCCAAATTATCAGAGTCAATCCAAACCCCTTGCCCCATAAGGAATGGAAAGTTTCTTACTTTTTTAGATGCCTGTATTTCAAAACGAGCTAATAACTGTTCTATTACTAAATCGATTTTTTCATCAAGCAACTTATAAAAAATTCCAAAATCTTTTTTACTTTCAATAGCCAACCTTGGCAAGTTTATAGAAGTAAAACTCAAATTTCCTCTGCCATTAACAATTTCTCTAGTAGGGTCATAGTGATTCGACACAACCCTAGTTCTGCAACCCATATAAGCAGCTTCTGTTTCAGGATGTCCAGGTTTATAATATTGCAAATTAAATGGAGCATCAAGAAAAGAGAAGTTAGGGAACAACCGCTTAGCACTAACCCTGCAGGCTAACTTAAACAAATCGTAATTAGGTTCCCCTGGATTATAATTTATACCATCTTTAATTTTAAATATATGAATAGGGAAAATAGGAGTTTCTCCATTACCAAGGCCTTTTTCGGTTGCTAAAAGAACATTTTTTATAACCATTCTACCCTCAGGTGAGGTATCTGTTCCGTAATTTATCGAACTGAAAGGAACCTGTGCCCCAGCTCTAGAATGCATTGTATTTAGGTTATGTACTAAAGCTTCCATAGCCTGATACGTGGCTCTATCGGTCTCACTCTTAGCATGATTATAAGCAAATTTTTGAATTTTCTTAGCTGTATTTTCACCAAAAATTTCAGATAGAAGTTCAAGTTCTCTAGCCATGTAAGCCTCACCATTTTCAAGAGAAGCTTTGTCATTTGTCTCAGACTGGGCCTTTTTACAAATACTTTCATATAAAGAAGTAGGATCCTGTTCATCAGTTAAAATTTCTAAAGCTCTAATCATGTTTTGTTTATAAGTCCGGCTATAAGTTTTAGCTACACCTTTAGCCATAGCATAGTCAAAATTAGGAACGCTCTGCCCACCATGCTGATCATTCTGGTTAGCCTGGATTGCAATACAGGCTAAAGCCGCATAACTTATAATATCATTTGGTTCACGTAAAAAACCATGCCCAGTAGAAAATCCGTTAGTAAATAATTTATCAAGATCAATCTGGCAACAAGTGGTAGTTAAAGTTAAAAAGTCCAAATCATGAATATGAATATCTCCACTTGCATGAGCCTTAGCAAATCTAGGGTCAAGAATATACATCTCATAAAATTGTTTAGCACCCTCAGAGCCATATTTTAGCATAGTCCCCATTGCTGTGTCGCCATCTATGTTGGCATTTTCGCGTTTCACATCATTGTCTTTAGCATCCTTGAATGTTAAACCCTCATAGATTTTCATCAATCGAGTATTCATCTCACGGACACGAGTTCTATCTGCTCTAAAAAGTATATATTCTTTAGCAGTCTGAGCATGTCCAGTTTTAATAAGGATTTTTTCGACAATATCCTGCACATGTTCAACTGTAACATTTTCTGGCAAATTTTCATCCTCTAAATATTTGACGACCTGATCCGCCAACTGTTCAGACAAATTATAATTATCGCCACCCATTTTAGTAGCAGCCTTAAAAATTGCTTGAGCTATTTTTTCTTTATTAAATTTAGTTTTTCTTCCATCTCTTTTTGTAATAGTGGTTATCATAATTTACCTCCTAAAAGCTATATAGCACAAGATATTGTGCATAAAATTACCTTTTGAGTAAATTATACCCCACATATTGAAGCAAGTCAACAATTATTTAAAACAAATTTTAAAAATTTTTTTAAACAGATCTTCGTTATATTTCAATTCTTCAATAAATTTTTCACTAGGTGTAACATAAATAGTTTTGTAGTCATTATAAATTACCATTCCTGGCTTAGCGCTAGAAGGTTTTTTTACATTTTTGACCAAAGTAAAATCTACAGGCACATTAGAAGAATTTTGAGCTTTACTATGATAAGCCGCAATTTTAGCAGTTTTAATTAATATATCATCATTTATATTTTTTTTATCGGCAACCAAGATGGTGTGCGAACCTGGTATATCTTTAACATGAAACCACAAATTATTTTTCGACGCTGTTTTTAACGTTAATCCATCATTTTGATAATTATTTCTTCCAACCAACACTATAATATTTTCACTTAAATAATATTTTATTGGATCCAAAGCTTTATCCTTTTTGCTCTTCACCTTATTTGGTTTTTCTTTAATATATCCTTGAGAAAACAATTCATTTTTTATTTCGTCTAATTCATCTTCAAAGCGCACACGATCAATTTCATCTAGCACAGTTTCTATATAGGCTATTTCTTCTTGAGCTTTACTTATTTCATTTGTCAACTTTTCTATTGCAACTTTCGATTTTTTGTATTCTTGATAGAATTTCTCAGCATTTTTAGCTGGAGTTAATCTCGAGTCAAGTTTAATTTTTACTTTGCTAAGATTTTCGTCATAAAAATTTTCAAGAGTAACCTCAGAAACTCCATCTTTTATTCTATAAATATTTGCACTAACAAGGTCTGCAAACAGTTTTAAATTCTTTTTATTTTCGTTATTTTCAAGTTCAGCTACCTGAATTTTTATCTTTTTTTTCAATCTATAAATATTATTATTAATTTGGTGTCTTAAATTATAAGTTTTAGCACGTATTCTCTCAGCATTATCTCTTTTTTTAAAAAACTCATCTAATAATTGTGAAAAAGTATCACACTTTTTAACTGCGAATTTATTTTCATATTGAGTTGGTTCAAAAAAAGAAAAATCTTTAGGTATTTCATTGTCATAAACAATAAAAGGTACTCCGCTACATTCATTAACTACTTTTTTTAGGCAGTTTAAAATATTTAATAACCCACGTTCCTTATAGGTTTGGGATTTAAACGCGATTTCGTCACAAACTATCGGAGAAACTCCTTTTACTACAGAAAGAATTATATCCGAAGTTGATTTATCATTTTTGTAAGCTTGTAGATTTATTCTTTCCACAATTTTTTCGGTACTGTCAGAAAGTAAACTTAATTTATTCTGAGCAGGAGGCAATTCATATTTGAGTCCAGGCAAAACTTGTCTCTTAGATGAAGTCAACTCATCTATTCGTTTTAATGAGTCTATAATTTTTCCATTCTCACCGACCAAAATTATATTGCTGTAGCGTCCCATTATTTCGACTATGACCGAAACTAATGTTAAATCACCTAATTCGTTTTTGCACTCAAAATCTAAAAATAAAACTCGCTCTAAATCTGGCTGTCTAATTTTAAATAACCTTGCTCCCAACAATTTTTTTCTAAATAGCATGCATAGCATCGGTGGCACAGTGGGGTTTTGGGGAGGATATTTTGTAAAATTAATTCTGGCACTATTAGCACGAGAACTAATTAACAGTTTATGCACACTTTCTTTATTCCTTAGATAAAAAACGAATTCTTCTTTATTTGGCTGATATATTTTGTCCACTCTTGAACCGAGTGCATAGCATTCTATTTCATTTTTTATATGCCTCAAAAAGGCTCCATCCAGTGCCATAGTAACGCCCTCCTGCTTTCAAATCTAAAAAATTAAGCCATATATTTAATTCCATCTGTAAATGATTTTGACTTTTTAAATTCAATATCCTTAAATTCTTTAGATAATTTTTGAATCAGCGGCAATATTACAACATCTTCTGTCTTAAAATGTCCTGCATCAACAATACAAATTTTATTTTTTAGGCCTTCTAAAATTTCGTGATGTTTAATCTCTCCTGTAACAAAAGCATCTACTCTTTGCTTTATTGCCGCACTAATTAAATCTCCTCCTGCACCAGAACAAACTGCAACTTTTTTTATGCTTATGTCAACTTCTGTATATCGAACTCCATTACAGTTTAATTTAGCCTTTACAAATTTTGCAAACTCATCACAATAATAGCTTTTTTCAAGTTCTCCAAATAAGCCAAAAGAAACTTCTCCTAATTTAGAAACATAACTAGAAAGTGGCAATATTTTCTGTAAAGACAATGCCTCAGCCAAACAAGAATTTACACCAAAATTAGCTACATCCAAATTGGTATGTGCGCAAATTGCTGAAATTTCATTCTTAGCTAAAATATATGGAATATCTTCATTTTCTAATTTTTTTATTGCATTAAATATTACCGGATGATGGCTTATTATCAAATTTGCTCCCAGAGTTTTTGCCTCAAATATTACATCTTTAGTAACATCAAGCGCTACCAAACATCTTTTTACTTCTGAACTTTTATCGCCCACCAAAATACCAACATTATCAAAATCCATTGCTGTTTTAAAAGGTGCAAAACTATCAATAAAGTCAAAAATATCAGAAACTTTAATCATTGTTTATTCTCCTTTATAATTTGTTCAAGCTCTAATATTACCTCAGAAATTTCTCTGACTTTTTTTAATTTTTTTGTTAATATATAACCTTTTAATTTATTTTTTAAATCTCTAATCACTCTTTTTATATAAGAGCAATTTTCAAAAGTAAGATTATCACCTAGCTTACCTATATACGTGTAGATCCTATCAAAATTATAAAAATCCTGCTCAAAATACACCGACATTACAGTATAAACTTTATTATGATCAATTATAGCTTGTTCTGAATCTATCTTAAAATGTTCTCGAGTTAAAAATTCTCTTAGCTCTGCTTCTGAAGACATAGGCTGTAAAATCAGGTGTTTAGATTCATTCTTTAACCAATCTGCTCTACTTACAATTTTAGCAATTAATTCTCCACCCATACCGGCAATTATAATGTCGTCCACTTCACCTGGCTTTATTTTACCGAGCCCATCGGAAAGTCGTGTTTCAATTTGCTCTTCTAGGCCAAATCTTCTTATGTTGTGTGTTGAATTCAATAAAGGTCCCTCTCGAACATCTGTAACAATTGCATGCGGAATTAACTTATTTAGAATGAGCCATATTGCAAGATACGCGTGATCTGCACCGATATCTGCTATAAACTTTCCAGGCCTAACATTTTTAGCACACAAATAAAGTCTATTATCCAGATTTATTTTACAGATTTTCCCCATAAAAATTGTATTCCCCATCTAATTTTAATCAAAACAACCGCCCGGAAGAACTCTCCGAGCGGAAATAAATTTTAGCTATTTTATTTTGAGCTAATGTGCTCGTTTATTTTTTTTATAAGTTCATCTGCATTTGTTCCGTGAACCATACAAGCTTCTTCTATAGTTTCTCCGCGAGAAGAAGGACAGCCCAAGCAATGCATCCCTATTTCTAAAAAATACTTAGCAGTAGTATCGTCAAAATCTAACACATCGCCAATAATAGTATTTTTATCAACTACCATTTTAACAACCTCCTATTTTATTTCCAATCATTATTATACGCATCAAATAATATATTAACCTCATTAATAATTGTTGTCAATAAAAAAACTCCCAAAACACCAGCGCGTTTTAGGAGAAAAATAAAAAAAAAGGGGGGCTAAATATGTTGTTCTTCCCTCATCTTAGCAAAGCAATCGCTGCAATAAACCGGACGGTCTTCACGTGGTTTAAAAGGAACTTTTGCCTCGCATCCACAAGCTGCACATTCTGCTGAGAACATTTCACGTTCTGGTCTAGCAGCATTTTTACGTGCATCACGGCATTCTTTACATCTTTGTGGCTCATTAACAAACCCTTTAGAAGCATAAAATTCTTGTTCACCAGCGGTAAATACAAATTCCTTGCCACACTCTTTGCAGATGAGATTTTTGTCTTCGTACATTTAAATATACCTCGCTTTGGATTAATAAAATTTGCCCCCGATCGGACTTGCACCGACACCTTTGATATTGACCTAACCAACGCTCTTCTACACTAAGCTACATGGGCATGCTTATTTATCATTTAAAAATAGTATAACTCATATAAAATTAAATATAATTGCTATAATCCAAAAACAATAGAATAAATTTTGGCTAAAATAAAAGTAAGTTTTTATAATTTACAAAAATCTAATCATTTTAGATTTAATCTTAATATATGATATATCATTAATTCTTTATTGTCAATAAAAATTATAAACATTTTTCGATATAATTATCTTATATATAAATTAAATATGGATAATATTACAATATATAGGATATTTTGGAATATTTTTGTCATTTTATATTAAAAACATTCTGCATTAATGTATCATATTTGCAGCAATCTTTTTTCCGTGTTAAAATAAAAAAAAGTGAGGTTTTAGCTTTATGATAGGTATAATTAGCGCCATGCAAATAGAAATTGAAGGTATAATAAAACTTATGCACAACACCTCATGCAAAGAATTTGCTCATATGAGATTTTTTTCCGGAAAAATAGATAATATCGATTGTGTCGTTGCATTATGTGGCCCTGGCAAAGTTAATGCTGCTGTTTGCTCTCAAATAATGATATATAAATATAGGCCAAAATTAATATTAAATATAGGCGTCGCTGGAGCGTTAGACAAAAATTTAAACATAGGAGATATCGTGCTTGCCGATTTCGTTTTGCAACACGACATTGATACTTCTGCTGTAGGTGACGCTTGTGGCTTTATCTCTGGGTTAAATTTGATAAAGATTCCATGTTCAAAAGGTTTAAACAAAATAATAGAAAAATCTGTTCTAGCACTCCAAGAAAATATACATGTTGGAATAATTGCCACTGGAGATCAATTTATATCTAGCAAACAAAAACTTTTATCTATAAGAAGCACTTTTAATGCACTTGCTTGTGAAATGGAAGCCGGAAGCATCGGCCAGGTATGCTTTTTAAATAATGTATCATTTTCTGTTATAAAAATAATCTCAGATAATTCCGACGAACAAAGTCACATCGACTATGATAAATTTAAATCTATCGCTATAAAAAAAATTACTCAATTAATAAAAATTTTATTTTCTAATTTTGAAAAATAAAGTCAAATAGTGTGATTTTTTATATTTTAATATTAATATCAATTATTATTTTCAACATTTTTAACAAAGTTTTAAACTATTAATAAAAAATCTTATTTTAATTGGATTTATAGTAATATAATTTTCTAAAATAGAACTTTTTGTCGTTTTTAACGATTAAACTCCTTGTTTCATTTTATATTTATCAACACTTTCAACAAAGTTTTAAACATTAGTGATGATTTTGAAAATTAATCTGCAAAAATAATGCATTAATATGTCTAAAATTGAAAATTAAGTGAAAAATGTAATCATTTTTTTGATTTATCCGCTTAGTTGAAGCCTTAGATTGTTTAAAATAAATCGTTCTCTTCGCGAAACTTGAACTTGTGTCATACCTAAAATCTTAGCAGTTTGAGTTTGCGTTTGTTTTTTAAAAAAGCGCAGCAATATTAGAGAGCGATCTTTGTTATTTAATTTGTTTATTATTTGTTTTAATGCAATAATTTCTGCCAATTTTTCGTCTTGAGCTGCTACTGGAATATCAATCTGACTTTTACCTTCCTCTGTGTCAATTGTTAGCGAAAGAGGCGCTCTAGATACGTCTAATGCTTGAGCTGCAATCGTTGGTTCAATAGATAGAGCTTTGGCTAACTCAGTTATTGTAGGTTCACGCGAATTTTTAGACATAAATTCGTTGATAAACCTGCTAGCTTTTAACGATAGTTCCTTTAAGCCTCTGCCCACTTTAACTGCTCCACCATCACGAAAAAGACGTTTAATCTCTCCTAATATTACAGGTACTGCGTATGTTGATAATTTTGTGCCTTTCGAAGCATCAAAAGCATCCACAGCCTTTATAAGACCTACACAACCTGCTTGAAAAAGGTCATCGTATTCTATTCCGCGTCCTTTAAACTTTTGAGCACAAGCATGCACTAAGCCGGTATTCTCACTTATTATATGAGATCTACTGTCCATTTTTAGCCACTCTAGGAATTATGTTTTTTGTTAGAGTTATTGTTGTTCCTTTTTCTAGCTTGGATGTGACTTTTATATTATCCATAAAACTTTGCATTACTGCAAAACCCAAACCGGCTCTCTCTGCACCTCCAGTTGTATATAAAGGCTCCATAGCTTGACTAATATTTTCAATGCCACAGCCTTTATCTCTTATTTTTATTATAACTTGTCCGTTTTCAAAAATCTTAACTGATATGTATATTGTTCCTAAACCATTTTTATATGCGTGAACTATACAATTTGTAACTGCTTCCGAAATTGCAGTTTTTATATCTGCCACCTCCGAGATAGTAGGGTCAAGCTGTGCTACAAATGCTGCAACGGTAGCGCGCGCAAAACTCTCATTTGCAGATTTGCTTATAAATTCGAACTTCATTTCATTTTTTAGTTGTGCCATTATTAAACTTCTCCTTTTTCAATTACTCCCAATGCTAAAAGTCCCGATATTTTTATAAGCCGCTTTAAATGAGATGGTACATTTATTACAGTTACCTTACCTTTTAGCATTTGCATCATTTTAAATCTTCCCATAATTAGCCCTATCCCAGAACTATCCATAAATTGCACCTGAGAAAAGTCTAGTTTTAAAAGTTTTATTTGGTTATTTTGTGCATATGCATCGATTTGTTCTCTTATATCTTTTGCTGTATGATGGTCGATGTCTCCTTTTATGAATGCGGTCGCACTTTCTTCGTCTTTTATAATTTTTACTTCTACCACGATCTCAAATCACCCCTAACCTTTGCTCACACTGCATTAATCAAAAAGGGGGGCCGCAGGGTTATTTCATATTTGAAATAACCTCTGCGCCTGATAAAATGCACATATGTAAGACTTAAAATAGTTTTATCAGGCGCAGGCTCAGCTTTGCTGAGCCTGCGGCCCCCTACGTGCAGCTTATAAAAAAAGTCAAATAAATAATAGAACAAATATTTAGCAAAACAACTCAAAAAATGCGATAAAAAAAAATTAAAAATCTTCACAAAACGACATTAATATCGGACGAATTTGAGATGCCAGGTATAAAGACCCAAAAACTACTATAGCAGAATTTTCGTCTAATTGTTTGATAGCAAAATTTGCCGCATCTGCTAAATTATCTGCGACAGTGCAGGTTTTATTTAAATTCTTAATTAGTTTGCATAACTCTAAATTGTCCATAGCTCTATAATTTTCTGTCTGGACGGCAACAAAATCTGATACTAAAGGAGCTACAATACTTAATACTTTAGATACTTCTTTATCTTTTAGCATACCAACTATTGCAATTATACGTTTCTGCGATAGATATAACTTAATAGAGTTGGCAAGAGTTGTAGCTCCATCCATATTATGAGAGCCATCTAATATAATTAAAGGATTTTGAGAAATAATCTCAAATCTAGCAGGAATTTTCGCATCTGCTAAGCCTTTTTTTACATGTTCTTTTGATATTTTAAAACCAATATTTTTTAGGAAATTTATTACAGATATAGCTGTAATAGCATTATAAACTTGATGCTTACCTAATAGTGTAATCTCAAAAGTTTCTCCCATATAATCAAAACTTGTTCCAGATAAGTTTGTCTTTATACTCGAGAGTTCATTTAAACATGGAACAATTATTTTATTTTTTAGTTCTTTAGCAACACTTTTTATTGAAAATAGAGCCTTGTTATTTTGTCTTGGATATAAAACCAAGGTCCCATTCGACTTTATAATTCCGGCTTTTTCTTTCGCAATCTTCTCTATCGTTTCGCCTAAAATATTCATATGGTCATAAGAAATTGAAGTAATTACTGAGACTAGCGCGCTATCTATAACATTAGTTGCATCGAGTCTACCTCCTAGGCCTACTTCTAAAACTATAATATCACATTCTTTTTTGGCAAACCACAAAAATGCTATAGCTGTAATTAGTTCAAACTCTGTTAAATTCCTTCCATTTTTTGTCATTTTTTTTACAAAAGGCATGATATACTCTACTATGTTCACAAAATCATTTTTAGAAATCATATTGCCGTCTATTTTAAATCTTTCTCGAAAATCTAAAATAAAAGGAGATGTAAACAATCCAGTTTTTAATCCAGAAAGTGTTAAAATAGATGATAAAAATGTACATATGGAACCTTTTCCATTTGTACCGGCAACGTGAATAAATTTCAATTTTTTTTGTGGGTTTCCTATCATTTCGAGTAATAGCTTAATGCGTTCTAGCCCAGGGTTAATTCCGAACTGCAAAAAAGAATCAACATAATTAAGTGCTTGCTCGTAAGTCAAATTTATCACCTGAATAAAGTTTTTGTTTAAAGGATATATTATAATATTTACATTGTAAAGGTTTAATAAAGAATTTTTATAGAATAAGCTAAAACTTTTGGCTAAATTTTTGATGCAAAAAACTTGTAAAATTTGCAAAAAAATGGTATTCTAAATGATAAGATGTATTTTTAGACAAAGCAATATGCATGATTAATTACTTCTTGTTTTGTGGTTTATATTCACTAAAAATGTATTTAATTTTGAAAACAGATATAATTAAATTTAATAAATATTCTATTTTATGTTTTTTATTTATTGAAATTGTGAATATACATTTAATTCTTTACAACGTTTTACTTCTTAACAAATTTATAGCATATAATTATGATTATTCTACTCTTTTATATGTTAATAAAAAGGGGGAATTTTATGAGCTCATCTGCCAAAACTGTTTTCAGTGCTATTCAACCTAGCGGCACCATTACCATTGGTAATTATTTTGGTGCAATAAAAAATTGGGTCGATCTTCAAAATAAGCACAATTGTATATTTGCGCTTGCAGATCTGCATACGATAACTGTGATGCAGGACCCTGTAAAATTGAAAAGAAATACTTTAGAGGCTTATGCTTTATTATTAGCATGTGGAATTAATGTTGAAAAAAGCTTATTTTTTATTCAAAGCCATGTAAATACTCATGCCCAGTTATCTTGGATACTCGACTGTTATACTCAATTCGGCGAACTTTCTAGAATGACTCAGTTCAAAGATAAATCTAAAAAACATGTGGACAATATAAATTGTGGATTATTTTCATATCCGGTTTTGATGGTGGCGGATATATTGTTGTATCAGGCTGATATGGTTCCTATTGGGCTTGATCAGAAACAGCATCTTGAGCTCACTCGAACTGTAGCGGAACGGTTCAACTTTTTGTATGGGACTACTTTTAAGGTTCCTGGGGCTTATATACCTAAAAACGGTGCTAGAATAATGTCTTTGCAGGATCCTAGTAAAAAAATGTCAAAATCTGATGAAAACTTGAATTCTTGGGTCGCTATTTTGGATTCTCCCGATGATGTTATTAAAAAATTTAAACGCGCTGTAACTGATTCAGAGTCTTGTATTCGTTATGATGAAAGTAAGCCTGGGATAAGTAATTTGATGACAATTTATTCTTGTGCTACAGAAAAAAGTTTTGACGAAATTGAAAAAGAATTTGACGGTGTTGGATATGGAACTTTTAAAGAAGCTGTTGGAGAGTGTCTTTCGGAGCGATTGGCTTCTGTTCAACGTAAATTTTCTGAGTTTATTAAAGATGAAACTTATCTTGAAAAATGTTATAAGGAAAGCGCAGAAAAAGCTCTTTGTATATCTGATAAAACTTTGAAAAATGTGATGAAAAAAATCGGTTTTATTCAATAGTTTTTGCTTTTATTAAGTACAATTAAAATATTATCCCTTCAAATAGTTGAAGGGATTTTTCTATAAAAAAGAAGTGAACTTATTCGAATAGTCTTGCATGTCCTGATTTGACTGGATTGTATGTGTATAATTTATAATCTCTTGTTGTTCATCTGGCGACAATGTTCCAAAATAATCAATAGCATCGCTTGCTTGAGCCATTGCTGCGTATAAACTAACTGGTATGTTTGAAATATTATTGTTGTTATTGACCATAAAAATCACCTCCATTACGGATTAGTTTTTACGGTCAGCTTTCTATTATTCTTAATTAAAAAGATTTTTTAGCTCCTACAATATGGATGAACCTTATTTTATCGAAATTGTAACTATTTAATGGCCTCATGTACGAATCTATACTGTGAGCACTAACTAATATACCATATTTAGTAACTTTATTTATAATTAAGCTATGATAAAATTCTTTATTCTCATTACCGAGTTGTATAATGTCTCCAGGCAAAACATGCTCTATATCTGTTTCTGTTCCAAAAGGACCTTCGCTTTTATTGTTTATTAAAAAATTAAATAAAAATTCTACCCCGCTCCAAGACGGAGACCTATCGTAGCCATTTTTATAATACCAACCATATATCGGAGTATAATTCATGACTCTACAGCCAGCATATATACACTGAGATACATAATTTGTGCAATCTCCACCAATGTCTTCAAAGTCTAAATAATGCGGATTCCTTTTAAATGCCCATTTTCTTGCATATTTTAACACTTCTTTTCTATTATACTTAACATACTTTAACATATAACCAACGCCTTTACGTCTTTTTATATTATATGAGAAATTTTATTATCGTGTTTAATTTGAAAAAATCGACGTAATCGTTGTTTTTTATTCTTGACTTATTTTTTGAAAATTGATATACTTAACCTGTAATTATCATTTGTTTTGATATTATATCCTTACCCCAATTTAAGTTGGGGGCTAATGTCCAGAAGGAGGTGCAAATATATGCAAAATGTGAAAAACGCCTACGAGTCTGTCGTTATTTTTTCTTTAAAAAACGGTGAGGATGCTATTTCTGATTTGGTTCAAAAGTTTAAAGATTTAATTGAAAAAAACGCTGTTCTTGATAGTTGCGACGAATGGGGCAAAAAGAATCTTGCCTACATGATTAACAAAGAAACTGAAGGTTATTATGTTCTTTTTAACTTCATTTGTGACCCAGAATTTCCTGCTGAGTTAGATCGGGTTTATAAAATTACCGATGGAATTCTTCGTTCTTTAATAGTTAGAAAGGAAAATTAAGGAGAATATATTCAATGCTCAATAATGTTGTTTTAATGGGAAGATTAACTGCTGATCCGGAACTTCGGCATACCCCAAACGGTGTTGCTGTTACTAGTTTTACGTTGGCCGTTAATCGTTCATATGCAAAAGCTGGGACTGAACGTGCAACCGATTTTATCGATATTGTTGCTTGGAGAAATACCGCTGAGTTTGTCTCTAAGTACTTTACAAAAGGTCTACTAGTTGCTGTTGAAGGTTCTATTCAAACGAGAACTTATCAAGATAAAAACGGTAACAACAGAAAGGCGTTTGAAGTCGTTGCAAATAATGTTCACTTTGCCGAGGGTAAACGCGATTCTAACTCTCATGAAAACTTTGATGGAAGTAATTCGCAGTCTCAAATGCCAGGTGATGTTGCTCCCTCTTTTGAAAATGGAAGCGACGACGATTTTAAAGAGATTCCTGCAGATGATGATTTGCCTTTTTAATCTTTAATTTATTTTTTATTTTTATAAAAGGGAGGTTATAATTTTATGCCTGATAAACCAGAAAGAGAAAATCGCCGGATGGGTGCTCGCAAAAGCAAAAAAAAAGTCTGCGTTTTTTGTGCAGACAAGGTTGAAAATATAGATTATAAAGATGCTTCGAAATTACGTAGATTTATTTCGGAACGTGCTAAAATTTTACCACGAAGAGTTACTGGCACTTGCGCATCTCATCAGCGCAGTTTAACTCAAGCTATAAAACGTGCTCGGCATCTGGCACTGTTACCTTTCAGTAACGATTAATCTTTAGCGGCAACTATAAATAAATTAGTTGTCGCATTTTTATTATAAAAAGGTGTTAAAATGAGAATAAATTCTAATTTATACAAATTAAATGCAGTTGAACTGGCCCCGAGGCTTCTTGGAATGAAGCTCTGCCGTAAAGTTGGCGATAATATATTTAAACTTAGGATAACTGAAACGGAAGCTTATTTTGGAGAAGATGATACCGCCTGCCACGCACATAAAGGCAAAACCGAACGAACTAAAATTTTGTATCAAATCGGAGGAGTTGCCTATATTTATTTATGTTACGGAATGCACAATATGCTAAACATTGTAACTGGAGAAGAAAACTTTCCTCAGGCTGTTTTAATTCGGGGAATTGAAGGCTTTGATGGACCAGGTAAATTGACTAAAGCTCTAAATATAAATAGGACATTAAATGGAGAGAATCTAGTTAAGTCTAATTTGTTATGGTTAGAAGATGATGGCCGCAAATTTAAATATAAGGCTACAAAAAGAATCGGTATAGATTATGCTACACCTGAATATAGAAATAAATTATGGAGGTTTATAAAAATATAAAGTGAGCTTATGTTAAACACAAAGTCTCATTTTATTTTTTTGTTCAAACTTTTATCAAGCAAGCGACTGATATTTCATTTTTAATAGAATTAACTCTACCGAGGCCGATAAACTCAGTTTTATTATAAATTCTAACCAATTCATCATTATTTAGGTCCTTTTCGGTAAAAATTCTTTCTAAGCTCAAAGAACCGCCATTTTTAAATCGTTTACTTTGTTGAGCCGTAATCCGAACTTTTACAAGGTTTTCAAAAACAGAGTCACAGCTTAAAACATGTTCTTTTAATAAACCATTTGAGGCAAGATTTCTTAATTCGTCAAGTGTTATACTATTTTCTATATAAAAATTAAATGATTTTGTCCTTTCTAGTTCCGTCAAAACAGCACCACAGCCAAGGGAATCTCCAATATCACTACACAAAGTCCGTATATAAGTTCCTTTAGAACATTTCACTAATAATGCGCCACACTGCAGATTTTCATCAAATTTAATTAATTTTAGTTCACTTATCGTAACTTTTCTTGGTTTGCGTTCAATATTTATTCCTTTTCTAGCTAGGCTATATAGTCTGATGCCATCCTTTTTTACCGCCGAGTACATCGGTGGAATTTGCATGATTTCTCCTTTAAATTTTTGCAAAACCTTTTCTATTTCGCCTTTTTTTATATCAGATTTAACAAAATTAATTATTTTACCAGTAATATCAAGGGTGTCTGAAGTTATCCCCAGTTTAAAAGAAGCCACATATTCTTTATCTTTATCGGTCATAAATTGTTGCAATTTTGTTGCTCGACCAATTAAAATAGGCAATACTCCTGTAGCCATAGGGTCTAGAGTACCAGTATGCCCTACTTTTTTTTCGTTCAAAAGTTTTCTTACAACTGCAACCACATCAAATGAGGTATAATTTTTGGGTTTATTTATGATTATAATGCCATCCATCTTATTAGCCTACAAATCTTTTTATAATATTGACAAGCTTATTTTTTACTTCAAACAGTGTTCCATAGACTGTGCATCCAGCAGCACATCTGTGGCCACCTCCATTAAAATATGCACATATTTTAGAAGCATCAATTGATTCATCTGTTCTAACAGATACCTTAAATTCTCCAGGAACTACTTCTTTTATAAAAATTCCTATTAAAACTCCCTCTACTTGGCGAGGAATCGCAGAAAAACCATCAAAATCACTCTCACAAACATTAAACTTATTAATTTCTTCATTTGTTAAACTTATAATTGCGCATTTATCATCGTAATAAAATTCCAGACTGTCAAGAGCTATTTTTTCTAGATTCAATTTAGTTTTACTTTTTGTATCGAACATAATTTTATCTATTTTAAAATTATCCACACCCAAATCAATCATGCTTGCTGCAATTCTGTGTGATTGTGCAGATGTATTTGCATTTTTAAAACAGCCAGTGTCTGTAGATATTCCGGTATATATACAGTTAGCTATGTTCAAGTCTAGACTAACTTTAAGATTTTTTATTAATTCATAAATTATTTCTGCCGTAGCTGCAGATTTACTGTCTATATACCAAAGTTTTGCAAATTTTTGATTCAAAAGATGATGGTCAATAGCAAGATCCACTTTATCTTTATAGCAAATAAGATTATCACCCAAAAGCTGGGTTTCTGCTACATCCACACTGATTATATATTCCGGTTTAAAATTTTGAAGTTTTAAATTTTCATACAAAAAACTATATTTTGCAGGAATTACATCGCTACATAAAACTTTAGCATTCTTATTCATTTTTTGCAAAGCAAAGCACAGTGCAAAAGCTGAGCCCAAAGTGTCGCCGTCCGGAGACTTATGAGTTAATATATAGAAATTGTCATTTTCTTTTAAAACTTTTGCTATATCCTTAAGTTCTATATGCATAAAATTAATTTTCCTTTAAATCATTCAACTTTTTAAAAATATCAGCACCATGCTCAATAGAATCCGTTGCAATAAATATTGGCAAAGGAACGTGTCTTAAATTAAGTCTTTGTCCTAATTCATGCCGAATATATCCTCCTGCCGACTTTAGCCCCAAAACCGCTTCACTAGATTCTTTAAGCCCGTTAATAGAACTTATATAAACCTTGCAATAAGATAAATCTCCACTAACTTCGACCTTTAAAATACTTATAAATTTTTTGGCAACTCTCGAATCTTTAACTTCTCTAAATATAGCAGTTAATTCTCTTTTTATATCCTCAGCGATTCGTTCTATTCTGTGGCCAGACATAAACAAGTTCCTCCTTTATTAAGAACTAGCAAACTTTTTTACTTTAATTAAGTTTACTTCTAAAGTTACAGCAGACGAATAAATTTAATTATCCCGATATTCTTCCATAATAAAGGCCTCAAAAATATCGCCTTCTTTTATGTCGTTAAACTTTTCAAGGGCAATGCCACATTCATATCCTTGAGCAACTTCTTTTACATCATCTTTAAATCTACGCAGCGACAATAATTTATCCTCAGCAACTACTGTTCCATCTCTAACGATTCTAATATCTGTATTTCGTGAAATTTTTCCACTAACAACATAGCATCCTGCAATTGTTCCAACATTTGATATTTTATAAACTTGCCTACATTCAGCTCTACCTATTTGAACCTCTTTAAATTTAGGTGCTAAAAGTCCTTTCATTGCGGAGCTGATTTCTCCGATACAGTCATAAATAATTCTATAGAGTCTTAAATCCACCCCAAGCTGCTCAGCATTTTCTGCTGCAATAGGGTCAGGCCGCACGTTAAATCCAACTATAATGGCATTTGAAGCACTTGCCAACATAACATCAGATTCACTTATAGCTCCAACGGCCCCATGAATAACATGAACACGAACTTCATCATTGCTCAATTTTTCAAGTGATTGTTTAATTGCTTCAACAGATCCTTGCACATCTGCTTTTACAATTATTTTTAATTCTTTCACTTCACCCATTTTCATTTGATCAAATAAATTATCAAGTGTAACTTTTGTTTGAGAATTAAATTGAGATTCTTTTTGTTTTGTTTTTCTCTCCTCAACCAATTCTCTAGCCAAACGTTCATCCGAAACGGCATTAAAAATGTCTCCACCAGAAGGTACCGAGTCCAGTCCTGTTATCTCTACTGGAACTGAAGGACCAGCCGTTTTAACCCGTTCACCTCTATCATTTAACATTGCGCGGACTTTTCCGACTGAAGTTCCTGCAACAACGACATCTCCAACATGTAATGTTCCATTTTGTACCAAAACTGTTGCAATCGGGCCTCTACCTTTATCCAGTCTCGCCTCAATAACAGTACCTTTTGCAGCCCTATCCGGATTAGCCTTTAATTCTTTCATAGCGGCAATAAGCATTACCATCTCGAGCAAATTTTCTATTCCCTGACGTTTCTTAGCAGAAATAGGAATACAAGGCGTATCTCCACCCCAATCTTCTGGAACAATCTCATGCTCAGTAAGTTGTTTCTTTACATTGTCTGGATTTGCACCAGGTTTATCCATTTTATTAATAGCCACAACTATCGAAACTCCCGCAGCCTTTGCATGATTAATCGCCTCAACCGTCTGTGGCATTATTCCATCATCCGCAGCAACTACCAAAATCGCAATATCTGTAATCTGAGCTCCTCTTGCACGCATTGTAGTAAAGGCTTCATGGCCTGGCGTATCCAAAAAAGTAATTTCTCCATTTTTTAACTTAACCCGATAAGCTCCAATATGCTGAGTAATTCCACCAGCCTCGGTAGAAATAACATCCGCATGACGAATTGCATCCAAAAGAGAAGTCTTTCCGTGATCAACATGACCCATAACCACTACAACTGGTGCTCGTGGGACAAGATTTTCGTCCGAATCTTCACTGTCATCGATAATTTTTTCTTCTATGGTAACAACTACTTCTTTCTCTATTTTTGCATGAAACTCCATAGCAACAAGACTTGCAGTATCGAAATCAATTGTATCGTTTATAGATACCATTATGCCCATCAGCATGAGCTTTTTTATAACCTCAGATGCTGTAGCCTTAAGTCTATTTGCCAGTTCACCCACTGTTATATTCTCCGGAATCAAAACTTTTATAGGTCTATTTTTGCGTTCTAGAGCTATTCTACGCAGTCTTTCGGCTTCAGTTTCTTTTCTAGAATTTTTAGGTTTACCTCTCTGTTGTGATTTTTGTGTAATTTTTTGTTTACGTACAATATTTTCTGTTTTTATTTTCTCAGATGCAAGACGATCATATTTTTCGTTATATTTTTCAATATCAACGTGCGCAGCTCTAGTATCAATTATTCTAACAGAAGGTTTTTTTACTGTATCGTATTCTTTTTTTAAGAAATCAGTTTTTATTTCTTTATCTT
The DNA here is from genome assembly GCA_944384705.1 of uncultured Clostridia bacterium. GTDB lineage: Bacteria > Bacillota > Clostridia > Oscillospirales > Acutalibacteraceae > CAG-557. The sequence goes on from CALWUI010000023.1 coordinate 24,353, forward strand.
TTTTGTTATAAGCTTTTCGGTCATTCAATAATACCTTAGATTCTTCAACTTTTTTATTAGCAGATTCTTTTTTTATTGCAGATACCGTATTTTTAACTGTATGTTTCTGCCTAAGGTTAAGAGCTTTTTCTTCACTATTTTTTCGTTCATGTCCGCTAACCACTTTTCTGGAGTTTTTATCGTTAGGTTTAATATTCGAGGTTTTATCTTTTAATTTATCTTCAGTAGTTTTTTCAGCTTTTTCACTTATAGATTCTTCTTTTTTATTGTCAGAACTTTTAATCTTATTATTCTCAGATTCATCAAGTTTTAAATCCAAATTACCAGACCAATAATCATCAAAATTTTCAACTTGTTTTTCTCTCGAAAAATGCTCGAAAACAAGGTCTAGTTCATCTTTGGTCAAAGCGGTCATGTGTTTTTTTTCTGCACCAGTATTTTCTTTTATCAAGCTAATTATCTCTTTACTCGGCACATTGAAATCCTTTGCTACCTCATGAACTCTATATTTAATCATCATATATTGTTGTCCTCCCACGGTTTCAATTATTTTAAGAGCGATTTTATTTTCTCGGCTAAATTTTTATCATTAACAGAAATAATTCCAACTGAACTTCCTATAGCCAAATTTATGTCGTCCATTGATAAATCAATAGGGCAAATAAATTCTACATAATCATATTTATATAATTTTTGCTTAGTATTTTCTGATAAATCCCTAGCAATTAAAATAAGATGAGATTTTTTCTTTTTTAAAGCGTCAATACAAGATTCAAATCCCAAAGATAAGTTTCCAGATTTCTTACAAATCCCCAAAAAAGATAATAATTTTTTATTCACCAGAAGCAATAACCTCCTCTATTTCTTGATAGATTTCATCCGGAACTTTTCTAGAAAATATCCGATCAATACGTTTAGACTTACGCACTTTCTTTAAGCACTCAAGATTTTTACATAAATAAGCACCACGTCCTGGCATTTTTAGTGTTTTGTCAATAACAATGCTATAACTATCGTTTGCGTCTTTAGTTTTTACAATTCTAATAAGATCCTTTTTATTTTTCATTTCGTTGCAAGCTGTGCACATACGCAGCGGGACATGCTTATTTGCCATTAATAAAAACCTCTCTTTGCTAATTAAATAAAAAATTCTTAAAAACTCAGTTTAAACAATTTCTTTTTCTGGTTTTATATCTATTTTCCACCCAGTTAATTTTGCTGCCAGACGAACATTTTGCCCTTTATTTCCAATAGCTAAAGAAAGTTGGTTGTTAGGTACAATAGCCACACAAGTATTAGAAATATTGGGATCAATAATCACGTTTAAAACCTCTGCTGGTGCAAGCGCCGCTGCAATAAATTTAGCAGGATCCTCATTATATTCTATAATATCTATTTTTTCTCCACCTAATTCTTCAACGATAGTGTTTATTCTAGCGCCTTTTGAACCAATGCATGCGCCCACAGGATCCACATCTTTATTTTTGCTAAAAACCGCAAGTTTTGTTCTAGCTCCAGCCTCACGAGAGACGCTTTTTATTTCTACTGTCCCATCATAAATTTCAGGAACTTCTTTTTCAAACATCCTTTTAATCATATCAGGATGTCTTCTTGATATCATAGCCCAAGGGCCCTTATCGCCCTCTTTTACATCTGCAATATAGACTTTTATTTGATCTCCTTCATGAAGATTATCTACATTAAGCTGTTCATTTTTAGGCAAGAATCCTTCCGACTTTCCGATTTTTAATGTAGCTGTTCCAGATCGCGGATCAATCTTTTCTACAGTTGCCGATACAACTTCTTGGCATTTATTTTCGAATTCCTTAAGCATAAGTTCACGTTCTCCATCTCGGATCCCCTGCCTAATAATATTTCTAGCGGTTTGTGCTGCAATTCTTCCAAACTCTTTAGTTTCCAACTTTACTGCAACTTTTTCTCCAATGTTAGTATCCGGATCAATAAGTCTTGCATCTTCTAAGCTTATCTCATTACCAAGGTCAGATACATTTTCTACCACATTTTTGCGCAAATAGACGTCAAACTTTCCTTTATTTACATCTATATTAGTCACCACATCGTCATTACCGTTATAGCTATTTTTGCAAGCGGTTACAATAGCTTTTTTTATTTTGTCTAACATAAAATCAGCCGAGATTCCTTTTTCTTTTTCAATAAGAGTCAACGCATCAAACAGTTCTTTATTTTTCATTTTATCAAAAACCTCCAATTAAGTTTAAAAATCGTCAAGTTTAATAAATGCGATATTTTTTCTTAGAATATAAAGTCTTTCCATCTCATCTTCAGAATGAATACTCAATATATTCTCATCAAAAGACAGCAATCTTCCATTAATCTGTTTTATATTCTTGTTAACTGGCCTAATAAACCTGACGATAATTTTATGGCCAATAAATTTTTTTAAATGCTCATCTCTAGTAAGGCATCTATTAATCCCTGGAGAACATACTTCTAGCAAATAATTTTGAGAAATAGGATCAAGTTCATCGAGTGGTTTATCAATAGCTCGGCTCAACTTTTCACAATCTTCAACAGTAATACCATTTTCGCTATCTATAAAAATTCTAAGATAATGATGAGGGCCTTCTTTTAAAAACTGGATATCCCAGATATTCAAGTTTAAATTGTGTGCAATAGGTTCGACCAAATTCCAAACGGAGCTTACAATGTTTTTTCCGCGGATTTTTTTATTCAAAACATTCACCTCAATACAAACAAAAGAGCGGGCACCTCCCACTCTTTCTTTAAAGAACGAATAAAACATTAAATATCAGTATACTATAAATTTATATTTATTTCAATAGATATAAAAAATTTTTTATAGAAAAACTAATCATGCCGTTAAGGTGAATATATCTCACCAAAAGCAGTAATTGCTAGACTTTTTTTGTAAGATATTTTTAATTATTTTACTCCAAAATTTATTTTAAAAGGTGAAAATAATGTTATCACAAACGCTAAAAAGGCTAAGAGAAAATAATGGTTACACCCAGCAACAAGTCGCGAATGCCTTAAGTATAGAGCGCTCAACTTATACGTATTATGAAACTGGTAAAACTACTCCAGACATTAATACCATAGTAAAACTTGCAAAGATTTTTAACGTTTCTTATACTGAATTGCTTGAAAATGAAGAAACTCAGCCTCAAAAACCTTTAAAAGATGCTGGTAACGATATATATTACTATGATTCTAAAAGTTTTAATCATGTTTATGAACTTTCCAAACAAGAAAAAACCTTAATTAGTCTATATAGGGTTTTGCCTACTAAGATGCAGGATGAGCTGTTGGATTCCTTAAAAAATCAGGTTGATAGTAATTCTAAAAAGAAAAATAAACTTTGTAATAAAAAATAAGAGGCTACTAAAGCCTCTTTTATGTTTATGTTTATTTAGGATCTATAAATACTGGAGTTTTTTGCAAAAAATTATTTAAGTAATTAAAATTTGTCAATTAAAAAGGCAACCAAAGGAACTGTAGCAACACTAAACATACTAGTAATTAAAACTGTTGCTACTGCGTATTCAGGATTGTTTTCATATTTTTTAGCAAATATTGCTATAGATGTCATAGACGGAAGAGAAAAAAGTAATACAACAGCTCTAACGATGTTTTCTGAGATTGATGTTTGTTTTAATATTAACCAGATCATTAGGGGAAAAATTATCATTTTAAACAGAATTAGAACGTATAATTCTAAGTTTTTAAAATATTTTTTTAAGTTAGAAAAGCAGAATAAGCCACCAATATAAATCATAGATAATACCGGTGTCATGCTGCCTATCGGAGATAATGAATAAAACAAAAATCTAGGCAGCCTTAGTTCTAAAACAGCTCCAAACAATGACAAAGCTATTGCTACGAGTGATGGAGTCATGAATTTTTTTAGGCTTTCTAATGTATTATGATTATTCAAATTAGAAGAAGTTAACTTTATTCCTAAAGTCCATAGCATTATTTGATCAACTACAGTGCACAGCGAGGAAAAAACTCCTCCCTCTTTTTTAAACACAGCTAAGATTAATGGTATTCCGATAAATCCTGCATTAGAAAATGTGGCTAAGGCTTTATAAATGTTTGCTTTTTTTGTGTCAAAATGAAAAAAATGTACAATAATACAGTTTAATAAGTATAAAATAATAAAGCATACCAAATAAACTATAAATATTGGCAAAGAGTTTATTAAATCAGCATAAGATGGGCCCGACAACAAATTGCAAATTAGCATTGCAGGCATAGTTATCATTATTATAAATTTTGACATTGAATTAAGCGTCGCTTGGTCTATAATCTTATACTTAACACACAAAAAGCCTACTAACACAAAAAAAGTAAAGACAAATAGTTGTTGTAGAATAATAAAGAATTGTTCCATATGAATTAAGCTCCAAAATTTTTAATTAATGGATTCTTCCTTTTCTTGATCAAAGTATAAAGTTTTATGTTAAATATCGCATGTTTTTCTGCCTTTTTCTTGAAGATTATAGTAATAGGCCAAAACTTCTCCAATATCATAGTCGTTAGAAATAGAAAAGGCATCTCTATTTAAAATAAAGTCTTTATCTTTTAAAACTTTTTGAGCATCGTTATAAACATAAGTGATGGTTTCCTTCCAGAACAAAATATTCTCTGCACGCAAGTCTACCCAACCAACTTGAATCCATTTTTCTAATCGCTCTTTTGTAATCGTTAAATCACAACCTTTGTCAGGGAATAAACTATATTCACCGATAAACATAGTATCATCTTCCATTACAATAGGTAGCCCCAAAGAGAGCATTTCTATAATCAAGTCTTTATTATTTTCGATATTTTCAGTAACCAAGTCGCATAATTTTTTTACATCTATATTTTTAAGTTCATCCACTGTTTTGCAAACTTGCTTTATAATATGCAATTCATATAGACGCTTTGCTACTGTAACACCTAAATTTCCTGTTGCAATACTGGTTGAATTATTTTTTTGCATTAAAAGTTTAATTTCAGATTTTATTTTTTCTACCATAACTTTTCCTGCAAAAGTTGAGGTCAACATGCCAGAATCCATATAATTTAGCATATTGCGATTTGTCTTGCCGCAGATGTCTTCCATAGCTGCGTTTGCAACTTCTTCTTTAGTTATGGCCTCCATCTGCCCCACTGCAGTAAGTGCAGATAGTTCATATAGAGAATAAACATGGTTTTCTCCGGCTCTAACTACAGGGAATTCAAGATACTCATCACTAAGTCCTTTTGAGTAAGTTAGAGTATCTCCCTCATTAATTTTTAATCTTTTAGGATTATTAATTTTTTTAATTAATCCAATATCTGTCTCAATCGGTTCAAATTTTGTGAAATCGTATCCCACAAATGTAGATGGTATTAACAGACTTATGTTATAATGCGTCGTGTGGGACAAATTCCACAATAATTGATGTAAAACTCCGGCTGCAGAAATTTTCCCCATCAGAGCAAACGATAGTGATGATTTAGGCGTGTCTCCATGAGTGTAAGGCATATTCATACCCATGCCTCCTAAACCAGTTGTAGAAACCTTTAAATATTTTTTTATTTTAAAGTCTTCCATTACCAGTTTCAGTGAATATACAAAATTTATCGCCTTAGGTACGAAGTCATTAAGAAGAATTTCTGCAGAAGTGTCCACATCAGCGTTTGCACTCTTGCTTACTTTGCTAAGTATCAATTCTGGTTTATAATGGTTACCCAGCACTGTTCCGGAATTTATTGCATCTATTATTAAATCTGGCTCCCACTTTTGGGCCAAGTTATATAAAGTAGATTTTTTTAATACCTCTGGGCTTAAATCAGAATAAAAAAAGTTTAATAAATCATATTTATTTTTTATTTGTTCTTCTATCGTTGTCAATTTATTAAAATCAAACGGTAAAAATACATCTCCATATGATGGTATAAATTCTACATCTTTACAATTTTTTGAAAAATACTCACAACAATAATCTGATTCTTTCTTAGTTAAATTATGTAATATTATTCTATCTGGTTTATGTGCAATAATTCTTTTAGTTATTGCCTTGCCTATTTGCCCAACACCCAAAACTACAACTGTTTTCACTTTGAATTTCCTCCATTTTATAAATCTAAGCTCCTAGACTAAATTTAAAAATTCACAACATTAATTGAAGGCAACGCTCCCCTATAATAAAATAAAATATAGCAGAATATGATAACTTTAGAATGTAATTTTATATTATTCTTAAAAATAACAATATTTTGTCGATTTCTGTCTTGTAAAAGCAAAATCAAAATTTTTTAAATTCAATCTTGACTTTAGCCCATATACACTTTATAATTAAAATGTTAGCGCGGAGTGGAGCAGTCCGGTAGCTCGTCGGGCTCATAACCCGAAGGTCGTTGGTTCAAATCCAGCCTCCGCAACCAATTTTTAGTAATATTAAGAGGTATAAAATGTTTTTATGATGTCTTTTCTAAAGAGCAGATCGGTCAGCAAATTATCTGTTCTTTTTTCTTCGTTCAAAAAATTTTTTATAAACTACTAAAATTTGAGATCTGAACTTGTCCTATCATATTATAATAAATTCCAACTTGTTGTATCGTTTCTCTAAAAACTTTCTTTTTATTTAGTTTGGTATGTTCTTTAAATTGTTTCGAGATTACTTCTATCGTTCGAGGCTTTTTATCACGCTTGAGTTCTGATTGGCAATCGCATCATTTATAAAGTACTGCAGCTATTACGAACTAGCATATAAAAATTTTATGTGATGCTACATTTGTCACAAAATTTAGATTTTTAGTGCGGTTTCTATAATATTTTTTATCTTATTCATCTAACTTTCCTTTATAATAGACATTATTTCTTGGGAATTTTCAAATAGTTTAGAATATTTTATAAGTACAAATTTTAAATTTTCGCTGATAAAAATATTTCAGATAAAAAAATCAGATTGCTTACTAAAAACAATCTAACTTTTCAAGGTCTAATTATTAAAGGTAGTTATAAGAATTTTTTAAGTAAGTACAGTTTTCTAATTGCCTGAGTAACTTAATAAAAATCTGAAAATAAAAATATAAACATGACAAGCATGGTTTTTCTACTTACACTGTAATAATTATCTCAAAATGTCCCAGGAATACACAACAAAAATCTAGGCTAACTTTTTTATTTCGATAGCTTTATCCTTACAAAGTGTCCCTTTTAAATGATCATATTCATGACAAATACATTTAGCCCAAAATCCTGTAGCCTCTAAAGTGAATTTTTGGCCATCAATATCATAAGCTTCAACTAAAACAGTCATAGGTCTAGAAAGTTTATACACAGCTCCTGGAAGAGAAAAACATCCTTCCCAAACAATTTGCTCCCCTGTTTCTTTTAATATTGTAGGATTAATAAACACAAGTGGCTTATCTTTTTCTGGTTGAGATGCCTCAGAAATATACCTTATTTCATCTTCTATTTTCGATGAAACAAAGATAACAAAAAATTTTTCTGTATATCCTACTTGGTTTGCTGCAAGACCTGCACCCTGTAACTTTTCTAAAGTTTCTTTCAAATTATCTACTTTATCTAACATAGTTTTATCAAAATTATCAACTTCTGTACATACTATTCTTAAAGATGGATTTTCATCTTCAAATACATCCAATACTTGTGCATTTCCTACTAAACAAAAGTTAAGAAAAATAAATAAACATGGAACAAAACAAACGATTCTCTTCAAACTGGAAACCTCTTAAAAATACAAAAACCTACGCTCTACTGGTCTTGGTCGTTGTAATGGACTTGAGAAAAAGCAGTATAATACAGGACTCATTCCCACTTTTGTAATGTTTATCTAATCTTGTATTCGCCTTAAATCGATAACCTTTATGCTTATTATTTTACCAGAACCGGAAAAAAATTCAACATTAACTTTCATATCATCTTAGAAATTTTTAATGTTGTAATTTTGTTTTTTACATGAGGGAAATCATACAAACGTTTTTATAGCTGGTCTGATTGTATTTCACACCGATACGGCGCAATTATGTTTTCACATTAGATAGTTCATTCATTATACTCATGATTTCCCGCTACATTTCTTCACCCTGTTCCGGGGCAATAAATTTAATAGACCCAAGATAATCAACCATGCAATTATCCACGATGTAACGACTCAACTGTGCTTTCCTAATTCCGTTTTCTTCCGCAATTTCGTCCAATGCCCTATTTGCTTCGGCCGTAAACAGTACCTCAGTCCGCGCAAGTTTATCCGCTCCATTCCGCTGTGTCTCGTTCCTGACCCTTTCCATCTCCATTCCGCTCCTTTCGTCCCATCGTTCTCTCTGTCGTTACGACTATTGAGGTGGGTCTATTTTTCTCATGCAAGTATGGGGTTATGCCGGTGCTTCGCACCTTTTTAACCTCACCGTAACGCTTATGCATTACTTACTTGCAATGGGCTTTTTGCCCCTTGACCCCAGTTCATCCGGAACACTAATTCTGTACAAACGGATTCCACTCACCTACCGGTGTCCATCTCGCAGTACTCCATCCATCAGCTCCGGCTGTATCTACCATCGTGTCCGCCTGTTCTTCCATCACAGACTCTGTCGCTTTTGCAGATTCTTTCGCTGCTTTTCTCTTAGCAGCTCTCTCTTTTTCTTCTCCCGAAGTGATTCAATGTCCGCTTAAGATTCCCGAATAACCCGGCTCATGTTCCCGGCGATATGCTTCGCAATCACTCTCACTTCATCCTTACTGTACTGTTCGATTACCTCACAAAATTCATCGTCATCCAGCAAGGTTTTTGCCAGAACATCCATAGAAGGTGCTAACGCTTCCCGTCTGTATTCCGCTTCCCTTGCTTCCAGTTCCCGTTTCATTTTTGCAATTTCTGTTCTTACACTTCTTAATTTGCGCATATCTGTTACCTCTACTTTCTCTGAAAATTTTTGCAAAAAGAAAAAGCGGCAAACAGAATCAAGAGACTTCACGTCTCCATCATCTGTTCACCGCTTTTGTTTCTATATTGACAAGCTGTACTCTCGCTTTACGGTTCGTCACCCCCGTAAAACTCCCGGACGATTTACGCCAGACTCTATGCAAAGCACCGTTCCGTTGAGTTTTTCACATGAACAACTGTATTTTGTTTTTCATAAAAATTGTATCACAATTTCTTGTAAAATTCCATCTGGATTCCCCAGAAAATACTCATACAAACATCTGCTGTAACAGACCTTTTTTGAACTCTTTCCATGCAGAAAGTTCTGCCCGTATCTGACTAATCACATCATCCAATGAAGACAAGCAGTCAGCAATTTTGCGCTGCTCCTCAACACAAGGATATGCAATAACAATTTCACTAAAATCATCAGCATTTATCGCCGGATAATTTGAACCCGTACACCGTATGCTGACTTCTTGGTTAAAATGAGCATCATACAAAATCTGATAAATAAAACCGCTATCACAATTCTTCATCCTAATCTGGATATAACCTGTCGATGCAACAACCTGTTTATCCTTCTTTTCAGAATAATGAAAATGCCCTTGGTTGTACGGACGCACAGACTGAAAAAAAACATCACCCACCCTAGCTGCCCTTTGTGCTCTGCTCGGTGCTTTTGATTTTATCATAACCTCTGGTTCTTCCCAATCACCATGGTCAACACTTCCTAAATCCATATACAAGAATTCATCTTCAACTTCTTCTGTTTTCGGATTGATGACACAAATTTCTCCTATTTTCTTCTCTTCCCACTCCGGGAACTCACTTCCGTCATCTGCTTTGAACCGTACCTCACGACTAAAAATTTTCTGCATCACGCCCTTTTTGCGTTCCTGCCATGCGGTCAGTTCTGCTTCGGTTGTCGTAATAATATCATCAATCGTTGACAGAAATGATGCTATTTTTTTCTGTTCGGGAAGGGAAGGGAAAAACAACTCTCTATTTTCCATGGCACTTTTGGTTATATGAACCATTGTTCCGCCCGTTCGTTGTGACATAATCTTTTCAACATCACGTTCCAATATATAGTTCAAGAACGTTTTGGATACTATGTTTTCATCAAACTTTAACTTCCAAATGTGATAATGATAAATACATTTATTTCCAATATAAATACGTGGTCCAAATGTAGCACTC
>CALWUI010000024.1 GCA_944384705.1 uncultured Clostridia bacterium
TATTGATTATTATAATAACAAACGGATTAAAGCAAAACTAAAAGGACTGACTCCTGTGCAATACAGGCTCCAATCCTTATCTGTTGCATAACCTAAATTTTTGTCTAACTTTTTGGGGCCAGATCATTCACTTCATGAGGGGCGGCTTTTTTCTATTGTCCTCTTTTACTGGGCTTGTTCATGTACTTAGAAGCTTTTTTTATTTTATTTTTTATTAAAAATAGACATTATATCAAAAAAAGTATCATCGTCATCATCCAAATCTGCTGCTTGACCTGGTCTGCTCTCCTTCCGGTAAGATACAGCATTACCTTCTTTAGTTCCAGAATTATTAACATTTAAACTAGAGCGTATTGGATGTTTTTCATTTTTATTATTAATAAATTTCCCCGCATAGGTCAACTTCGGGTCAGACTCAGAAACCTGTACATCTGAAAAGCCTGTTGCAATCACTGTAACACTCATTTCGTCGTCCATATTTTCGTCAAAAGCTGCACCCCAAATAATATTTGCTTCTGGATCAGCTTGTTCAGCTATCATTGTAGAGGCAACTTCTATTTCATCAAGCCCAATGTCTGGAGAAGATGTAATATTTATTATAACACCTTTTGCTCCATTGATTGCAGTTTCGAGCAAAGGACTTGAAATTGCCATATTAGCAGCAACCTCTGCCTTGTCTTTTCCCGAGGCTCTACCAACTCCCATGTGAGCATAACCTGCATCTTTCATAACTGCGGTAACATCCGCAAAATCTAGGTTAACAAGCCCAGGCAATAAAATCAAGTCCGAAATACTCTGCACACCTTGTCGCAAAACATCATCCGCAACAGAAAAAGCATTAAGCAGAGTAATTCTCTGCTCACTTGCATACTTTAGCCTTTCATTCGGTATGATTACCAGTGAATCCACATGTTCTCTCAGATTTGCAATACCATTTTCGGCTTGTTCCATTCGCCTTTTTCCCTCAAAAGCAAACGGTTTTGTAACAATGCCAATAGTCAAAACGCCCAATTCTCTTGCTATTTGAGCTACAATTGGCGCTGCACCAGTCCCAGTACCTCCACCCATTCCGGCTGTAATAAACACCATATCAGTACCTTTTATTGCCTGAGCTATCTCCTCACGATTTTCTTCTGCTGCTTTTTGACCTATTTCTGGTTTAGAGCCAGCACCTTTGCCGTGTGTAATTTTATCTCCGATTTGAATTTTTTGAGTAGCCTTTGATCTCTGCAGTGCTTGCTTGTCCGTATTGACAGAAACAAATTCTACACATTTAACTCCAGAAGAGACCATTCTATCAAGAGCGTTGCCTCCGCCGCCACCTACTCCTATAACTTTAATTTGAACTATATTATCAAAATTATTTTCCAAATCAAATGGCATTATTATACCTCCATTTAGCAAACCTTTTTATTTAAGCTTTTTTACATAAAACTCTTCTTTTAATTTAACATATTCCTCTAAAAATTTCAAGTTATTTGATAAAATTTATTTCTTTTTTCGAACAAAAAATGACTTTTATATGTATTCTTGCACAAACAATAATTTAAAAATTTAATTAATAGATTGGCGTAAAATATGAGCGATTTTCTTTAGAAATTTCAGAAACATCGAGTTCTCCTGATTCTGCTGCACCTAACTTATTATTTATAATTTCGGCAGCTGTTTTTATTTTATAATCGATATTTTCATAATATCCAAAATTTATTTTTATACGATTATCATAATTTATATAGATAGAACAACCATTATTAAAATTTACCTCTGTAATCTTCGAAAGATTATTGTTATTCATTTTTTCAATAAACTCTAACAATTTGCCAAAAAAAGATCTATCTTTAAACACTATTTCTTTGCCAATTTCAAAGGACTCCAGTGGAATACCATCCAAAAGGATTATATTCTCTAATCTATTATCAGATATTTCTAGCACTTTGCCTTTTTCACTTATAAAAATATAATTTTCATTTGATTTTATAGCAAATGCTTTATGCGCCTTTTTGACATTTATAACAAGTTTATGTGGAAAGTCTTTTATAATATCAATCGTATCTATTTCTGAGAATTCTTTTTCTAATTTATTGCTAATATATTTTGAATCCACAAAAAAGAGGTTGTCTCCTAATTTTATTCCAGACTTTTCTATTAAAAAATTTGAGTCACAAATTACGTCACCCAAAACTTCTATTTCATTTATCTTAAACAAAACTGCTGAAGACAAAAAAATGCATATACTAGAAATTAAGCAAAATATAAAAAAGTAAGTCAATACTAATTTGATCTTATACCCCAAAAAGGTACTTCTTTTTCGCTTAATAAAATTTTTATTTTTTCTTATTTTTAAAGACGTTTTTTTATTTTTTTGATATTTCATCATAAATCTTTAGATCCTTTTTATTTTAGCACCCAATTTTTTAAAATTAGACTCAAAATTTTCATAGCCTCTGTCTAGATACTCTGCTCCAGTTAGAATAGAACTTCCCTTCGCAGTCATTGCAGCAATAACCAATGCTGCTGCACCTCTCAAATCTTTGGCATTTAAGCAGTTACCACGAAGTTCTTTTACGCCCGTAACCACAGCTATTCTATCTAATGCTTTTATATTCGCACCAAGTTTTAAAAGTTCATCTACATGTTTATATCTATTTTTAAAAATATTTTCAACAAAAACTGAAATGCCTTTAGATACAGTCGATATTGCCATAAATAAAGCCTGTGCATCTGTTGGAAAACCAGGATATGGTTCAGTAATAACCTCTCCTTGAGCTTTTAATTTTTTATCAGATAAAATCTGAACTGTATTAAATGTAGCATTAACAGTACAACCTATTTGTCTTAAAATGTCTATTATAATTTTGATATGCTCCGAAACAATATTTTCAAGCTTAACATTGCCACCAACCATAGCTGTTGCTGCTAAAAAAGTTGTCGCAACTATTCTGTCCGGAATCACCTTGTGTTTTGTTCCACATAATTTATTTACTCCAACTATTTCTATTTGATTCTCTCCAGCTCCGGTAATTTTGGCACCGCACTTTGAAAGAAAATCACACAAATCACAAATCTCCGGTTCTCTTGCTGCATTATTAATAATTGTTTTTCCTTTCGCTAAAACTGCTGCCAAAATAATATTTTCTGTAGCGCCAACGCTTGGTAATGGCAAATTTATTTCTGCTCCATTAAACTTTTCTTCTACTTTGCAGTACAGCTTGCCGTTGCAGTTACAACTAACATTTAGCCCCATTTTAGACAATGCCTCTATATGCCAATCTATTGGACGTGGTCCTAGTTTGCATCCTCCAGGAAGACATAGCTCGACTTCTCCCATCTTTGATGCAACCGCTCCTAAAAAAAGTATCGAAGCTCTCATCTTTGCCATCATACTTTTAGAAATTCTGTGTCTGTTAGCTCTAGACGAATCTATAGTTACATTATTTCTATCTTTAAAAACTTTTGCACCAAGGCTCGATAAAATATCCAGTGTAACATCTACATCAGATAAATTTGGACAATTTTCTATAACGCAAACATCATCACAAAGAAGTGTGGCCGTTAATATTGGCAAAGCACTATTTTTAGCTCCCTGAATAGAAACTCTGCCATATAATCCCTCAGTATGTTCAATCAAAAGCCTATTCACTTTTTCACCTCTTTTGGCATATATTCTTCAGCATTTTACTAATGCTATACTATGCCTTTCGAAATGCTTTTGTGAGTTCAGCTTATATTAATTTAACTTACAACTTTTTGAATTATAGAAAAAATTCTTTCATTTGCATCATATATAGCCATTTTTTTTACATTATCTTGGTACTCTTTTAATAAATCCGCTTGCGACAATAATTCTTTTGTTTTCTTTATAAGCAGTTCTCCAGTTAAATCGCTTTCTTCTATAATGCTTGCCGCTTTATTATTTACGAGAGCCATCGCATTATGATACTGGTGATTTTCTGCCACATTTGGTGAGGGAATCAAGATAGAAGCTTTTCCAGTTACCTGCAGTTCACTTAAAGTTATAGCTCCCGCTCTGCAAATAACCAAATCAGCCGCAGCCAAACATAGCGGCATGTTGTTTATGTACTCTCTTATATCCAAATTTTTATGTTCCGAAGGTTCTACACCTTTTTCTCTTAAAGCAGGCAAGAACCAATGCCCATATTTTCCGTATGCATGAATATGTTGGAATTCATCGTTTTTAGATGTATCTACAATCAAATCAATTATAGCTTCATTAATTTTTCTAGCACCTAAACTTCCTCCAAAAGACAATATTACTGGTCTTCCGTCAAGATTTAATTTTGCTCTTGCCTCACCATATCCAAGAGACATAATTTCTTTCCTGACCGGGTTCCCTGTAACAACCACATTACATTTTTTGTCAAAAAATTTTTTTGCTTGTTCCATAGCCAGCATCACAAATTTAGCCTTGTGTGCCAGCATTTTAGTTGTAATTCCTGGAAATGCATTTTGCTCATGAATTATTATTGGAACTCCCATCTGTGCAGCCTTTCTTAAAATTGGCCCACTAACATATCCTCCCGTACCTATACAGATATCTGGGTTAAAAGAGTCAATAATTTTTTTTGATTCATAACTTGCCGTTAAGATTCTTTTTAACGTTATAATATTCTTTTTTAGGCTTTCAAAGTTAACTTTTCGGCTAAATCCAGAAATTTTTATACCACAAAAATTAATCCCAGCCTGCTTTACTAGAGTTTCCTCCATTCCGCCAGTGGCACCAACATACAAAATATCTGCATCTTTAATTTTTTCTTTTACATATCCGGCTACTGCCAATGCCGGATTTATATGTCCGGCTGTGCCGCCTCCGGTAAAAATAATTCTCATAACCTTTTAGATCTCTCCTTTTCAGGCTTTTTCTATTTTTGAAGTCCTTGAAATCGACAAAACTATGCCCATCTGAGCCAAAAGCATAACGAGAGATGTTCCACCATAGCTAAAAAAAGGCAAACTTATACCCGTGTTTGGAATTGTGTTAGTAACCACAAAAATGTTTAAAATTACCTGTAATCCAACTTGAGCAGTAAGACCTATTCCAAGCAGTGCTCCGAACTTATCTTTGGCTCGCATAGATATAATGATACCTCTCCAGATAAGCATTGCAAACAAAATTAATATTATTAGTGCCCCAATAAAGCCTAATTCTTCACAAACCACAGAAAATATAAAGTCATTTTGCGGTTCTGGAATATATAAATATTTTTGTCTGGACTGTCCTAATCCCAAGCCCCACAAACCTCCAGAACCTATTGCATAAAGCCCCTGCTTTGTCTGCCAAGTGTCAACATTTGGATTCGTTGTAAATGGGTCCAACCAACCTTGTACTCGACCATTTGCGTATCCTAATTTATCTGTAAATAAAACCACATATCCAACTGCAGCCAAGGCAACCGCCAAAACTAATCCAAACCAACGTAATTTTACCCCGCCTATATATAACATTCCCCCTGCAAGTAGAACCACTATTATCAGGCAGGAAATATGCGGTTCAAGATATAGCAAAAAAGCAGTTAGCACTAATATTATTCCATAAGGCAAAACTCCATATCTAAACGTACCCATTCTTTTAAAATTTATCGATATAAAATGTGCAAACGAAAGAACTATTGCAAACTTTGTTATCTCTGAAGCTTGAAAGCCAATTGGTCCCAAAGGGATCCAACGATGGACACCATTTACCATAGGCATAAATAAAACTACAATCAAAAGTACAAAAGACAGACCGAGAATCGGAACCGCTAATTTGTGCAGGTGATGATAATCGAAATAAGAAATTGCAATCATAGCAACCACGCCAATTACAGCCCATATAAGTTGACTTCTTATAAAATAATAGCTATCCCCGTGTTTATAATAATAAGCATTAGGATAAGACGCCGAAAACAGCATTATAAGACCAATTACAAGGATAGCCATATTTATAAAGAAAAATGGCATATCGAGACCAGATCTCATTGAAAAAACTTTAAATTTTTTGCGAACAGGGTTCAATCTTTTAGAAACCGAAAATAAATTTTGGTGACCTAAAAATTTTGGAGACTTCAAAGTCCTTCTACTACTTTTTGTACTGTTGTTTTGAGTTTCTAGTGCAAATTTATTATAATTTCTGAACAACCTTACCCCTCTCTTTCAAAATTTATAAAATTAAAGTCCAAAAATGATAGAAGCAATTGCAATTACTCCAAAAATAATTGTAACCATGTCAAATACAATACAGATTTTTATTTCGCTCCAACCACACATTTCAAAATGATGATGCAGCGGACTCATTTTAAATAATCGTTTTCCTTTAGTTGCTTTAAAATAAATCACCTGCAAAATAACTGAGAACATTTCTACAACATACATTGCTCCTATTATAGGCAGCAAAATCGGCATATTTATAGTAAATGCTATTGCACAGATTAATCCTCCCAAAAATAAAGAACCTGTATCTCCCATAAAAACTTGCGCTGGGTGAATATTAAACATTAAAAATCCAAAACACCCTCCAAGCAAAGCTCCTGCAACTATGCTTAAATTTATCATACAAAAAAAGCTCGCTATAAGCATAAAAAATATCGACACAAAAAATGTTATAGAAGTACATAATCCATCTATTCCATCAGTTAAATTAACTGCATTAACCATGCCCACTATAAGCACAGCAGCTATTAGCCAATAAAAAATCCCCAAATTTATCCGTCCAAAAAAAGGAACTATAGTCGAAGTTGCACTGTTTCCTTTTTGCATTGATTCTGCAAAATATAATAACAATAAATATATGCCGGCAACTAAAAATTGCATAATTAATTTTTGCATTGCAGTTAATCCAAGGTTACGTTTTTTTACTACTTTAACATAATCGTCCAAAAAGCCTATTGCTCCATATGCCAAAGCCATTAAGATGCCAGAAATAATTTTTAACATCATAAGCGGAGGCTCTTGCAGCCGTACGTTATTTCTTACCGAAAGGAAATAATACATTGGCATAAAAATAATAATTGATAAAATTATGCCTATAATAAAGGTTATTCCCCCCATTGTAGGAGTTCCTTGTTTTTTTTTGTGCCAAGACGGACCGATTTCTAATATAGTTTGGCCATATTTTAATTTATGAAGATATGGTATAGCTTTCTTAGCGCAAAAATAAGTGATAAAAAGCGAGAAAAAGGTTACTACCAAAACCCAAATACTTGACATAAGCTCCTCCACCCTTTTTTTATTTTTTACAAAGACATTAATATTATAACATAGTAAAATATTTTTACAAAATAAAAATCCTACTTAATCCTTATGCTCTGATTTGCCCTGTGCAAAGGTTAACTCTATTACGGTTCCAGGCTTTGTCTCTGTTCCTTCTGCAATACTTTGACTTACACACATAGAGCTATTACTAGATAAAGACGAACCTTTTATAATGATGTTTAATTTTGCTGCATACGCCTCTCGATTTGCCATTGCTAAATTTAAGCCAATAAATTTAGGAACTTTAACCTTTTTGTCTGCACTTTCTTTGTCTGTATATAAAACTATTGTGCCACCTCTTGGCATTTTTGTCGAAACATCTGGAACCTGCGATATAACAGTTTCTCCCGAACCATAGACTACCGGGTTAAGCTGCAAGTTTATTGCCTGATTTTTAGCCTGAGATACCGATGAACCAACTAAAAATGGTACTGGTATATCAAGTTTTGCAATCTCTTCATCTGTATATTTCCGCTCCACGCCCAAATATGGCAGAGCATCCTGCATAACCTTTGCAAAAGTTGGAGCAGCAACTGCTGCACCGTAGTAACTTGGGCCTTTAGGTGTATCATAATAAATAAGCAAAATATATCTCGGATTATCGGCTGGCGCCATGCCACAAAAAGACGATATATAATCCATTCCTCCTGGTCCGCTATTGCCGATTTTTTGAGTTGTTCCTGTTTTTCCACCTATTCTATAACCTGCCACATAACCATTTTTTGCACCGCCGTCAATTGCATTTTGCATAAGCAAATCGCAAATTCTTTTAGAAGTTTGTTCTGAGATTACTTGTCTTTTTTCTATTTTGTCAAAACTTTTTACTATATTTCCGTCGCTATCTGTTATTTGTTTTACCACATGCGGCTGCACTAGATGCCCACCATTAGCCACAGCAGCACATGCAGTTACCATTTGTATTGGTGTAATACTAAAATTTTGTCCAAAAGATGCAACAGCTAAATCCATTGGACCCATGCTACCATCTTTGCTAAAGAAAATTCCATTTGCCTCTCCTGGCAGGTCTATCCCTGTTTTTTCGGTAAAGCCAAAAGCTCTATAGTATTTATAAAACCTCTCTGGACCTATTTTTTGGCCTATTTGAATAAATGCAGGGTTACAAGAGTTACAAAAAGCTCTGGCAAAGACTTGCAAACCGTGTCCGCCATGTTTATGACATTTTATAGGTCTGGCTCCTTGGAATGGCACAAAACTGCCAGTACAATTAAAAGTAGTTTTCTCATCGATCAAATTTTCTTCAAAAGCCATAGCCGTTGTAATTTGTTTATAAACAGATCCTGGCATATATGTGTCACTCACGAGCTTATTTCTCCACTGGGCTTCAAGGGCTTCTGCTTTGGCTTTAGCTCGATCTTCTTCTGGCAAAGATTCTATTTGCTCTTTTATGGTTGCATCTGCAATTTCAAATGGTTTATTTGGATCAAACCCACCTTTTACTGCCATTCCGAGTATTTCTCCGGTATTTACGTCCATCATTATTGCACCGGCTCTGTTCATGACTTTATTATTTATAATTCCCTCTTCGAGACCTTTTTCGAGAAAATGCTGTATAACTTCATCTATACATAAGACTAAGTTACTTCCATTTTTTGCTGGAACCATTTTTTCATAATCAAAAGGCATGTCTGTCCCCACAGCATTTCGTGCTGTTACTAATCTGCCAGCTTGGCCTGTTAAGTACTCGTTATAGTAGCTCTCTAGCCCCGCCAGTCCTTGACTGTCTGTTCCAGTAAATCCTAATACACAAGACGCAAAATCTCCATATGTATAATATCTTTTATAGTCTTCAACCAACCTAATACCTGTGGTTATTTTATTTTCTCTTTGAAACTCTATAATTTTGTCTTTTACGTCACTTTCTACTTTTCTTTTTACAATTGTATAAAATGATTTTTTCTTGGATTTTTCGAGAATTTCATTTTTATCCTCATCAAGTATTTGTGATAATCCATCCGCGATTTTCTCTCGGACTTCATCATCCTTTAAGTATGCTGACTCTAAAACTACAGTCCACACGGTAGCGCTCTGCGCTAAAGGCTTCATATTTCTGTCATAAATCGTACCTCTTTGAGCATTTATTTTGGTATCTTTAAGTTGCTGTTCTATTGCCATTTGCTGCAGAATTTCTCCATCAAATAATTGCAGCTTTATCAGTCTAAAAACAATTACACCGAAACCTACAATAATAAGTGCAGCCAACACAAAAATCGATCTGCGCCACATTCTAATAGTGGTTCCTCTTGCCATAATTTAGCTCCTCCATAAACATCACGAGAGTCAAGACACTTTATCTTAACTCTCCATACAATAAATATTTATTTATTTAAAATTTATCTTATTCCCACTATTCTTAAAATATTGTCTATAAATGCGCTTGGTTTACTTTGAGTTAGTTCTGCTTTGTCGCTAGAAGATAAGCTAAAATACTCAACTTGTGATGGTGAAGTTTTCTTCATGTCTAAATTACTTGTTGCATAATTTTCTACTTCTTCTGGAGAAAATCTTTCTTTTATTTTCATTTGCAGTTGTGTGTTTTCGCTTCTACATTCTTCTAACTGCTTAGAGAGTTGATTTGTTTTATCTGTAAATTCTGCAAGTTGAGCTTGGTTAAATAGAATTGCTCCCACAATAGCAACACTAAATGAAAAAGTCACCGCGGCAACTAGCATCGTACTTAATTTATTTTTTCTATTTATTTTTACTTTTTTCTTTGGCAAAATTAAAATATTATCTTTTTTCTCGTCGATATATTTACGTTCTTCGAATAAAGACATATCATAGGCCAAATTTTTTTCTTTTAACGTCATTTTATCAACTCTCCTTTTTAACGACTACAGCTTTTCGCAAATTCTAAGCTTTGCACTTCTACTTCTAGGGTTTTCATTTAACTCTTGAGCCGAAGGTTTTATTGCTTTTTTGTTAACTAATTTTGCAATGGGCTTTTTGTTGCATATACAAACAGGAAATTCAGGCGGGCATGTGCAGCCCTCGCACCAACTTGCCATCTTTTTTTTTACAATTCTGTCTTCTAAAGAATGAAAAGTAACAACAACCAACCTTCCACCACGATTTAATATTGAAAATGCAGAATCTAAACCTTTTTGCAAAACTTCTAGTTCTTTATTTACAGCAATTCTAAGTGCCTGAAAAGTTTTCTTAGCCGGATGGCCACCATCTCGTTTAAACTTAGCAGGGATTGCTGATTTTATCACATTCACTAATTGTCCTGTAGTTTTGATCGGTAATATTTCTCTTGCTCTAACTATTGCAACTGCAATCCTTTTATAGAAAATTTCTTCGCCATAATTTTTTATAATCTTTTCAAGATCTGCCAAAGGCAATTTATTGATTAAATCCGCTGCACTCATTCCAATTTTGCTCATTCTCATATCCAAAGGAGAATCGTATCTATAAGAAAAACCTCTCTCAGGCGTATCAAATTGATACGAAGAAACCCCGATATCCAAAAGTATTCCATCCACACCTTCGATTGAAAGTTCCCTTATAATTTGAGCCATATTAGAAAAGTTGTCTTGAACAAGAACCAAGTTTTTATATTCGGATAATTTTTTGTGCAAAAAATCTATTGCGTCAGGATCTTGATCAATAGAAATCAATCTGCCAGATTCTAATTTTTTTAAAATAGCTTCCGAATGGCCTCCACCACCAGCGGTACCATCTATGTAAATTCCAGATTTTTTTATTGCAAGTCCTTCAATTGCTTCTTGAAGCAAAACTGGTGTATGCAAAAAAGTCATCGGCTTCAATCACCCCTTGCCTACAGATCAAGCATGTCCATTGCTTCGGCAATATTTTCTTGAGTTAATTCAGAATTAAACTCTATCCACTTAGCGCTATTCCAAATTTCTACTCGGCTTGATGTTCCGATAAAAGTTACTTCTTTGTCAAGCCTTGCATGCTCTCGTAGCTGCTGAGGGATCAAGATCCTTCCCTGTTTATCTGGCATAACCTCCGCTGCACCAGAAAAGAAAAATCTCTGCAGCCCCCTTGCCTTAGAAATTGGCAATGTCTTGATTTTGTCAACTAACCTATTCCACTCATCCTTAGGTAAAACAAATAGGCAGTTATCAAGTCCTTTAGTGATGTAAAATTGCAGCCCTAAATCGTCACGAAATTTTGCAGGAACAGCAACTCTGCCTTTTAAATCTATATTATGCTGATATTCACCTATCAACATAAGAGTTCCTCCATATTGAAGGCAAGCAAAATTATTCCACTTAACACTACTTTACACCACTTTTCACCACTAATGGAATCATTATAAATCATTTTCTCAAAAAAAGCAACAATTAATATAATTTTTTTTTTAATATAAAAAGAATTTATTGTGTATTATGTTTACTATCTTTAATTAATATTTTATAAAATGTCTATTTTTATTTTGTGATTATCGTTATTATTTTGCAATATAATGCAAATATTAACGTAAAATATTATTATAATTGCCAAAAATAAATTGAATTATGGCCTAAAAAAATTGTGTTATAATTTATTTATAAGAAATATAAATTAGGAGATATTTTAATGCATAACATAATAGGCAAAGTTCGGGCAGCTATAGATAAATACAAAATGATTGATCAAAACGATAAAATTGCGGTATGTCTTTCTGGAGGGAAAGATTCTATGTTTCTTTTATATGCACTGAATCAAATTAAATTTTATTATCCTAAAATTTTTGAAATTGTTGCTATAACTATTGACCCTTGTTTTTATGGCCAACATACTGACTACTCTGAAGTGGAAAGATTGTGTTCAAGGTTGGGTATTAAATATAAAATTAAAAGATCTAGATTAGGAGATTTAATTTTTAATGAGAGGAAAGAAAAAAATCCTTGCAGTCTTTGTGCTAGAATGCGCAGAGGTATATTACACGATTTGGCTAAAGAATTAGGTTGCAATAAATTAGCTCTCGGACATAATTTAGAAGACAGCGTAGAAACTTTTTTTATGAATTTATTTGATTGCGGCAGGATCGGGTGTTTTTCTCCTGTAACATATTTATCTAGAAAAAATCTATATATGATTCGCCCTTTAATTTTTTGTAGCGAAGCAAAAATAGATTCATTTGTAAAACAAAAAAATTTGCCAGTTGTAAAAAGCACTTGTCCAGTTGACTTTAATACAAACAGGCAAACCACCAAAGAACTCATATTTAATTTAGAAAAAAAATACCCAAATCTTAGATTAAAAATCCTAGGCGCTATTTCTCGCTCAAATATCGACGGCTGGAAAAACTAATTTTATTCTAAAATATATAGGAAAAACTGTTGACATTTATGCCTCTTTATAATATAATATTTTTTGTTCACTGTTTTTACAATCTATATGGCGGTATAGCTCAGGTGGCTAGAGCATTCGGTTCATACCCGAAGCGTCATTGGTTCAAGTCCAATTACCGCTACCACAGGTACCGTTTATAAGATAAGTTGAAGTCCAGATCAAATATGTATATTGTTAAAATAGTTCAGTTCTTTTATATTTTCTAATACGTGTGTTATTATATTCTTTATGGCCCGGTGGTCAAGCGGTTAAGACACCGCCCTTTCACGGCGGTAACACGGGTTCGATTCCCGTCCGGGTCACCATAAATAATTATTTTTTATCAGCAAGGTATAGCTCGATCATTTAAAATCGGTTGCTAGCTCTATTTCTAAAGCTGTTTGTTCTTTATAGTCAAAAAATTGTATTTAAAATTCTTAAAAATATCTTTCAATTAATGTAATTTACTTATCAAAAATAAAAACGATTCACTAAAAAATATGAATGGTGTTGTATTTACTTTTGTCTATTTTTGCTGGAGTAACTCAGTTGGTAGAGTACATCACTCGTAATGATGAAGTCGAGAGTTCAAGTCTCTTCTCCAGCTCCACCTTCAAAGCCGCTTGGTTCCTAGGTTTTGTAAGTTTAAATTTTTTTGAAGTATGTGTAAAAATAAGTTTTTCTACGAATTTTTCTACGAATTTTCTAAAATACATTCAAAAAACAAATTTTACATTGCAAAAGTATGTTCTAAATCTTTTGCCATGAATTCTTTTCTGGATTTACTGATGTGAGTATAAATGTTGGCTGTCGTTTGAATGTCTGCATGGCCGAGCCAGGTTTGAATGTCTTTTAATTCCCAACCTTTGTCGTACAAAATGCTTGCACAACTGTGCCGCAGATCGTGAAATCGCATTTTTGGAAAATTATTTTTTGTTAAAACTTTTTGGAATGCTTTTGTTATGTAACCAGGATCATATGGCTTTCCATCTTCCCAAGTGAACACATAATCGCTATTGCAATAATTCTTGCCGAAAAGCTTTTTATTATGCTTTTGCTTGAGCCTAATATCTAACAACATTTCCTTGATTTCAGGTAAAAGGCCATATTCTCTTTTGCTTGATACTGTTTTTGGACGGTCTTTTTCGACAATTGTTAAGGTCCGTGTTACAATGTGGCTGATTTTTACTTTGTTATTTTTAAAATCAATTGCAGACCATTTCAAACCGATCACTTCACCACGACGCAAACCATAATATAAAGTCATGTAAATTATTGGTTGTAGTCTATGACCCTTAAACAGTTTTAGCAATTCATTTGCTTGTGATGCAGTAAGAAACGTATTTTTATTTTCACCATCGTCTTTTTTGGGCA
>CALWUI010000025.1 GCA_944384705.1 uncultured Clostridia bacterium
AAACCGTCTGGCGGTATCTAACTGATTAACAACCAAACAAAGAAGCTGTGGTGGGAGCCTCCATTAAACCGTCTTTGCGGTAGGAAAAGATAACCAATCCACAGCACCCTGAAATATTGTAGCATTCTGCTGGAGAGCGGTCTATAAATACTACACTTATATAATACGAGGGAAAGATTATGGTAAAAATTGAGAAATTCACAGGCAACAAGACTTATATGTATCCAAATGGAGCGATTGCAAAAATATTCATAGCATAAAAAGATAAAAATACGCAAGAAATGAAAATTCCTCTAACAAGAAGGATGGCCCAAACTTTTAGTTGCAATAAGTTGATTTGACTGTTGAAATATATCATTTTGTAAAATTTAAATACATTTATATAAGAGGTAATTGCAAATATGCAGGCAAAGAAAACAATAGGATGATTGTAGCCTCCGTTATAGACGAATACAAAGATAGTTGACAAAGAGGCTATTGCAACAATTACCGACCAAACATTGATAATGTTTTTCAGCATTTTTATAAAATTTTTACTTAAAACAGTATTCATTCATTATATCCCCCTATTTATTATATATTACATAACACCAGCGCCCGCACCAGCTGCTATAAGTACAGGTACAACAAAAGTAGACATAAGAGCTCCTACACCGCCTGATGCGACGGCAGCATCAGCAGCGGCCGCCGCAGCTTCGTCAACGCCTCCAAGCGTGGCTGCAACGGCGGCTTCTCCAGGTAATTGAATAGCTCCTACAGCGGTTGAAAAAGCACCACCTAATACTTCTTGTAACCCAGCTATAGCCTCAGGGCCAGCTGCTGCCAAACCTCCTGCCGCTACTGGTGCGAGTGACGGGACTTGAACCCGTACGTCGATGGACACACGCCCCTCAAACGTGCCTGTCTGCCAGTTCCAGCACACTCGCATTTACTTTAGTATTATATTTTATTTTTTGGGGTGTGTCAATAATCTTTAATGTAAACTCTGAATTTTTGTTTAAGAAAAGTTCGTGAGTCTTAATTTTTATTTGTAAAAAATATTTATTTTTCGATTTTACTTTTGAAAAATTTATCACTAGAAATATTAGGTGGGCGCAAAATGCGATAAAGGCCATATAAACTTTCTGGATTTTTAGTTAATTTATTTATTTTTCCTTCACAACTTAAGGTGGCTTTAAATCCTAATTGATGCAAAATATCTAAAGAACAATTGCTTACAGCTCCAAATGGAAATACAAAAGTTGTTGGAGCTATATCTAACATATCTTCAACTTTACTCTGCATTAGATTTATATCGTTACAGAGGGCATTTTGATAATGTTCTAAACTTTCATTTTTATTTTTTTTACAACCACGTCTATTTTTAGTTATAGTATGCATATTGTAGGAATGATTTTGTATTTCTACCAATCCAGAATTTTTCATTTCTTTTAGATCATCCCAAGAGCAATGCGCATAATTGGGATTTTTATCTTTATTTTCACTGTATGTATCGCATTGTTTTCCTATTGGAGATAGAACTATTTTACAATTGTATTCTTTTAAAAGCGGAAAGGCATATAAATAATTGTTATAATATCCATCATCAAAAGTTAACATTATAGGTTTCTCTGGAAGATCCTTGTTTTCATAAACATAATCAATTAAATCTTGCATTACTATTGTTGTATACCCATTATCTTTTATGTATTTTAAATCTTCTTCAAATGTGCTTGGAGAAATAATAAATTTGCCTCTTGATTTACTTGTCTTTAGTATAGAATGGTACATAAGGATAGGAACCTTTATGTAATCTGTTGATTCTGAGACGACAGAAAAAATTATGTCTTTGCTTAAAAGTAGTGTAACAAAAAATAAAGATATAAATATAGATATAATTATGAAAAATACTAGCCTTTTTATTTTTAAATTTATATACATATATAAATCAAACCTTTTTTTTGTTATTTAAATATTTTTTTGTCTCACTTATAACTTGATTAGACAAAAATAATAGTGCAATTAAATTTGGAATAGCCATCAAACCATTAAATGTGTCTGAAATGCTCCAAACAAGATCAAGTTTCATTACAGAACCAAATAAAGCAAAAATTATACACAGAGATTTATAAATCAGAACATTTTGTTTGCCGTATAAATATTCTACGCTTTTTTCTCCGTAATAAGACCAACCTACAATTGTGGCAAAAGCAAATAATGTTATTGATATTGTTACAAAAATTTCTCCAGTGTTACCAAAAGTAGTGTTAAAAGCCTGGATACTTAACAGAGCACCGTCTTTTTCTTCTGGCAAGACTCCTGAAGTTAATATGCAAAATGCAGTTACACTACAGACTAAAATTGTATCTACAAAAACCTGAAAAATTCCCCACATCCCTTGAACAACAGGTTCGCTTTCGTGGCTTGCCGAATGTACAATAGGAGAACTACCTAATCCAGCTTCATTTGAAAAAATTCCTCTAGAAATTCCATATTTAATTGTATTTGCTAGGGTAAATCCTCCGACTCCGCTGGCTGCTGATTTTAAATTAAAAGCCCCCGACAATATGTTTAACATTGCTTTTGGAAAATTATTTATATGAGAAAATATTACAATTAATCCACCTAAAATATAAAATAAAGCCATAAACGGTACGATTTTTTCACTAACTTTAGCAATTCTATTAACTCCACCTAAAATGATAAAACTTATAAGAGTTGCTATTATAATTCCTGTTATTGCTGGAGGGAAATTAAAGCTTTTTTTCAAAGAGGCTGAAATGGAATTTGCCTGCGTCATATTTCCGATCCCAAATGAGGCTAGAATACATGCAAAAGCAAAAATATAAGCTAACCATTTTTGCTTTAATCCGTATTCTATGTAATACATTGGTCCGCCAAGATTTTCTCCGTTTTTACTGGTTTTTCTATATTTTACTCCTAGAACATTTTCTGCGAAAATTGTCATCATTCCTAAAAAGGCCGATACCCACATCCAAAAAACAGCTCCGGCACCACCTAAAGTAATCGCTGTTGCCACTCCTACTATATTACCTGTTCCTATAGCACTGGCAAGTGCGGTACTTACAGCTTGAAGTGAGGTTATTCCTTTTTTTTTGTTTTTTGAATTTTTTGGTTTTAAAATGGTTCCAAAAGTTTGTTTTAACCATAATTTACAATGTGAAATTTGAAAAAATTTTAGTCGGATGCTAAATTGTATCCCTACAAATATGATTAACGCAAGTATAACAGGACTCCATACGACTGAATTTATGATGCTATTTATTTTTTCTACGCTTTCAAAAAATCTGTTCAAATTTTGGCCCCCGCTCTGGAATAGCTTTTATTAAAATTTATGTTAATATAAGTTAAATCATTCAATAAAGTAAAAATAAAAAATTCAGGTTATTTTATAAATAATTGTGATGTTATCTATATCTTAAAAGCTGACATTTATGATGTTAGTTTTTTTTGTTGTTTAATATTTTTAAGTTCTAAAAATATAGAGTTGTCCATATTATTAAAACAAAGGAGGACAAAGCTATGGATGAAAAATATTTTCAGGTAATAAAATCATTGAGCACGGGATTGTATAAAACTTTAAAAGATGTGCCAGAAGAAATTCAGAAAAACGTTAGAGAAATTTGTATAAGAGTAGATAAACCGATAATTTTTATGTGTACGAACGATTATTTATTTTTACGAAACGATGGCAAATTAACACGTAACCTTAACTTACCATTAAAAATAGCATCATCAAATGAAATAAAAGAAAGTTTAAATTTAATGTGTCAGAATTCTATTTACAGCTATATAAATGAAATAAAAAATGGTTTTTTAACGCTAAAAGGCGGTCATCGAGTAGGACTATGTGGAACAGCTGTATTAGAAAACGATCGAATAATAAATCTTAAAGATATTTCTACACTAAGCATTAGAATTGCAAGACAAATAAAAAATTCTGCAGATGAATTGCTAAGCAATATAAATTACAACTTTAATGGAATCATTTTAGCAGGAATGCCGGCTAGCGGAAAGACTACTGTTTTGAGAGAACTTGCAAGAAAGTTATCTGTTATTGGAAAAAAAGTAAGTGTTGTTGATGAAAGAAACGAGTTTTCGGGGACGTATGCAGGTCTAGCACAAAATGATTTAGGTTTTTGCGATATTTTGAATGGCTACCCAAAATCAGAAGGACTAATGCAGGCGATTAGAACATTATCTCCAGAAGTTATTGTATGCGACGAGATTGGAACAGAAAAGGATATTTTGTCAATAAAAGAAGCGGTCCATGCTGGTGTAAAACTTATTGTTAGTATACATTCTGGAAGTATAGAGGATTTTTCAAAAAGGAAGCAGTGCGTAGATATTTTGAGAACAGAAGCTTTTGACGTTATTGCTATGATGTTTGGAAGAAATAATCCAGGACAAATCTCTCAAATTTATAGAGTAGGTGAAAAGTTTGACAAAGTTAATCGGTTCACTCTTGTTAATACTATCGTCAACAGCGATGGGGTTTGTGATATCGCATAGATTATATCTGCGTGTATCTTTTTTGCAGCAGTATGTACGTTTTATAGAATATGTTGAAACAGAGATACGATATGCTCATAAGATTTTAGAGAACATAATTAATAATTATGAAAATGATAGTGATTTTGTAAAGTTTATACATATGGTTAAGCAAAATTTAACTTATGATAGAAACTTTTCAAAAGCTTGGGAAAAAGCTGTATATAAAATTCCTTCCTCTTTTGGGTTAACTATACAGGATAAAAAAACTATTTGTGAATTTGGAGCTACTCTTGGTACAACAGATGTAATGGGGCAAATATCTCTTTGTAAGTTAAATAAAAGTTTAATAAACTCCATTTTAGAGGTGGCTAAAGAAGAAAAAAATAAAAAAAGTAAACTTTATTTTATGTTAAGCTCTTCTTTTGGAATTTGTATTACAATAATTCTTTTGTAAATAAAAAATGACGTTAATAAATTTTAGAAATGGAGGAGTCAAGGCCTGATAGCTAGCTTTGATGTAAAATAATGGACATTGATTTAATTTTTAAAATAGCTGCAATAGGAATAATCGTAGCAGTGCTCAATCAAGTTCTTATACGCTCAGGACGAGAAGAACAAGCTATGATGACAACACTAGCAGGTCTTATTGTGGTTTTAATGATGATTGTAAAGGAAATTGAAGTTCTGTTTAGAACAATAAAATCGATTTTTGGATTGTAAGAATTATGAATTTGATAGGTTTAATTGTAGTTGCAATGCTCGCTGCGACGCTTTCTGTTATGATAAAAAAATATAATCCGGAGTACTCTATTTTTATAAGCATTATCGCAGGAATATTTATATTAAGCGTAATGTTGTATGAGGTTGCACCTTCGGTTCAAAAAATAAAAGACTTAATCGCAACAAGTGGAGTTTCGTACGAACATGCAAAGACTCTTTTTAAAGCTTTAGGAATATGCTTTTTAGTCCAATTTGCATCGGATTCTTGCAATGATGCGGGCGAAAGTGCGCTTGCTGCAAAAATAGAACTTGCAGGAAAAATTTTAATAATAGGTTTAGCTTTGCCGTTATTTGAAGAGGTTATAAAAATTGTTTCGAAGCTTTTGGGGGATTGATGTGAAAAAAATATTGGTTGCTGTTTTATTCTCATTTATTTTAATTGTTTCTATTAGCAGAGTTGTTTCAGCAGCAAGCGCCGTAGCGTATGACGAAAAAATCTATGAAGAACAATATAATAATAGTGGCGCAGACAAACTTTTTAATGAGTTACCTGGTGAAGTTAAAAAATCTTTTGATAGTATTGGAATAAATAAACCAGATTTTAATCAAATTATGGATATAAATCCAGAATCAATATTAAAAAATATTTTAGATACGACAAAAAAGAAACTCCCTGGGGCACTAAAATCAGTTAGTATGATTTTGGCTGTTATCCTTTTGAATGCAATTTTTAGCGCATTTAAAATTTCTCTGGGAGAAAAGTCTATAGCAACAGTGCTAGCTTTAATAAGCAATGTTTGCATTTGTATGATAATTATAAGTCCAATTGTTTGCTTTGTAGAAAGATCTGCGTCAATAGTAAAAGCTTCTTCGGCATTTCTTCTTTGCTACATACCTATTATGTTTGGAATTATGCTTGTATCGGGCCAGGCTTTTTCATCTGCAGCATTTAGTTCAATAATGCTTACTTTGAGCAACATTATAACTCAATTGTCTACAAACTTTTTAGTACCTGCTTTGAATATATTTTTTGCGTTAAGCATAGTTTGTTCAATTTCTACAAGATTTAATTTCGCTGGAGTTTGTGAGCTTTTTGCAAAGATCATTAAGTGGTTTTTAGGTTTTATTATGGCGATATTTTCTGGACTTTTAACAACTAAAAGCTTAATTGGTGTTGCAGTTGATAGTGCGAATAGCAAAACTATGAAGTTTGTTTTGAGCAGTTTTGTTCCAATAGTGGGAAGCGCGCTAGGTGATGCATTTTTAACAGTACAGGGTTGCATTAAGATTTTGAAATCTGGAGTAGGTGCATTTTTTATTATTGCTACAGGTTTTATTTTCTTGCCGGTTATTATTGAATGTGTAATATGGCTGTTGGCTACGAATATATGCATGGCTACGAGTGATATTTTTGAGCTTGCTAATATTTCAATGCTGCTTAAAAATATAGGAAAAGTTGTGAGTATTATAATGGCGGTAATTCTTTGCATCATGACGGTTTTAATAGTATCTACAGTCGTAGTTTTGAACATAGGTGGTGGTGCAATTTGACAGCTGTTAAGTCGTGGACTTTGCTTATTTGTATTTTATCTATTATTTCTACTTTGTTTGAAATGATTCTTCCTAGAGGGAAAATAGAAAAAATATTTAAAGTAGTTTTAGGTATATTTATATTATGTTCTTTATTAATGCCTTTAAAAGCCCTCTCATCTAGCATGAAATTTAATAGTAAAAATGAAAAAGTTTTTGTCAAAGAAGAAAATAAATTAAAAAATATTATAGAAAATCAAATGAAAACAAGTTCAGAAGTAAATTTAAAATCAAACATAAAAAATCTTTTAAAGAGAAAAAATGTTAAACCAGAAAAAATTAACGTAATTATGGATACTGATAATAATAACTGCATATCAATTAAAAATATAGAGGTTTATTTATCGGAAGGTGATAAAAATAAAAAAGATATTATAAAAAATGAACTTGAAAAGGTTCTAAATTTAAAAGTAGATGTTGTCGTTGGGAGTGAATAGAATATTAATGATAACAGACGATAAAATAAAAAAAGTTAAAGAGTTTTTAATAAAAGATAAGTTTATAAAAATTATAGTTTTTATCGGGGTATTTGGAATAATTTTAATATTTTTATCAGGATTTTTTAAACCCAATAAAGCTAAAAAATCAAAAACATTGCAAACTAGCGACAGCACTCAAGAATATGTTCTTAAGCTTGAGAATGACTTGAAAGATTTGGTATCTAATATAAAAGGTGCTGGTAATACAAGAGTTTTAGTAACACTCGAAAATTCTGCAGAAACAGTTTATGCTACGGAGGAGAAGAAAAATAAAGAAGCAACAGAAGATAAAACCGATGGACAGCTGAGCAAAAAAAGGGAGAGTGATGACTGTGAAAAAAAATACATAACAATAAAAGATGCAGATGGCACAGAGCGGGCATTGTCGGTAACACAAATACAGCCAACAATAAAAGGGGTTGTTGTTGTTTGTGATGGCGGAGATAATCCGGATGTTCAACAAAAAATATCAAATGCAATAAAAACTGCTTTAAATATTACTTCAAAAAGAGTTTACGTTACAAAATAAATTATCAAAATTTCAGGAGGATGAATATTATGAAGTTTAGAAAAAAACAAGTTATTTTGGCAGCATTAATTTTAGCTTTAGGTACGGCGGTTTATCTTAATTGGCAATTTTCTTCTAGTCAAGATTTAATAGATGAGAGCTCTATAATGTCTACAAAAGAGCTGGGTGAAGCACAATTTGTTAATAACAATTCTGTAGAGCAGTCTGAAGAAAAAATTGAAGAACCAAAGAATTCTTCGGAGTATTTTTCTAAGGCTAAAACTACTAGACAAAAAGCTAGAGATGAGGCGACTGAAATGATAAAAGAAATATTAGAAGACGCTAATTCATCAGAGCAAGCTAAATCGGATGCAATAAAAAAGGCCTCAGATTTGGCTAAAAATATAGAACAAGAAGCTAACATAGAAAATTTAATAAAAGCAAAAGGTGTTACGGATTGCTTGGCTTTTATTCAAAATGATGAATGCAGTGTAGTAGTTGGAGGTGGAGAAAGTATGAGCGAGAGTTTGGCCGT
Source organism: uncultured Clostridia bacterium (assembly GCA_944384705.1). Lineage (GTDB taxonomy): Bacteria > Bacillota > Clostridia > Oscillospirales > Acutalibacteraceae > CAG-557. Next base: position 8,327 of record CALWUI010000025.1, read on the forward strand.
TACAATAAAAGATATAATATCCGGCCAAGGTGGAATTGCTCCAGAAAAAATAAAAATTGTTGAAGCAAAATAGTATTGAATCTTTTTCTCTTTGTGATATAATTTAATTGTAAACTAAAAAACAGTAATTGATCCTTGTAAATATCTATTAAATTTGCTTATTTTACCCTTTGCTTGTTTTTAGTAGAGGGTTTTCTTATTTTTTTGGAGGTTTTATCCTTGTTGAATAGACGTAAAAAACGGGAATTAGTCTTTTTATTGCTATTTGAAAATGCATTTAATAGTTACTCTCTAGATGAAATTAAAGAGATTAAATTTTTAAATGAATGTTTGTCGCCAGAAGATTTAAACGGATTTGTTGAGGAATATTTCTCAGAAATTATTGGGAAAATTCCATACATAGATAAATTGATCGGCGATGCTTCTTTAAGATGGTGCAAAGATAGATTGTCGAAAGTTGCATTGACAATATTGAGATTGGCTATATATGAAATGATTTTTCGTGATGAAGTGCCTACAAATGTTGCTATTAATGAGGCAGTTGAACTTTCTAAAAAATATGGTACAGAAAAAGAATCTTCGTTTATAAATGGTGTTTTAGGCGGAATTAGTAGAAGTCTGGAGAAAAGTAATGGGTAGCTTTTTAGGAATCGACACAAGTAATTATACAACTTCGGTAGCTATCTATTTTTTGAATGGGAACGTAAAACAGTATAAAAAATTGTTACCGGTAAAAAAAGGAGAAAGAGGATTGCGTCAAAATGATGCAGTTTTTAATCATGTTAAGATCTTTCCGGAGCTTTTTAATAAAATAAAAGAAGAATTAACTTCTTTGCCGATTGCTGTTGGAGTATCGTCTAAACCTCGTGACGAATTTGGCTCGTATATGCCATGCTTTGTTGTGGGAACTTCTTTTGCAAAAGTGATATCTCAAATTTTGAATGTTCCTTGCTATGAATTCTCTCATCAGGATGGACATATAGCTGCAGCACTTTATTCGGCAAAAAGACTTGATTTATTAAGGCAAAAGTTTTTGACTTTTCATGTTTCAGGAGGGACCACTGAGGTTTTGCTAGTTAGCCCATGCAAAGAAAAAATTATGAAAAAGCAGATTGTGGCGAAAACTTTAGATATAAATGCTGGTCAGCTTATTGATAGAATCGGTGTTATGCTTGGAAAGAATTTCCCGGCGGGAGCAGAGCTAGAAAATTTGGCTAAGGAATGTGATAATGAATTTAAAATTAGAGCTAGTTTGAAAAACTTTGATTGCTGTCTATCTGGAGCTGAAAATCTGTGTAAAAAAATGAAAGAAGATAATAAAAGTGCTGAGCTAATTGCTAAATTTTGTATTGATTATGTTGCAACTACTATTGAGAAAATGTGCGAAAAATTATTGTACGAAATTGGCCAGGTGCCGCTATTATTTGCTGGGGGAGTTATGTCGAATTCTATAATAAAAAATCGACTTAAAAACCGATTTAATCCAATTTTTGCAGAACCAACTTTTTCTTCGGATAATGCAGTGGGGGTAGCTGTGTTGGCAGCAATAAAGGCAGGAGGATATAATGAATGTTAATGTAATTACCGTTTCACAATTAAATTTTTATGTGAGATCTTTGATTGATTCAGATCAGAATCTGGAAAATATATTTTTGACCGGTGAGATTTCGAATTTTACTAATCATTATCAATCTGGACATTTTTATTTTTCTTTAAAAGATAGTAAAAGTGTTGTTAGGGCTGTGATGTTTGCCTGTTTTGCTAGACGAACAAAATTTTCTCCTAAAAATGGTATGAAGGTTATTGTACGTGGCAGAGTTGCTGTTTATGAAGCTTCTGGAGTTTATCAGGTTTATGTTGAAGATATGCAACCAGATGGTGTGGGAGCACTAAATTTAGCTTTTGAACAATTAAAGGATAAGCTGGCTAAAGAGGGTTTATTTAGTGATGAAAAAAAAAGACTGTTGCCTAAATACCCTAAAAAAGTTGGAGTTATCACATCTGAAACAGGTGCTGTGTTTTGGGATATTCAAAGTATTATGAAGAGACGGTTCCCTTTAGCTGAGATAGTTTTTATGCCAGTTTTAGTGCAAGGAGAAACTGCTGCAGGACAAATAATACGAGCAATAAATACCTTTAACGAAAATAATTTGTGTGACGTTTTAATTATTGCCAGAGGAGGGGGTTCTATCGAAGATTTATTGGCTTTTAATGATGAAAATTTAGCAAGAACTATATCCAGATCGAAGATTCCAACAATTTCTGCAGTTGGACATGAGACGGATTTTACTATATGCGATTTTGTTGCAGACTTAAGAGCTCCTACTCCATCGGCTGCAGCCGAGCTTGTTGTTCCGGACATGAAAAAACTTATTTTTGATATAGAATATTTAACTTCTTACATAAATTCTTTGATGTTGTGCAGAATCGGCGATTATAAAAAAAAGTTAGATAATCTTACTAAAGTAGGTGCATTAAGTAGTCCACATAAGATTTTTTCTGACAGGAAATTAAAGATAGATGTTTTGTGGGGAATTTTGAATTCGACATTTAAAGACAGAATTTCAAAAAGTAAAGAAAAATTCTTGTTGTCTGTTGGCAAACTTGATGCTCTTAGTCCTTTAAAATTAATTAGTTCCGGATACTGTGTTGCTATTAATGACAGCGGGATGATAATAAATAAAATAGATAGCGTCAAGAAGAATGAAAAAATTAAAGTTATTGTTTCGGATGGAGAAATTAATTGCAATGTAAGAAATGTAAGTCTTGGAGGTTTTAAGTATGCCAAAAAATAAATCTTTTGAAGTAGAGTTTAAAAAATTGCAGGAGATTGTTGCTAAACTCGAAAATGGTGCAGAATCGTTAGAAGATTCTTTAAAATTATTTGAGGATGGTACAAAAATAGCTAAATTTTGTTATGAGGTTCTTGATAATGCAGAACAAAAAATAACGGATTTGTCTAAGGTAAATTTATCTCTTGATAACAAGAATTCGGAGGATGTAGATGCATAACTTTTCTGAGTATGTTGAGTTGATAAATGAGAATTTGTTTAAATATTTGCCTAAAAGTGAAGGTTTGCAAAAAACGTTAGCCGATGCGATGAAATATACGTTGTTAGCAGGTGGAAAGCGAATTCGTCCTGTTTTAACATTAGCATTTTGTGAGGCCTGTGGTGGAGACTTGAACAATGCTTTACCTTTTGCCTGTGCTATAGAAATGATACACTCTTATTCTTTGATTCACGATGATCTGCCGTGTATGGATAACGATGATCTGAGACGAGGCATCCCTTCGAACCATGTAAAATTTGGAGAGGCTACTGCACTTTTAGCAGGAGATGCACTTTTGACAAGAGCCTTTGAGATAATTTTATGTAATGAAACAACCAATCTTGTGGGAGCAAAAATAACAATTGATGCTGCTAGTTGCCTAGCACGAAATATCGGATTTTATGGAATGATTGGAGGTCAGGTTGCTGATTTAGAAAATTCTGAGAAGAATGTAAATTGTTCTAAATTAAATGAAATTCATAACTTAAAAACAGGAGCGCTTATTGTTGCTGCATCTAAAATTGGATGTATTGCTGCTAATGCTAGCAAAGTTCAGATTGAAGCGGCTGCAGAGTATGCTGAGTCAATTGGTTTGGCTTTTCAAATTATGGACGATGTTTTGGATGGCGATTCTAAGGATAAAAAAATAGAAAAAAGAAAATTATCTTATGCGTCTATTTTAGAAACTAGAAAGTCTAAAGAAATAGTAAAAAAATTAACACAAGAAGCTATAAAATCTTTAAACGTTTTTGGAGATAACAGAAATTTCTTCGAGAATCTAGCATGGCAATTATCTAAACGAGATAAGTAATTTGATTGTTAATGTTAGTTCGTGATATAATAAACTTATCTTGAAAAAAGGCTGGTTAAAATGGTTGATGATTGTATTTTAAATTCAATTAATTCACCTAAAGATATTAAAAAACTATCTATCGAAGATTTAGATAAATTGTGTCTTGAAATAAGAAAAAAAATAATAGAAGTTGTTTCTAAAAATGGTGGTCACTTGGCATCAAATTTGGGAGCTGTTGAATTGACAGTTGCTTTACATAGGGTATTTGATTGTCCACAGGATCAATTGGTTTGGGACGTGGGACATCAGAGTTATACTCATAAAATTTTAACTGGACGATTGGACCAGTTGGATAGTATACGAAAAGAAGGCGGAATTGCTGGGTTTACCCGGAAAAATGAAAGTATCTTTGATCCTTTTAGTTCGGGGCACGCAAGTACTTCTATTTCTGCTGCTTTTGGCCTTTTGAATGCAAAAAATTTGAAAAATGGCCAAGGTAAGGTTGTTGCTGTAATTGGAGATGGAGCACTATCTGGCGGTCTTGCCTATGAGGGCATAAATAATGCTGGTGCTTATAAAAAAAATTTTATTGTTGTACTTAATGATAACAAAATGTCTATTTCTACAAATGTAGGGTCGATGGCAAGATACCTTTCTACTATTCGAACACGTAGCTTGTATTTAAGGACTAAAAGTACTGTTGACAAGGTTTTAAGTAATATTCCTGTTTTGGGCAATGCCGCTAGAAAACTAATTTTAAAATCGACTTCAACTGTAAAATCTTTGGTTTATAATGGAACTGTTTTTGAAAGCTTGGGATTTATGTATTATGGGCCGGTGGATGGTCATAATTTGAGTGAGCTTATAAAAGTTTTACAAGTTGCTAAAAGTAAAGATCGCCCGGTTCTAGTACATGTAAAGACTGTGAAGGGGCGGGGCTATTCTTTTGCAGAGAAGGACCCTAAAATTTTTCATGGAATCTCTAGATTTGATATAAAAACAGGAAAATACGGAAACTCTGCAGGGGATTTTTCTTCTAAATTTGGATCAGAGCTTTGTAAGATTGCCGAAAATGATAGTCGGATTTGTGCTATCACTGCTGCAATGAAAATGGGAACTGGCCTTTCTGAATTTAGCAAAAAATTTAAAGATAGATTTTTTGATGTGGGAATTGCGGAAGGTCATGCTGTAACATTTGCTGGGGGGCTTGCAGCTGGCGGAATGCTGCCTGTGTTTGCTGTGTATTCTACATTTTTGCAACGAAGTTATGATCAGATAATTCACGATGCGGCATTACAAAAATTAAAAGTTGTGTTGGCGATTGATCGGGCTGGAATCGTTGGCGAAGATGGAGAAACTCATCAAGGAATTTTTGATGTATCTTTTTTGAATTCTATTCCGAATGTAAAAATATATTCTGCAAGCTTTTTCGATGAAGTTGGAATAATGTTGAAGAAAGCTATCTATGAATCTGAAAATGTAACTGCTGTTAGGTATCCTAGAGGATCTGAAATGTACAAGCCTACAGATTTTATTTGTAGCGACAAGCCTTTTGATGTTTATGGGAACTTTTTAAATTGTGAAAGTGTTATTGTAACTTATGGAAGACTGTTTTCTCAGGCCTGCTTAGCAAAAGAAAATCTAGAATTAAAGGGAATAAATGTTTGTATTTTAAAGTTGAACAAAATTAAACCTATTGAAAAAAAATCAGTTTTGTTTGCAAAAAAGTTTAAAAATGTATTTTTCTTTGAGGAAAGTATACTAACCGGTGGAGTGGGAGAAAGCTTTAATTATGAACTTGGCTGCGTTAGTTTTAAAGGAAATTTTTATTTGACGGCTATAGAAGACAAATTTGTTCCACAGGCTGAAGTCATGGCATCCTTGCAGAAATTAAACCTTGATGCTAATGGGATGGAGAAAATTATTATTGAAAAGGTAGGTTAGCTTTGACAGAGAAAAGAAGATTGGATATTTTAGTGTTTGAAAGAGGTTTGACTCAAAGTAGAGAAAAAGCTCGAGCGATGATTATGTCTGGAAGAGTTTATGTGCAAAATCAAAAAGCAGACAAGCCGGGAACTTTATTTAAAATTGATTCAAATATAGAACTTCGTGCTCCCAAATTAACTTATGTGAGTCGTGGAGGCTTAAAATTAGAAAGAGCAATACGGAGTTTTAACATAAATTTAAATGAAAAAATTACTATGGATATAGGTGCATCTACTGGCGGATTTACCGACTGTATGCTACAAAATGGAGCTGAAAAAGTTTATTCTGTAGATGTCGGATACGGACAATTGGCGTGGAAGTTGCGAAATGACCCAAGAGTAGTTAATTTGGAGAGAACTAATATAAGATATATTGATGAAAAGCTTATTTTGGATTATTTGGACTTTTTTAGTGTGGATGTCTCATTTATATCTTTAAAACTAGTTTTACCTGTGGTAAGAAGTTTCTTAACAGAAAAAGCTGAAGCTGTTTGTTTGATAAAACCTCAGTTTGAAGCAGGTAAAGAATATGTTGGGAAAAATGGTGTGGTTAAATCTAAAAAAGTGCATGAGAGCGTTGTTGGAGATATTTGTAGTTTTGTTTTAAACAATGGATTTGATGTTTTGGGCCTAGATTTTTCACCAATAAAAGGTCCAAAGGGAAACATTGAATATCTTTTATATTTGAGAAAATCTAATAAAGGCCAGAATTTATCAAGAATAGATGTAGAAAAATTAATAAATATTTCTCATGAAGAACTAGATAAATAAATTTTTTTAGGATGATTACTACAATGACAGTGGCGATTTTTTTGAATCCTACCCAAAAAGGAATTTTTGATTATACAAAAAAAGTAATAACTAAACTTAAAAGTTTAGGTACTAAAGTTTTAGTTAAAGAAAATTACGATGCCAAGCTATTTAATAATTCTTTTTTTGACAAAAATATAAATGAACTTGTAGAAAATTGCGATGTAGTTTTAACTATTGGTGGAGACGGAACGTTTATCCATTTTGCAAAGTATGCAGCTAGAGCTTCGAAGCCAATTTTAGGAATAAATTTTGGAAGATTAGGCTTTATTACAGAAATAGAAAAAGATGAGTTGGATAAATTAGAATTTTTAGTTGCTGGAAAATACTTTGTTCAAAAAAGATCGTTGCTTGAAGTTACTGTTTGTAAAGGGAACAATAAAAAAGTTTTTTTGGCAATTAATGACGCGGTAATTTTTAAGGGAGAATGCACTAAAATTATTGATATATCGGTATTTTGGCAAGAAAATAAATTTTGTAGTTATCGTGCTGATGGATTAATTATTGCAAGTTCTACAGGTTCTACTGCTTATTCGTTATCTGCAGGGGGTCCTATAATCGATCCTAGTGTGGATTGTATTTTATTGACGCCAATTTGTGCACATTCCTTATTTGCAAGACCCGTAGTACTTTCTGGAAAAGATTTGATGACTGTTAAGATTAAATTAAAGAATAATGATAGAGCGTTTTTAAATATTGATGGAGTTAATAAGCTAGATTTATCTAGTTTTGATGAAATAAATATAGCTTCTGCACTCAAAAAAATTGATATTGTTACGTTTGATAGACAAATATTTTATAAAAATCTGTCTAAAAAATTAGTGGACAATTGCAATTAATTTTAGCTTTAAATGATAATTTTTATATTAAATATTTGTGTAAACTGCTGTTGTTTTCTGGAGAAATTTATAGAAAATTGTTCTTAATGGAGAAAAAATTTATTTTGCTAAAAAAGAAAAATAAATATGAAGAAATATGCTAAAATAAAAATAAGAATTTTGTATTTTTAGGAGAGGTTTAAATGAAAAAGTTGTTATCAATTTTCTTGTCAACCTCATTGCTTTTTATAACAACAAGTCAATGTAGCTATGCTCGTACAGCATGGAATGATAGAAGTTCTATTAATTCAGCACAAAATCAAAAGCCTATTTCTATTATTAAACAAAATAATGGAGAAAAGGTTATTTTACAAGGTGATGAGACCCCAACAATAGTTATAAATAATAAAAGTGAGAGTCACTCTAGTGCTAGAGCTTTTAGTGGAGGAAGTTCTTGGATAAAAATTATTATGTTTTTGATTAAAGTAGCAGTGCTAACTTTGGGAGCAAGATTTGCATGGAATAAATTGAAAATTCTTAGTGGCAATTTAACTGGTATATTCTCAACTGGCTTTACGTCCTTAAAAGATTTTGTTGCAAGTTTGCCTATTTTTAATCAAAACAGCACAAATATGGGAAAGCCAATTGAAAATGAAAACTCAAAACGATCTTTGTGGGATCCATTTTTAAATTTTTTTAGAGGTTCTTCTCAAAAAAATGAAGGTCATGATTTGCCTACTCCAATACCGACTCCAGCCCCATCCGCACAGCCTTACATGTCTGGAGATAGTTCAGTGTTTCTAGGAAATGTATTCCCTATTGGTGGCAGTTTTTTTGGTAGTAGCTTATAACTGTTATTTATACTGTAAGCATTTTTGCTTACAGTATTTTGTTTGAATTTTTTAACTGCAAAGATCTTCTAATAATGTATTAAGTTCAGCTTGACTTTTAACTACTATGCCCTCGATTAATTTTTTTTGATCTACTTTTGGTAGAGTATTTGTGCTTACATCTGTTACTTTAAATGGTGTTGAAGAATTTTCTTCAAAGACAGCTATATTGCCGTTGAAGTCTTTTACAATGTATGATAAACTATTATCAGGTGAGCTTTCTGTTTTTATTTCTTGTGAAGATGTGGAATTTTTGTCTACTATTGGAATTGCTACAAATGATATTATTACACATAATATTACAAAACAATAAGCTCCAATAACAAATTTTTTCATAAAATATCACCTTAAACATTTGAATGAATAAATGGATCTTATTGCTATTATTTGAGAATTTTTAAATATTATACTTATTTTTAGAAGTTTTTGTTTTGCTTTGAACTATAAATCAGGAGTTTTTTAATGAGGAAAAAAAATATAATTAAATATAATTTGAATTTTAAAAAATTAACGGGAGAAAAAAGTTTATTAATCAAGAGCTTGAACGCAATTGGAATTATATTTTTAATTAATGTGCTTCTTTTTATTATGATATTTATGGGTTATATAATTAGCGTAGCCGATGATCGAGTAGAGTACGATGTTAGAGCGAATAAACTGCAACTTACTAGCATGATTTACGTTATGGACGAAAATGGTAAATTTAAAGAGTACAACAAGGCATACAGCTCGGAAAATAGAATCTGGGTTGATTTTAATAACATGCCTGAACATATGAAGGATGCTATAGTTGCTATAGAAGATAAAAGATTTTATGATCATAATGGAGTAGACTGGATAAGAACAATCGGAGCAATGTTAAATTTATTGATAGGGAAGGGTAGTTATGGAGGATCTACCATTACGCAACAACTTATAAAAAATTTAACAGAAGAAAATGAAGTTAGTATAACAAGAAAAATTAAAGAAATTTTTAGAGCAATAAATTTTGAGAAAGATTTCTCAAAAGATGAAATATTAGAGGCATATCTTAACGTTGTTAATTTTGGAAATGGTTGCAGAGGTGTTCAGGCAGCAGCCAATACATATTTTAATAAGGATATTAAAGACTGCTCTATTGCTGAATGTGCAGCAATTGCAGGGATTACTCAAAATCCAACTGCTTATAATCCACTTTTGCATCCTGAGAATAATCAGGAACGAAGAGAGACTGTTTTATCTGAAATGCTTTCTCAAGGCAAAATTACCCAGCAAGAATATGCTGATGCGATAAATGAATCTAAAAATATGACATTCTCAAAAGGAAATAATAATGAAGAGATGGCAAATATTCCAATAAGAAATTGGTATACAGAGGCTTTGTTCAACGATATTATTGATGATTTAACAGCAAAGTATAAAATAAACAAAGCTTCTGCACATGATATTTTATTTAAACAAGGATTAAAAATATATTGTGCAGTTGATGAAAAAGCTCAATCTGCGGCAGAAACTGTTATTTCAACGGACTCTTTGATGCCTGGCGATAAAAATTTGGAGCTTGGTTATGTGATGATGGCTTATGATGGCAGAGTTTTGGCAAGTATTGGTTCTAGAAGTAAAAAAACAGGAAACATGCTATTTGACAGAGCTAATTTTGCTAAACGTCAAGCTGGATCTTGTATAAAACCAATTTCTGTTTATGCGCCAGCTGTAGATATTGGCCTTTATAATTATGCCTCTAACGTTAAAGATGAACCTTTACCTAATTTTTATGGTAAAGGAAAGCCAGGACCTAACAACTGGTATAAATCTTATAAGGGACAAGTTCCTTTAGTCTGGGCTATACAACAATCGGCGAATGCTCCGGCAGCTCAGGTTCTTCAAGAGCTTACATATCAAAAAAGTTTTGAATTTTTGACTCAGAAGTTAGGCTTGAAACATTTGGATGCAGAAGACAGAACTTCTGGAGGAGCTCTGGCTTTGGGCGGATTACATGGTGGAGTTACGGTTAGAGAGATGACAGCTGCATTTCAGATATTTGGTAACGGAGGAATATATAATAAGCCTTATACTTATTTTTATGTTTTGGATCGTAATGGAAAGGTACTTTTGGATAATCGCGATAAAATCGGCACAAGAGCAATAAATTCACAAACGGCAACGGTTATGAATAGACTTTTAAGACAGGTTATCGTTGCAGGAACAGGAAAAGGTGCTGATATAGAAAATTGGGAAGTTGTAGGGAAAACAGGCACTACAAATGATGATAAGGATAGCTGGTTCGTAGGACTTACTCCACAGGCTGTAGCCGGAATTTGGACAGGCTATGATTCTCCTAAAAGAATACGAGAAACTGCTTATGCAAAACGAATTTGGCGAGAAATCATGGTTAGATATTTAAACGGAAAAACAGCAAAGTCATACAGTTTTGACCCAAATGTAAAAGAATGTAAATATTGTCTTTTCAGTGGAAAACTTGCAGTTGAGGGAGCTTGTCCTGATACGGCAACTGGATATTTTGCTAATAATAGCATGCCTGGATTTTGTACTCAGCATTCAAATATTAATAATAATGAGGAGTCCAGCATTTCAAGTTCGGAAGAAGACTTTGATGTGAACGAAAATGATTTTTCTTATTATGAGGAGAATCCTGAAGCACAATATTAAAAAGTAAAATCCTAAAATCTAGGACATAATTTCTATTTTTTAATATAATTATAATGGATGTTTTTATAAAACATAAAGATTTATATTTGGAGATGTAAGTTAATATGAGCTTGATAGTTCAAAAGTTTGGAGGAAGCTCTGTTGCCGATGCAAAAATGATTTTTAATGTTGCCAATATTATTACAAGGACATATCAGGGGGGAAATGATGTTGTTGTTGTAGTATCGGCTCAAGGAGACATGACAGATGAACTTATAGAAAAAGCAAATGAAATAAATCTAAATGCATCTAAAAGAGAAATGGATGTTTTGATGGCATCAGGGGAGCAAATCTCTATAGCACTTTTATCAATTGCAATTGAAAAATTAGGTTTTCCGGTAACATCTTTATTAGGGTGGCAGGCTGGAGTTATGACTAGCTCAACTTATGGCAGTGCGATGATTACTAAAATAGACCCTGGCAGAATAAAAAAAGAATTGGATAAAAAAAATATTGTAATAGTTGCAGGATTTCAGGGACTTAGTCAGTATTATGATGTGACAACTTTGGGAAGAGGAGGCTCAGATACAAGTGCAGTTGGGATTGCAGTCGCTTTGAGTGCGGACCTTTGTCAGATATATACCGATGTTGAGGGGGTTTATACGGCTGATCCAAGGTTGATAGAAAATGCTATAAAATTAGAATCGATTTCTTATGATGAAATGTTAGAATTATCGACTTTGGGAGCGAAGGTCCTTAATAATAGATCTGTAGAGATTGCTAAAAAACATAATGTGGAGTTGGAGGTTCTGTCGAGCTTTGTAGAAGTTCCGGGAACTATAGTTAGGGAGGCAGCTAATGTGGAAAAAATGTTAATAAGTGGTGTAGCTAAAGATAATAATGTAGCCAAAATATCAATAACAGGAATGCCTGAGGCGCAGGGATGGGCGTTTAGAATATTTTCTAAACTTTCGGCTAGAGATATAAATGTGGATACAATCTTGCAATCAGCAGTTCACAATGGCAAAAGAGATATATTTTTTACAGTTAATGAGGATCGTTTGGCTGATGCAATTGAGGTTCTTTCTAAATACTGTGAATCGGTAGAAGGCTCTAATTTGCTTTATGATAAAAATGTTTCTAAAGTTTCAATAGTTGGAGCCGGAATGCAAACTCATGCTGGAGTGGCAGCAAAAATGTTTGAAGCTCTTTTTGCAGCTAATATTGACATTCAGATGATTTCTACTAGTGAAATAAAAGTGTCGGTTATTGTTGCGCAAAATGATGCCGATGAGGCAGTTAGAACGGTCCATAATGCTTTTTTTATGACAGTTGATTAATAATAGTTACTTAATTTGAAGAAGGTGATTGCGATTTTAACAAAAGAGGATGTTTTAAATATTTCTGAGATAGCAAAAATTTTTGTAAGTAATGATGAGGCTGAACTGTTTGCAAAAGAACTGAATGATGTATTAAAATTTGTTGACATGATGAATGAGGTAGATATATAGTTGTATATGAAAAATTGAAAGAAAGGTGCAGTATGAGTTGAAATTAAAAAAAGGATTTGGAAAAATAAATTATTTACAAGATCTGCTAATAAAAAAGCAAATTTCATGTTTTGAACTTACAGAGAAATATTTAAAATCTGCTAAAACGGTAAATAAAACAATTAATGCTTATGTAAAAATAACAGAAGAAGTTGCGTTTGAGACTGCTAAAAAAGTTGATGATAAAATATCAAAAAATATAAGATTAAAACCTCTTGAAGGGATTCCTATGTCTTTAAAGGACAATATACTTACTAAAAATATTGAGACGACTTGTTGTTCAAATATGCTCAGAGGTTATATTCCGAACTATGATGCGACAGTTTGGAGCATTTTAAAAGCACAAAATGCAGTCTTGCTAGGAAAAACAAATATGGACGAATTTGCAATGGGATGTGACTGTAAAACTTCTTGCTTTGGACCAACAAAAAATCCCTATGATTTAGATAAAGTGCCGGGAGGAAGTTCTGGAGGTTCGGCTGCCGCTGTTTGTGCAGATATTTCAATTTATTCTTTAGGAACAGATACAGGTGGTTCAATTCGTCAACCATCAAGCTATTGTGGTGTTGTTGGGCTAAAGCCAACTTATGGAGCAATTTCTAAATATGGTGTGGTAGATTTTGCTGACTCTTTGGATTGTGTAGGGCCAATAGCTTCTACAACTGAAGACATCGCAGTTATATATGATAGTTTATTCCAAAGAAATCAAAAAGGTAATATATCGTCAATTGAAAATAAATCAATTTTTACGTTTGATGCTTTGAATAGAGATATAAGTGGAATAAAAATAGGTTTGCCAAAACAGTGTTTTATATCTTTGGAGAAAGATGTTGAAAATGCAATAAATGAAGCAATAAAAATTTATAAAGATTTAGGTGTAGAATTTATTGAACTTGATATGCCAATTATTTCTTATGCGCTTTCAATATATTATGCTTTAGCAACTTCTGAAGCGGTTAATGATTTCTCAAAATATGACGGAATTCAAATGGGAAATAGAACAAAAGAATATATAAATGGAGTTGATAAAATTGCACAAAATCGTGCGTCAGGTTTTGGAAATGAGGTGAAAAGAAGACTTCTCTTGGGCACTTATATATTAAATTCTAATGAAGGCAAAAAATACCTAGAAAAATCACAAAAAATTAGAAAGCTAATTGCAGAATCTTTTGACTGTGCTTTTGAGATGTGTGATGTAATTTTAACACCTACAGTTTCTAATACGGCAAGCAAACAAGATTTTGTGCCTAAAGATCAGATGCAATCCTATATTTCGGACATATGTACTGTGCCTGCAAATATGGCAAAAATACCAGCTGTATCTATACCTTGCGGGTTTGATTCTGAAAAAATGCCTATAGGTATGCAGTTGATTGGAAATAAATTTGAAGAGGCTTTATTGTTGAATGTTGCCCATAAGTTTGAACTTGCTTCGGAATATGAATTTTTGCTAAATAATGAAGTTTTTGCAAGTCTATAAATTAATTTTTAAAAAGCGTTATGGACACGCACAGAATACCTAATTTTTACATAAAATATTTAGAATATGTAAAAGAGGTGTTTTTGTGATTTTAAGTATGGTTTTTGCATACATAATAAATTTTTTTGCTTTTATATTACATGTTACAGGAACAGGCTCATTTCCACAACCATTGACAGCTAAAGATGAGCAAAAATATTTTAATTTGATGAAACGAGGGGATAAATCAGCTAGAAATAAGCTTATAGAGCATAATCTTAGACTTGTAGCTCATATTGTGAAAAAATATTACATGTCAACAAACGAGCAAGATGATTTAGTCTCTGTAGGAACAATAGGATTAATAAAAGCTATTGACACTTTTGATGCCGCTAAAGGAATTCGACTTTCGAGTTATGCTGCGAGATGTATAGAGAATTCAATCATAACACAATGGCTCTAGAAAAAAAAGAATGGTTACCTCTGTATAAGGTTGATAAAAAGATTAGTGTTATGGCAAAGAATCACGGAGCTGAAATTTATTATTTTTTAGAGTACGTACATACGTTTAAGTTTTTTAATATAAAAAATTTATTCAACTCAGAAGAGTTTAATGTTAAATATTCGTCCCCTGATGAAATTACTACGATAGCTGAAAAGTTAAGATATTATAGATATAAGGAAGCTTTATTACAAAAAGATGTTGCAAATCATATTGGGATAAGTGAAAGTACGTACATTGATTATGAAAATGTAAATCGCAATTATTATCCGTTGGACATTTTACGCAAAATCGCGAATCTATACAGAATTGATTTTAAGTGTCTTTTAGATGATTATAATTTGTTTCTTTATAACGGCCAAGGTGAACAAATAAAGAAAATAAGAAAAGAGTTTGGTTTAACTCAAAAAGCATTAGCTGGTAAGTTAAAAATAGATAGAAACAGAATTGGCGAATGGGAAAAAAATAAAACTCGCATAAGCTATGATAATTATGTTAAACTAAAAAACCATTTTCAAAATTTTTTTAAGTAGTATTTAATATGCTGTTGTTTTAAGTTTAAAGCTCTGGAAACAGGGCTTTTTGTTATGTCAAAAGCTTGAAACGAAGTATAAACAATAAAGTAAAGAAGAAGGT
>CALWUI010000026.1 GCA_944384705.1 uncultured Clostridia bacterium
TTGATTCTATGGAGGAATTTCGAGTTGAATTAGAGAGATATATTGATTATTATAATAACAAACGGATTAAAGCAAAACTAAAAGGACTGACTCCTGTGCAATACAGGATCCAATCCTTATCTGTTGCTTAACCTAAATTTTTGTCTAACTTTTTGGGGCCAGATCAATATCACGTGCGGCTTAAAAATCTGCAAACTATTATACTTAATTATCTCTATTCATTTCTGGGGTCAACAAACCGTAGTCACCTTTTTTGCGGCGATACACAACATTTATTTCATCATTTTCTACATTTTTAAACATATAAAATTGGTGGCCAGTCATATTCATCTGTAAAATCGCTTCTTCAACATCAAGAGGTTTAACAGGAAAATTTTTAATTCTTACAATATTATACTGGTCCTCTTCAAACAAAGGCTCATCAATATTTTCTTTTTCTGTAAGATAGTTCTCTAAAGAATCTTTTCTAAGTCTTTTAGCTAGTTTAGTTTTATGTTTTCTAAATTGTTTTGATAAAGCTTCAATCACCTTATCAAGAGCCTCATTCATTTCTTCAGTAGTAGATTCTGCACGATAGACTGCTCCACTATGGTATATTGTTACTTCCACTGTCTGACGGTTTTTTTCTACCGTAACTATAACAGTGGCCGAGGCATTGTCATCGAACAATTTATCGAACCTAGATAGCTTTTTTTCGGCCAATTCTTTAAAATTATCTCTCAGAGTAACTTTTCTACCGGTAAATGTTGTTTTCATTTTACATTCTCCTCAAAAATAAAATAAACAATGAGCATAAAAATATAAAATTGCCTGATAAATATATAATAACATATTAAATACTGAAAGTCCAACAAAAAGCAAATTAAAAAATTAAATATAATTATTTTTTATTTCACCGTTGCAAATTACCAAGCAAGGTTTTTTCATTACATCCAACGGTGAACCATCAAAAGCAACCAAGTCGGCATCTTTGCCTTCTTTTATTGAACCTACCCTACCATCTATATTACAGATTCTTGCTGGATTTATTGTTACAGCTTTTAGTGCCTCATACTCGCTCAAACCTTCACGTACAGCAACAGCAGCACTTAGAAGCAAGTATTGTATAGGGATTTCTGGATGGTCTGTTGTTATTGCAAAAGAAATTCCATGCCTAGCTAATATACCTGGCGTTTTCGCAGATAAATTTGCCAACTCTGGTTTTGAGCGATCACTCAATATTGGACCGGATAAAATACAAATTTTTTCAGATTCTAATTCTTCCACAATAATATATCCTTCTGTCCCATGGACTAGTACATAATCTATATTAAATTCTTTTGAGATTCTTATTGCAGTAAAAATATCATCCGCCCTGTGTGCATGGATGTGTGCAGGAATTTCTCTTTTTAATAAAGGTATAAGTGACTCACATTTTGCATCATATTCTGGATAATCGAAATTTTTAGGGTATGTTCTAGCCTTATCCTTATCGGCCATATACTTTTTAGCCTTATCAAGTTGCTCTCTAATTATTGCGGCTGTTGCCATTCGTGTCATAGGAGTTTGCTTTTTACTGTTGTATATAACTTTTGGGTTCTCGCCAAGCGCAAATTTTATTGCCAATGGATTTTTAATCACCATTTTATCGGCACAAATTCCAAATGTTTTCATTGCCAAAATCTGCCCGCCTATAGGATTTGCACTTCCTGGGCCTGTTACTACGGTTGTTATCCCTGCTAAAAGTGCTTCTTCAAAGCTTTTATCCATAGGGTTCACCGCATCAATTGCTTTTAGTTGCGGTGTTGATGGATCCGTATACTCGTTACCATCTTCTCCTTCAAATCCAAGGCCATTTTCAAATAAGCCCATATGAGTATGGGCGTCGATAAATCCTGGATATAGATTTTTTCCATCTAAATTAATTATATTATCATCATTTATTTTTAGGTTGTCCATTTTGCCGATTTTTTCTATTTTTTCTCCTTTTATATAAACAAAACCATTTTCGATTATCTCTTCTTCCATAGTATAAATTTTTGCATTGATTAACAGCATAAGAAAACCTCTTTTCAAGCCTCAACAAAAAAGACCGATAGCCCGGTCTTTCTTTAGTATTTTATATCATATATCAGTGTTGCGAACCTCTTTTATGAAAACTTCCTCGTTTTGATTCTTTAGTACGTTTCAGATCAGAAATTTTCTCTTCACTTTTATGTTTAAAAGTTGCCAGCATTTCTTCAAAGCTAATTGAATGCCTCTTTTTATCATTTTTGAGATCTGGCCTGCTTCGTCTATCTAATTTTTCTAAACTATTCACAAGCTTACTCTTTTGCATTGCAGATTTTTGAGTCATTAATTTTTTTATTGACAAAGCGATTTCATTTTTTTCATTCACGTTAATAACTTTTGCTCTTACTACTTGACCTATTTTTAAATAATCCTTAATATCCTTTACAAAATCCGCAGAAATTTCCGAAATATGGATCATCCCACTCTTGCCACCAGGAATATCAACAAAAGCACCAAAGTTTGTTATTCTTGTCACTTTTCCTTCCACAATTGTTCCAACCTCTAGATGCATAAAAAAGCAATGGCCTCCTTAAAAAATTCAATTTCCAGATATATTTGCAAAAATTTTTTCATTTTGTTTTGAAAATCCCAAATTTCGTGCTAATTTAATAAAATAATCTTTATTTTCCTCATCACTAGCTCCAGAAATTTTTCTTAATTCTTCATTTTTATTTTTTTGAATAGTTATTTCCGAATTGAGATAATTCAAATACTTCTTTTTTTCATTTATTTTAGCATAAAGTCCGGTTAACGTAAAGATAGTATAAAAAACGAAGGACAAAGTCACAAATCTAATACTCCATCTAACCAAAAATTTATTAAACTTTTTTCTTCCTTTTATAACTTTAACTTCCATTTTTGTAAAAATTCCTCTCAAAAACTTAAACAAAAATATTATATCACAACAATCTCTTTAATTTCAATAAATATTTTTATTTAATTTTACTTTGTTTATTATTTTTTTGATATAAATGAAAAATAACTTTTTTTAATTTTAATTCTTTTGTAGACCTATGTAATATGCTTTTTATCTTTTTAAATAATTTTTTTACTCTATTTTTAGGCAACTTACTAATTATATATTTTTTGAATCTTGAAATCCAATTGTATAAAAATCTAGTAATAACTAAAATAAATTTATAAATCAATCTTCCAAATGTAAATCTGTATATTAGCCAACCAATTATTTCCCCTGAAAGGATATAAAACCGTATTTCTCCCATATTTACAATTAAAACATATAGAAAAGTTGCAAATGCGCTTAAAATAAAATATAATACATCTTCAAAAAAAACACGTTTTAAATTTTTTACCAATATAGAATTTATCACCTTAAAAATATCAAATATGAGTCCTAAAAAAGAACCCAAAATAAAAGAAAATAAAAAAATCATTATCTGCGAAGCCAGAGTAATTTCCATATTTTAGACTCCTATCTGAATAGTCTAGAGAAAAAGCCTTTTTCTCCTTGATTATTGTCTGTATACTCAAGAAGACTTACCTCTCCATCTAGCACTAAATCTCCACTATCCAGATTTATTTTGCTTATATGCAAGTCTCTGCCTTTTATAGTGAGTTCCCCCATGTCTGTATATGCTACTACAGTGTTATCATCAAAGCTGTCCACATCCAGAACTCCAGAAACATTTAATGATTTTCTTTCTTTTAATATTAAGTTATGTGTAATTTTGATATTTTTTTCTTCTTGCATGTTTTATCCCCCATAAATAAATTCGTAAGAATATTTATGAGCGATTTAGTTTATATATTACTCAATCAATTTATACATATCATTTGCATTTTCTTTTTTTACATATTCATTTATACTCAAAACTTCTATTTTTAATCTTTTGACTCCTAAATTTATTTCTATTTTGTCTCCGATTTTTACTTCATAAGAAGCTCATACAGCCCTTTCATTTACCAAGATTTTTCCGGCATCGCAAGCAGCGTTAGCTATTGTACGCCTTTTTATTAGCCGCGACACTTTTAAATATTTATCTAATCTCATTATCTTCCTCCAAAAAATCGGCTTCTTACTAAAAGAAGCCGATTATAAATTAAAAGTTATCTGCCAGATACTGCATCTTTGAAGCCTTTGCCAGCCTTAAAAGCAGGAACTTTGCATGCTGGAATGGTAATAGGTTTGTTAGTTCTAGGGTCACGTCCAGCTCTTTCACTTCTCGAACGCAACTCAAAAGTTCCAAATCCTATAAGTTGAACTTTATCATCTTCTTTAACAGCTTCAACTATTGAGTCAATAATAGCGGCAAGTGCCTTTTCGGAATCTTTTTTAGTAAGGCCGCTCCTCTCTGCAACTGATGCTATTAGTTCGGATTTGTTCATTTAAACTACCTCCATTTTTATTTTTATTCATCAAAGGTTTACTTTGAGAATTAACTAAATAAGTACAACTTCTGCAACAAATTTTAGGTCTAAGTTTTTAACTCACCATAATTTGTTAAATTTTAGAAGTCTTTTACATTATACCTTTTTTCTCCTAAAAAGTCTACTATTTTTTAACTTTTTTCAAAATCTGTAAAAAAATAAATATAAACTTTAGTTTATGTCTATTTATGGTTCAAGCCGAATTAAGAACATTTTAACCTATAAGATTTAACTTTGCAAGTATTTTTATAATTTTTTCACCTTTAGGCAATAAAATTATGTCATCCTGGCTCAAACCACCTATAGATAACAGCACTAAAATATACACTATAACTGCTAAAAATATTGACAAAATCACTGCAACCAGGTTAAAAATCCTTCCTTTTAGTAGCCACATTAATATTTTTGCGGCCACTCCACAAAATAACGAAGCAATAATTGGCTTTATAATAGCGCCAACAAAATCTGGAGCTATTTTAGTACTTTTAAACAGCATATACATCGAGGTGAATAAAATAAATGCATATCCAACTAAAGTTCCGATTCCTGCACCCTGTATATTTATTTGTGGAATCCCCACAAGCATATAGTTTACAAAAATTTTTATTATTAAACCAATTGATATAATCTTTACTGGCAATCTTATTTTACCTATTGCCTGAAGCATGCTACAAATAGGCGTGCTTGCTGCAGTAAATATTGTAGCTATGCCTAAAATAGGAATTATCTCAGAGGCTATGGCTACCGCATTTTGGCGAGAGCTGTAAATTATTTCTAAAAGTTCTGATCCTAAAAAAGACAAACCTACTCCAGCGGGAATTGTCACCAACATAGTCATTCTTATTACCGTATTTATGCTTTTTTTTAAGCTCGGTTTATCTTTTAAAGTCCATGCTCTGGTCACCGAAGGTAAGGCAACTATTCCAAAAGCTTGAGTTATCGCCGGAACAAGCATCATTAGTGGAAGAGTAAATGAGTAACATCCCATCAAAAAACCATGTACGCCATCTTTGCTCTTCAATACTGCCTCACTTATTTTACTGCCATAATGAGTTAACAATTCATTTTGTGCCACAGACATTACATACTGTATTCTATGCAAGATTAAAGTAGTATCTATTAATCCCGCTACGTTCATGATTATAGCTCCTAAACCTATCGGAAGGGCATTTTTTATTAATGTATTTGCTATGCCTTTTCCGTTTTGAGCGGGTGGTGAATTTAATATTTCTTTTTTTGTTATGCCATCTCCTATAATTTTATCTCTTAAAAATAAATACAAAAAGCCTGCCGCAGCGCCCATAGATATGCCTAATATGGCTCCAGCTGACGCCAACGGCATAATTGCTGCTTCTGCTAGCTCTTTTGTTGCATAAGGTTTGCCTAAAAAAGTACCTTTAGATAAATATTCTCGCATACCAAAATGTATTATACTATAAGACGTAACATAGCCTATAAAAAATTTACATCCGGCTTCTATAACCTCTGATGTTGCTGTTGGCGTCATGTTTTTTAGTCCTTGGTAATAGCCTCTATAGATCGACATCAAGCATGCAAAAAATATAGTCGGTGATAGTACTATTACAGAATAAAATGCACCAGGCACATTTACAAACGGCAAATTAGGAACTACAAATGCACTTAAAATCATTAAAATAAGTCCAACTGTTCCTGTTAAAAGAAATATTGGTGTTGATATTTTTTTTATTTCTTTTACATCCCTGTATCGTCCACTTGCAATATTTTCTGAAACCATTTTCGAAATAGCAATAGGCAGACCTGCTGTTGCCAATGCAAAAAGTGGATTATATATCTCATAAGCAACAGTAAAATAAGTAGCTCCAGTTGGACCAATCATTCCTGTAACAAATATTCTAAACAAAATACCCATAAGTTTTACTAAAAGTAAACTTCCAGTTAAAATTACGGTCCCTTGTAAAAAACTTTGGTCCTTTCTTTTTAACTTACTTATATTTTCAGTTTCATTTTTTATCACTCAAACACTTCCATTCCAAAAACTATGTAAATATTTATTATAATACCTTTAAATGAATATGTACAGGTTTAAATATTTTATTCTGCAAAAATAATGAAGACTACAAAAAATGTAGTCTTCATTACAAAAATATTAGGAGAAATTTTATTTTACTTTAAAAGTTCTTGTAATCATGTTATTAGTATTCTGCTCTTGATCGGCAGTAAGACCAGCTTTGCAAACTCTAACTGTAACATCAGAATCATCTTGCAAAACATAGGCTTCATATATGTTCTTAGTCTCACCTGGCTTCAATTGCGTCAACATATTTTCGATATCGTGTTTCTGATCCTCCATTGAAGCCTGTGGGCATGCAGTATCATTTTGGTACGCCTCGGCAGATAACACATCTGCAAAGTTCGTATTTTTAGAGGAGCCATTTTTAAATGAATAAGTCACAAGAATAGACCTTTTTCCATCTCGAGAAGTTGTAACTTTCGCATTATCAATAGACACAGTAAAATCGCCTATAGTTCCAGACTTTTCTTGAGTAACCTTTGGTTCTGGTTCAACAGTGTTGTCCTCAGATTGACTCTGAGAATTGTAGTCTCCAGTAACAGTAGCCGGAGTAGTGTTTGACTGATTTGAACCACATCCAGGAAGAATAATTATCATCATTATAAATAACAAAAAAATTATGTTTTTTTTATTCATGATTTAGCCCTCTTTCTTAAATTTTACATTAATTGAATTTTATCATAAGTAATAACTAAAATCAATACATTAATTCAACTTTGTTAAATTAGCACAAATCGAACTTAAAAATTATATTGAAATCTTTAATGCTGTGTTATATAATTCTAAATTAAATTCTTTTTTTTGGTACTCTTGTCTCATATTACAAGCAACTATCCTACCTGATTTCATTGCAATAATTTTTGATTCTTTTGCTTGACAAATTATTTCTATTGCTTTTGCTCCCATTTCACTCGCTACAGCTCTGTCTCTCAAAGTCGGTGAGCCTCCTCTTTGCACATGGCCTAAAACTGTTTCTGTTGTTGCAATGCCCGTTTGTTTATAAATTTGTTCTGCTATATCTTTTGTTTTTCCTGTTCCTTCAGAAACTATAATAATAAAATGTTTTTTCCCTGTCTTTTGCGTCATTTTTATTCTGTCCAAAATATCTCTTTTAAATTCATATGCAACTTCTGGTACTATTATTGCTGTTGCTCCCACTGATATTCCAGTTTCCAAAGCTATATCTCCGCAGTTTCTTCCCATAACCTCAACTACGCTACATCTTTCATGTGCTTCTGTTGTATCACGAATTTTATCCACCATTTGCATTGCCGTATTCATTGCTGTGTCGAATCCTATTGTATACTCGCTACAGTTTACGTCATTATCGATTGTTCCTGGAATCGCAACACAAAAAATTCCTTGATCACTAAGTTCCTTTGCTCCTCTTATTGAACCATCTCCTCCTATAATTATAAGACCATCTAGTCCTAGCTTTTTACAGTTGTTCTTTGCTAAAGCAATTCCTTCTTTAGTCGAAAACTCTTGGCTTCTAGCTGTGTACAAAATAGTCCCGCCAAAATTTATTATATCCGAAACACTTCTAAGGTTCATATAAACCGCGTCTAAATTTAACAAGCCATGAAATCCCCTACGTATTCCAAAAACTCGAAAGCCTTCGTATATGCCAGCTCTAACCACCGCTCTTATTGCTGCATTCATTCCTGGGGCGTCTCCGCCGCTTGTAAGGACACCTATCTTTTTCTTTTCTCGCATAAAAGTTCCTCCACTCACAACACGAAACCTTTTAATGTAAGCATCATAAACTTTATTGGTTTGTTCCGTACAAATTATTCTTTTAGCACTACATTTTTATCTCCTATTTTTCTTTTGAGTTCTTCAATTAACACATCATTTTTAGATATCCATAATCTTCTTGGTGCCAAAACTAATTTTTTGTTCTCCTCAAAAAAAATATATACTGGCGTATTGCCTTCAAATATACTCAAGAGCAGCATCGCTCTATCATATTCAAAAGATTCTTTATTTTTTACTTTTATATATAGTCCAGAATTTTTAACTACTTTTTTTCTTTCTGAATCTATTTTATTTTCATTTATTTGGGCTGGAGGTATTATTTCATCGCATATTAATTTGGGTTCCTCATCTTCTCTAACACTTATTCTGGCATGAATTTCTACTATATTTCCATTCATCAACAAAAAAGAACTTTTTTCTAGAACCGAACCAAAAACCATCATTTCCATTGAACCATACATGTCCTCAATATTTACATAGGCAAATGTGTTATTATTTTTAGAAGTTTTCAGCTTTACATCCGAAATTATTGCCAAAATCTTTATTTTGTCTCCATCTTTATACTTGGCTTCTTCACCTTTCGAAATCGATATTATATCTCCTATTTTTGCATAGTTTTGATTTTTTATTAATTCCGAATACTCCGCAAGTGGATGTCCAGACATATATAGCCCTGTTATTTCTTTTTCCATTTTTAAAAGTTCTTTTTGAGGAAATTCATCCAAATTAGGAAGTTTAATAAAAGAATCTTTTTCGCTTTCTAGCGTATCAAAAAAACCTATTTGTCCTTCTACATTATTCTTTTTTTCTGACGCCAAACTTTCAAATATACTATCAAGAACAGCTAACATTTGTCTCCGATTAGCTCCCATATTATCGAAGGCCCCGCCTTTAATTAAATTCTCTACAACCCTCTTTTGAATATCCTTATTATGCATTCTTTTACAGAAATCATATAACGACTTAAATTTTCCATATTTTCGTTCTTCCAAAATTTTATCTATCGGAGCTTTGCCCAAACTCTTTATCGCTAAAAGCCCAAAACGAATATCATTACCTGATACGGTAAAAGCATCTTCACTTTCATTTATGTCTGGGGGCAGAACATTAATTTTTAAATTTCTGCACTCCTCTATATATTCTACCGCTTTATTTATATTATCAAAAACGCTTGTTATCAGCGATGCCATATATTCTTTAGGATATTTACATTTTAAATACGCTGTTTGATACGATATAAGTGCATATGCTGCAGCATGAGATTTATTAAAAGCATATGAGGCAAAACTCTCCATCTCAGAATATATGCTAGATGCAACTTCTTCACTTATTCCTCTTCTAATGCATCCCTCTACTTCTACATGGCCAGATCCATCTACAAGGCCATGTATAAAAATTTGATGTTCTCTTTCCATTACATCTTTTTTCTTTTTAGACATAGCTCTTCGAACAATATCTGCTCTGCCAAGCGAAAATCCAGCCAGCTTTCTAAAAATTTGCATAACCTGCTCCTGATATACAATGCATCCATACGTAACATTCAGGATATCTGCAAGCAATGGATGTTTATATTTTATTTTTTCTGGATGGTGACGATTTTCAATATATTGCGGGATCGAGTTCATAGGGCCTGGCCTATAAAGTGATATAACTGCTATAAGATCTTCTATATTTTCGGGCTTAAGCTGCATTAAAACATTTCTCATACCAACAGATTCATATTGAAAAATGCCCTGAGTCTGCCCTTTAGACATCATACTAAAAACTTCTTTGTCATTTAAATCAATATTTTCTATTTTAAAACTTTGGTCAAATTTATTTATCATTTTTTCTGCATCTTTTATTACTGTTAGCGTTCTTAATCCCAAAAAGTCCATTTTTAAAAGGCCCAGCTCTTCAAGTGTTGTCATTGTAAATTGAGTAACTATAGCTTCGTCATTTTTAGCTAGCGGGACATATTCATCAACCGGCTTTTCTGTTATAACTACACCTGCTGCATGTGTCGAGGCATGCCGCGGCATACCTTCTAATTTTTGAGCCATGTCAATTAGCTCTTTTACTCTTACATCTTCTTTATATCTTCTCTTTAGATCTACAGAACTTTCTATTGCTTTTTCAATTGTCATTCCAAGTTCCATAGGAACTAATTTTGCAACAGAGTCAACTTCTGCATAAGGCATATCTAATGCTCTTCCTACATCACG
Organism: uncultured Clostridia bacterium; assembly: GCA_944384705.1. Classification (GTDB taxonomy): domain Bacteria; phylum Bacillota; class Clostridia; order Oscillospirales; family Acutalibacteraceae; genus CAG-557. The sequence continues at coordinate 10,456 of CALWUI010000026.1, forward strand.
TATTGCACCTCTTGCAGCCATTGTTCCAAAAGTTATAATTTGGGCCACATGATCGTGTCCATATTTTTTTATAACATAATCTATAACCTCTTGGCGCCGAACATAGCAAAAATCTATATCAAAATCTGGCATGCTTACTCGCTCTGGGTTCAAGAATCTTTCAAAAAGCAGGTCATATTTTATTGGGTCTATTCCGGTTATCCCAATACAATACGCAGCTAGGCTTCCTGCTCCAGAGCCTCTTCCTGGGCCAACTGCTATTCCTACACTTTTAGCATACCTTACAAAGTCATGAACAATCAAATAGTAGTCCACATAGCCCATATTCCTTATAGTGGATAATTCATACTCTAGCCGATTTATAATAGCAGTTTCTGGCTTACTTCCATAAATTCTATATAACCCATCATAACATTGCTCTTTAAAATATTCATAATGATCTTGATTATTTGGCACATCAAAATGAGGAAGTTTTGTCTTGCCAAATTCAAATTCAACATTACATTTCTCTGCTATTTTTGACGTATTTTCTATTGCACCTTCATATTCATCAAAAAGCTGACGCATTTCCTCCTCAGACTTTATATAAATCTGATCTGTTCCAAAGTCCATTCTATCGTCATCATTAATCGTATGGTTTGTTTGTATGCAGAGCAATATCTCGTGCATGCGGCTATCCTCTTGCGTTATATAGTGGCAATCATTCGTAGCTACCATTGGAATATTCGCCTCTTTTGAGAGTCTTGCCAACATCGGTAAAATCCTAATTTCTTCAGCTAGTCCATGGTTTTGAAGTTCTATATAAAAGTTGCCTTCTCCAAAAATTTCTTGATAATTTAATGCAAATTCTTTCGCCGTCTCATAATCATTTCTGTTAAGTGCTCGAGGAATCGCTCCAGCTAAGCAAGCCGATAGTGCTATCAAGCCATCGCTATATTTTCGTAATAGTTCTTCGTCTATACGTGGTTTATTATAAAAGCCTTCAGTGAACGATTTTGAAACCATCTTTATCAGATTTTGGTATCCAGTGTTATTCTTACATAACAAAATCAAATGATAACTTTCTGAATCGTATTCTTTAATTTTGTCGAACCGAGATCTTTTGGCTACATAGACTTCACAACCAATAATAGGCTTTATTCCTTCTTTTTTAGCCATTTTATAGAAATCCATAACACCATACATACAGCCATGATCCGTTATCGCAACGGCATTTTGGCCAAGTTCTTTAATCTTTTTTATCATACTTTTAATTCTGCATGCGCCATCAAGCAGACTATATTCACTATGCAAATGCAGATGCACAAATTTACTCATAAAATTTCCTCTCAAATTTTTTACATATATAATTTTATTATATAACTTTTTTGTCGTAAAAAAAAGTGTTCTCAATTTTTAAACTTAATTGACAATCTGTACAGAGTTTGATATCATTAATGAAAATCTTTCTCAATAACAAAGGAATGTTGCTTTTGCAAGAATCTAGGAATACCCGTCAAAAAGACCTCATTTTAAACTGCTTAAAACAAAATGCTTCAAAACATTTAACCATTGGAGAGATAAAAAGGTTACTCAATAAAACAGGCTCTTATGTAGGTACGGCAACCATATATAGGCAACTTGGTAAATTGGCCGAATTGAATATTGTTAGAAAGTTTAAACTTGATGGGCAAAATAGTGCTTGCTTTCAATATATTAAAAATACTGATAAATGCTGTGAACACTTTCATTTAATCTGCTCTGTTTGCTCTAAGACAGTTCATTTTCAAGATGACACTTTAATTAAAGTGTTTGAAGAAATTAATCGGAAAAATTCGTTTAAAATTGACTTTCCTAAAACTGTTTTTTACGGAATTTGCAACAAGTGCATCAGTAAAAAATTCTTTATAACATCTGAAAGGCGTTGATTTTTTGCTTTGCTTTTTTAAAAAATTTTATTATTTTTTTTGCATTACATTCATCTGTTCAACTTTGGTCTTGGTTTTGTCTAGTTGCAAAGCTGCAGAGTCTGATAATTTAAAAAATAAAAAAATTAGTGTAGTTGCGTCTTTATTTCCTCAATATGACTTTGCTCGCCAAATTGGTGGAGATATTGCCGATATTTCTCTACTACTACCTCCTGGAGCCGAAAGCCACTCGTATGATCCTAGCCCTGCAGATATTTTAAAAATATCTAATTGTGACGTATTTATTTATACTGGACAAGAAATGGAGCCCTGGGCAGATAAACTAATTAATAGCGTTAATAAATCTGAATTGATAGTTTGTGATGCATCTAATGAAATCGATTTAATAAAAAATGAAAATCATCATGGCGAAAATGGAAAACACATTGAAGAATCTCATAATCATAAATTAGATCCTCATATTTGGCTTGATCCAAGTCTAGCTGCTAAAATGGTAGACAACATATGTTTGGCTTTTTGTGAAAAATATCCTTCAAGAAGCGATTATTTTAAAAATAATGCTGAGAATTATAAAAGTAAATTATTCGAACTAGATCGCAATTTTAAAAGTATGATAGAGTCTTCTAAAAGAAAATCTATTGTATTCGCCGGAAGATTCGCTCACTTGTATTTTGTTAAAAGATATAATTTACAATATATATCCGCTTTTAATAGTTGCTCTGCCGAAGCCGAACCAAGCGTTAAGAAAATTTCTAAGATTGTTGACTTTATAAATAATAACCATATACCTGTAATTTATTACGAAGAACTATCTGAACCTAAAATCGCAAAATCTATTGCAGAACAAACCGGCACTAAGTCTCTAAAATTTAGTACAATCCATAATGTTACAAAGGATCAGTTACAGAATAATATTACTTATATTGATCTAATGTTAGAAAATTATGAGAATTTAAAGCAAGGGTTAAATTAATTATGTGTCTTATAAATGTTAAACAATTAGATGTAACTTATCGAGTTGGTTACAAGACTGTTTTTGTTTTGAAAAATATTACTCTAGATATAAAAAGCGGAGAATATGTTTGTGTTATTGGAAATAATGGTGCTGGGAAGAGTACTTTGATTAAAACTATTCTTGGATTGGAACCTATTTCTCGTGGAGAAATAAAAATCAACTGTTCTAAAAACTACATTTCTTATTTACCACAAAATAATGGGATTTCTTTGGATTTTCCGGCTACGGTTGAAGAAATTGTACTTTCTGGAACACAAAGCACAAAAAATAAATTTAAAGTTCTGTTTTATAATAAAAAAAATAAAATTCAGGCCAGAGTTGCTATGGAGAAAGCTGGAATAAATTCTCTTGCAAAACGTCGTTTTGGAGAGCTTTCTGGCGGTCAGCAACAACGAGTTCTGTTTGCCAGAGCTATTGTAAAATGCCCTAAAATTCTTATTTTGGATGAGCCTTGCACGGGTCTTGATCACGATACTACTGAGAAATTTTATGAACTTTTAAGCCGCGTCAATTCAAGTGATAAAACTACTATTATTATGATTTCTCATGACTTGACTGCTGTAAAAAAATTTGCTTCTAAGGTTGTTATTTTAAATGGGGACCTCAAATTTTGTGGTTCTGTTGATGATTGGGAAAAATATAATTTTTGTGCTTGTGGTGGTAATTTATGAATATAAATGAAATTGTCAATATCTTATCTTATCCATTTATGGTTCGTGCTATTATTGTTGGAATTTTAGTTTCATTTTGCGCCGCTTTGTTGGGTGTTGTTCTGATATTAAAAAGATATGCTCTTATTGGCCACGGCTTGTCCGATGTTGGATTCGCTGCCCTATCTTTAGCCACTACTATTGGTGTTTCTCCTATTTATGTTGCTACTCCAATTGTTATAATTGCATCTTTCATAATTATGTATATAAGCCAGAGCAAAAAGATTAATGGCGATATTGCTATTGGAATTTTTTCTACTGGTGCTCTATCATTTGGCGTTATTATTACGGCTTTTTCTAAAGGTTTCAACATGGATGTTTATAGTTATATGTTTGGCAGTATTTTGGCCATGAATAAAACTGATCTTGTTGTTAGTATTTTTTTATCTGTTATTGTAATTTTTACTTTTATCCTATTTTATAACAGATTATTTATTATTTCGGCCGATGAAGACTTTGCTAGAGCTATTGGAATAAATATTAGATTTTATCAATTTTTAATCTCTTTGCTAACTGCGCTTACTGTTGTTGTGGGTATGAGAATGATGGGAACTTTATTAATTTCTAGTCTTATAATTTTTCCGGCTTTTATTGCTAAAAAATTTGTTCGTAGTTTTAAATATCTTGTTGTTTTATCTGCTTTGTTTTCTATTTTATGTTTTGTTCTTGGCCTTATTGCTTCTCTCGTTTTTGATTTACCTACTGGAGCTGGAATTGTTTTAGTCAACATTATTGTATTGATTTTATGCTCTGTTATTAATTGTTTGCTGTGTATAAGAAAAGTTGCTTCTTGATAATTTTTGTGTTTTGTTAGTTTTGTTTGAAAATCTGTGTTATTTATGTTATAATTAACTTTGCATTTTAATTTGATGTTAAGCATTGCATTTGCTTTAACGGATTTGTACATATGAAGGAGAGTTTGTTTTGATTAATGGTAACTGCCTTTTAAATGCTATCATTTCTGGCACTAATAATATTTTCAAAAATAAAGATTCGATTGACAAATTGAATATTTTTCCTGTTCCAGATGGCGACACTGGCACTAATATGTCTATGACTATGGCTTCTGCTATGGATGAATTAAAAAAATCTCCGCAGGATCTGCCAATTTGCAAAGTTGCCTCTATTGCGGCATCTGCTCTTTTGAGAGGTGCTAGAGGAAATTCGGGAACTATCCTTTCTTTGCTTTTTAGAGGTTTTGCAAAAGGTCTTGGTGACCTAGAAAACGCTACTGGAAGAGATTTGGTTAATGCTTTATCAATTGGTGTTGATGCAGCTTATAAGGCTGTTATGAAACCAGCTGAGGGTACTATACTCACAGTTGCTAGGGTTGCTTATGAAAAAGGAAAGCTTGCTTCTAACATAAGTGATGATACCGCTTATGTTTGGGAGGAAGTTTGTAAGGGCGCTTATGAGGCTCTTTCCACTACACCTGAGCTTTTGCCTGTTTTGAAAAAAGCTGGTGTTGTTGATGCTGGCGGAAAAGGTTTATGCTTAATATTCGAGGGAATGATGTCTGTTTTTAAAGATGGAACAATTATCGAAAATAATGGCTCTGATGAAGCTACCGCTTCTAAAATCTTTGGTAAAGAATTTAACTCTGTAATAAATGAATTCGATGAGGATATTAATTTTACTTATTGTACGGAATTTATAGTTGGAAGAGATGTTAATGTAGCAACACCTCCTGAAACCTTAAGATGCTTCTTAGAAACTATTGGGGATTGTGTTCTTGTGGTTGATGATGAAGAAATAATTAAAGTTCATGTTCATACGGATTCTCCTGGGTTAGCTTTGCAAGACGCACTCTCTTTTGGTCAGCTGCTAAAAGTTAAGATCGAAAATATGAGGGAACAAAATAAAGTCGCTAAGAATAAGTCTGATGAGGAAATCCGTGTAAAATTGCAGCCTGTTGAGCCTACTGAAGAAGTTGGCTTTGTTGCAGTGGCTGCTGGAAACGGTCTTAAAACTTTATTTAATGATTTAGGGTGCTTAAACGTCGTTGGCGGTGGCCAGACAATGAACCCTAGTGTTGAAAATATTTTAGAAGCAGCTCTTGCGACTCCTGCTAAAAATGTCTTTGTTTTGCCTAATAATAAAAATATTATTTTGGCTGCAGAACAGGCTGTAAAACTTGCTAAGGACAGAAAAATTATTGTTTTACCTACTAAAACTATTCCGCAGGGATTGGCTGCTATGTTGGCATTTAACCCTGAACTCGGAGCAATGGAGAATTTTAAGTTGATGAGCGGTGCAATTGTCCATGTCAAATCTGGTCAGGTTACTTTTGCAGCTAGAGATGCTGAATACGGCGGTTTTAAAATAAAAAAAGATGATATTTTGGCATTTAATAGTGGCAAGTTATTACATAAAGCAAAAAATCCTGTTAAGTCGTTAATAAAATTGATTAACTCTTTAACAGATAAAAATACTTCTTTTATTACTATAATTTATGGACATGGAATTACAGAAGAACAAGCAGAAAATGCATTTAATCAAATTAAAACTAAGGTTGGTGCAAATGTTGATATAACCCTAATTAATGGCCAACAGCCACTTGATTATTTTATTGTATCGGTAGAATAAAATTCGTCCTTGGAGGTGCCTTTTATGGCATCGTTGTTTAAACAAGATATTCAATTTTTAAAAGGTGTCGGTAGTAAACGCAAGGTTTTATTTGAAAAACTTAATGTGCCTACTATCGGCGCTTTATTGCGTTTTTATCCAAGGAGTTATGAGGATTGGTCTAATTTTAAGAAAATAAAAGATGCAAATCTGGGTATGCCATGCTGCATTAAGGCAACTGTCGTCTCTTCTTTTAAGGAAATTTTTATTCGTCGAGGAATGGTTCTTTATAAAGTACATGTAAGCGACGGCAGTAATTATATGAATATAATATTTTTTAATAATCGTTTTGTAAAAGCTAAATTAAAAGTAGGAGAAGAATTTTTATTTTATGGTGCTGTCAGGTTTAATTTTAATAATTATGAAATGACTTCTCCTAATTTTATTTCTGCTAAGACTGAATTATCTATGCGGCCAATTTACTCACAGACACAGGGAATTACATCGAGGCAAATTGAAACTGCCGTTAAAAATGCTATAGAATTATTGCCCAATGTTCTTAAGGATCCTATTCCTGATGAAATACGTCAAAAATTTGGACTTTGCGGTTTGTTATTTGCCATAAAAAATATTCACTTTCCTAAAAACTATAAAGACTTATCTGTTGCGCAAAAGAGAATTACTTTTGAAGAATTGCTGCTGTTACAGCTTGGCCTTGCTCAAATAAAAATAAATAATCGTAAAGAAAATAAATTTAAGATTAAGAAAAATTTTTCTGATGAATTTTGGAAACTATTGCCTTTTGAGCCTACTAAAGCCCAACTCCGTGTAGTGGGTGAATGTATTTGTGATATGATATCTGATTTTTCTATGAATAGACTTATTCAGGGTGATGTTGGATCGGGAAAAACTGCGGTGGCAGCAGCTCTTTGTTATTCTGTAATAAAATCTGGCTGGCAAGCTGCTATCATGGTTCCTACCGAAATTTTGGCAGAACAGCATTTTGACTTTTTTAAAAGTATTTTTGAAAAGGTTGGTATAAAAGTCGAAATTTTAACTAGTTCTACACCTAAAGCTAAAAAAAGAAAAATTAAGGATTATCTTGAAGTTAATGCTATCGACCTTATAATCGGAACACATGCGCTTTTATCTGATGATGTTTATTTTGCTAAATTGGGGCTTATTATAACTGATGAACAGCATCGGTTTGGAGTTTCTCAGCGAGCTAAATTGATTGCAAAAGGATCTGAGCCTCACGTTGTAGTTATGTCTGCTACACCTATACCCCGCACTTTGGCTATGATAATTTATGGTGATTTGGACATCTCTATTTTGGATGAAATGCCGTCTGGGCGGCAGAAAATCGATACTTTTTTTATATCTGGAGAAAAACGTTTACGGGCATATAATTTTATAAAAAAATTAATTGATGAAGGACGCCAAGCTTATGTGGTTTGCCCTTTGATAGATGAAAATGATTCAGGGATCTTATCTGCTCAACAGTATGCTGATACCCTCCAAAGTAACTTTTTTAAGGATTATAAGGTTGGTTTGTTGCATGGCAAATTGACAGCTCGCGAAAAAAATTATATTATGAACGAGTTTCTGCTAAATAGAATAAATATCTTGGTTTCAACTACCGTTATCGAAGTCGGCGTTGACGTTTCTAATTCTGTTGTGATGTTGATTGAAAATGCTGAACGTTTTGGATTATCTCAGTTGCATCAGCTCAGAGGTAGAGTTGGTAGAGGCAATCATAAATCTTATTGCATTTTAATTTCTGACAGCCAAAATGAACTCACACTTCGCAGATTTAATACAATTTGCAATACCAATGACGGTCTTAAAATTGCTGAAGAAGATCTAAAAACTCGAGGCCCAGGAGATTTTTTTGGCGCACGCCAGCATGGTCTGCCAGATCTGCATATTGCCGGATTAATAAAAGATGTTAGTATCCTTAGTGATTCTAAAAATGCTGCTTCACAGATTTTAAATGAGGATCCTACGTTAAATTTAGAAAAAAATCGAGTACTAAAAGCTGAAGTCGATCGCTTATTTGGTAAAATTAATTCTTCATTCTCTTTCTAATAAAATAATTGTGATATTATAAAGGCATTCCCGCTGCAAATTTAATAAAAAGGAGATAACTATGGTTAAAATAATAAATGGTAAAGAAATTTCTAACAGCCTTATTGAAAAATTGAAAGAAAAAGTTGATAAACTAAAATTAGAATCCAACGTTTGCCCATCATTAGCTGTAATTATGGTTGGAGATAACCCCGCTTCAAAAATTTATGTAAATAATAAAAAAAGAATTTGTGAAAAAATCGGTATAAAATCTTATGAGTTTGTGTTACCGGCTAATGCTCCAGAGTCTGAACTCTTAAAATTAATATGCGGTTTAAACAAAAGAGAAGACATAAATGGGATCTTAGTTCAGTTGCCTCTTCCTCCGCACATAAATGAGAAAAAAATTATAGAAAATATTGCTCCTCTAAAAGACGTTGATGCTTTTAATGAGACAAACGTTGGAAAGATTATGACTGGTAATTTTAAGTTTTTGCCTTGTACCCCTGCCGGAATCGTATATCTGCTAAAAGAATCCAATATAAAAATTGAAGGACAACACTGCGTTATCATTGGTAGAAGTAATATAGTTGGAAAGCCTTTAGCAATGCTTATGCTACATAATAATGCCACCGTTACAATTTGTCATAGCAAAACCCAAGGTCTAAGAGAAATTTGTAAAACCGCAGACATTTTAATTGCTGCTGTTGGAAAGCCAAAATTTATTTCATCAGATATGATAAAACCCGGTGCTGTTGTTGTCGATGTAGGTATAAATCGCGATATAAATGGTTATGTATGTGGTGATGTAGATTTTGAAAAAGTAAAGGATGTTGCATCTTATATTACTCCTGTGCCAGGAGGAGTGGGCCCTATGACAATCGCGATGCTTATGAAGAATACTATTACTGCTGCTCTACTTCAAAAAAATATATAATTTTATTTTTATTCTTAAAAAAGGAGCTTTTTTATGGATATCTCTCAAAATGATATTGCACGATTAAAATTATTATCTGAAAAATATCGTAACGTTCAGGCTGCTGCCACTGAGCTTATAAATCTTCAAGCAATTACAAATCTTCCTAAGGGAACTGAACATTTTATTTCTGATTTGCATGGCGAGTTTGAAACATTTTATCATATTAGCAACAATGCTTCGGGAGCTATTAGAGAAAAAATAGATCGTTTGTTTGAATCTGAGCTTGATGATAAGGAACGTGCTAAGCTCTCAACTCTTATATACTATCCTGTAGAAAAATTAAATGAACTATCTATAATGGAGCTCAACACGAAAGAGTGGTATGCTGATACAATAAATAGGTTAATTAAAGTTTGTTGTTTGGTTGGCTCAAAATATACAAAAAGCAAAGTCAGAAAGGCTTTACCTGCTGATTTTTCTTATATAATTGAGGAACTTTTATACAGCAGTTGTGAGAGTTATAATAAGTCTCATTATTATTCTAATATCGTTGGCACCATAATAGAGATTGGCCGAGCGGATGCTGTTATTGTAGCAATCTGTAATACTATAAAAAAATTGATCGTTGATCATATGCATATTGTTGGCGATATTTTTGATCGAGGACCTCGCGCCGATATCGTTCTTGATTCTATTTTAAAACATCATTCTATTGATATACAATGGGGAAATCACGATATAATCTGGATGGGCGCGGCTTGCGGAAATCCAACTTGTATAGCTGTTGCGCTGTGTAATTCTATTAACTATAATAATCTAGAGTTTCTCGAAGAAGGTTATGGAATTAATCTGAGACCTTTAGCTATTTTTGCTGCTAAGGTTTATAAAAATTCTAATATTTCTTGCTTTAAAACTAAAAATATAAACTCTTCGGGTACCTGCAGCTTTATTGATTCAGATTTAACTTCCAAAATGTTTAAAGCTATGTCTATAATACGATTTAAACTTGAAGGCCAAACCATTAAACGTAATCCTGAATTTAAAATGGAAGATAGATTGCTTTTAGATAAAATTAATTATGAAAATAAAACTGTAAAAATAGGAGATATGGATTATTTATTAAAAGATTTAGATTTTCCTACTGTTGATAAAAACGATCCTTATAAGCTGACTTTAGAAGAAAATGAATTGATTTTACAATTACAGTCCGCCTTTTTACATAGTGAAAAGCTTCAGAAACATATAAAATTTTTGTATACCCATGGAAATATTTACAAATGCTTTAATTCTAACTTGCTTCTACATGGATGCGTTCCTTTAAATGAAGACGGATCTTTGATGGTTTTTAATTTTGATGGAAAGACGCTTGCTGGTAAAAGTTTTTTAGATTATGCTGAACAAGTAGTAAGAAATGCTTATTTTAATAGGAATTTAAATAAAAATCAGATGGATTCCGACTTTTTGTGGTATCTATGGTGTGGAAAATTTTCTCCACTTTTTGGCAAAGATAAAATGGCTACTTTTGAACGTCTGCTTGTAAAAGATAAATCCACTCATCACGAAACTAAAAATGCGTACTACAAGTATACTTATGATGAAAAAATTTGTAATAAAATTTTAAGTTTGTTTGGACTTAACAGTGGATATTCTCATATTATAAATGGACATATACCTGTAAAATCAAAAGATGGCGAACAGCCTGTTCGTGCAAATGGGAAATTAATTGTTATTGATGGAGGCTTTTGTAAAGCTTATCAAAAAACAACAGGAACAGCTGGATATACACTTATTTATAATTCTTATGGGTTAAGACTTTGTGCTCATGAACCTTTTGAGGGCATTTTTGCAGCAATTAACAATAATACCGATATCTTTTCAACTTATGTTGTTTCGGAAAAGGTAAATCGTAGAATTACCGTTGGTCAAACCGACAAAGGTACCGAAATCTTTGCAACTATCTCTGACCTAAAAAAATTAATGTATGCCTACCAAACTGGCATTATTAAAGAAAATTATAAGGTATAGCCGATAAAGTTTATTTTTATTATTGCAAATTTCTGCTTTTTATGCTAAAATTTATGTTGCAGTTATATATTTTTATTCTTACACATTCATTTCAATAACGACTTTGCCTTAATTTATTTTTGAAAGGGCGTTAGTATGACTAAGAATATCTTAAAAGAGAATGTTACTCAAGAAAAAACTGGTGTTTATTATTCTTATTTGCGAATCTTAAATGATGAACTTATTCCTGCTATGGGGTGCACTGAACCAATCTCTCTTGCTTATGCTTCTGCAAAAACTCGATGCATTCTTGGTGATTTGCCAGATAAAGTTGACGTTGTTGTTAGTGGTAATATTATCAAAAATGTTAAAGGTGTTGTTGTTCCTAATACTAATGGATTAAAAGGCATAAAAGCTGCTGTGGCTGCAGGTGTAATTTCTGGCAGGGATGATAAAATCCTTGAGGTTTTGGAGGATTTATCTGATGAGCAAAAAGATCAGATTATTAACTACATTGAAAATACTCAAATTAATATTTCTCTCGCCGATAGTAATTTAAACTTTGACATTCTTCTAACTTTATACAAAGATGATTCTTATTCTAAATTGAGAATTATTGATGATCATACAAATGTTGTTTTAATTGAAAAAAACGGAGAAATTTTATATACACCTGAAAAAATTAATTCGCACGTTATTCATAATAATGACAAGACTTTGCTTAATATTAATGATATTTTTAAATTTGCCAACATTGTAGAAATAAACGATGTTAAGGATGTTATTTCTAGACAGATTGAATTTAATACTGCCATTGCAGAAGAAGGATTAAAAGGTAATTATGGTGCTAATGTTGGCAAAACTTTATTGTCTTTATACGGAGATGATGTAAAAACTCGTGCTAAGGCTAAAGCTGCTGCTGGTTCTGATGCTCGTATGAATGGTTGTGAGCTGCCTGTTATTATTATTTCTGGCAGTGGGAATCAGGGACTGGCTGTGAGCGTTCCTGTTATTGAATATGCTAAAGAATATAATATTGACATTGAAATTTTATATCGTGCACTTGTTTTATCTAATTTGATTGCTGTTCATCTTAAATCTGGAATTGGCAGTCTTTCTGCTTTTTGTGGTGCTGTTTGTGCTGGCTGTGCTAGTGGGGCAGCTATTGCTTATATGCTTGGTGGTGGAGTGGACGCCGTTTCTGCTACACTTTCTAACTCGCTTGCTATTGTTTCTGGAATTATTTGTGATGGAGCTAAATCTTCTTGCGCAGCTAAAATTGCTGCTTCTGTTGATGCTGGTATTTTAGGATATCATATGTATCTTAATGAAAACAAATTTTCAAACGGAGATGGATTCCTTGGAAATAATATTGAGGAAACAATAAATAATATTTGGAGAATTGGAAAAAATGGTATGAAACAAACTGATATGGAAATTTTGAATATTATGACTGGAAATTAGTTAACAACTTTTGGGAGCCCTTTTAAATGAAAAAATTTGTGTCTTATATATTAATTTGTTCTATTTTACTTTTTCACTTGCCTGTCAACTCTTGTTGCAGCATTGATAGTGAAGAAAATATTAGCAAAAATTATATAAAAAATGATTATGATAATAAAAGCAAGAAGAGCTCTTGCTCTGTTGATTCTAACAACTGTTGCGATTCTGACAAAGAAAAAATTAAAGGTTGTATAGATTCTTTAAATGCCAGCCGTTTTCGTGACTCTGGAAATGTGCGTTTTAAAAAGCCTATAAAAAAAATTCGTGTTAGACGATTTAAAAATAATAGGCATGCTCTTTTTAAATTAAAAAAGGATATTTTAGAAATTTCAAAAGATAAAAATTTTGTAGATGTAGCCTTAAAAAATTATAGACTGTTATACGAAGATCCTTTATGGCTTAAATGTATAAAAATGCCTTTTAGCATAGTGTATTCTGTATGTAAAAAATTGATCGATTATACTATTGGATACTTAATTGGTAGAAAAGCCTCTGAATTTATTGAAAATGTTATTGTTCCCGGTGTGATGTGTTTGGCACTTTACAAAAAAGTCCCTTGGGTTAAACAAAATGTTGATTGGTTAATTGATTATTTTTTTGATGGAAATGAAAATGACAAATAATAATTATCAGAAAATTCTTGACGATGTTCTAGAGCAAATTAAGGTTAAGCCTGATTTACCAAAACTTTTATTGCACTGCTGCTGCGCACCTTGCAGCAGCTACGTTTTTGAATATTTAGTTCCTTATTTTAACATAACTGCTCTGTTTTACAACCCTAATATCTATACTAAAGAGGAACATGAATTCAGATTAAATGAGATTAAACGTCTTATCTTAGAAATGAACCTCTCTGATAAAATTAAATTATTGGTTGAGCCTTACTATCCGCAAGATTTTAACAAGATTGCTATTGGTTTAGATAAATGCCCTGAAGGCTCCTATCGCTGTTGGAGATGTTATTATATAAGATTACTTAAAACCGCGATAATTGCAAAAAGGTTAAAGTTTGATTACTTTACTACTACACTTACTATTAGCCCTTATAAAAACGCTGTTAAGATTAATGAGATCGGTAGAAATTTATCTTTGAAGTATAATGTGAATTATTTATTCTCTGATTTTAAGAAAAAAAATGGATACAAACGTTCTATAGAACTTTCAAAAAAATACTCACTTTATAGGCAAAATTATTGTGGTTGTGAGTTTTCGAAAGAGTCTATTAATCATGGCTAGGTTTACATTTTGTGTGAACCTAGTTTTTTACTTCTTATTTTTTGAATAAACATTGTATTATTTGCAAAAATACTAAATAGAAAGGGTGTGTGTTTATTGAAACTTACAGAAAATGAATATTCTAAAATGTCTGATGCGGCATCTCCAAAATCTCCTTTGGCTAAAAATGTATTATGGGCTTTTATCTTTGGAGGTGCTATTTGTTCTCTTGGCCAATTTTTAACTGACTTTTATCAAAATTTTTGCAGTTTAAATTTAAAAGACTCTCGTGCTGCAGTATCTATAACTTTAGTTGCTATTGGAGCTTTGCTTACGGCTTTGCGTGTTTACGACAAAATAGCAAAACATGCCGGTGCAGGAACACTTGTTCCTATTACAGGTTTTGCAAATTCCGTTGTTGCTCCTGCAATCGAATTTAAAAGTGAAGGACATATTATGGGCATCGGAGCAAAAATGTTTATTATTGCAGGTCCTGTTCTAGTTTTTGGAGTTGTTGCTTCTACAATTTATGGCCTTGTTCTTTGGATATTTAAGTTGTTCTGATAAATTTAAAGTAAAAAAGTACCGCGCGATATAGTGCCGTGCTACCTATTTAATAATTAATTATTTTTATTGCAACTACAGTTATATCATCGTCAAAATCATCTTTATTGTCATTTAATATATTTTTTATTATAGAATCTGCAAAAGTCTGAGGATTCTCATCGTTCCAGCTTTTAAAAAAAAGTTCTAACCACTCATCTCCCTTAGATATTGCTCCGTCAGAAATCATTAAAATTTTATCACCTTGCTCGAGCTTGTATTCATCTTCTGCTACACTAACTTCTTTTAAAATCCCAATAGGCAACGACGATTTTGAAAAACGGAAAACTTCTCCATTTTTCTTCAATAATGTAAATGGAGCTCCTGCTTTTAATAATTTGGTCTTTCCGCTAAATAAATCTAGACAAAAAATATCAAGTGTAGCTAAAAATTCGTCTTCGGACTTTATCTGTAAAATTGAATTTGTTATTTTTATTGCTGTTGAAAAGCTTATTCCTGACTTTAATAAATTCTCCATCACTTTGCAAGTCATAGCTCCCTCTACTGCTGCTCTGCCTCCTGTTCCCATTCCGTCACTTAATATAAACATTTTTCGTCCAAGTCCATCTTCAAAGTTTATATAATTATCTCCACAAAGCATGCCATTTTTACAAATATGTTGAGCTATTCCTATTTGTATATTAAGGTTTGGCTTTTCTGTAAGGGTAACTCTGAATATATCCGAAATTGCGTTACTGCATGCTAAATTAAGAGTTTTATGGCATACTTTAGACAATTTTCTTTTTAAATTTAATTTTTTTATCTTTTCTTTTTCTTCTATATCAAAATCTATTTCTATTGTTAATCTTCTGTATTTGTTGTATCTGCAGCATACGTTTATAGTGTTTAATCCCAATCGACTTAATTCTGATTTTACTTTCTTAGAGAGTTCTAAGTCAAAAGCGTCTAAATTTTTTATTTCTGCTACTATGTCCGACATTAAAAGGCCTATATCAAAAAATTGTTCTGAAACAAAGTTTCTAACTTCAGATACTCTCTTCTCGGATATATTCTTTTCTAAAAGATTTTTATATATTTCATTAATGCTATCTTTTAGCTCTGCAACTCTTTTACACCTTTTGATAAAACTTATTGGGAAATCGCTTTTTGAAATTTTTCCTTTTTTTTTCAAAGTCTCATTAATTTTAGATAGTGATTCTACAGTTTCTACGTTTTTGTTGCCAAAGCAAAAAGAGTTAAACCCACAACTATTGCAAATTTTATTTCTAGCCTCTAGCATTACGTTATCTTCTGTGTTTTTGCCTTTTTGTGATAATTTCTTTGAAACTAGGTCTATCGATTCAGATATATTCATCATTGCATTAGATATAAAATTTAACCTCATAGAAACGCTATCTTTAAGGCCTTCATGGTTATCATATTTTGTTGACATCACAACCGAGTCTATGAATTGATTGCCTATGTTATTATTAAGAAAAATAAAAATCAAACTTGCTAATAAACTATCGTAAATTCCTGATATTACTGTTGTTGGACTCCCTGTTTGAATAGAAATAATTAGACTGGAGGCTAAAAATGAAAAGCAACATGCTATTTTACCAAAAGGAGAAGTTAGTCCCGCAATCAGCCCTCCAAATGCATATGCTCCCATAATGTAAGTCGGTTCTTTATAGGCTAGTCCTAAAATAACTCCAGCTGTTGTTCCCGCTATGCTTCCTCCAACTATGCCCATAAATTTAGCGCAAAAAATTATCACTAAAATTGCTAAAACCTTCCCTAAAGAGATATGTCCAAAATTTACTGATAGCAAAGATAATATTACAAAAAAAATTGTTATACATATAGAAATTAATTCTGATTGATTTAGTTTTTCTCTATTTTTATAAAATATCTTTATGCTTTCATAAAAAAAATAAGCAGCCCCACCCGAAATTATTGCTTCAATCAGATACACAGCTAATTCATCAATCTCATTTGTAATAGAAACATTTATTGCTAATCCTGTTGCAATCGTAGTTGCAAAGGCTATAATTGGTGCATATAGCCTGTTTTCCTTTAACTTATGCAAATCATTTAACGTCCATCTTATCAAACACACTGCAATTGCTGTAGAAACATATCTTATGCCAATATCTATTTCGGACGACAATATGTAAGCTATTATTGAACCAATTAAACTAAATAACATGTTTTTATATGGAACAGCAGCTAAAAAAGCTGTCCCAAATGGTGTATAGCTACCAAAAAGTGTTCCTTTAGATATAAATATTGATAAAACAAAATAGAATATATTTTCTTTAATTAATTTTATTTGTTCTGATGAAATTAAATTTTTTACGTTTTTTTCTGCAGTTGCTATAAAATTTACATCCTTCATTTATACATCACCTGAGTTTTAAACATAGTTTTATTTTGTTTTAATATTAATAAAATTATATCTTTTTCTAACGTCAGAGCATGTCTTAACTCGCTGGATTTTTTTGGATTTTTATGGAAATCATAATCGCTAAATGTGTTAAAATGAGTTTTATTGAAAAATTAATTAACCTATTCCTTAGTAGACCAATTAAAAATGCCGTGCTATATAGTGCGGCATCAAGTTTATTTTATAAAAATGCTTTTATTTATCATAAATCATTAAAAATTTCTATATTATTTAATTATAAACTTACTTATTTAAAGGAGGAAAAATTTCTTGGCACAACAAGGGTCTATAGTTGTAAATGTTTACACTTCTAGGTCACAAATTCCACTAAAAAATGCTATGGTCTCTGTAACTTCAGGTAATAAAGATAATCCTACTTTGTTGGGGTTTAGAACAACTAATGAATCTGGCAGAGCTGAAGCAATTTATATAAACACTCCAGATTTAGAACTGTCTTTAAGCCCGTCTGACTCAAAACCTTTTACCTCGTGCGATATAAAAGTTTCACACCCATCATACTATACTCTTACTATTACCGACGTTCAAGTATTCTCAGATATCCAAACCCTGCAAAATGTTGAATTAATTCCGCTAGAAGAAAATAGCAAACCAGAAGATAGATTTATTAATATAAACACCCCTACACAAAATTTGTAAAAATGAGGTGAGAATAATGCCAATAACAACTCCTTATGTTCCAAGTTTTATAACTGTACACCTTGGCGTACCTAGTAGTAATGCTCAGAATGTTACTGTGGCTTTTCCTGACTATATAAAAAATGTGGCATCAAGCGAAATTTATCCAACATGGAACGAATCTGCTCTCTATGCTAACATTTATGCACAGATATCTTTTGCATTAAATCGCATATATCTTGAACATTATCCTAGCCAAGGATACTCTTTTAATATTACAAATTCTACTGCTTATGATCAGGCTTTTACCCCTGGTAGAAATATCTTTGAAAATATTGATAAAATTGTCGACAATATCTTCAATGATTATATCCGAAGAATCGGCTACGCCGAACCCCTTGCTGCAATATATTGTAACGGTACTACAGCCACTTGTAACGGTTTATCTCAGTGGGGTAGCGAAGAGCTTGCAAACCAGGGATACAGTTCTATAAATATATTAAAATATTATTATGGATATAATATTGAATTAGTTCAAGAAGCTCCCATTATGGGAATAAGATCTTCTTACCCTGGGTATCCTTTAAGACGTGGCTCTTTTGGTGACTATGTTGTAATAATCCAAAGCTCTTTAAATAGGATCTCTAATAATTATCCTGCCATTCCTAAAATTTATCCAGTCGACGGAATATTTGGAGAAAATACAGAACGTGCCGTAACTATCTTTCAAGAAATTTTTGGCCTTACTCCGGATGGCATAGTCGGAAAGGCAACTTGGTATAAAATAGTATATTTGTATACGGCTGTAAATAAATTAGGCGAACTTGAATCTCAGGGGCAACGCCTTTTTGGCATCTATCTAACATATCCAGACACGATATCCGAAGGAAACAGCGGAGAAAAAGTTTTCATACTGCAATATTTTCTTTCTGTACTTTCTCAGTTTTATGATTTTATTCCTTTTATCGAAATATCTGGTTTTTTTGGTCCAGAAACTAAAAACGCGGTTATCGCTTTTCAAAGAGGTAAAAATCTGCCTCAAACAGGTGTTGTAGATAATGTTACTTGGAACGAAATTTATAGAGAATTTCGTGGCATAGTATCTACTGTTTTTGAAGGAAACTCTTCTCAACAAACATTTATCCCTTTTAGCGGTACAACTTTAAGACTTGGCTCAGAAGGAGAAGAAGTTGTCACCTTGCAACAATATCTCAATAGGATTGCAAGCGTATATAATGGCATATCTTCGGTAAGCGTTACTGGAAATTACGATGAAGCCACTATGAATTCTGTTATGCAGTATCAACGTGAATTCGGTCTAAGAGCTACTGGCAATGTGGATAGAACTACTTGGAATAGCATCGGCAATACATATCTAAGCATATTGAGTTCAGAGGATCCTCAGCCAACACAATATCCTGGGTACGACTTAAGTATAGGTCAATCAGACTCCAATAATAATTAAAAAGAAAGGGGTTTTTTATAAATCTATGAACAGAGCAAATCTAAGGTCCGGTGAACCTATTAGAAATTTACAGCATTTTTTAAGACTCATCTCTTATTATTATAATACTGTTCCTGCGGTTATTCCTGACGGCAAATTTTCTTCTCAGACTCAGCAATCTGTTATGGGATTTCAAAAAACTTTTAACCTACCCGTTACAGGAGTTGTTAACTTTGACACCTGGAAGCTTATAACATCGATATTTAATCAATTGTCTAAATATGAAGAAGCGGCTTTAGTCCCTCTAATCTTCCCGGCCACAAATTTTTCTATAAATCCAGGAGAAAGCCCTCTTTGCCTATATTTAATCCACTCTATGTTATATTCACTAAGCACTTTTTTTGAGAATTTAAGTGATTTTAACATAACTGGTACTCACGATGAACCTAGTGTTAATTCAATTAAATTTTTGCAAGAACTTTTTAATCTTGAGCCAGATGGAATAATCGATAAAAAAACTTTTAATATGATTACTTCATTGTATAATAATCATGTTGAAACAACTTTTATAAAGTAAAAAAATCCCTGATTAAGCTGTATATACTAAGCTTATCAGGGTCTTATCATTTTGGTTAGACATTTTTATCCAAATGAGAAAGCTTTAATAAATAATCATATTTATCTTTTGCTTGTTTTTCTGCCTTTTCAAAAAGCATTTTTGCTTTTTCTGGATCACTTATTTCTAAAGAGCTATATCTTACTTCATTTCTTATAAAGTCTTTATAATCTAGCGATATGGATTTGCTATCTAATATAAAAGGATTTTTATCTTCTAGCTTTAATTCTGGATTATATCTAAATAAATTCCAATATCCAGATTCTACAGCTCTTTTTTCTTCTAAAGGCGCTGTACCCATTCCTGATTTTATTCCATGATTTATGCATGGAGCATAAGCGATAATCACAGACGGACCTTTATAACTTTCTGCTTCGCAAAAAGCTTTTACGCATTGATTATAATTTGCTCCCAATGCAACCTGTGCAACATATACATCCCCATAACTCATCGAAATTGCCGCAAGATCTTTTTTCCTAGTCGTTTTTCCTGCAGCAGCAAATGGTGCCACCGCTCCAATCTGGGTAGCTTTTGATGCCTGCCCCCCAGTATTTGAGTAAACTTCTGTATCAAAAACTAAAATATTTAAATTTTCTCCCGAAGCGATAACATGGTCAAGACCACCAAAACCTATGTCATAAGCCCAGCCATCTCCACCAAAAATCCAAATTGACTTTTTGCTCAGATAATCTTTATTTTTCAAAATTGCATCTACCAGTTTTTTTATCTTTTCATTATCACACGGATTCTGCATTAATTCCAAAATTAATAGATTTGTTGCAATTTTGTTTTCTTTTCCATCGTTGAAGGTTTTTGCATATTCTTCACAAGCAAATTTTATTTTTTTATTTTGCGTTAAATTTTTTAATTCAGCAATGTAATCCTTTAACCTCTCTCTTATTGTATCCTGAGCTAAAGCCATACCATAGCCAAATTCAGCATTATCTTCAAATAAAGAATTATGCCAAGCTGGTCCCTTACCTTCAGCGTTTACAGTATATGGCACTGAAGGTGCTGATCCACCCCAAATCGATGAACATCCTGTCGCATTTGCAATAAACATTCTGTCTCCAAACAGCTGTGTAGCAAGCTTTGCATAAGGGGTTTCTCCACAGCCTGCACAAGCTCCAGAAAATTCTAGCAGCGGTTGCTTAAATTGACTTCCTTTTACTGTCGATTCTTTAAATTTTTTACTAACCTCTATTTTTGCGGGCAATCTACGTGCATAATCAAAAATTGCTTGTTCACTTTCTTGAGTTTTTATTGGTTTCATTTCAAGAGCTTTTTGTCCCTTTTTACCAGGACATACATTTGCACAAGTTCCACATCCTGTACAATCTAATGGTGAAACAGTTATCGCAAATTTCATTCCTTGAACACCTAACATATCCTTGGATTTCATTCCATTTGGTGCTGCTGCTAATTCCTGATCTGTCATTACCACTGGACGGATAACTGCATGTGGGCAAACAAACGAACAAAAATTGCATTGTATGCAGTTTTCAGGATTCCAACAAGGCACTTCTTCTGCAACTCCACGCTTTTCATAGGCTGAAGTTCCAACCGGAAGGGTTCCATCCGCTTGGCTTAAAAATGTAGAAACTGGCAACATATTTCCTTTATATGAATTTACAGGGATTAAAGTTTCATTAACATATTTCTCTATTCCATCTTTTAAGTCAACTATGTGTTCTTGCTCTAAATCTTCAATAGCATTAACCCATTCTTTGGGAACATTAATTTTTTTAAGATCTTTCATTCCACGTTCAATTGCTTCGTGATTCATTTCTACAACTTTTTTGCCCTTTTTGTAATAAGACCTATCCGCAGCTTCTTTCATATATTCAATTGCTTTTTGAGCCGGAATAATATTTACAATTTTAAAAAACGCAGCCTGAAGAATTGTATTTATTTTTCTTCCAAGGCCAATTTCTTCACTAATTTTGTTCCCATTTATAATATAAAAGTTAATTTTATTCTTTGCAAGATATCTTTTTACTTTTGCTGGCAAATTTGTCTCTAACTCGTCCATACTCCAAGAACAATTTAATAAAAAACTGCCTCCAGTTTTCAAATCCTGTACAATGTCATAATTAGCTAGATAAGACGAATTATGACAAGCTACAAAGTTTGCCCTACTAATATAATATTCCGATTTTATTGGTGTCTTACCAAATCTTAGATGCGAAACAGTAAGTCCTCCAGATTTTTTTGAGTCATATGCAAAATAACCTTGTACAAATAAATCGGTGTTATCACCAATGATTTTAATAGAATTTTTATTTGCTCCTACAGTCCCGTCCGATCCAAAACCCCAAAACTTGCAAGAGATCGTTTCTGGATTCGTTGTATCTGGGCTTTCTATCGTTTCAAGCGATAAATTTGTTACATCATCAACTATACCTATTGTAAATCTTTTTTTAGTTGTCTCCGACTGCATATTTCTAAAAACTGCAATAATGTCACCAGGTGTCGTATTTTTAGAGCCCAACCCATATCTACCAGAACAAATCTGTACATTTTTCAAGTATGAATCTGAGAGTGCCGCCAAAACGTCCAAATATAACGGCTCACCAATTGACCCTGGTTCTTTTGTTCTGTCTAAAACTGAAATTAACTTTACTGTATTTGGAATTTCCTTCAACAAATACTCTGCAACAAAAGGTCTATATAGTCTTACTTTTATAACGCCAACCTTGTCTCCTGCTGCATTTAAGTAGTCTACAACTTCTTCAACAGTGTCGCAAACTGAACCCATTGCTACAATAATTTTTTCTGCATCTGGAGCACCATAATAATTAAACGGTTTGTAGTTAGACGACGTTATTTTATTAACTTTGTTCATATAATCTATAACTATTTTGGGCAACCTATTATAGAACACATTTCCTGCCTCTTTAACCTGAAAAAAGATATCGTCATTTTGCGCCGAACCTCTTAGCACAGGATGTTCAGGGCTTAGAGCTTTTTTTCTAAAAGTATCCACAGCATCCCAATTTAACATATCATTTAGAGTTTCATAATCCCAAACAGCTATTTTTTGTATCTCGTGAGAGGTTCTAAAACCATCGAAAAAGTGTAAAAAAGGAATCCTACTTTCTATAGCAGATAAATGTGCTATAGCACCAAGATCCATAACTTCTTGAGGATTATTTGCGCACAACATTGCGTAGCCGATTTGCCTGCATGCATAAATGTCTGAATGATCTCCAAAAATAGAAAGAGCATGAGTTGCCACAGCTCTAGCTGCAACATGTATAACGCATGGAAGGAACTCGCCTGCCATCTTATACATATTCGGAATCATAAGCAAAAGTCCTTGAGATGACGTATAAGTTGTGGCCAAAGCTCCTGCAGATAGCAAGCCATGAATTGCTCCAGCAACTCCCGCTTCAGATTGCATTTGGGTAACTTTTACTGGTTTTCCAAAAAGATTTTCTCTACCTTGTACAGAATATTTATCTACCTCATCTGCCATCCCAGAAGAAGGTGTAATTGGATAGATAGCTGCAACATCTGTAAATGCATAAGAAACATAAGCCGCTGCTGTATTTCCATCCATAGTTTCTATTTTTCTTAACACTTTTATAAACTCCTTTTTAAGTTAACTTTTTAAATAAAAAAATCTTATTCATTTTAGATTTTATCATTTTTAATGCAATCTGTAAAGCCGATTTAACATGTAGATTTTGCATAATAAATGCAGAGGGTGGTGAAAAATATGCGCTTCAGTTTTGTTACAAATCTAAATGATTTGGCAAGTAACACATCTTATAGACCAGATAATTATGGAGCTATGAATAATATTATATTACAGATTATTCTCCTGTTGATTTTAATTTTGGTTAATGCTTTTTTTTCTATGTCCGAAATAGCAATAATTTCTTTAAACAACAATAAAATAAAAAAAATGGCTCAAAATGGTCACAAAGGTGCAATAAAGATTTTAAATATTACAAAAAATTCAAGTAATTTTCTTGCCACTATTCAAGTTGGAGTAACTTTATCTGGATTTTTAACTTCCGCTTCTGCTTCTACAATATTTGCAGATAAAGTCGCCAACTTTTTATCTTTTTTAATGCCTATTTCTAAAAATATTTTAGAAGGATTTGCTACAGTTTTAATAACTGTTGCATTGTCCTACTTTTCACTCGTTTTTGGTGAGCTTGTACCAAAAAAAATAGCAATGCAAAACGCAGAAAAAATTTCGTTTGGAGTTGCAGGCATAGTTGCAACTGTAGAAAAAATCTTTAGCCCGTTTATACGTTTTCTATCCGCCTCAACTAATTTTATTTTAAAACTTTTTAGAGTTAACCAAGATCTTAAAAATGAGACCATTACCGAAGAAGAAATTTTAATGATGCTCGAGGTTGGAAGTGAAAAAGGAATTATTGATAGCAAAACAAAATCTACTATAGAAAATCTCTTCGATTTTGACGATAAATCTGCAAGCGAAATTATGACTCACCGTACAGAAATCGTTGCAATTGAGGATACAAAAACTATTTTAAATGTTATAAAACTCGCTATATCTTCTGGATATTCGCGGATTCCAGTTTATCACGAAGAAATAGACAATATATTTGGAATCGTATATGTAAAAGATCTTTTTAAATGCTTGGTTGATGGATCCAATATAAATGAAATTTCTGTTGCAGAAGTTATGCGGAAAGCTCTTTATATTCCAGAAACTAAAAAGTGTAGCGAATTATTTCGAGAATTAACAGAATTAAAAACTCAAATAGCCATCATTGTTGATGAATACGGTGGCACAGAAGGTCTTATTACTATAGAGGATCTTATTGAATCGATTTTGGGTAGTATTCAGGATGAATACGATAAAGAACAGAATGGTATCACCAAAATAAATAAAAATAAATTCACTGTTGATGGCAGCACCTCTATAGATATAGTCTCTGATTTAGTCGGTTTTTCTCTGCCGAAAGGAAATTATGATACACTTTCGGGTTTAATCTTAGAACATTTAGGTCGTATTCCTACTTTAGGTGAACATCCCACTATTACTATAAAAAATGTAATATTTACTATTGAAGAAATTGTCGATAGAAAAATTTCTAAAATTTCTGTTACCATTAATAAAAACCAAAAAGAGTATTAACATAAGAGTCTTGAAATATTTTTATAGATTTGATATAATTAAATAAAATAATTCCAAAAAGAGGTAATTTTATGTGTGGAATTTGCGGTTTCACAGGAGAAATTTTAGATAGAGAAAAAATTTTAAAAAATATGTCAGATGTAATTATCCATAGAGGTCCTAACAGTGAGGGCTTTTTTTCTACCGAGAATATCTCTATGGGCTTTCGGCGCTTGAGTATAATTGATCTTCAGGAGGGTAATCAGCCAATCTATAACGAAGATAAAACCCTCGTTTTAACTTTTAACGGAGAAATATATAATTACAAAGAACTCAGAGAAGAACTTATTGCTTCTGGTCATAAATTTTATACTAATACAGACTCAGAAGTTTTAGTTCATGGTTTTGAACAATGGCGCGAAAGCTTGCTTGATAAGTTGCGCGGAATGTTTGCTTTCGCTATTTTTAATCTAAAAGATAGTTCCCTTTTTTTAGCACGAGACTTTTTTGGAATAAAACCATTGCATTACACAATTGTGGACAACCATCTGGTTTATGGATCTGAAATAAAAAGTATTTTACAATTTCCTAAAGTAGAAAAAAAATTCAATAAAAATGCATTAGATAAATATCTTTCTTTTCAATATTCAGTACCGCCAGAGACCTTTTTCGAAAATATATATTGCCTTTTGCCAGGACATTATATGTGGTTCAAAAATGGAAAAATTAAAATTACACGTTATTTTGATCCTATGCTTTATCCCGACGAAAGTCTAACTCTTGATGAGGCAGTAAATCAAATTGAAACAGTTTTCGAAGATTCCGTAAAAACTCACAAAATAAGTGATGTTGAAGTTGGTTGTTTTCTATCGAGCGGCGTGGATTCTAGCTATGTTTCTACCTACTTTTCTGGGCAAAAAGCATTTACCGTTGGCTTTGGCAATGACGAAAAATATAACGAGATTGGATTTGCTAAAAAACTTGCTCAAGAACTTAATCTTAATCACTATAGTAGAGTGATTTCTTCTGAGGACTTTTGGAATAGTATCTCTCATGTTCAATATATAATGGATCAACCTTTAGCAGATCCTTCGTGTATTGCGTTATATTTTGTATCTAAGCTTGCCAGCGAATGCGTTACAGTTGCGCTTTCTGGTGAAGGTGCCGACGAACTTTTTGGAGGATACAACATATATCACGAACCTATTTCTCTTTTTAAATATCAGAAGATTCCTAAGGTTTTTCGACGTGTTTTAGCTACTATTGCACAAATTATTCCATTAAATTTTAAAGGAAAAAACTTTATTATTCGAGGCTCCAAAGATTTATCAGAAAGATTTATCGGCAACGCTTTTATGTTTTCAGAAAAAGAAAAGAAAACGCTTTTAAAAGAATTTAGCTTAGCAACATCTCCTCAGGAATTTTGTAAACAGTTCTACGAAAAAGCTCAAAATTATGACGATATATCTAAAATGCAGTACCTGGATATCAACCTGTGGATGGTCGGAGACATTCTCTTAAAAGCTGACAGAATGAGTATGGCAAATTCGTTAGAACTTCGTGTCCCGTTTCTTGATAAAAAAGTCTTTGATGTTGCTAAAATTATTCCAAGTAGGTTAAAAGTAAATAACAAAAACACAAAGGTTGCTCTTCGTAAGGCTGCTTCAAAACACCTGCCTAAATTTACTGCCGAAAAGAAAAAACTTGGATTTCCTGTGCCCATTAGAGTTTGGTTGCGTGAGAAAAAATATTATAACATCGTTAAGAGTGCATTTAATTCTAGTGTTGCAAATGAATTTTTTAACACGGACACTTTAAACAAATATTTAGACCGTCACTTTGCCGGCAAAGAAGATAATAGCCGTAAAATTTGGACTATTTATATATTTTTAGTCTGGTATAATATTTATTTTAACGACTAGTTTTTTTAATATTGGCAGACATTGCTTCTTGAAAAAGTTCCATTAAGTGATTAATTTTATGCCTTATGTTTGACATGTAAAATTATATATATTAAAATTATTTTATGAGCAGACTGAACAATTGCGGGCTTAATTTCGAAAGGAATTTGCCTGAGGAAAGTCCGAGCTCCACAGGGCAGGATAACGGCTAACAGCCGCCGGGGGCAACCCTAGGGAAAGTGCAACAGAAATATACCGCCTAATTTTTTAGGTAAGGGTGGAACGGCGAGGTAAAAGCTCACCAGCATACAGGAGACTGTATGGCTCTGTAAACCCTATCCGGAGCAACACCGCAAAAAGAGATTTTACATCGGCCCGATGACTCTTAAAAAGGTGGCACCGAGCTAAAATGGTAACATTTAGCCAAGATAGATAATTGTTCTCGACAGAACTCGGCTTATAGGTCTGGTCGTAAAAAAGAACTTCAATTTTAGTGAAGTTCTTTTATTTTATTATTTTTATAAAAAACTTGACATTTTAATTATTTTTATGTATAATTATAATAAAATATGCATCTTGTTATATATTTCTAACTTTAGAAAGGGATGTTTTGTATAAAAAAATCGAGAAAAAGAAAAAATATTAAGGAAAATTTAAATTTAGATGCTAAAAAAGCTACATACGACAACTCACTTGAACAAATTTCTGGTGGTGTTTATCGTCCTGAGCTAAGATCTATTGGTTTTTATGATCATAGGCTAACTTTCATGGAAATCGTAGGCCTGAACTAAAATTCCGAAATGGAGCTGGTATTCCTGGCCGTATAGAACCTAGATAAATTTGAATTTTGTCAATTCAATAAAAGTTTCTATAATTATAAAATCCGCCAACTGGCGGATTTTTCTTTTTATCTCATGTTAACTTTGGATATAGTCTCTAAGAATAAAATGAATTAAGGCCACACAGTCAGTAACTGAACTAATCAATAAAGTGTGAAATGAGATAAAATAAAGTTTTTTGCTTCCAACTAACTGGATTTTTTTGTCGAAAGTCATTTTATATAACGAAAAAAGATCTGTAATTCTTCTCCATAGGTGTCAGCACGTTCAGCTTGCAATATACACGGAGGTAGTTGCAATCGGTGATGTAATCTTTGGTCATCTTCACAAGCTCTTCATAACTTATGAAGAGTCTACCATAATACCTTTACCAATCGATGCCCCCCTCCCACACACGCAGAAATCTTCTATTGAAGCGTTGTCAATGCTCTTGGCAACTCTGGAAATATTACACTTAATCTTAGCTTTATTCAATTTGTCATAGGATACCCACTTTATATACTGAAAACCTCTGGCGCTATGAAAAGATTATTTGGCGTCTAGATTGGCAACTATAACAGCATCCAAGGTATCGAAAATTAAGAAGATTATCATTACGGGCCTGAATAACGAAATTTACTTTGATTAAATTGCAAACGGAACCCGGTATAGAGGAATGCTTATGTCAAATTTATTTTAATGCAATGCATATAATTAACATAGCAAACGGATAAGTCCGCCAAATATCAGTAATTAGTTTTATTTTATCTATCACTAGAAAATCAATTTCACTTATTTTTTAGCTAAAGAAAGTACACTTTTAATTAAGGTCAGACATTTTATACTCTTATTGCTGCATATCATTTCAATCAAACACTTTGACGTACTGTTTCCGCCACCAACAACTTTTTCACCATTTGTATAAAGCTTGAATTTGGCAAGACTTAAATATATTATCATTCCTTATAATCGCTGATTCCCCCTATGATAGACAATTCTGCTGCATTGGGCTTCATACTTTTTCTTAGCGATGGCACTTTGTACGCTGAACTTGTACTACCCATTTACCTCCACAAGATAAATTGTCTTCTCTATTCTAACAATAAAATCCGTTATTCACCTCCAGCATGCGTGCAAATACTAAGCTGTAGGTGATTTTACACGCAATCCCTTCCTTCAAAAAGCTTTTTTCGCAAAAGAAATGTCGGAGTATCTACTTATAGATTTTATTCCCCATATAGCATTTGTACATAATGATGATTT
Organism: uncultured Clostridia bacterium; assembly: GCA_944384705.1. Taxonomy (GTDB): domain Bacteria; phylum Bacillota; class Clostridia; order Oscillospirales; family Acutalibacteraceae; genus CAG-557. Next base: position 39,126 of record CALWUI010000026.1, read on the forward strand.
TCTGCACCTCGTTAGTTCCATAATGCACTTCATAATGGATGCATATCTGCGTAATTATCTTGAATACAATAGTCTGGTGCATTTTTCATAATTGATCTACAGCTTTTGTTGGAGGTACTTCAGAATAAGTTTTTTAGTTATCGCCTACAAAGTCAATGGAATCAGCTTTTATCCGCCGCTGATCCTGAATATCCTACAGATTTTGAATAAGTAGTTTATTTTTGATTGTGACAAGGTTAAACGCCTAAGTATCCAGGTCAAAATCCACTACGATATGCTCTTTCATACCAGCATCCGTTACTTTAATGCGAGGAATCAGAATTAATTTGTCTACTGTAGCACGGTGCATTGTCTCAGTTTAATAGAGGATTCATGCAGAAAGTGGCATTTCGTTCTCTTTGAAGATCTTATCCCAGTATTTATCCACAGCCATATTTTGCTTGACCGCTCCTACAATTTGCTACACCTTTTCCGGTATGAACGTATGAGCTGGTATATTCTGCAAGTTCTCCTCCACCTTAACGCTGACCAAAACTGCTATCTTTTTGATCAGCGTATTCGCAGCCGTTATCCTTTCGATCCGGATGTTAGCATAAACCTTTTCCAGTTCGGTATCTATCTCAGTGTAGAAGTTTATCTGTAAATACATTACCTCTTTCATTATCTTGGCTTGTTATCATAATAGCATCGAAGTCCTTATCACCGGTATGTTATTTGTAGAGTAAGCGCAAACTTCTGCCATCATTTACTTTGATACATACTGCCGACATAAACAGCTTTTTATGTTTTTTCATGGTTAACTACATAGAATGATTGCGTTAGTTGCCGCCGTACAGGAGCATCATTTTGTCCAGATAACTATCGCTGAAGTTATAGAAATTCATATTTGAGTAGGTTACAGGAAATGGCGTCCAGGTATCTCCAATCACAATTGTCTTAAAAATGTATATTCAAATGCCATATTTTTTAGTCTGTTTTCTAAACTCACAGCGTCTACAGAATTTTCTTTATGTTAATATTGGCAGGCACTTTATAAAACATAAACTTAAAAGAAAAGTCTAGATAAGTGCCATTCAAATGGTACATCGTGACAAACAGAAAAACTGCTTTCAGAACAGCTTTCTATCCGGCTAATAGCGGAAATTCTCACGGAATACCACAGCCGCTGCCAGCACATCCAAATCAATCTCCTCGTATAATAAAAGATACGATATTTTTGAGAAGGAATATCGAAACTTCTTGTTATATCATAAACCATATGGGATAATGAGCCTGTACAGATAGAGGTCGCAGTTCATCTCCTTGA
>CALWUI010000027.1 GCA_944384705.1 uncultured Clostridia bacterium
GCTTTGTCGGCAAGATAGACTTGCCGGAAGCCTAACGCCTGACCTATCCGACACAGCCCTAAGTGCCGGATAGGAACGGCAAAATTTTTTACACTTCTATTACTTCTTTATCGCACATTAGCAAAAAATTAGGTAATGAAGCTGAAGAAGAATTACAAGAGATCCCTGCAACCAAAGACAAGCTCACTACAGTTGATAAAAGTTTTTTTTATAATTAAGATCACCTAATTAAACTAATCCATTAAATGGGTTTCGATGCATCGACCAGCCTCAAAATCTTGTGGAGTTGGTTTATTTTGGGGAATTTGTGCAACTTGATTACTAAAGATCGCAATCTGATTTTGGACATGTCTTAGAGCAGCAGTATGCTGAGGAAGTTGTTCTAATAGGCGTCTTAATCCGTCTCGGTGCATAGCGAAAAAAATCGGTGAGCGGAATGCCTCGACGGCGTGCATAAGCATCTGCACGTAAGTAGCAAGTGGATCTTTGGTTTATTGGCAGGTAGAGATTTTACTTCTGCAATGAGTGAATTAATTTCTGTGTTATATTGCTGAAACTCGGATAGCGAAGGCAGATCGCCAGGCTCTATATTCTCGCTGAATAAAGAATTTGCAGCCTCAGTGAAAAAATTTAGCCTTAACCTTAAAAGATTAATTCTTGCTGCTAAGTTTATTGCTTGAGCATTATCGCAAAAGATCATTGAATAAGTATCACCAGTAAAAGGATCAATATAGTTAAACGAGAATGAACTTTTAAATGTGCGAATAAGGGCATCTAAAGGCTGAGCGATTAATGTTTTATATCTGTTTAAAAAATTTTGTATAGCAAGTTTTTCTTCTGTGGTTGTAATAGAAAAAAAGAAACGTGGAAATGAAGCTGAAGCAGAGCTGCAAGAAATTCCTGTAACCAAAAATAAGCTCATTGCAGTCGATAAAATTTTTTTAAACATAACAAAAAAACTCCTAAAAGTATAATAAATATGTATTCTTATGTTTTTTACAGAATAAATTTTTAATTAGCTTGCAAGCATTTCTAAAAAATTCATGATCTATGGAACACGAAAAAAATTTAATCTTTAATAAAAACATAATCTATTATTTTATAACTTTTTTATAAATTTTAAACTTTTGGTGAAAATCATTCACAAAAAATAAGAAGATTTATAATGAAGTATTTCATTTAAAGAAGATCAGTATCTGAAATAAAAACTGATTTTATAACAGTTGCATTTAACAGTTTAAAAAAGGGATGAATTTGTTTAAAAATAAGTTCCTCACAGGATTTATCTTGTGAACCGTAGGTAGCAATAAGTATAGCCTCTTTTTTTTGAGAGAACGGATTAATTTTGAGTTTAGTCTTCATGTTAAAATAAAGTTGAGTACGATCGATAATGGCTTTTAAAGGAGCCGGAAAGCTTAAATTATAAACGGGTGTAGCCAATATTATCAACTCGCATGATCTAAAGAGTGCATCTATGTGGTCGAAATCTCTAAATTTGCACTGACCTTTATTAGTGCAAAACCTGCAATCTGTGCATGGGTGTATATTTTCTTTAAAAGAATCAACTAGCTCAAATGTATAATAAGATTCTAGTGGCTTGGTTACAGTGAGAAGGGCTTTTTTTGTATGTCCGTTTTCGTGAGGAGAACCGTATAAAACTAAAGCTTTTTTTTTGTTCAAAAAATCACCTGAATATTCAATAAAATTTATAAAGCCCCATTTTGCCAACATTTATGACAAAGTGCGATATATTTGTCGTTGCCGCCTATATCGATTTGCTCACCAGAGTAGATAATTTTTCCGTCATTATATCTTGCATTGATAATAGCCTTACGGCCACATTTGCACATGGATTGGATTTCTCTTATGGAGTCAGAAAGTTCGAGCAAACGCTTGCTGCCTTCAAATAATTTGCCCATATAATCGGTTTTTAAACCATAGCACATCACCATCACGCCAGAATCAGTCAATTTGCGTAGCTCTTCTACTTGGGGGGCCGTTAAAAATTGTGCCTCATCAACTATTATAATGTCCAACGGTTTGCATGAAGCCAAAATATCTTCGATCTTCTCGGTTTGTGATACAGTTAAAGCTTCACAAAAGAGACCATTTCTAGATTTGACAATGGTTTTTCCATCGCGATTATCTATATTGGGTTTAATTAACACGACTTTTCTGTTTTTTTCTTCAAAACTAAATTTTTTCATCAAAGCATTTGCTGTTTTGCTAGAACCCATGGCACCATAATAAAAGTACATTTTCATATTTTGCACCAAATTTCTTTATTGTGTTTATATATGAATATTTTAGTATATAAATCTATTTTTATCAACGAATTTATTTTTCAGAATTTTTTTAATATGGGTAAAAATTTTATATTTTTTTATTCATTTATAACAGTTCGATATTGACAAAATTTTTTTTTGATTGCATAATTTAATTATCTTGAATTTTGTTGAAAAAAGGGTATACTGTGTTATCTTAATGGACATCAAAAATAAATTCTAAAAATTTACTTAACACGGTTATTTTGAATATAATAATTATTGAATTAAAACACTTGATGCTGCTTTGGGCAGGAGGTGATCTTGTGAAAGATATGATCTCGAGAATAATCGAGATGGATAAAACTGCTAGAGATTTAACTCAGCGTGCGCAAAAAGATAAAATTAATTTGGAAAACGAAATAAAATTTAAAAAAGATGAAATCCGTAACGAATATCTAGAACGAGCAAGAAAACGATTAGCTATAAACGAAAAAACAGAACGAAGTTTGGCAGAAGAACAAAAATTAAAAATAATCGAGAATTATAAAAACATATCCCGCAATATAGACGATTTATATAATAAGAATTGCGATGTTTGGGTGGATTCTATTGTAAAGAATGTTTTGGGAGAATGATTTTATGCTTTCTAGATATGCTTCAAACGTTATTTCTGCAAAGGTTAGGGCTATGTATGGCAAGAGGATTAAGTCCGTTGATTATAGCAATCTTTTAAGATGTGCAACCGTTACAGAGGTGGCAATTTATTTAAAAAACAACTCGCATTATCGTAATGAGCTGGCAAATGTTAATGAACTTGAGATTAATAGAAATCAATTAGAAAATCTTATTCGCAGAAAAGTCTTTCATGATTTGGAAACTCTTTGTAGATACGAAATTTCTACCGGCAGCAGCTTGGCAGATTATATGATTGCAAGAACAGAAATAGAACAACTCCTTCATAGTTTGATGTATTTAGCTTGCGGCAATCCATATGGATACATTCATTCTTTGCCGATGTTTTTTAATAAAAGAACAAAAATTAATCTTATGGAACTTACATCTATAAAGAATTATGATGACTTTTTGCGGGTTTTAAAAGATTCTCCTTATGAAGTTCTTTTGGCAGAATATAAACCTAAAGATGGTCAGGAACTAGATTTTTCTGCAATAGAAAAAATACTTTATGATTATCTTTATGGAAAGTTTTTTGAAGCTTTGAAAAAAAATCACCCTAAAAAAGTGCAAAAAGAATTATCTGAAATTTTAAATGCTTATATTGATTATAGCAATTTTGTTAGAATTGTTAGATTAAAAAGAAATCATAGTAAGGTTAAATCGGCTGTTTTGAACTTTGGTACAATTAAGCAGAAGTATATTGTTAAAATGGAAGAGGCACCTAGCGAAGAGCAAGTTTTTGAAGTTATGAGAGCTACAAATAGAGGAAAAAAATTAAAAAAAATAGAGTTTAATTATATAGATGAATTGCCAGATAGAATACTTTATAGTAAGTGCAGGGATACTATTAGATTTTCTGTACACCCGTCGGTTATAATGCTATCGTATATATTTCTTTTACAGATCGAGGTTCAAAATTTGACTACTATAATTGAGGGCGTTAGATATAAGGTTCATCGAAAAGAAATAGAGAATTTGTTGATTTTGAAAAATCGAGATAGAGAGGGTGTGGTATAACGTGGCGGTTTCATCTGTCAAGATAGCAAGCATTATTGGTGTGTTGCCGGCTCTTGACGAAGTGATAAAAGTGTGTGGCAAGTCTGGCATTTTTCATCCGGATAACGCGATGTCGTTTTATTCTAAAAATAAAAATTTTGTACCGTTAACTGAGGGGAACCCTTATAGCGAGCCCCTTAGAAAGTTAAAGGATATGATAAAAAAAGCCGGAATGAGCTTGCAAATGGTGGATATTGCCGATTTTGAGGTAAGTATAAAAGAGATTAATGATTATGTCAATTATATAAGCAATAAATTGGGCCTGCTGATAGATAAAAGACAAGAAATCCTTAATGAAATAGCAAAACAAACAAAAGCTTTAAATAATATTAGTCATTTTGTGGGTCTGGACTTAAATTTGGCGGAGATTTTTGCTTGTAAGTATATTAAGGTTAGATTTGGAAAGTTGCCTAAAGAAAGTTTTCAGAAGATAAATTTGCGCCAGCAGGATGACCCGTATATGCTGTTTTTTCCGTGTACTGTAGATAAAAAAGCCTGTTGGGGAGTTTACTTTGCTCCGCTTGAAAATATTGCAGATATAGATAGAAAGTTCGCAGGACTATATTTTGAAAGACTTTGGATAAATCAAATTAATGGAACTCCTGAAACAGAAATGGAAATAATTAAAGGGCTGATTGATAAAGCAAAACAAGAGCTGGAAGCTGTTAATAAAAAAATAGAGAGCTTTTGGAAGACTCAAAAAGATCAGTGTTTGAGATTTTATACAAAGTTAGAAGAAATGAAAGCATATTATGGAATAAAAAAATATGTGTCTAGGTATAATGAGAGCTTTATCTTGGTAGGGTGGATTCCTGCTGAGCAGGAGGACAATTTTTCGCGGCAGCTAAACGACGTTTATGGCATAGAGTTCTCGATAGAAAAAGTAGAAGATGAACAGAGGCATTCTCCACCAGTAAGACTAAAAAATAATAGGTTTTCGCGTCCGTTTGAGTCTTTTGTAGAAATGTATGGTTTGCCCAGCTACAATGAATTTGACCCAACAGTCATAGTATCGATATTGTATACGCTGTTGTTTGGAATTATGTTTGGAGACTTTGGTCAAGGAATAGTTCTATCGATTGTGGGAGCGTTGATGTGGAAGCTCAAAAAGATGATGCTGGGCAAAATATTGATTCGGTGCGGGTTTGCAGCCTCTCTGTTTGGGCTTATATATGGAGCATTTTTTGGGTTAGAACATGCGTTGGATCCTATGTATAAGTTGTTGTTTGGGTTGGACGAAAAGCCTATAGATGTGTTGGCTCCGAGAACAGTAATGATAATTATCGTTTTGGCAGTGGTTCTTGGGGCATCGATTATCCTTTTAGCTATGCTTTTGAATATAATCTCCTCATTTCGACGAAGAAATTATGAGAGTGCAGTGTTTGGCCAAAATGGTATAGCAGGCCTGCTTTTTTACGGCTCACTCGTGGGTTTAATGGGGGCTATGGTTTTTGGACTTAACTTGTTCGCTGCGCCGTATTTTTGGGGTTTGCTGATTTTGCCACTTTTATTAATTTTCTTTAAAGAACCTTTAGGAAAGCTTTTGGCAAGAGATGCAAACTGGAAGCCAGAAAAATGGGGCGAATATATCGTGCAAAATAGCTTTGAGATGTTTGAGGTTTTGCTGAGTTACATTACAAATACGATGTCTTTTTTGCGAGTTGGAGCATATGTTTTGGTCCATGCCGGAATGATGATGGTTGTTTTTACAATTGCTCAAATAGTGCCCGGCGGAATTGTAGGATATACAATTGTGGCAATAGCTGGCAACGCTTTTGTAATAGCTTTAGAAGGCTTACTTGTTGGCATACAGGTGCTAAGGCTTAATTTTTATGAATTGTTTAGTAGATTTTTTGAGGGTCAGGGTCGACCTTTTATGCCGGTTAGAGTGTCTGAAGATAATTTGTAAGAATATTAAATTTTGGGAGGCTTTTTTTATGAGTGCGATGTTAATTTTTGTTTTGTTTGTAGGTTTATTAATAAGTTCGCTGCTTTTGTGCAGTTATGCAGTAAAAAGAGGATTAAAACCAGCTAAAGCGGTGGCTATTCAACTATTCAGCTTTGCTGTTCTATTTATGATTTCTTTTGCGAGCACCGCTATTGTAGCTTCTGCCGAGGAATCGGCTGTTTCGAGTGAGATGGTAACTAACTCTAACACAGAGGTTACACAGGCTAAGTCTGACAAAGAATGGGATTCTATCGCTATGGCATTGGTTATGGGTCTTGCTTCTATTGGCAGCGGAATTGCTGTTGCGGCAGCAGCTCCGGCAGCTATTGGTGCGACTTCGGAAGACCCGAAAGCTTTTGGTAAGGCAATTGTTTTTGTGGGTCTTGCAGAGGGTGTTTCTATTTTTGGACTGCTTATTGCTATATTTATAAAATTTATTTAGCATCAGAGAGAATATTTGAAAGAATGGTGCTTATTTTATGAGATTTCATCTTATTAGCGATAATAAGGATACTTTTGTGGGAATGCGTTTGGTAGGAATTCCTGGAGTTGTTGTGCATAAAGAAGACGAGATAAAAAATGCAATAAATGAGGCTTTAAAAGATGAAAATATTGGAGTTATTTTGATTACCGAGAATTTGGTAAAGATCTGTAGAGATTTTATATATGATATCAAACTTAAACATGTAAAACCGCTTATTGTGGAGATTCCGGATAGGCACGGCAACGGTAGAGCAAAAGATTCTATAACCAAATATGTGAGAGACGCAATAGGAATAAAAATTTAATATAAAATTTTTTGGCCGGAGGTGAAATAATGCAAGATATTGGCAAAACTAGTAACTTTTTGAAGGCTATAAATAAATATGCAGCAGAACAAAGAAAAGAAATTAAAACTCGGGCCGAAGAGTTTCGTAAATATGAACTTCAAAAGGCCGAGGCCGAAGTTTTAAGAGATGCATACTTTTTGATTCAACGAGAAATGGCTCAAATGAAAAAAAATATCGCTAACGAAGTCTCTAAATTAGAATTAGAAAAACGAAAAGAAATCTTTGCAAAACGCCAGAGTATTATGGATGAGGTATTGCAAAAAGCTAAGTCTAAAATATTGGATTTTACAAAAACTCCGGAGTATGTTGAGCTGTTAAAGAAATATGCGGAATCGATATCTAAGATATTAAAAAAATCAGGAACAATTTTATATGTTTGTGAAAGAGACGAAAAGCTTAAGGATGTAATTAGAGAAGCTTATGGCAAAATTTGCAGGGTAGAAGTGGATGATAAAATAAAAATTGGAGGCATTATAGCAGTTAACAGTGTGATGTCTTTGATTATAGATGAGACGCTTGACTCAAAGTTAGAAGAACAAAAGAGTTGGTTCGAAGAGAACTCTAAGCTAAATGTATTTTAATGTTCGGCTTGTTGGAGATGTGCTTTTATGAAAAATAGAAATGTTATTTATGGTATAAATGGCCCAGTGGTTACGGTTAAAGATACGGACTCTTTTTCTATGATGGAAATGGTGTATGTTGGCAAAGATAAGTTGATCGGAGAAGTTATAGGAATAACAAATGAACTTACAACGATTCAGGTCTACGAAGAAACAACCGGCCTTGAACCATTAGAACCAGTAATCGGTACGGGCAGCCCAATGATGGCAACGTTAGGCCCGGGAATAATTAATAATATCTTCGACGGTATACAGAGACCTCTGCGTGAAATAGAAAATAAATATGGTGCGTTCATAGAGAAAGGAATCGGAGTTTCGGCTCTGGATGAAGATAAAAAATGGGATGTTAAAATAAAAGTAAAAGTAGGAGAAAAATTATCTGCCGGAGATATCTATGCAGAGTGCCAAGAAACTAGTATAATTACACATAAATGTATGTTGCCGCCAGGTGTTGCCGGAGAAGTTGTTTTGGCAAAAAAAGATGGTAAATTTTCTGTAAATGATGTTGTGGTGGTAATAAAAACTGAATATGGCAAAGAAATCAAGCTTACTTTGTGCCAAAAATGGCCGATAAGATCTTCACGACCAGTGGCAAAACGATTGCCGACAACTATTCCGCTTATTACCGGTCAGAGAGTTATCGATACATTATTTCCTGTGTCAAAAGGTGGAGCGGCAGCTGTGCCTGGAGGATTTGGTGCAGGAAAAACCATGACGCAGCATCAACTAGCTAAGTGGTGCGATGCGGATATAATTGTGTATGTTGGCTGCGGAGAGCGCGGCAATGAGATGAGTCAGGTTTTGAGCGAATTTTCGGAACTTATCGATCCAAAATCGGGCAAGCCAATGACAGAACGGACCGTTCTAATTGCAAATACTTCAAATATGCCTGTGGCTGCCCGCGAAGCTTCAATTTATACTGGAATTACACTGGCGGAGTATTATCGCGATATGGGATATCACGTGGCAATAATGGCCGATTCTACCTCTCGGTGGGCTGAGGCGCTTAGAGAGATCTCTGGCCGACTTGAGGAGATGCCTGCTGAGGAAGGGTTTCCGGCCTATTTGCCTTCACGTTTGTCAGAATTTTATGAGAGAGCTGGTTTGACTCAAAATTTAAATAATTCGATTGGCTCGGTTACAATTATAGGTGCTGTTTCGCCGCAGGGTGCGGATTTTTCGGAACCTGTGACTCAAAATACAAAAAGATTTGTGCGAGCTTTTTGGGCGCTAGATAAATCTTTGGCATATACAAGACATTATCCGGCAATCAATTGGATGCAGAGCTACAGCGAGTATTTTACTGATCTTGACCCATGGTTTGTGCAGAATGTGAGCGAGGATTTTGTAAAATATAGAGCTAAAATTAGTGCCCTCTTGCACGAAGAAAATAAATTGATGGAAATAGTAAAGCTAATTGGAGCGGACGTTTTGCCAGACGACCAGAAACTAGTAATAGAGATTGCAAGAGTAATTAGAGTAGGATTTTTGCAGCAGAATGCGTTTCATAAAGAGGATACATTTGTGCCGCTGGAGAAACAAAAATTAATGATGAAAGTTATTCTTCATCTCGAAAATAAAGCAAGACAGCTTATCTTGGCATCGATTCCTATTGCGAGACTGCAAGAACGAGGCCTTTTTGATAAGCTTACAAAAATGAAATATGATGTGCCCAATAATGATCTGCGGGCGTTTGATGACTATATAGAAGAGATAGACAGAGCTTTTAATGAGATCTTAAAAGTATAATTTTTGAAGAATATGTTGGGAGCGTGATAAAGTGATAATTGATTATGTTGGCGTAAAAGAAGTGAGTGGCTCGTTAATTGTTATAGATGGCGTTTCTGACGTTTCTTTTGAGGAGATTGTGGAGATACGTCTAGACAACGGCACAGTCAGACAAGGCAGGGTAGTTCAGATAGATGGAGATAGAATAGTTGTTCAGGTTTTTGAGGGAACAAAAAATATTTCGCTTAACAATACAAGAACACGTCTTAAAGGACATCCGATGGAACTTTCGCTTTCTTCTGAGATTTTGGGCAGAGTTTTTGATGGCGTAGGCAGACCTATAGATGGGTTGGGAGATATTTTTCCGGAGAAGAAAATGAACGTAAATGGAATGCCTATAAATCCAGTAGCGCGGCTTTATCCTAAAAATTATATAAACACAGGAATATCTACAATAGATGTGTTGACCACGCTTATTCGCGGCCAAAAGCTGCCGATCTTTTCTGGGGCCGGAATGAAACATAATGAGTTGGCTGTTCAAATTGCAAGGCAGGCTAAAATTTCTTCGGACGAAAAAGAGAATTTTGCCATAGTTTTTGCCGCAATGGGTGTAAAAAACGATGTTGCCGAGTACTTTAGACGTAGCTTTGAAGAATCTGGGGTATTGCAGCGCGTTGTAATGTTTTTAAATCTTTCTAACGACCCGGTGATAGAAAGAATTTTAACACCAAGATGTGCGCTGACTGCAGCAGAATATTTGGCGTTTGAGCAGGGAATGCATATATTGGTTATTATGACGGATATGACATCTTATGCTGAAGCTTTGCGAGAATTTAGTTCTTCTAAAGGAGAAATTCCTGGCAGAAAGGGATATCCTGGCTATTTATATTCGGATCTTGCCTCGCTTTATGAACGAGCAGGAATGATTAATGGAAAAAAAGGGTCCGTAACGCAGATTCCTATCTTGACAATGCCAAATGATGATATTACACATCCGGTGCCGGATTTAACAGGATATATAACAGAAGGCCAAATTGTGTTGGAGCGTGCCTTAGAGGGGGAGGGGATTTACCCTTCAATATCAGTATTACCGTCTCTTTCGCGATTGATGAAGGACGGGATTGGTCAGGGATATACAAGAGAAGATCATTCTTCATTGGCTAATCAGCTTTTTGCTTGCTACGCCAAAGTAAAAGATGTGCGCTCACTGGCCTCTGTTATTGGAGAAGAAGAGCTTTCGGAGGCAGATAAGAAAATTTTGAAATTTGGAAAAGAGTTTGAATCAAAATTTATTAATCAAGGGTTTAGCGAAGATAGAAGCATAAAAAAAAGTTTGGATCTTGGCTGGAAGTTGCTGTCTATGCTGCCCCAAAAAGACCTCGACAGAGTAGATGATGCAATACTTGAAAAATATTATCAAGAAGAAAAAGCCGGAGATAAGAAATAGCTATATATTTATCAGAGAAGGTGAGTTTTTGTGAGTACTTCTGTAGTGGCAACAAAAGGAAATTTAATAGCAACAAAAAAGTCTTTGGAGCTTGCCCAAAACGGATTTGAATTGTTGGACAGAAAACGAAATATTTTAATTCGAGAAATGATGTTGCTTATAAAACATGCCTCTACTATTCAAAAAGAGATAGATACAACTTATGCTCAAGCCTATGCAGCGCTCCAAAAGGCAAATATCACGCTTGGAATGATCGAAGAGATTGCTGGTACTGTACCGATAGATGACAGCTTGAAGATATCTTATAGAAGCGTTATGGGAGTTGAGATTCCGATTGTATTTTTTACAGAAGAGAAAACTCACGAACTGCCATTTGGTTTATATAACTCAAACTCTATGTTGGATGAGGCTTATCGGAGATTTTTAAAGGTGAAAAAAATGACAGCAGAGCTAGCTGAAATCGAAAATAGTGTATATCGGTTAGCAGACGCAATTAGCAAAACTCAAAAAAGAGCAAATGCGCTCAAAAATATTATTATTCCACGATTCGAAAACTCGGTTAAGGTTATATCGGATGCACTGGAGGAAAAAGATAGAGAGGAATTTTCTCGGCTTAAGGTTATAAAAAAGAAAAAAACTTAATAAAATGTTAGCTTGTTATATATAAAAAATGATAATAAAAGTAGCAATTTGCTAAATTGATCTTTAAAAATATATGCAGGTTAACATTTTTTACTGTAAAAATAAATACATTCTTTACGAAATTATTGTAATATATTATAATAAAAACAACTATTTAGAAGATTTTTTGAGATGGGATGTGGTTGGCATAAAGAGGATCTTTCTTATAGTGCTAGATAGCCTTGGCATAGGTGCCATGCCAGATGCAAGTGATTACGGCGACAGTGACAGCTGCAATACGCTAAGATCTATATCTAAGAGCAAATTTTTTAAAGTTGAAAATATGAAAAAGCTTGGCCTTTTTAACATAGACGGAGTAAATTGTAGAAGAAAAGAACTTAACCCTATTGGAACTTTTGCCAGAATGAAGGAAAAATCTAAGGGCAAAGATACGACTATAGGTCACTGGGAGATTGCAGGAATAGAATCTGAGACTCCGCTGCCAACGTATCCGGAGGGCTTTCCTGTAGAGATTATTTCTGAGTTTGAAAGGGCAACCGGAAGAAAAGTTCTATGCAACAAGCCATATTCTGGGACAGAAGTCATAAAAGATTATGGTCAAGAACATGTAAGAACAGGCGCTCTTATAGTTTATACCTCAGCAGATAGCGTATTTCAAGTAGCGGCGCACGAAGATATAGTCTCGCCGCAAAAACTATATGAATACTGTAAGATTGCAAGAGATCTGCTTAAGGGCAAGAATGCTGTTGGCAGAGTGATCGCCCGCCCGTTTGTGGGAGAATACCCCAATTTTAAGCGCACAGCCAATAGACATGATTTTTCGCTAGAGCCACCACAATTAACAATGCTAGATCAATTGGTGGAGAGCGGAAAATGCGTTTTGTCGGTGGGAAAAATCGTGGATATTTTTGCCGCCAGAGGCATTACTGAATTTATACGCACAAAAGGAAACAAAGATGGTATAGAGCGTATAAAGGAGTTTTTGAATAAAGCTTTTGAAGGCCTGTGCTTTGTAAATTTAGTTGATTTTGACATGCTCTACGGGCATAGAAATGATGTGGACGGCTATGCAAAAGCACTAACAGAGTTTGATAAGGCACTAAAGGAAATAATTCTTGGATTAAAGTCAGAGGATTTGCTAATTATTACCGCAGACCACGGTTGCGATCCTAGCGATGAATCGACAGACCACTCTAGGGAATATACTCCGCTTTTAATGTACGGAGAAGCTATAAAAAAAGGAGTTAATCTTGGAACAAGACAGGCCTTTTCGGATATTGGCGCTACAATTTTAGACTATTTTGAAATAGAACAAAAAATTAAGGGTAAATCAATGCTGAATGAGGTTGCAAAATGATGGATTTTGATATTTCTATTTTTAAACAACCAAAGTCTGATTTATTAAAAAAAGTCTTGTTGTGCTTTTTGAGTGTGGTTTTTGTGGGTGTCGGAATCGCTCTAAACTCTTGTTTAGGCTTTGGAACGGATCCTATATCGGTTTTTTCGGATGGAGTTCATAATTTTTTTAATATAAGTCTTGGCAATGCTTTTAACGTTACAAATTGTACGATATTTTTGGTAGTTTTGTTTTTTGGCAGAAGATATATAAATATCGGAACGCTTATCCATGCGATGTTCTTAGGTACTTTTGTAAATATAGGAGCAAACATTTATTTGCTGCTAGGTATTGGAGAATCATTTTTCTTAAAGATTATAACAGCAACTATTGCGTGCTTGTTATTATTTTTTGGCACGGCTCTCTTAATTTCGGTCAATATAGGTCTTGACGTTTGGACAGGCCTTGCAATGCTTCTAAGAGATAAAACACATAAAGAGTATAAGTTTTTTCGCGTAGCAATAGATATTTTCTCGTTTACTGCAGGCTACTTAATGGGTGGCACGGTTGGCGTGATAACATTATTAGCAGCATGTTTTGGAGGTCCAATAATACAACGATTTGTTGGAACTATAGAAAAATCAATTTTAGCAAAAATTGGATTAAAATAAGAATTTCTTAAAGGAGAATTTTATGATTAAAATACCAACACCTCATATAGGAGCACAGGCAGGAGAAGTAGCAAAAACTGTAATTATGCCAGGAGACCCGTTGAGAGCAAAATTTGTTGCGGAAAATTTTTTAGCAGAAGCCTTCTGCTTTACAAAAGTTAGAGGTATGTATGGATATACTGGAGTGTATAAGGGAAAAAAAGTTTCGGTTATGGGGTCCGGCATGGGGATGCCATCTATGGGGTTATACTCTTATGAGCTGTTTAACTTTTATGATGTGGATAATATTATTAGAATAGGAACAGCTGGGAGCCTTTCTGAAAAATTGGAGCTTAAGGATATTGTAATTGGTATGGGTGCATGCACAGATTCTAATTATGCAGAACACTTTGATTTACCAGGAATATACGCTGCAACTCCCAGTTATAAGCTTTTGAGCAAAGCAGTAAAAAAAGCAAAAGACTTAAATTTGAATGTTACAGTAGGAAACATTTTGAGTTCAGATGTATTTTATACAGACACTCAAAAAAATCTAAAACCTTGGGCCGAAATGGGAGTATTGGCTGTAGAGATGGAATCTTTAGCGCTTTATTTAAATGCGGCCAAATCTAAAAAGAATGCACTCTGCATACTGACAATATCCGATAAAATTTTCAAAAAAGAGGAACTATCTAGCAAAGAACGACAAGAAGGACTCTCGGATATGGCAAAATTAGCGTTGGAGTTGGCGCACGAATCAAAATGATAATGAGATCATAATCAGGAGGATTTTTATTTTGAAAAAGCTAGCAAACATATTTTTGGCTGGAATAATTATAATAAGCCTTTCTGGATGTAGCTGGAATGATCCGGAGAGTGTAGCAAATGACGGAGTTTTTAGGATTGCAATGGTTCCGGATATGGGAGGAGTCAATGATCAGTCGTTTAACCAATCGGCATTGGAGGGCCTTTATGAATTGCGCGACGAAACGGGAGCACAGATTAGTTATGTGGAGTCGAAACAGTTTTCGGACTTTGCGCTAAATTTAGATAAGTTAGCGGATGGGCCAAGTGACTTAATTATCGGAGTTGGAAATGTTCTTTCGGACGCTATAGAAGAGGTTTCTGCCCGTAATTTGGATAAGAATTTTGCAATTGTAGACTATTCTTTTGGAGAAGATATAGCAAATAATGTGACTGGAATTGTCTTTAGAGCACAAGAGGGAGCCTTTTTGGTTGGATACATAGCCGGTATGACTACAAAGACTAATAAAGTTGGGTTTGTAGGCGGAATAAAAAATGTTATAATAGACCAGTTCCAATATGGGTTTGAGGCTGGAGTTCTATATGCTTCTAAAGAAAGGAAAGTTCCGATAAAGGTTATAAACCAGTATGCCGAAAGTTTTGCGGATGCAGCTAAGGGCAAAGCTATTGCTTCTAGAATGTACTCTGACGGTTGCGATATTGTCTTTCATGCGGCAGGAGGTGTTGGCTATGGAGTTATTGAAGCGGCAAAAGAGAGTGGCAAATTCGTGATAGGTGTGGATAGAGATCAGTCGTATTTGGCGCCGGATAACGTTTTAACTTCATCAGTAAAGAATGTTGGAACGGCAGTAAAACTGGTAGCAAAAGAGCTTATGAACGGTAATAAAATTGGCGGCAAGAACTACGAATTTGGCTTGAGTGAGCATTGTGTTGGTATTCCAGAAAATCATAAAAATATGCCAGAGTTTGTGTATAACAAAGCATTGACTCTTTCTAAACAGGTAGAAACTGGCCAAATAACAGTTCCATACGATGAAGAAAGTTTTGAAAACTATAAATCCAGCATAGATAATTAGCGATTAAAATGTTTTCGTTAAGGGGAGGAAGAGATTTTAAGTGAAAATTAGTCCTGAATATGCAGTTCAAATGAGAAATATAACCAAAAATTTTGAGGAGTGCAGAGCTCTCGATAACGTTAGCGTAGATATAAAAAAAGGCACGATCCATGCAATATTAGGAGAAAACGGAGCCGGCAAAACTACCCTGATGAATGTTTTGTATGGGTTGTATCAGGCGGATGAAGGAGAAGTTTATATTAATGGCAAAAAAATTAATATGAAAAATCCAAATATAGCTATAGAAAATAAAATCGGAATGGTACATCAACATTTTATGCTGGTAGAAAATTTTACCGTTGCACAAAATATAATTCTTGGAAAGGAAATTGTGTCTCGCTGCGGAATTCTTAACATGCGAAAGGCTAATGAAGAAATTGATAAAATTGTTGAAAAATATGGGCTAAAAGTCGATAAAGATGCCAAAATAGAAGATATTTCTGTTGGCATGCAGCAGCGTGTGGAGATCTTAAAAACATTGTATCGTGGAGCAGATATATTGATTTTAGATGAGCCAACAGCAGTCTTGACGCCGCAAGAAATAAAAGATCTTATAGAGATCATGCACAGGCTAATAGCAGACGGAAAAACAATAATAATTATTACGCATAAATTAAAAGAGATAAAAGCCTCGTCGGATGTATGCACAATAATTCGCAGAGGAAAATACATAGATACGGTTGACGTAAAGAACGTTACTCAAGCAGAGCTGGCCGATAAGATGGTTGGACGCAATGTTAAACTCGTAGTAGAAAAAGCGCCGGCTAAACTCGGAGAGGTCATTTTTGAGGTGGATAATATAACCGTTCAAAGCAGAGCGCATAAAGAACTTAACGCGCTGAAAGGACTGTCTTTAAAGATAAGAAAAGGAGAAATCTTGGGCATAGCAGGAGTAGATGGTAACGGCCAGAAAGAACTGGTGGAGGCTATTACTTGTCTTTCTAAGGTTTCTAACGGAGTTATAAAAATTAACGGGAATAAAATTCAAAATACAAAACCAAAAAACGTAATAAAAAATAAAATATCAACAATTCATGAAGACAGACAAAAGCGCGGGCTTGTGCTGGATTTTTCTGTTGCAGAAAATGTGATTCTTGAAAAATATAAAGAGTATCCATACTCAAAGAATGGGCTTTTAAACTACGGGGAGATAAAAAAATTTGCAAAAGAGATAATATCTGAATACGATGTGCGGCCAGAAGATTGCGTTAATGCACAGATAAGAGAACTTTCGGGAGGCAACCAGCAAAAGGTGATAATAGGCCGAGAAATCGCAAATGATCCGGATTTATTAATAGCAGTACAGCCGACGCGTGGACTTGACGTGGGAGCTATAGAGTATGTGCATAAAATCTTGGTGGAACAACGTGATAAAGGCAAAGCAGTTTTGCTAATTTCGCTCGAGCTGGATGAGATTTTGAGTGTGGCCGATAGAATAGCAGTCATTTATGATGGAAGGATAGTGGGAGAATTTTTGCAAGAAGAAGCAAATGAAAACACGGTAGGTTTGTTGATGGCAGGAGGTAAATTGTAGATATGCAAAAATTAATTAAAATTTTAAAAAAACCGATTACCTCCACATTTTTGGCCATAATATGTGGAATATTAGTGGCAGGAGTCATTCTAATTTTTTCGGGGTATGATCCAATTACGGCCTTTAATACGCTTTTAAAGGGAATCTTTTCACGTCCAAAATATATTTTAAAAGTTATAGAAAAAAGTACTCCTATAATTTTGACTGGCATAAGTGTGGCATTTGCGTTTAAAACAGGTCTTTTTAATATAGGAGCAGAGGGGCAATACATAATAGGTTCTGTAGTTGCAATGATGGTGGGCGTAAGCTTAAAATTACCTGCTGTTTATCAGGTTCCGATAATATTTTTGGCAGGTATTATTTCGGGCGCAATTTATGGTGGATTAATAGGAATTTTAAAAGCTAAATTTGGTATACATGAGGTAATCACTGGCATAATGCTCAACTGGATCGCATTTTATTTGTGCAACTTTGTTGTTGATTCTGAGCTATTTCATAAACCATCTACTATGAGGAGTCTTTCTATAAATGATTCTGGCTTTACAACTCTTTTTTATAAATGGAAGACCTCCAAAGAGGGAATAGAATATTTGAGGCAAAATAGGTGGCTCTCGGAGGTTTTGCTAAAAACAGATGTAAATGTAGGAATTTTGGTGGCATTGTTGGTGTCGATTATTATTTGGTTTTTGCTGTATAAAACGAGTTTGGGCTATAGCATAAGAGCAGTAGGAAACAATGCAAAAGCAGCTGAATTTGCAGGCATAGGTGTAAAGAGAAACATCATGGCGGCGATGACTATTTCTGGAGCGATATGTGGTCTGGCTGCAGCGCTAACAATAACAGGAGTTTCACCGCACGCTGTGTATAAATTGAGTATGTTCGAAAATATAGGATTTAACGGATTATTTGTTGCATTAATTGCACGAACATCGCCAATAGGTTGTATTCTTTCAGGTCTATTTTTTGGAGCGCTAAATTATGGCGGTAATGCTCTGCAAATGGATTTAGGAATTCCATCGGAAATAATTTCGATAACAATAGGGTCGGTTTTATTTTTTGTGGCTCTTTCGGGGGCAGCACCAATGCTTGCAAATAAATTGGCAAAGAGGAGCAAAAAAAATGTTAAGTAGTATAATATCTATAGTAAACACAACTTTGATGTACTCTGCGCCGTTGATTTTTGGAGCTATGAGCGGGGTAGTCTCGGAGAATGCAGGAGTGGTAAATGTTGGCATAGAGGGAATAATGACTTTTGGCGCTTTTGTTGGAGCGGCTGTTGGTTTTTATACACAGGATCCTTGGCTGGGATTGCTGTCTGGCAGTTTAGCAGGAGTGATTTTGGCAGTGCTTCATGCATTGGCATCGGTTAGCTTTAAGGCAGATCAGACGATCTCTGGTATGGCTCTAAATTTTATAGGCCCAGGACTATCACTTTTTTTGTGTAGATTATTGTTTAATAACAAAACCACAACCACTAGGGTTGCAAATAAACTGCCAAAAATCTTTAATGTAGTTGACGTTAGCGTGTTGCTTGCGCTGTTAATAACGATATTTCTTTGGTTTATCTTGTATAAAACAAAATGGGGGTTGCGAATACGATCTGTAGGAGAACACCCAGCTGCAGCCGATACTTTGGGAATAAACGTAACAAAAGTTAGATATATGAGCGTCATAATCTCGGGCCTTTTAGCAGGCGCTGGAGGTGCAGCAATGACGTTAGGCGTAGTTTCGCAATTTACTCCTACGGCAATAAGTGGCCAAGGATTTATAGCCTTGGCGGCAGTTATTTTTGGTAAGTGGACGCCTCAAGGAGCATATGGTGCCTGTTTATTGTTTGCCGTAGCGCAAGCCTTATCTGTAACTTTTGGTGGAGGAAGAATCGATATTCCATCTGAATTTTTGAGTATGCTTCCATATGTTTTAACAATAGTTGTACTAATTTTGTTTGTAGGCCGATCTATGGCGCCGAGTGCAAACGGAAAACCATATAAAAAAGGCAAAAGATAAATTTTTATTTTTTAGGTGATGAATAATGAATATTGAAAATATATTAAGTAAGGTGGATCATACACTGCTTAGTCAGACGGCAAAGTTTGAAGATATAAAATGTCTTTGTGATGATGCTATAAAATATAAAGTTGCATCGGTGTGCATAGCACCAACTTACGTAAAAAAAGCTAAAGAGTATGTTGGAGACGAAATGCGGGTTTGTACGGTGATTGGGTTTCCGAATGGATACAATACGACGGAATCGAAGGTATTTGAGACGATAGATGCGATAAAAAACGGTGCAGACGAAATAGATATGGTTATAAATTTGTGCTGGGTTAAAGATTCAAAATTTGATCTGGTTTTAAACGAAATCGAAAAAATAAAAGCAGCGTGTGCAAAGAGAGTTTTAAAAGTAATTGTCGAGACTTGCCTTTTAACGCAAGAAGAAAAAATAAAAATGTGTGAAATTGTTACTCAAGCCGGAGCGGATTTTATAAAGACATCAACGGGTTTTGCAGCGAGCGGCGCTACGTTTGAAGACATAAAATTATTTTCGGAGCATATAGGAAAAAATGTAAAGATAAAAGCTTCTGGAGGAATTAGCTCTTTGGATGATGCGGAAAAATTTATTTTGTTGGGTGCAGAGCGTTTAGGTACAAGCCGGATAGTTAAGTTGGCAAAGGGAAAAAATATATAATTAAAATTGGCGCGCTGGCGCAGTTTACTAAACCGCAAAACAGCCCTCAGCGCGCACCGGTGGAGGATAAAAATGCCTAAAGAAGGATTAACAGCGGATACGATAGAGTTATTATTATCCGAAGCGAAAAAAGCAAGAGAATTGGCATATGCACCGTATTCTGGATTTTATGTAGGGGCGGCACTTTTGACAAAATCGGGCAAGATATATACAGGTTGCAATATAGAATCCGCCGCGCAAACGCCAACATGTTGTGCCGAGAGGGTAGCTATTTTTAAGGCGGTAAGCGAAGGCGAAAAGAATTTTGCAGCTATAGCTGTGATTGGAGGCAAAAAAGGAGAAGAAATCAGCAGAATATGTGCTCCTTGCGGAGTGTGCAGACAGGTTATGCTGGAGTTTTGCGACGAAAATGAATTTGAAATAATTCTATCAGGTAGAAAAGAAAAGGCAAAAATATTTAAGCTAAAAGAATTGCTTCCTCTGGGATTTGGAGCAGATGATTTAAATTAGGAGATATGATTAGATGCGAATGTATGACATAATAAAGAAAAAAAGAGATGGAAATGTCTTGACTGAAGAGGAGATAGAACTTTTTCTAAAAGGGTATATCAATGGAGAAATACCGGATTATCAGGCAGCAGCGCTGCTTATGGCTATATATTTTAAAGGAATGACTTCGAAAGAAACTGCAGATTTAACAATGCATATGGCAAATTCGGGAGAAATGATAGATCTGACTTTGATCCCAGGAGTAAAGGTAGATAAGCACAGTACGGGCGGAGTAGGAGATAAAACAACGTTGATTATCTCACCAATAGTTGCATCTGTGGGTGTTAAGGTGGCTAAAATGAGCGGCAGAGGCCTTGGGCACACTGGCGGAACAATCGATAAGTTGGAATCGATTCCTGGATTTAGAACGAACATTGAGAGAGAAAAATTTTTTGAAATTGTAAAAAATGTAGGAGTAAGTGTAATAGGGCAGTCTGGTAACATGGACCCTGCGGATAAAAAGTTATATGCACTCAGAGACGTTACTGCAACGGTAGATAGCATTCCGCTTATAGCTTCGAGCATTATGAGTAAAAAGATAGCCGCCGGAGCCGACTGCATTTTGCTCGACGTAAAAACAGGCAGTGGAGCGTTTATGAAGACCGTGCCAGAAGCTGTAAATCTGGCTAAAACTATGGTAAAAATCGGTGAACATGTTGGCAAAAAAACTTTAGCTATGGTTACAAATATGGATGTACCACTTGGCAGAGCTATAGGAAATTCTTTAGAAGTTGTGGAAGCCTGCGAAACTTTAAAAGGACGTGGTCCAAAAGATTTAGAAACGCTTTGCTTAGAATTATCGGCTAATATGATGTATTTAGCAGGTATTGGGACAATATCAGAATGTAAGCTTATGGCTAAAAAGGCTATAGAAGATGGCTCTGCACTGGAAAAATTAAGTGATATGGTTACAGCTCAAGGCGGAGATGCCGGAGTATTGCAGGATTATTCTGGTTTTAAACAGGCAAAGCTTAAATACGAATTAAAAACAGATAAAACGGGCTATATCGAATCGATAAACACAGAGAATTGTGGTCGTGTTGCGATGATTTTGGGCGCTGGCAGAGAAACCAAAGAGAGCAGTATAGACTTTAGTGCAGGGATTCTTCTAAATAAAAAAGTGGGAGAGCGAATTAAATGTGGAGAAGTGCTAGCAACATTATATTCTGATGATATTGAAAAATGTAGATTGGCCGAAAACCTTTTATTGAATGCAGTAAAGGTTTCAGCCAATGAACCTAAGCATACGCAACTGATTTATGCACGAGTAAGTGCAGATGGTGTGGAGGAGTACTGAATCTAACTACGCCGGCGACTATACCGCCGCCGGCTCTTTTGTGTCTTAGAGAAAGGGGGATGGAACAAGTATGAAAAAAACACTGTATGAAGTCAAAGGCGATGTAGAGAGGATAGTATTTCGCAATGAGCAAAACGGATACAGTGTAATTGAAATAAGCGTGGATAATGAGGTATTGACAGCTGTGGGAACAATGCCATATATAAGTGCAGGAGAAAATGTGCGGCTGTTGGGCAATTTTAAAAGTCACCCCACGTTTGGAGATCAGTTTGTCGTAGAAGTTTGCGAGCGCTCTATGCCGACTACTGTTGCAGCGATTTTAAAATATCTCTCTTCTGGAGCTATAAAAGGAGTAGGGCCATCGATTGCAAGTAAATTAGTGGAGAAATTTGGCGAAAAAACTTTAGAAATAATAGAAAAAAATCCCGAAGAACTCGAGCAGATAAGAGGAATAACAAAAGATAAAGCTAAAAGGATATCTGAAGAATTTAATAAACTGTTTGGAATTCGCGAACTGATGATATATCTTGGCAAATACGGGATAACGCCAGAAGATGCAATAAAGATTTACAAAATTTATGGTCAAAAAGCAATAGAGAGTATAAAAGAGAATCCATATTTACTTTGTGAAGAGCCGTTGGAGATAAATTTTGAGCGAGCAGATAGATTGGCTTATTCGTTGCAAATGCCACAAGAAGATTCTTGTAGGATACGTGCGGGAATAGTTTATATACTGCATCACAATATGAATAATGGACATACTTGCTTGCCAAAAGATAAGCTATTGGAGGCGGCATCAAATTTTTTAGAAATAGCTTTAGAACAAGCAAACGCAGCACTTGAAGATTTACTTAATGAAGGTACTTTGCAGTTGGATGTGATAAATGATAGAGAATTTATTTTTACAAACAAGATGCATCAAGTGGAAGTTTATTCTGCAGGAAGATTATTGATGATGCTGAAATTTCCGCCCAAAAAGATAAAAGGTGCACAAGGATATATTGATGCAATAGAGAATAAGTATCAAATAAAGTATGCAGAGCTGCAAAGAAAAGCGATAAAAAAGGCGTTAGAAGAAGGTTTATTAATTCTAACAGGAGGCCCAGGAACAGGCAAAACAACAACGCTTAACGCAATAATAAATATACTAGAGAAGAACGGAGAAAAAGTATATCTAGCCGCACCAACCGGCAGAGCGGCTCAACGAATGGTATCCGTTACCGGCAAAGAAGCCAAAACTATACACAGGCTGCTAGAGGTACAGTGGGATGCCGATAATAGACCTAATTTTAAGCGAAATGAGAAAAATTTGCTGGGCTGTGATGCGTTGATTTTAGATGAGCTTTCTATGGTAGATGCGAGCCTGTTTGAGAGTGTTTTGCGCGCGATGCCGCTTGGTAGCCGATTGATTATGGTCGGAGACAGAGATCAATTGCCGTCGGTGGGAGCGGGCAATGTTCTTTCGGACTTAATCAATTCAAAAGTTATTCCTACAGTTGAATTAAAAGAAATCTTTAGGCAGTCGCTAAAGAGTTTGATCGTAACGAATGCTCATAAAATTGTAAATGGAGAGCTGCCAGAACTTTTAGTTCGCAACAATGATTTCTTTTTTATAGATGCTCAAGATCCGCAGGTAATAAGCAATACGATAATAGATCTTTGTACAAAAAGGCTGCCCAAAACTTACGGATATTCTCCTCTGTTTGATATTCAGGTAATTGCGCCAGGCAAAAAGGGACCTCTTGGCACAATTAGTATAAATAAGATTTTGCAGGAGGCAATAAATCCTGCTGATAAAATAAAAAAAGAAATAAATATAAACGGAACAATCTTTCGCGAGGGAGATAAAGTTATGCAGATAAGAAATAATTATAACATTATTTTTGCACGCGAAGATGGAACGAGCGGAGAGGGCGTTTTTAATGGAGATATAGGCACAATTTTGAGCATAGATAAAGTTGAATCAACGCTTATAGTGCAGTTTGATGATAAATACGCTAAATACGAGCAGGAAAATGCTGCAGATTTAGATTTAGCATACGCAATTACTGTGCATAAAAGTCAGGGCAGCGAGTTTGAAGCGGTAGTTATGCCGATGTATTTTGGCGCGCCTCAGCTTTATTACAGAAATCTTTTATACACAGCAGTGACTCGAGCAAAGACTTTGTTGGTAATGGTAGGAACATCATGGACAGTGCGAAAAATGGTAGAGAACAACAAAAAAACAAAAAGATATTCTGGGCTATGCAATTTTCTTGTTAAAGGAATAAAAAAATAATGATAAATTTAAAAAGTATATTATCGATTTTTTTCCCGAAAAGATGTCCATTTTGTGGAGAAGTTATAGCGACTAACAAAGTTATATGTAAAAATTGTGAGAAAAAGATAAATGTAAAAGCGATCAAAAATACATTAACAACTCGCAGTGGAAGGCGTTTTTTATGTATAGCTCCATTTGCCTACGTTGAGCCGATTCGTTCTGCCATACACGATTATAAGTTTCGTGGAGCCAAGAGTTTTGCAGTTCCTTTTGGAAGATATATTTCAGATATTTTGCGTGAAACAGTGGATACAACTAAAATGGATCTTATAACCAGCGTGCCTCTGCACAAAGCAAGAAAAAGGGAGCGAGGCTTTAATCAATCTGAAATATTTGCAAGAGAGATAAGCAGAATAACCGGCATAAAATATGTAGAGACGCTAAAAAAAGTGAAAAATAATAAGGTTCAGCATGAGCTGAGTTTAGATCAACGCGCAGAGAATGTAAAAAATGTTTATGCCGTTTTAGACAAAACACTAGTGGAAGAGAAAAGAATAATAATCTGCGACGATATTTTGACCACAGGTAACACAATGGCAGAGTGTGCCAATATGCTTTTTAAATCGGGAGCCAAAGAAGTGATAGGGGCAACAATTGCAAACGTAGAAAACCGAAGAAAATGATTAATAAAAAATTAGATTCATAAAAAGTATTTTATTCAAAATCAATAAAATAATGAAATTTATTTCATACTATTTACAAAATCATCTCGTTGTGGTATAATTAAAATTAGTTTGAAGAAAGGAGCTGTCAAAACTTAACCTTAAAAATTCAGCTTAATAGTAACAAGCTGTAATATTTTAAATAAAATTACATTAAAGGAGATTTTTATTATGAAAAAATTATTATCTGCTCTGCTTGCTTTTAGTATGATTTTTAGTGCGGGCATAAAAGGTAACGCTTACGACAATTATAATGGCTATTCTTCGGAAGTTTGGTACATCCAAGATGAAGATGAATATAATTACAAGCCGAACAGAGATTCTTATGAATATCAACAAAGAGTCAATTTTTATAAAGAACAAAATTCTTCAGGATTTGGAACAAAATTAATAAAATTTATAAAAAATGGCTTATGGCTTGGAGTATGCTTATGTGCTGGAGCAGTGGGAGGTTTATTGTATTGCAAATATCCAGCAGTTGTTAATGAAACTATAGAATCACAGGTTAATATGTTAAAAGAAAAATCTGAAATTCTTCAAAAATATGCGAATGAATTTATTGAAAGTCATCCATATATTAAAGAAAAATTGATAAGATTTGGTGTTATAAAAGTTGAGCAGGATCAAAGCACAAATCAAAATTCAAAAGAGAATGTAGAGCAAAATGAAGGCGCTACAGAAAACTAAAAGAATATGACTAAACAACTACAAAATAAATGTAGCTCAGGCTATAGTTCATAAAAAAGCATGAAAAAACGGTATCTTTTGTGATACCGTTTAATTTATTTTCGAGTAATTTTATTATCTAGCGTATTCAATAATCCTGCTTTCTCTAATAATATTCACTTTAATTTGGCCAGGATAATCGAGTTCATCTTCAATTTTTTTACAGATTTTACGAGCCAACGTAACCATATAATCATCATTTATTACATCGGGTTTAACCATTATTCTAACTTCTCGTCCCGCCTGAATAGCATAGCAACTTTCGACGCCTTTAAAAGACGATGCAACTTCTTCTAATTTTTCTAAACGTTTAATATAATTCTCGATATTTTCGCGCCGGGCACCTGGTCTAGCAGCGGAAATAGCATCTGCAGCCTGTACTAAACAAGCGATTACAGTTTTAGCTTCAATATCGCCATGATGAGCTTGGATAGCGTGAACTACAGTCTCATTTTCGTGATATTTTTTTGCAACGTCCACGCCAATTTCAATGTGAGACCCTTCAACTTCGTGATCGAGAGCCTTCCCAATATCGTGTAAAAGACCTGCCCGCTTAGCCAAAGTAGGGTCAAGACCGAGCTCCGAAGCCATAAGACCAGCAAGATTTGCTACCTCTAAAGAATGTTCTAGAACGTTTTGCCCATAACTAGTGCGGTATCTTAGCCGACCAAGCAATTTAATTAGTTCCGGATGTATAGAATTTATGCCTGCTTCAATAATGGCACGTTCACCTTCATCTTTAATATTTTTATCGACTTCGCGCTTAGCACGCTCAACTGTCTCTTCTATTCTAGCAGGATGAATTCTTCCGTCGGTGATGAGGTTTTCAAGAGCAATTCTTGCAATCTCACGGCGGATAGGATCAAAACTAGATATTGTAATGGCTTCTGGAGTATCGTCAATAATCAAATCAACACCGGTCAAGGTTTCGATAGCACGAATATTTCTTCCCTCACGACCAATAATTCGACCTTTCATCTCGTCGTTAGGGAGCGGAACTACGCTTATAGTAGCCTCAGAAACATGTTCCGAAGCACAGCGTTGAATTGCCAAAGAGATAATTTCTCTGGCTTTTTTTTCAGATTCATCTTTAGTTTTTCGCTCAAACTCCATAATTTTGATGGCTTTTTCATGAGTCAGTTCATCGTCTAGATTTTTAAGTAAAAATTCTTTTGCTTGCTGCAAAGAGAATCCAGAGATTTTTTCAAGAGCCTCAAATTCTTTTTGCTTAATCTCTTTAAGCTCATTTAATTTTTCATCAATAAGCTTAGACTTATTATTCAACTCTTCGTTTTTAGCCTCTAAGTTGTCGATTTTTTTATCGAGAGATTCTTCGCGCTGCAAAATTCTTCTTTCTTGCCGTTGAAGATCCTTACGTTTTTCTGCAAATTCTTTTTCAGAATCCTCTCGCAGCTTATGTATTTCGTCTTTGCCCTCAACTATTATAGAATTTTTTTTAGCCTGCGCATCACTTATAGCGTCGTTCAAGATTTTTTTAGCCTCTTGTTCAGCGGAGCTAATGGTGGATTCTGCAGTTTTTTTACGATGCGAAACTCCCAAGTTAAAAGAAACTAGAGCGGTAATAATAGCAACAATTATAACGGATAGTATAACTAATCCAAAATCCAAAAGTGGGCACCTCCTCAATAAATTTTATTTTATATTCTTAGAATAACTTCTTGATTTAGGTCAAAAATTAAAAAAATAAATATAAAAAGGCAAATACTCGAAAATACATTCATATTGCAAGAAAAAATAAGAGAAATTTTAAAATAAAATCTCAATTAATATTTTATTACTTTTAGAGTGCGGTTGTCAAGCGGAAGCAGCAAATTGACTTTTGTCATGAATAGTGGTATCATAATAAAATATTCTATTTTGAAAATTTGAATGGGGAGAGGCTCTATGATAAGTGTTAAGCTAAAAGATGGTAATGTTAAACAATATGAAAAAAATATAATCGTAGCTCAAGTTGCAGAGTCGTTGGGCGCGGGCATTTATAAATCGGCATGTGCAGCAAGACTAAATGGTAAACTGGTGGATTTAAGAACACCTATAACAGAGAATTCTTCGTTGGAAATTTTGTCGTTTAATGATGACGACTTTTGTAAAAAAGTTTATTGGCATACTTCGGCACATGTTTTAGCTCAAGCCGTACAGAGACTTATTCCAGAAGCAAAATTGGCAATAGGTCCTGCTATAGATAAAGGTTTTTACTACGATTTCGATCTTCCTCATACGCTTAGTTCTAATGAGTTGGATCAAATAGAAGAAGAAATTAAAAAAATTATAAAAGAAGACCTTCCGCTCGAACGGTTTGAGCTATCGTACGATGAGGCCGTTGCTTTGATAAAAGAGAAAAATCAAGAATATAAGTTTGAGTTAATAGAAAAACATGCGGGCAACGGAGAAAAATTGTCTTTTTATAAACAAGGTGAGTTTGTTGATCTTTGTGCTGGTCCGCATTTAATGTCTACTGGTCAGCTAAAGGCAGTTAAGCTGTTAAATTGTACGGGTGCCTATTGGCGTGGAGATGCAAATGGACCTATGCTTCAACGTATTTATGGGATATCCTTCCCAAAGAGTTCGGATTTGGAGGAGTATTTGAAATCCGTAGAAGAAGCCAAAAAGCGTGATCACAGAAAGCTTGGAAGAGAACTTGATCTTTTTGATTTGTTTGACGAGGGACAGGGATTTCCATTTTTCTTTCCGAATGGCATGAAGTTGCGTAATGCGTTGCTAGATTTTTGGCACGAAGAACACGAAAAAGCCGGATATGTAGAAATAAAAACTCCCATGATGCTAAATAAAGAACTTTGGTTGCGTTCAGGCCATTGGGATCACTACAAGGACAATATGTATACAACTGTGATAGATGAGCAGGAGTATGCCATAAAGCCAATGAATTGTCCTGGTGGAATGTTGGTATATAAAAGTCGCCCGCACTCATACCGTGATTTGCCATTGCGTGTGGCAGAACTTGGTTTAGTACATCGGCATGAACTATCTGGAGCTCTACACGGGTTGATGAGGGTTCGCTGCTTTACTCAAGATGATGCGCACATCTTTATGACGCCGGATCAGATAGAGCAAGAAATCATAGGCGTCATAAATTTGATAGATAAATTTTATTCTACGTTTGGATTTAAATATTACATTGAACTTTCTACCCGCCCAGAGGACTCTTTAGGAACAGATGGACAGTGGGAGAATGCTACAACAGCGTTAAAAAATGCCCTTGAGAGAATGAATAAAAAATATAAAATAAATGAAGGCGATGGAGCCTTTTATGGCCCGAAAATCGACTTTCATCTGGAGGATTGTTTGGGCAGAACTTGGCAGTGCGGAACAATTCAGTTAGACTTTCAGATGCCCGAACGTTTTGAGCTGACTTATGTGGGTGAGGACGGAGAAAAACATCGGCCAGTAATGCTCCATCGAGTAATTCTAGGAAGTATCGAACGATTTATAGGAATTTTAACAGAACATTTTGCGGGAGCGTTTCCGTTATGGTTGGCACCAGAACAAGTAAGAATTTTGCCTCTTAGCGAAAAATTTCACGGCGCAGCGCTTAAAATTGAAAAAAAATTAAAAGAATATAAATTTCGAGTTACAACAGATTTAAGAAATGAAAAAGTTGGATATAAAATAAGAGAAGCTCAGCTGAAGAAAATTCCATATATGCTGGTTATAGGTGATAAAGAAGTCGAAACAAATACAGTATCAGTCCGATCCAGAAGCAAGGGAGATCTTGGCAGGATGAATTTAGAAGTCTTTGCTAAAGAAATTGAAAAAGAAATCGCAGAAAAATCTATAGATTAAAATAAAAATAGCTATACTTTAAAGATAAGTATAGCTATATTTTTTTGGAACAATAACGAGATGTCTGTGCTATTAATAGAATTTTCACAGCTAAAAAGAGTCAGTAAATCAATTAAATATTAAAGAGTACAGAACTCAGAATTCTGTACTCTTATTTAGTATATATAAATATGTGTTTGGATTATTTGCTAAAAAGTTTTTTCTTAGAAGCCAAAACAAGTGAGAACAATCCAGCAGTTAACAGCATAATGTAGAGCATTATATTAGATTCATCGCCAGTTTTTGGTACATTGCCAGATTGAGTTTTGTCTTCAGCTTGATTTGGACCTTCGCTTTGAGCTGTATTTCCAGTTTGAGTTGAGCCAGCAGAATTGGTTGTATCAACGACCTCCAGCGTGAAATCTGCAGTAGTGCTGTTATCGAAAGTAAAAGTTAAGGTATGAGTTCCAACTGGCAGAGTATCTAAGAATTCTCTAACCTGGAAGGTAACCGAAGAAGGATCAGAGGCACCTGCAGCGATATTTTCGTGAAATTCTGTTCCAGAAGTTAACGCAGTTGATCCACGAGAAATGCCAGTTAATTTGTTGCCGTTGAGATCTAATCCAACAGTAATCTCGGTATGCTCTTTAGCTGCTGTATTTTTATCAAACACAGAAGTAGCAGGAGCTAGGGTATAAGCATTATAGATCCTAACATAATCATATCCACCAGCCTTAAGAGCGCTAACGACGTCCGCAGCAGAAGTTTGAGTCAATAATTTGGCGGAATCTTTATCGTTCCCTGCATAAACCGTCCAGGTATAATCGCCAAGTACGAGATTGTCAGTGTCAATGCCAGCGACATTGGCGTAGCCTTCAACGACACCACGTGTTATGGTTACAGCGGCAAAACTCGCAGTAATACCGTAATCGGAATTCACTGAACTGTTTGCATAAACTCTTCCACCATTAACAGTGATTGCTTGATTATTTCCGTAGATTATATCATCTGACGAGGTAGTAGAAGTTGCTGAGGTTTTTCCACCATTGAATTGAGCTGTATCGCTAAAGTAAAGACCACTGCCAGAAGCCCCCGAGTTAGTAGTAGTAATTGAGCCTCCAGTTTGAGAAAAGGCACCTGTAAACTGAACAGCGTTTTTATCTGCTGACTGGGTAACAGCTAAGGAGCCGCCGCTCATAGTGAAGGTGGACGAAAAGTTGACAGCGGCTGAATCGCCAGAATGTGTAACTACAATGTTACCACCGGACTGAGTGAAAGCACCTGTTGAAACGAGAGATCCGTGAGCAGCAGTTTGAATAATAGTTAGTGTACCGCCGGTAGTATTTCCAGTTCCGCCGATGAAAACAGCTTGAGCGTTGCCTGACTGCTTAACCGTTAGGTTACCACTTGCCATTGTAAGATTTACAGCCGAGCTAATCGCATAAGCGTCAGCACTCTGAGTAATAGTAATAGCGCCAGTTTGAGCGAACTCGATGTTACCAGCAGTGACTGTAGAGATAGCGCTACCAGCAGTATTTTGAGTTATCGTCAAAGAACCATCACCAGTAAACTTGATGCTACCACTGGTTACTTTAATAGTTTCTTTTGATGAAGTAATTTTGTTATCGCCAACTAGCTTGACTGTTAGAACATCGGTAGTACCAGTACCAGTTGCTGCAAAAACACCATTTGTTGTAGTTATATCAATATCAGTTAGAGTCAACGTGCTTGAAGAATTGTCATAAGCAAGTGTACCTTTACCTCCAGCTGAGCCGGCGCTATTATTATATCCAGTAAAATTTCTTGTTCCGCCAGACGATATATCTGTTAGAGCCGCGTCTGTAGAATCAGGCAAAGCAGTAACAGCGCTGAATGCAGCGTGGGCGATGTTGCCAGAGCAAATCGTTACAAATAAAAATGTCAAAGGCAATATGCTTGAAAATGCTTTTTTAATTTTAGTTTTTATTAGTTTTTTCATATTAACTCTCCTTTTTTACAATTTTCAGATTTTGTCAAATTAGAATAAAAAATAAGCTTATTAGCCTTCTCGACCTCACCTCCTAAACTTGCTTTAAGATGATTATATTTAAATTCTATATACAGAATTTAATAAACAAGAAAATTGCTCAATTGTATTTTTAACTATTAAATACTTTTATAAACATGTAATAATATGTAATTTTTTATGTGTATCTGAAATAATGACAATAGAAATGTATATTTTTTACATTATTGCTTAATATTAACATAATTTCATAAAAATACAATTTAATTTTCTAGATTTATGGAATTATTATATTATATCTTTCATTGTAAAATCAATAATAAAAATAGAGAATTTTAGAGATAATTTTTATTAATAATAACTAGTTTTTGCTTAAAAAAAATAGGGCGCGCGCACGATACCAGTTTCATATCGTGCACTGCGCCCCCTGTTCTGCTGAGAATATGGTTACTCTTCAAAATTAATTCGTTTTTCTTCGATAACTAAAGGTCTGTGCATAACTCGAGTGTTGATATTTAAAATGTATTCACCTATGAGTCCAATAAAAAATAGTTGAATCGAACCAAATAAAAATACGCCTATTAAAATAGGAGTGGTTCCGGCAGGAAAGGTATTCCAATTGAGCAGTTTTAAAATTAAATAAATAAGTGCGGTAAAAAGACTAAAAAATGAAAAAACAAATCCAGTTATTGTGGCAATCCGAATTCCGATTTTTGTATACGAGGTAAAGCTCAACATTGCTGCATCGTAGAGCCTGTACCAATTATTGCTTGTTTTTCCAGCACGTCGTTTAGCCTGCTCATAAGGAATGTCTTTTCGCTTATAGCCAAGTTCTGCTACTATTCCTCGCAAAAATGGAACAGGGTCATCAAGTGTTTTCAATGTCTCGATAAACGATCTATCATAAAGGCCAAAACCAGTAAAGTGTTCGATTTGCTCAACGTCGCTCATTTTTTTGATAATAGAATAATAGCAAGATCTTAGAAAATACATAAGTTTATTTTCTTTGCTAGTGGTTTTAATTGCACAGACTATCTTGTAGCCATTTTCCCATTCTTTTACAAATTTAGGAATCATCTCAACAGGGTCCTGAAAATCGGCGCACATGCTTATAACGCAATCTCCAGAAGTTTGCAGTAATCCATAATACGGAGAATTAAACTGACCAAAATTTTTAGCATTAAAAATAGCTTTGATTTTTTTATTTTTATTGCATAAATCCTCTAAAATTTTCCGAGTGCCGTCAATAGAGCAATTATCTATGAATATAAGTTCCCAATCATAATTTTTTAAACTTTCTAGCTGATTAATTATAGCTATACTTAGCGGTTCAACATTTTCTTCTTCGTTGTAGCAGGGCACTAATACGCTAATTTTCTTCATTTTTTTCAGTCCTTAAGATAAAAATTAAGTGCTTCAAATAAATTTTTTTACTTTCGAAGCACTATTATTCAAAACAATCATAAAAATTTAAATATATCCGCCGGAGAATTAGCCACAAATTTAACTTTATTTTTATTTAAAAAATCCGTGATATCGGCGTTAAGCCAATTTACAAACACACAATCGATTCCTGCATTTTTGGCTGTTTCAACATCTGTTATGCTGTCTCCAACGTAGATAGCATCTTTTGGCAAAACTTGATTAATCCGCATCAATTCTTTTACAGCAAAAGGATTTGGCTTAGACGGACGTTCTTCGCTATATCCAAATATGCCAGAAAAGTTAATATTTGCAAACATTTTATTACAAAGCTCTTCTGCTAAACTCTGCGACTTATTAGTATTTATCGCAACTAAAATCTTCTCTTTATTTAATTTATTTAATAATTCTACAACTCCAGCAAAAGGTTTGGTATTTGGTTTTTCGTCCAAAGAATAAACCTCTCGATATTTATTTTTCAGTTTTGTGATCATTTCAGAGGTCCGAAATTTTTCTTCTAAAAGACTAGCAAATATTACCTCTAAATTGCCTCCCACCAAGCAATTATACTGCTCTAAAGGATGTGTTTTAAGACCAAAATGTTCTAAAACTTTATTAAAACATCGGCCAGCATCTATAATAGTGTCTATCAGAGTTCCATCTAGATCAAAAATAACCAATTTTTTCATAATCTATTTTCCTAATTTTGCCTTTGCTGTTTCAAATCTATCCATAAGCATTATCATTCTAGCTTTGTCCTCGTTGGCCATTCTATCGTAGAATTCGCATTTATTTTGCAGATATAACACTTCAAATTCCATAGCTTTCAAAATACCTTCTTTTAAGCGTTTTTCATCATCATAATATTTAAAAACAATTTTTCTCGTTTCAAATTTATCTACGAGACCTTTCATACTCTTTATAAAATCTATCGTATCAAAAGAGATTCCGCCACCGAATCCAACCACAACTCCTGCGGATTTTGCTTTTTTAGCAAAGAACTTTGCCGCATCCAACACCTCCGCTCCATTTATGAACTCTCTGGCAAGCCCCATAGAAGCCGAAAGATCTACTCTTCCTATCGAAATAGTATTTAAGAAGCCTTTGCCCTCATTTAAAATATCATCAAAATTTTGCTTACAAGTTTTTGTTTCTGCATTTATAATCCATTCAACATCAGAAATTTCGTTGCCGTAGACTTTTTTTGCCGCGCCCACAAATTTTTTCATAGCAAAAGGAGTCTCTATCATTGGAGCCATAATTCCGCTAGCGCCGAGCAATCTACATTGATCAAGATCGCGCACAGCCTCGCATCCACCAATTTTGATAAATAAATTCATATCTGCGCGAAAAACAATTTCATTAAGTTTAACCAATTCATCTGTTCTAGAGCCTTCAGCTTCGAACTCGGCCTTTACTGCTATAACGTTATACTCATTTTTTAGTTCTTTTAAGATTTCAAACATTCTTTTTTCGATTTTATTCATAACTATTATCTCCTTTGTTATAATTTAAAATTTATTGCTCTCATACTCATCTTTTGGCAAAAACGGAAACATATCATCAAGAGCTGGTGAGACGATTTTTCCGTCTGGCAAGACTTTAGAAGACAGTTTAGGTTCAAAGTTTTGAGACTCATCCACTACAGCTTCACAGATTATAGGACCATTAAAATTCAAAAAATTTTTAATTTTTTGAGCCGCATCAGAAATATCATCTATTTTTATATAGCCCAAACCGTAGCATTCTGCCAACTTTTTGCATTGCGGAAAGCTGATTCCGCAATCTGCCGAGACACCAATCAAAGAGTGCTCAGAAAAAACATTCCGCTGAGTCTGTCGAATAGAATGATACCCATTGTTGTTAAGAATTATAATCTTTAAATTTAATTTATTATACACAACAGTCTGCAACTCTTGCAAGTTCATCTGAAAGCTCCCGTCGCCATCAATACAAAGAACTCGTTTTCCATTCAAATAAGCAGCCACTCCAATAGCCGCAGGAAAGCCATATCCCATACTAGCGCAACCCGAATTCGTAAATAACCGTTGCCTTTTTTTTATTCCTCCCGCCTGAAATGTAATAACGCAAGCACTGCCGTTGCCACAAATAATAGGTTCTTCTTCAGGCAAAATTTTAAACAAAATATCAATAAATGCATAAGGATTCATTGGCTTATTTTTTTTATAATATCGTGGCAAACAGGCCGGATATTTTAGATTAATATTTTTGCACCAATCGAGCCATTTTTCGTGATCAGGATTTTTATTTTCGAAATTAGTTTCCAGCAATTTTTCTATAACATCTTTAACATCAGCATGAATCGGCATATCTGGTTCTAAAGTTGGTTTTTGCAGTTCAGCCTTGTCAATATCAACAACTATTTTATATGCATTTTTAGCAAAATTTTTGTAATTATAACTAATCTGTCGGATATTCAGTCTGCACCCAAGCGAAATTAACAAATCACTGTTTTCCACCACAAAATTACCACCACGTGTCCCCACAGTACTGGGTTTGCCGCAAAAAAGACGATGTTCATTCCACAACAAATCATGCGCATTCCAAGCTGTAACCACAGGAACATTCAGCCGATCTATCAGCGATAAAAACTGTTCATAAGCACCACTCAAGCGGATTCCTGTCCCAGCAATTATCACCGGGCGTTTTGAGTTTTTTATTTTGCTTATAATTTCGTAAACAACTCTATCACCTATTTTAGGAGTCGCCTGCAAGTTTAATTCGTTTTCATCAAAGTGCACCAAATTGTCTGTTTCTACAACTGCTCCCTGAACATCCAGAGGAAGATCCAACCAAACGGGGCCTCCTCTGCCAGAGGCTGCAATATACAAAGCTTTTTCTAAATGATACGCAATTTCATTTGGTTCTGTAATCATTATAGCATATTTTGTCATTGTTTTTACACATTCAACAATATTAAACTCCTGATCGCCGAGTTGTCTTAGTGGCAAATTTGTTGAAGCTACTGTAGTTTCGCGTTTAACCTGGCCGGACAAAATAAACATAGGAATCGAATCGAGCCATCCACCCAGAACACCGGTTATTGCATTAGTGCCGCCTGGGCCGCTTGTAACGCAAACTGCAGCTAACTTTCCAGAATATCTTGTATACCCCTCTGCAGCCATAGCACAAGCTTGCTCATGATGATTATAAATGCACTTTAGTTTTGGATGGTGGCCCAAAGCGTCGTCAAGATGCATAGCGCCTCCGCCCGTAACCATAAAAATGTCATGAATACCATTTTCGCTCAAAAAGTTTGCAATATAGTCCGCTACTTTTATTTTCAAAAATAACAACTCCATTTTGACAATTTTATTAAACCTTATCTATTTTAATCATCTATTCTCTTCAATAATTTTCTTTATAGCCTGTTTAAAATTATATTTTGGTTCAAATCCAACATCGGTTTTTAACTTATTTATATTTGCTGCTAAAAACATAATTTGATTTTCACCGTAAGGTTTTTGTCCAAAGGTTAGACACATATTGGGGTTTATCACATCGGCAATATCTTTAATATACTCCTTGAGAAGTCTTTTTTGGCCGCTGCTCAAACAATAAATCTCGCCATCTTTACCATTTTGTGCAATTTTTATCATAGCCTGCGCAGCATCGTAACTATAAAGATAATCCCAAATTTGCTCTCCTGCTGTTAATTCTGGTAATTTACCTTGTTTTAATTCATTTATAACATAAGAGATTAACGTCCGAGAATCGTCACAAGGGCCAAAGACGCTAAAAATCCGTACCCAAACATGTTTTATTTTCAAATTATGTGCATAAACTCTACTCATCTGGCCAGCAGCTAACTTTGCTGCGCCATAAAGAGTAAATGGTACGGTTTGTGTGTTTTCGTCTGCAGGCATAGAATAATGGCCATATTCTGCCTGAGAGCCAGCTCCAACAAATATTTTACAATTTAAACTTTTAGCTAGCTCCACTGCGTTCAAAGTATATTTTATATTATTAATCTGTAGACGGACCTCATTTCTTTCAGCGCCAAAGGTTCCATTCCATGCAAAATGATAAAAAGCATCAAATCCTTTTGGCAAATCGTTTTTTAATGCAGATAAATTAGCGATATCGCACTCAACAACATGAAGCAACTCGTTTTGTTTTAGATTCTTAATATTGCAAGAATTTGGACGACAAACCGCATAAACCTCGCATCCGTTTCTAGTTAAAATATCTGCAAGAGCTGCTCCAATTGTGCCTGTAGGGCCAGTAATAATAACTCTATTCATTAAAATCTCCTTATTTAAAAGCCCAAAATTTATTCATTATAAAATTTATCGGAATCGTGATTACCAGCGTGATAACCGGGGCAACGACTTCAGAAATTTTAGCGCACTGCACCATAACGAAAAGCAATGCAGTAGATAGCAAAAATGTGACTCCATAAGACATAAAAGTTTTTATAAGCGGTTTTAAATTTCCATTTTGAGTCTTTTTAAAAACGTACTTATTGTTCCAGTAATATGAATTCAAAACACTTATAATAAAACCAGCGGTGTTTGCAATTAAATAATTAACTCCCCCAAAATATAATAAATAATACGTTCCTAACGAAATTAAGGTGTTAGAAACTCCAACCAAACCGAACTTTATAAATTGCTTAATTATAGGGATGAATTTATGCATAAAATATTCCCTCTTATTTTAATCCATAAATAATTGTTTTAGCCATGTAGTCAATCATAGTATCCGTCATTCCAGGATAAATTCCAACCCAAAAGGTATCATTCATAATTCTGTTGGTATTTTTAAGATCTCCCACGACTCTATAGCCACACTTAGATTTTCTTAGCTCATCAAAGCAAGGATGCTTTATAATATTTCCGGCAAATAACATTCTTGTCTGCACGCCGTGACTTTCGATATAATTAACAAGAGAATTTCGATTGATGCCATCTTTGCAAGTGATCAAAAATCCAAACCAACTTGGGTCTGAGTTTGGAGCAGCTTCGGGCAAAATCAATTTATCCGAAACCTGATCTAAAGCTTTTTTTAGTCGTTTAAAGTTATGCTTTCTCCGTTCAATAAAGCTCGATAATTTTTCTAACTGAGCGCAGCCGATAGCCGCTTGCATGTCTGTGGCTTTAAGGTTATATCCAAAATTAGAGTACACATACTTGTGATCATAACCAAAAGGCAACTCGCCGTACTGTTTATCAAAACGGTGATGACACATATTGTCCATACCAGATTTACAGATGCAATCGCGCCCCCAATCGCGCATAGATCGGATTATTTTAGCAAGCAGAGGCTCACTAGTATAAACTGCGCCACCCTCTCCCATAGTCATGTGGTGCGGAGGATAAAAGCTTGAAGTTCCGATATCTCCTATTGAACCAGTAAATTTTTCTTTGCCATCTATAGTATATTTTGAACCTAAAGCATCACAATTATCTTCAATTAACCAGAGATTATACTTTTTACAAAAAGACTTCACAGCTTTCAAGTCAAAAGGATTGCCTAAAGTGTGAGCCAACATAACTGCTTTTGTTTTTGAAGATAAAGCTTCTTCGAGCATAGATACATCTATATTATACTGAGGAATATTCACATCAACAAAAACAGGCACAGCTCCAAATTGAATGATAGGCGTAATGGTAGTAGGAAATCCTGCAGCCAAAGTAATAACTTCATCTCCACGCTTTATAGCCCGCTGCTCCAAAAGCGGAGACGTTAACGTCATAAAAGCGAGCAGATTAGCTGAAGACCCAGAATTTACAAGTGCACAAAACTTTACTCCTAAAAATTCAGCAAATTTCTGTTCAAATTTTTCGGTATATCTTCCCGAAGTTAACCAAAACTCCAAAGCACTATCCACAAGATTTACCATCTCACTGCTGTCATAAACTCGCTTAGCATACGATATTTTGGGGTTTAACTCATCAAAAGTTTTTTTATTATGATAGGTTTTGCAATAAACATCAACCATATCTAAAATTTTTTTTCTAGCTTGTTGTTCAGACATATTATCAAACATAAAAAACTCCTATTTTTTATTTAAAAACTCATAAATTTGTGCATTCATAACTTTTACAACATCCTGACCAGAAATATACGCTTTAGTCCAATCGGCAGTTTTTTCAACAGCTGTTTCAATCTTCCATCTTGGGCTCCAATTAAATATTTTTTTTATTTTTGAACAGTCCAGTTTCAAAAAATTTGCCTCATGTGGGCCAGCAGATTGTTGCACTATAGTTTTTATTTTATTATCCATTTTCTCACAAAACAGACGAACCAATTCTCCTGTAGTTATACAGTCACACTCATCTGGGCCAACATTATAATACCCAGCATAACCTTTATCTTCATACTGTTTTTGAGCAATCATTAAATAAACAAAAATAGGTTCCAAAACATGCTGATAAGGCCGAATTGACTTAGGATTTCTAATAATAACCTCCTCATTTTTTAAAGCAGCTCTAACACAATCTGGAATAATTCTATCCGGTGCAAAATCTCCACCACCTATAACATTGCCAGCTCTGGCAGTAGAGATAGCAACGTTGTCATCTGCAAAAAACGAAGATCTATAACTATGAGTAACTAACTCCGAACAAGATTTCGAATTAGAATAAGGATCGAACCCATCTAGGGGCTCAGTCTCTCGATATCCCCACTCCCATTCATTATTTTTATAAACCTTATCCGTCGTAACGTTAACAAACGATTTTACCGTTTTAGATGCCCGAATACACTCCAAAATATTTACAGTCCCCATTACATTTGTCTCGTAAGTATACCGCGGTTCTTTGTAGCCATCGCGAACAATAGGTTGAGCTGCCAAATGCAAGACAATTTCAGGGTTTGCCTTTTCGAAAGCAACTTTAAGCAAAGAGAAATCTCTAATATCTCCAACAATAGAATTTATTCTCGACTCAATTTTAAGCAAGTCAAAAAGATTAGGCTGTGTTGGCGGCGAA
Source organism: uncultured Clostridia bacterium (assembly GCA_944384705.1). Lineage (GTDB taxonomy): Bacteria > Bacillota > Clostridia > Oscillospirales > Acutalibacteraceae > CAG-557. Next base: position 39,041 of record CALWUI010000027.1, read on the forward strand.
AGAGAATAACCTGTAACGTGTGCACCAAGGTCTACAAGAATTTTACAAAGCCAAGAACCTTTAAATCCGGTGTAACCGGTTATAAAAACATTTTTCCCTTTATAAAAATTCAAATTCTCAAACAATGAAAATATCACCAAACTTTCCAAGGTGCATTGCCACTGGACCACAATTCTTCTAGCTGACATTTATCTCGTTGTGTATCCATACACTGCCAAAATCCATTATGTTTAAAAGCTTTTAGTTCACCCATTTGTGCAACAGTTTCTAATGGTTCTTGTTCAAAAACCGTGCTATCACCATCGATAAAATCAAAAATCTGGGGATTAAGCACCATAAAGCCACCATTTATAACACTGCCATCATCATGTTTTTTCTCTCTGAATGATCTAATAGTATTTTCTTTTTCATCTATATCTAAAACGCCGAACCTTTGGCCAACATTCACAGCTGTCATGGTAGCTATTTTTCCATGAGATTTATGAAATTTAACAAGTTCAGCTATATTAACGTCGGAGACACCATCTCCATAAGTGAGCATAAAAGGTGTGTTATCCACGTATTTTTCAATACGCTTAATTCTACCACCAGTCATTGTATTAAGTCCAGTATCCACCAAAGTAACCTTCCAGGGCTCAGCAAAGTTATTGTGCAAGATCATGTCGTTATTGTTGGCAAAATCGAAAGTTACATCGCTTGAGTGAAGATAATAATTTGCAAAATACTCCTTTATCATATGTGCCTTGTATCCGCAACAAATAATAAATTCATTAAAATTATATTTAGAATATAACTTCATTATATGCCAAAGAATAGGCTTGCCGCCTATTTCTATCATAGGTTTAGGGCGCAAGTGACTCTCTTCAGAAATTCTAGTTCCGAAGCCACCAGCTAAAATAACAACTTTCATAATGCAAAAGGCTCCTTTTAGTGAAGAATAAAAACCTAAAAAAACGAAATTTTTTTGCTCAAAATTATAAATTAAACATTAAAACACTTATTTATTAATTTATCATAAGAGCCATTTTACAAGTAAATATGTGTAAGATTTTCACGTACCTGCATCTATTGATTAAAATGCTTATAAAGAAAATTAGACAGCTTGGCGAACTGTTCAATAGACAAATTTTCGGCTCTGCTAGATGAAGAAATATTCAAAATTTTAAGGGCCTTTATAAGAATATCTTTTGATAAATTTAAATTATGGTTTAACGAGTTAATTAGAGTTTTTCTTCGCTGCAAAAAAGCGCTCTTTACAATTTTAAAAAATAATTCTTCATTTAGAACCTCACAAACTGGAGTTTTTCTTACAATCAACCTTATAACGGCAGAATCTACTTTTGGGGTAGGCATAAAACTACCTCTTTTTACAAAAAAGAGGAGTTCTGGCTTAGCATAATAATTGATTGCAACACTAATGCTGCTAGAGTTTTTTTGCCCAGCTCCGGCACAGATTCGCTGAGCAACTTCTTTTTGAACCATAACAGTAATTGAATTTAGGTTTAGTTTTGTCTCGAGTAACCTCATTAAAACCGGTGATGTTATGTAATATGGCAAGTTAGCACAAACAACCACATCCATACCCAAAAATTCACTATCAAACAAACTTTTTAAATTAATTTTCATGATATCGTCGTTAATAATTTTTACATTTTCAAAATCAGATAAAGTTTCGCTTAAAACCGGAATCAAACGTTTGTCGATTTCTATTGCAACAACTTTTGTTGCTTTTTTAGCAAGTTCACAGGTCAAAACGCCAATGCCAGGGCCTATCTCGAGTACGGCAGTATTTTCTTCTATACCACACATTTCGGCCATTTTAGGACAAACATTCGGGTTAATTAAAAAATTTTGACCAAAAGCTTTAGAGAAATTAAATCCATACTTTATTAATATTTGTTTTATTGTTCCAATATCCGTTAATCTTTTCATGTGTTCTCTCCGATAAAAAACTTACTCTAATAGAAAGAATTTGATTAAAATAAAAAAATAATCTATAATATTTTATTATATCAGGAGGAAAATTTTTGACAATGAATAGAATTAATAAAGAAAATTATTATTTGGATATTGCTCAAACGGTTCTAGAACGGGGCACTTGTTTGCGACGAAATTTTGGCGCAATTATAGTAAAAAATGATCAGATAATATCCTCGGGATATACGGGAGCACCAAGAGGACGACAGAATTGTATAGATATAGGTAGATGTACACGAGAAGTTTTGCAGATTCCTCGAGGAGAAAGATATGAATTATGTCGATCAGTTCATGCCGAAGCCAATGCAATTATCCACGCGGCAAGAAACGATATGTTAGGCTCAACACTATATCTTGTGGGCAGAGAGGTTAATACTGGAGAATATGTAAAAAACACCTGTTCGTGTTCCATGTGCAAGCGGCTCATTATAAATGCTGGAATTAGTTATGTTGTTGTTCGCATAGATAAAACAAATTTTAGAATAATCGATGTAAACGATTGGGTAAAAGAGGATGAATCTTTAATAGGAAAGAAAGGATATTAATTTTTTGCAGGAGTTTTTTTATGAATAAAAAATACAAATTAGGCTTAAGAGCGATAAAAACGGCAATATCGGTCTTTTTATGTTTGTTGATTGCATTTATTTTTAACCGCACAGACACTTTATTTGCAAGCATTGCAGCAATAATCTGTTTGCAGCCAACTTATAATGAGACATTTAACTCTGGTCTACAGCGGCTTGTAGGCACGTTAATTGGAGGCGTAGTTGGTTATTTGATACTTCTAGCAATCTACAAATTGCCTTTTAAAGAGATAACCACATTGTTTGTTGCACCCATCGCTATTTTGACCGTTATTTACATTTGTAATGTGATAAATCAGCCTTCTTCTGTGAGTATATCGTGTATAGTGGTTCTTAGTGTTGTTATGTGGCCAAACGGCAATATTTCTGATTCTTTTTTATATGTTGTAAACCGAGTGCTTGATACAAGTATGGGAATTGTTGTAGCTATGCTAGTAAACAGATTTACTTTTGTAAAACATAGCATAAAGGGTTAGCACTATTGATGTTGACTTTAAATTGATTTATAATTCTTTTTATTTTTATGTAGAGTTTAAAAATTTATTATTAAATTTGGAGGCCAATGTGAAGATAACCAAAGCTGTAATACCTGCTGCTGGCTTAGGAACAAGAGTTTTGCCTGCAACCAAAGCTTTACCAAAAGAAATATTTCCGATAGTCGATAAGCCAGCAATTCAATATATAGTAGAAGAAGCTGCTGCTTCTGGAATAACCGATATATTAATAGTTACAAACCGAGGTAAAGAGCTAATAGAAAATCATTTTGATAGAGAACCAGAACTGGAGCAACGTCTTTTGCAGAACAATAAAATTGGGATGCTAAATGAGGTTGTAAATATATCCAAACTAGCAAATATTTATTTTATACGTCAGAAAGAAACATTGGGGTTGGGCCATGCGGTGAGCTGTGCACGTTCTTTTGTGGGCAACGAGCCTTTTGCTGTGCTTTATGGCGACGATGTGATTATCGGAGAAGATCCGGCTTGTGCGCAGCTTATCCGCGCGTATGAAGAGTATGGTAGAGCGGTTTTAGGAATAAACAAAGTTTCTTATGAAGATATTTCTAAATATAGTTCGCTAAAGGTAGAAAACATTAAAGAGAATGTTTTTTACTGTTCAGACATGATTGAAAAACCAGGAAAAGATGAAATTATGTCACTGTATTCTATATTAGGGCGATGTGTTTTAACACCGGATATTTTTGATATTCTTAAAACAATTAAGCCTGGCTCTGGAGGAGAAATTCAGTTGACAGATGCAATGAAAGTTCTGGCAAATACTACGGGAATGACAGCGGTTGAATTTACTGGAGTCCGTTATGATATGGGCAATAAATTAGGAATTATGAAAGCTTGCACAGAAGTTGCTCTGAGTCATCCAGAGATTGGACCAGATTTTAAAAAATACTTAAAAAAGCTAGTATGTGAAATATAAAAATTGCGAATAAAAAAGGTGTCATCAAAACTAGATGATACCTTTATTTTTTATAAATAAGCTAGAATCTAGAAGTTTTAGCCTAAAACTTCGACAGGATCAACAAATTTGCCATCTTTTTTAATAGACAGATGTAGATGGTATCCATCAGCTGATTCGCTAGGAATGTTGTTAATTGAAGCAATTTCTTGGCCGGCTTCAACTTTGTCATCAACGTTGACTAAAGTTGTTTCGCCAAGGCCAGAATAATATGCAGTGAATCCACCATCGTGCTCAATAACCATAGTGGGACCAAGCATTGCATCGTTAAATATTTCTTTAACCTTACCGCTTGTTATAGATTTTACTTTACTCCCTTGTTCAGCTGCAAGATCGATTCCATTGTGAACGCGCCAATCGTTTAAAGTTTTAGAAAAAACAGGATTTTCTCCGCTGTACTTTTTAATAATATTTTTAGAAGTAGGATAAACTATAACTCCACTGGCTTCAGCGTTTGTAGAGATAGATTTTTGATCTTTATCAGAAGGTTTTCTTTGGACATTGGCTTTTGTTTGAGAAGGAATAGATTTTTTTTCTTTTTTTTCGTTTGTTGCACTCTTATTTGAATTTTTGGAATAAGTCTGGTATTTTTGTTGAGTTTTAGAAGCAGTCAAGTCTTCGTCAACGCCGGCAAATCGCACAATACTGTCGTAGGTAGTATAGGCAGCAACGCCAACGGCTAGGATACAAATTCCTAAAGCTACATAAAAGTGCAAACCTTTCTTTTTATTTTTTTCTTTTTCTTTTGGATTTTTTATTTTTATTTCGTTCATATCAAACTGCACCTCCAAGTTTATAATTACCTAAAAGATGCAGCAGTATGCGTTATAGAATAAAAATTTTAATTAATTAAAAAAACAGATGGCCAGCATATTTTATAAAACGTTTAATAAGTGATATAAAACTAAACACAAATTATGTCTTTAAATTTTTCAAAAGTTTTTTCACCGATTCCTGAAACGTTCATTATTTCTTCTATAGAATTAAATTTGCCTACAGAATTTCTATAATCTACAATTCTTTTAGCAATGGCAGGTCCAACGCCGGTTAATTTTTCATCTAACTCTTCAGCGGTAGCCGTGTTAATATTAACTTTGCTATTGGATGTATCTGTTGAGGGTGTATTTGTTGAATTGGGTTGAGAGGAAGAATTTTCTGAAGAATATTTTTGAGAATCTGATTCATTTGCAGAGCTTTCTGCAGAAGAAATCTCATCGGAATTAGAATCAACATAAATTACTGCAGGAATAGATATATCCGGAATAAAAAATGCATTATAAAATAAAATTCCCGCGCAGAAGATAAGAGCAGCAATTATCAATATTTTCTCGTGGTCATATTTAATATCCATAAATATCCTCTCACAAACATTTTTCTACATAATTTTACAATAATTTTTTAAAATTGTAAATAAAAACAATAAATTAAGTATGAATATGGATTTAATAATCAGATAAAAATACTTTTATATTGTAATTTATTGATATTAAAAAAGAGAGGAAATAGCGATGACAATTATTATATATGGCAACAAAGAGGATACATCTTTTAGCGACGCATTGTTAGAAATTTTAGTAAGATATGGAGAAATTAAATTTCACAGTGCAAATAAAATAAAGTATATTTCTAAGCAACCACGAAGTTATAACGCTCGATTTTTTATATATGAACTAGAGGATCTTCCTTTAAATATTGATAGCGAAGGCTTATTTATTTTTAAGAAATCGTTCAAAGATTTGTGTCGTGACGAATTTCCCAAAAAATTTTTGCCAATAGTTGATGAGCAAAATATAAATGCGATAAAATGTTTAGAAAAAATAGGCAAAATCACTGTAACTTGTGGACTTTCTGACAAAAACACGATAAGTTTTTCCAGCATTTCAGATACCGAAGCAGTCGTTACACTACAAAGATATTTAAACATAAAAGGCAAAGTAATAGAACCGCATGAATTTATTGTAAATCTTTCTAAACCATATGATCCCAATATTTTGCTAACAATCAGTGGATTGCTTCTTTTGTCAGGAATACCATCCCAAAATGGGTATAAATTTTAATCGTGAAAGATGAAAAATAAAAAGCCCACAAAAATGCGATTAAAAAAATAAGTGAGCAAATTTATAGGCAAATAATAAACAAAAAAATTAACTTTTGGTGCGAGATGCTATAAGGGGAATAAAAGCCTCAAGTGCGGGCAATAAAACAAAAAATTAGCGCTAGACTCTATTGCGTAAATAAAGTCCAGCGCTTCGCTGGCCCGCTCGAAGGGATTTGAACCCCCGACCTCCAGAATCGGAATCTGTTGCGCTATCCAGCTGTGCTACGAGCGGTGATACTTGACTATTATATCATACGCAAAGTGCTTTTTCAACACAAATAAAGACTCTATGTTCAAAAGAGAAGGTTAGTCGTGTTGATAAGTGTATTATATTGTGATAAAATAATCAAAGATTGTTTATGGAGGTTTCTGTATGTCTGGACACTCAAAATGGAGCAATATTAAAAGGAAAAAAGAAAAGGCAGATGGAGCTCGCGCTAAAATTTTTACAAAAATAGGTAGAGAGTTGATCGTAGCCGTAAAAGAAGGTGGTGGAGCCGACCCAGCCACAAACTCAAAACTTAAAGAATGTATAGCAAAAGCAAAAGCAAATAATGTTCCCAATGATAATATAGAAAGAATTATAAAAAAAGCGGCCGGTGCAAATAATAACGAACAATATGAATCGATTACATATGAAGGTTACGGCCCTTGTGGAGTTGCCGTTATCGCAGAAGCTTTGACTGATAATAGAAATCGTACTGCCGGAGATCTTCGTCATTATTTTGACAAATTTGGTGGCAACCTCGGAACGCCAGGTTGTGTGTCTTTTTTGTTCTCAAAAAATGGAGTTATTGTTATAGAAAAGAATAATTTAAGTGAAGACAAAGTTATGGAAGATGCGCTAGAACAAGGTGCTACCGACTTTTTATCTGATGATGAAATTTTTGAAATATACACCGAGCCAGAAGACTTAGGAAGAATTCGAGATGCTCTTGCGCAAAAAGGATATGAATTTGTTTCTGCTGAAATTGAAATGATTCCGCAAACGTATGTTTCAATTAAAGATGACGAAGCGTCAATAAAAATGCAAAAATTACTAGATGCGCTAGAAGACAACGACGATATCCAAAATGTTTGGCACAATTGGGAGAACCCAAAAGAATAGAATTCAGTTTAGTAAATTTAAAATTTTGCTTTTTATCAAATAAAACCATTCAACTACTTTAAATTTAATTTCATATTTTTCGCCATTGCTGATTATATCCTTTTCTGAACTATTAAAGAGGGTATCGGCGGTGGTACTTTTTTTTGCACAGCCCAAACACATCTGAGGAAAAATTACGCACCACCAATTTTTGCCCTTGCCTTCACCTATGATAAGTCTTAGAGCATCGTAACGGCCGGCAGGCAAAGTTACAGTATCGTATTTTCGAGTTGGAAAGTACATATTGGTAATTTCTGAATTTACCGAATAATTGAATCCTTGTTGTTTTATTTCAGATAATGCAATTTCTTGTAGATTCTCCAAATTATTTAAAACCAGAGTTTGTGCGGATTCTTTATCTTTGGCACTTTCTAAAAAAGCTCCTGATTTTTCAATAATTTTGTCCCGCACTTTTATTTTAAGGTCTTGATCAGTTTTGGAGTCGGAGTTTGCAATAATATGCAACCGCAAGACTTTTGAACTAAGATCATCACAATTATTAGCAAAGGTTGTTAAATTAAATAGAAAGGTTATCAAAAGGCCAGAAATTATGGATTTTTCTATAAATTTTAACATAAAATCATCACCCGTTTAAATTTTTGTTAAAATTATGGGCAAATGTTTTCATAATTATTCAAAAAATTTACTCAATGTTTTGAAGTCTGTTCGTATTGAAAAAAATGAAAAATTGAAGTATAATATATTAATTTAATGCTAGCTAAAAATGAGGCGGTAAGGTGAAGTTAAAGTTTACAAAAATGCAGGGTTGTGGCAACGATTATATATACTTTGATTGTTTTAACCAAAAAGTAAATGACCCAGAACAATTGAGCATAAGATTGTCTGATAGAAGATACGGTATTGGCGGAGATGGAGTAATTTTGATTTGCCCATCAAGCGTTGCAGACGCCCAAATGCGTATGTTTAATAAGGATGGCAGCGAGGGCAAAATGTGCGGCAACGGGATTCGCTGTGTGGGCAAGTATCTGTATGACAATAACATTGCCAAAAAGAATACAATCGCCGTAGAAACGCTAAGTGGTGTAAAAATACTTAAGGTTTTTGCAAAAGATGGCAAAGCAACGATTTTAACTGTAAATATGGGCGAACCAGAGTTTGATCCGAAAAAAATTCCTGTTAATATAAATTTAAATAAAGTCATAAACTACAAAGCAAATTTTGGAGGCAAAGATTATAAGATAACTTGTGTATCTATGGGGAATCCTCATTGCGTTGTTTTTTGCAAAGATATAAACTCACTTAATCTAGAAAAGATAGGTCCGCAATTTGAAAACAGCAAGTTGTTTCCTGAAAAAATCAATACTGAGTTTGTTGAGATTATTAACGAAAAAAAGTTGAATATGCGAGTTTGGGAGCGTGGTAGCGGAGAAACTTTGGCATGCGGGACAGGAGCTTCTGCAGCGGTGGTAGCCGCGATTTTGAATGGATTTTGCAATAAAAACGAAGAAATAGAAGTAAAATTAAAAGGCGGCATTTTAAGGATAGTTTATACAGGAGATGAAGTTTATATGTCTGGTAGTGCCGAAAAAGTCTATGAGGGAGTAGTCGAAGTATGACAAAATATATTTTTGTAACCGGTGGAGTGGTTTCTGGCCTTGGCAAAGGAATCACTGCGGCTTCTTTAGGAAGGTTGCTAAAATCAAAAGGTTTTAAGGTTGCAGCGCAAAAAATGGATCCTTACATAAATGTTGACCCTGGAACGATGAGTCCATATCAGCATGGAGAGGTGTTTGTAACAGAAGATGGCGCCGAAACAGATTTGGATTTGGGCCATTACGAAAGATTTATTGATGAAAATTTAAATAAGTTTTCGAATCTGACAACAGGCAAAGTATATTGGAATGTGCTAAAAAAAGAGCGCAATGGAGAATATTTGGGAGAAACAGTGCAGGTTATTCCGCATATTACAAACGAAATAAAAAGCTTTGTTTATTCGGTAGGAGAAAAAACAGATGCCGATATTGTTATTACCGAAATTGGAGGTACAACGGGAGACATAGAAAGTCAGCCATTTTTAGAGGCTATCCGCCAAGTATCGCTTGACGTGGGTAGAGAAAATTGTCTGTTTATTCATGTAACGCTTATTCCATATATAAAAAGTTCTGGAGAGTATAAGTCTAAGCCGACGCAGCATTCTGTAAAAGAACTGAGAGCTTTAGGAATTAATCCGGATATTATTGTAGCACGCTGTGATGAGCCATTGAGCGATAGCATCAGGCAAAAGATTTCGTTGTTTTGCAATGTTAAACCGGATTGTGTTATCGAGAATATTACAGTTGATTCGCTGTATCAGGCACCTTTGATGTTAGAAAAGAGCGATTTTTCTAAAATAGTTTGTCGCGAACTTAGCTTAAATTGCGCGCAGGGAGATATGTCGGAATGGATGAGAATGATAGACAGAATAAATAACAGTAATAAAAAAGTAAAAATTGCATTAGTTGGCAAATATGTAAAGCTTCATGATGCATATCTTTCGGTGGCTGAAGCATTGAGCCACGGTGGATTTGAAAACAGCACCGAGGTTGAAATTAAATGGATCGATGCAGAACTTGTTACAGATTTTAGTGTTAGTGATTTATTTGCAGATTGCAATGGGCTGATAGTTCCAGGAGGTTTTGGAGGTAGAGGAGTAGATGGAAAAATCGCTGCAGTAAAATATGCGAGAGAAAATAATATGCCGTTTTTAGGTATATGTTTAGGGATGCAAGCGGCTGTAATAGAATTTGCGCGAGATGTTTTAAAAATAAAAGATGCAAATTCTAGCGAATTTAAACCCGATGGAGAACATTCGGTAATAGATTTAATGAAAGATCAGCAAGGGAATCTTTCTAAAGGTGGAACAATGCGTTTGGGAGCGTATCCTTGCAAAATAAAAGAGAATACTATATTAAAAAAGGCATATGGTGTAGATGAAGTCGACGAGAGGCATAGACATAGGTATGAATTTAATAATGACTATCGAGGAATTTTTGAAGAAAATGGTATGGTTTTCTCCGGTACTTCTCCAAATGGGCTTTTAATAGAAGCAATAGAGATTCCGTCTAACACTTTTTTTGTGGGAGTACAATATCATCCTGAATTTAAAAGCCGGCCAAATCATGCTCATCCTCTTTTTAGAGAGTTTATCAAAGCCTCTTTAAAATATAAACTCTAGATTTGAAAGGATATTTACAATGAAAATAAATTCAAACTATTTAAATCTTAAAGATAATTATCTTTTTGCGGATGTAGCTAAAAAATCAAGCGAATTTGTAAAAAAAAATCCAGCCGCAAAGCTAATTAATTTAGGTATTGGAGATGTAACTCTACCGCTGTGTACTGCAGTTGTTGACAGCATGCAGCAGGCCGTTTTGGAAATGGGTCAAAAAGAAACATTTAAAGGGTACGGGCCATATCAGGGGTACGATTTTTTGCGTTCTGCAGTAAAAAATTATTATGCTAGCAGAAATGTAGATATATCTCTTGATGAAATTTTTGTGAGTGATGGAGCAAAAAGCGACGTTGCTAATATTTTGGATATATTCTCAAAAGATAACTCTGTTTTGGTGCCAGACCCAGTATATCCAGTATATGTAGATACCAATGTAATGGCTGGCCGAGAGATACAATACTTAAATGCAAATGAAGAAAATGATTTTTTGCCTCTGCCGAATAGATCTATTCATGAAGATATAATTTACTTATGCTCGCCAAACAACCCCACAGGAGCCGTTTACAATTATGACCAACTCAAACAATGGGTAGATTATGCGCTAGAAAATGACGCAATAATTTTGTTTGATGCAGCATATGAAGCGTTTATTTCGGACGAAGATTTGCCAAGAAGTATTTTTGAAATTGAAGGCGCAAAAAAATGCGCAATAGAATTCTGTTCACTTTCCAAAACAGCAGGATTTACTGGAGTCAGATGTGGGTATACAATAGTTCCTGCAGAATTAAATTTTGAAGGCAACTCAATAAACAAGCTGTGGTTTAGACGGCAATCCACAAAATTTAATGGAGTATCTTATATTGTTCAGAAAGGGGCAGCAGCAGTTTTCTCAAGCGATGGAATGAATCAAGTTAAAGAGAGTATAAATTATTATAAAGAAAACGCAAAACTTATTGCAAAAGTGCTAACTGAAAGAAAAATATACTTTATCGGGGGCAAAAATTCACCGTATATATGGCTAAAATGTCCGAATAGAATGACTTCCTGGGCCTTTTTTGACTTTTTATTAAAAGAAGCAAATATAGTAGGCACTCCAGGGTCTGGATTTGGCTATAACGGAGAGGGATTTTTTAGGCTCAGTTCGTTTGGGGAAAGATCTGATATTTTAAATGCCGCCAATAAATTAAAAAACGTTATTTAAATGCCTTACAACTAAGAATAATGGAGTTTTTTCAAATATTATTTTAATGCCAGTATATTTTACCTTTTGACAGATAAAATATTAAAAGTAGAGTACTAAAGAAAAAATTCCTTTGCCAGATACACAACAAAACTGGAAGAGGAATTTGTGAAATTTATTTAATTTATTTTAAGAGAATAGTGTGAAATAATTTAATATATAATCTTTAGCAAAAAGCAAGCGTCAATATTTTAGCTAATATATTCTATTGCAGAGACGAGATCGCTTATTATTTCTAAAGAAACATCTGGTTTTATTGAGTTTTCGTATAAGAATTTTATTATATTTCTAACATAAATTTCAGATTCGGAAATACCATCAAATAATACTTTTTCTGGATTATTAACATCGTTTTTTAAAATAATTTCTATTCCAAAATAAGTCAAATTATCTGAAACAGTCTTTACTAGGTTATAGTATACATTTTTATGAGTTTGTATGTCTGCAATTTCGGAATATTCTTTTTTATAAATATTAGTAATACACGTCATTAAAAAAATCTCCCTTCGAATCTACATGTGAAAATTATTTACATTTTCATTATAAACACATAGTGAAAAAATTTCAACATTTTTCGATAAAAATATATTTTTTTTTCTGTTGACAAATATTTTTTTATATGATATGGTATAAACTACGGCAAAAAGCTTTTGGAGGGGTGTCCGAGTGGTTTAAGGAGCTAGTCTTGAAAACTAGTGATCCCGCAAGGGACCAAGGGTTCGAATCCCTTCCCCTCCGCCATTTTGTTGTGGTTTTGCTTTTGAACTTTATTTGGAGAAATACCCAAGTGGTGAAGGGGCTCCCCTGCTAAGGGAGTAGGTCGGGTAACCGGCGCGAGGGTTCAAATCCCTCTTTCTCCGCCATTGAAATTATATTTATATTTTAGTTGAAATTACGTGTTTATTATATTTTGTGCGGATATGGCGGAATTGGCAGACGCGTATGGTTCAGGTCCATATGAAAGAACATTTCGTGCAGGTTCAAGTCCTGTTATCCGCACCAGTGCTAGAAAATCATTTGGAACTTGATTAATTTTGAAGAGTGTATTGTATTAAGCAATCAGAATTATGAATGATACCTTTTGGGTTGGAATTTATCCTGTTGCTCTTCTTTTTTCGACTAAATTTATTTATACAAATTTCTCGTTCGAGTTTTGACATTTTTGGAATTTGCTATGTGACCTATCATTTTATAATAAATCTCTACTTCTTGAATGTTTTCTTTCATTATTTTTTACGGTGATGAACAACAATTTTGTTAATGAACTCATGCAGAATATCTGGTGTTAGCACCTCTACGCTTGAATATTTTCTTATGATTTGCAAAAAGTCATCGGCATTAAGTTCATGAGATTTCTTTTCAGCAACTGCTTTTTCATATACTTTACCTGGGACTTAAGTTTAAATTGCTCATTGCATATTTTCAGATATTTTTAAAAATCTTTTAGACCAACAAAAAGGAGTAGCTGGTGTATTAACCAATCTACTCTTTAGAAGAACTATAAAAACACTCCATGCCAATTATGATATTTTACAACTGGTGCTGGTGGCCTGGTGCTGGTGGCCGGACTTGAACCGGCACGGTATCGCTACCGAGGGATTTTAAGTCCCTTGTGTCTGCCTATTCCACCACACCAGCACATCAACGACGTTAATTGTACCATAATAAAAGAATAAATTCAAGAGCAATTTATAAAAATCTTTCGAGTAAATAATTTTTAGAAATATAAAATAAAATCATTCCCTTTAGAACTTTTTGTGTTAAACTAAAATTATCATAATATTAGGCAGAAGGATTTTTTATATGGATCAGTTTTCGAGAACAAGCATTTTATTAGGGGAATACGCATTAAAAAAACTTAATAATAGTACCGTCGCAATTTTTGGACTTGGAGGAGTAGGATCGTATGTTTCAGAAGCACTGGCTCGAGTTGGAATTGGTAATTTCATATTAATTGACAACGATACTGTAGACATAACAAATTTAAACCGGCAAATTATTGCAGTGTACAGTACTATAGGTCAGCCAAAAGTAAAAGCGGCAAAAGATCGCATTTTAGATATTAACCCTAACGCTAAAGTTGCAATATATAAAACTTTTTATTCAAAAGAAAATAATCTAAATATTTTTAACGACTGTGACTATGTTGTTGATGCTATTGACTCTATACAATCGAAGGTAGAACTTGTATATCAATGTGCGCAAAGAAACATTCCAATTATAAGTGCAATGAGTACTGGAAACAAGCTTGACCCTACTTCGTTCGAAGTTGAAGACATCTTTAAAACGAGTGTTTGCCCTATTTGCCGTATAATGAGACAAAAGTTAAAAAAACTGAATATAAAATCACTAAAAGTAGTATATTCGAAAGAACCTCCCATCCCTCCACACATACCTAACGTAGATATTAATAAAAAATCTATTATTGGAAGCATATCATTTGTGCCGTCTGCTGCAGGGTTAATTATTGCTGGTGAGGTTGTTAAAGACTTAATACTTAAATTTTAAAAACTAAGTTTTTATTGCAACTAGATTTTCAGGTAATTCTTCTGTCTTTAATTGAACATAATTATTTTTATTTGTACGAGTTTTAGGCTTATTAGTATTTTTTAAATTTTGTTTGTCACGCTTTAAAAGACTTTCTTTAGCAATTGCCAGCATAAGCTTTATTCTATTTTCTTGATTAACTTTTGAAGCTCCAGGATCATAATCGATGGTAACTATATTGGCTATAGGATTAATTTCTTTTATTTTCCTAATCATTCCTTTGCCACATATATGGTTAGGAAGGCACCCAAATGGTTGCGTGCAAATAATATTTTCGTATCCAGCCTCAGCTAGTTCCAGCATCTCTGCTGTTAAAAGCCATCCTTCACCCATTTTGTTCCCATAGCCGATTACACCATCCGCTAGAGCTTTTGTATGTTGATACGTCGCTGGAACTTTAAATTTTAAATTTCTTTTTATTGCATTTAACATTATATTTTCAAATTTTTCGAGATATTTTATAAAAGTTTTTAATAAAGATGCTTTTAATTGGCTCCCTCCATAGAGTTTTATATCCTCCAAGCGATTATCTATTTTAAAAAATAAAAAGCCTAGTAAACCTGGCACACAAACTTCACAGCCTTGCAAGGCTAAGAATTCTTCCAGTTGATTGTTGCTTAAACTAGAATATTTTACATAGATTTCTCCTACGATTCCAACCTTGATTTTATCTATATGGCGAGTTTCTATTTTGGCAAAGTCGTCTGAGATCGCATTCATATTTTTTGCAAGTTGCTTAAAATTAATTCCATTTTCGGTGTTCATTTGATTTTTTAAATTTCTTATCCACTTTTCAGTTAAAAATTTACAATTATCAAGTTTTGCCTCATAAGGACTAACTTGATTATTAAGACTCATCAATAAATCACCATAAGCGACGGCGCAAAGCATACGCCTTAACATTGAGATGGTTAATCTAAATCCGCTGTTTCTTTCAAGTCCAGATAAATTTAAAGACACAACCGGAATATTAGAAAATCCGGCTTTTTTTAAAGCTTTGCGCAAAAGATG
The DNA here is from genome assembly GCA_944384705.1 of uncultured Clostridia bacterium. Taxonomy (GTDB): domain Bacteria; phylum Bacillota; class Clostridia; order Oscillospirales; family Acutalibacteraceae; genus CAG-557. The sequence goes on from CALWUI010000027.1 coordinate 54,290, forward strand.
AATATAATTTGAAGCTCGACAGCCTCCACCAGTTTGAGTAATCATAAGCGCAGTTTTATTTAAATCATATTTTCCACTTTTAAGCGCATGAATAAACTGGCCTATAACCAAAATTGCTGGATAACAAGTATCATTATGTACATATTTAAGGCCTTCTTGAGCTATTTCTGGCGCGTTACTATCTAGGAGTACCGTACTGTAGCCATAATGTTCAAAAACATTTTGCAGCAGTTTAAAGTGAATCGGTAACATCATAGGCAGTAATATGGTGTATTCTTTTTTCATTTCTTTTGTAAAAAGAAGCCTTCCATCTTTTGAATATTTGAGTTTAGCCATAATTCCTCCTTAATTATTATGTATAGCAGCCAATAAACTACGTAGCCTTATTTTGACTGCTCCAGGATTTGTTATCTCATCTATTTTGATTTGTGTGTAAATCTTGCCAGATTTTTCGAGAATATTCCGTACTTCGTCTGTAGTAATCGCATCAACTCCGCAACCGAATGAGACAAGCTGCACTAAATTCATATTTTTTTTATCAGAAATATATTTTGCCGCACTATAAAGTCTAGAATGATACGTCCATTGATTAAGCACATCTGTTGAAAATTTTTCTACCTTTCCACTAATAACATCTTCTGAAACAACAGCTACACCTAAACCTGCAATTATTTTGTCTATTGAATGGTTTACCTCAGGATCAACATGGTATGGCCTACCAGCAAGGACGATTATTTCACGGTTTTGAGCCTGAGCAGTTTCTATAATTTTTTCACCAGCTGCTTTGATTCGATTAATATGCAACTGATATTCTTTATAAGCCTCTTTTGCCGCTTTTTTTACTTCTTTAAAAGATATCCCATCAAAATATTTACATAAAATTTCATGCATTTTTTTAGAAAAGTCTTTTGGACGATGTATACCAATGTAATCATTTATAAAAGTAACATTATCTAATTGTTTAACATTTGCAGCAATTACTTCTGGATAGTAAGCAACTACTGGGCAATTATAGTGGTTGTCTCCGAGCTTCTCATCAAAATTATACGACATACAAGGATAAAAAATATATTTAACTCCAGAGTTCAAAAGTGCCTCGATATGCCCATGCATTAATTTTGCCGGGTAGCAAACAGTATCCGATGGAACAGTATGCTGACCACTTAGATATATCTCTCTGTTAGAAGCAGGAGAGGTTGTAATTCCAAACCCAAGTGATGAAAAAAAGACATACCAAAACGGCAACATTTCGTACATGTTAAGTCCAAAAGGGAGACCTATCGTTGCTCTTTTTTCAGATATAAAATTTTTATACTGATGCAACAGACTTAATTTATAGGCATACATATTCAAACTATCATCAGCAGATTTGCCTGTAATTGGTTTTTCGCATTTATTTCCACTTATACAGCGCCGCTGTCCGTTAAATTTATTTACTGTTAACTTGCAATTATTCCCGCATCCGCCACAATTAGCATATTTGACCTCATGAGAGAAATTTTTTAACCCGTTTAAATTTATGATACTGCTTTTGCCATTTTCGTGTCTTTTGGCATAGAGTGCAGAACCGTACGCTCCCATCAAACCAGCAATATCAGAACGAACTACCTCTGCTCCAACTTCGAGCTCGAACGCTCTAAGAACCGCATCGTTCAAAAATGTGCCACCCTGCACTACAATATTTTCACCAAGCTCTTTTGGCGAAAACGCTCGAATTACCTTATACAAAGCATTTTTAACAACACTTATAGATAATCCCGCAGAAATATCTTCAATAGTGGCACCATCTTTTTGCGCCTGCTTTACAGAAGAGTTCATAAATACAGTACATCTAGAGCCTAAATCAACAGGAGCTTTAGCAAAAAGTCCTAATCTAGAAAATTCTTCAATAGAATACCCCAAGGCATTAGCAAAAGTTTGTAAAAAAGATCCACACCCAGAAGAACAAGCCTCGTTTAAGAAGATATTATCAATAACGCCACTTCTTACTTTAAAGCATTTTATATCCTGGCCACCGATGTCGATAATAAATTCAACATCTGGCATAAAATTCTGTGCGGCAGTAAGGTGTGCAACTGTTTCAACAATACCAAAATCAATGCTAAAAGCACTTTTTATCAAATCTTCTCCGTATCCTGTTACAGCGCTGGATGCTACTTCTAAATTAGGATATTCTATATATAATTCTTCTAAAAATTCTTTTACTATATTTACAGGCTCACCTTTATTTGGCATATAAACTGAATGTAACAGCTCACAATTTTCGCCAATAACTGCAGCTTTAGCTGTTGTGGACCCGATATCTAACCCGATATAAATTTTACCTTTATAATTTTTAATCTTTCCAGTTTTAACTTTATTTTTATTATGTCTTTTTTTAAACTCTTTGTATTCATCAAGGTTTTCGAAAAGAGGTTTATTGTGTGCAAAGTTATTAGTAGTTTTACAAGTTTCTACCTCATTAATAATTTCGTCTAAATTTATAATTCTATCTGCACAAATTGCTGCACCAAGAGCAACATAATATAAAGAATTTTCCGGACATATTCCTTGTGTTTTTAAAGTTTTATCGAAATACTTACGAAGTTCACTTAAAAAAGTAAGTGGTCCACCCAAATATAAAATATTTCCTTTTATTTCTCTTCCTTGGGCTAGCCCAGCAATTGTTTGATTAACTACGGCCACAAATATGCTGGCTGCTATGTCGGCCCGGTTAGCTCCTTGATTTAATAGTGGCTGAATATCCGACTTTGCAAAAACTCCGCATCTTGAAGCTATGTTATAAATCTTTTTATAAGATTTAGCCAGATCATTGATTTTGTTAACAGAAACATTTAAAAGAGTTGCCATTTGATCAATAAAAGCACCCGTTCCTCCGGCACAGGACCCATTCATTCGGACTTCTAATTGATCTGATAAAAATAATATCTTGGCATCTTCTCCACCCAATTCTATTATAACATCGGTTCCAGGAGAAAAAATATTTGAAGCAATTTTGGTAGCATATACTTCTTGAACAAAAGGAATTTTACAAGAATCTGCAATTCCTATGCCGGCAGAACCAGATATAGCAATTTTTACAGGCAGATTATGAATAATATTATCTTTAACAAATTTAAGAATTTTAATTATTTGCTGCTTTATTTGAGAATAATGTCTTTCATAATTTTTGTAAACAATCGAATTATTTTCGTCAACGACCACACATTTAACAGTAGTTGAGCCAACGTCAAGACCTATTTTCAAAGAAATCCCTCCGAGAATTCTATGCAACAAAATAATACAAGCTAGTTTAAATTGATCGAAAAAGTTTAATTCGTAAATAGAAAAAACTTGTTTTTATTATAGCATGGTGATATAATAAAAAGCAATCTTATGTTTGGATTATTTTGTTGATTTTTGATGATTTTAGTAAAATAATGATTTTAGCATAGAATTAGTATTGTGGGTGAATTTTGTGAAAAAAATTAACTTAAATACACGAACTCCTTATAAAATAATAATAGATGAAAATTTAATGCAATATTCCGGAAACTACATAAAAAAAGTTTCGCACGCAAAACAAATTCTGATTATTACAGACGATATTGTTAATGAACTCTATTCAAATAAGCTCACAGATTCACTAATTAGAAATGGTTTTGAAGTATTTTTGTTTGTTTTTTCACATGGAGAAGTCTCAAAAAATATTCAGACTCTTGAGCGAGTGTATTCTTTTTTAATAAAAAACAAATTCACCCGGTCAGATTTAATTATAGCTTTGGGTGGTGGTGTGCCAGGAGATTTAGCAGGTTTTGTAGCGGCTACTTACATGCGTGGCATAGATTTTATACAGATTCCTACATCGCTATTATCGCAAATAGATTCTTCTATAGGTGGAAAAAACGGTGTAAATCTCTCTCATGGCAAAAATCTTATTGGAACGTTTTACCAGCCAAAACTTGTCCTTATTGATGTAAGTACGCTCTCAACGTTGCCAAAACAAGCTATTTCGGATGGCATTGCTGAAGCTATAAAATATGGTTTAACAAAAAGTCCTGAATTATTTTATATGATAAAAAATAATGATTTTGAGCATATATTAAAAGATTTGATTTTTGAATGCGTAAACATAAAAAAGTCGATTGTAGAAAAAGATGAGCTGGAAAAAAACGAGCGTAAACTTTTAAATTTTGGTCATACCTTGGCTCATGCTATAGAAAAATTTTATGATTTTAAAAATTATACTCATGGTCAAGCTGTGTCGATTGGCATGGCTTATACTGTCTTCTCTGGCGAAAAGTTGGGGCTAACCAAAACTGGGACGTATTCTGAATTAATTTCTGTCCTGGAGAAATATAATCTTCCGTATAAAATTAATTGCGACATGAATAAACTTGTAGAAATAGCTAAAGTAGATAAAAAAGCTACAGGAGAATTCTTTGATCTGGTTTTAATAAAGGAGATCGGCGACGCCTTTATAAAAAGGATAAAAAAGGATGACTTGAAAAAATATATCGGAGGTTAAGCCTTATGAGTACCGCTATTATTACACCTCAGCGACTTTCAGGCTCAATAGATGTGCCGCCATCAAAAAGTATAATGCACAGAGCAATAATTTGTGCACTTTTGGCTAGAAGCATAAGCGAGATCTATCCGATAGATTTATCTAACGATATCATGGCTACAATAAATGCTGCAAAATCTTTAGGAGCGTTTGTTAATGTGGTGTCAAATAGACTGATAATTGACTCTAGAAATGCATTTAATTCGAATTATATAACCATAAATTGCAAAGAATCTGGGTCAACGTTGAGATTTTTGCTGCCTATAGTAAGTGCATTTGGAATCGATGCCATATTTGAAGGAGAGAATAGCTTAGTAAGCCGACCTATGGGAGTATATGCTCAAATTTTGCCTATCTTTGGCGTAAAATGTAGATATTCTGGCAAATTGCCTTTTGCTGTGAGTGGGAAACTAAAAGCAGGAAGATTTTTAGTTCCGGCTGATGTGAGCTCTCAATTTATTACGGGATTATTGCTAGCTTTGCCTCTTTTGCAAGAGGATAGCGAAATTATTTTGACAACAGCCATTGCTTCTTTGGGATATATTAATGTAACGATAAAAGTCATGCAAGATTTTGGCATTAAAGTGATAAAAACCAAAACAGGATTTAAAATTCCTAAAAATCAGCATTACTGCGCAAAAAAAGAATATTTTGTAGAGGGAGATTGGTCTCAAGCGGCATTCTTTTTGGTAGCAGGAGCAATAAGTGGCCCTGTAACTGTTCGAGGTTTGAGTTTGAAGTCATGTCAGGGAGATAAGACTATAGCTAGGATATTGCATAGAATGGGCGCAAAAGTTAGTTATAATAAAGAAAAATGTGAGATTACTGTAGCTCCAGGTCGACTATTAAATTTTAATATTTTCGCGACACAAAATCCGGATTTAGTTCCCGTATTAGCAGTTCTAGGAGCTTGCGCTGAAGGTACTATGCGAATTTTTGGTGTCTCACGGCTACGATATAAAGAAAGTGACAGGCTTTGTGCCATAAACGATGGACTGACTAAGTTAGGCGTAAATGTTACAGAAGTTGAGGATGGCCTCTTGATTGCAGGTCAAAAAGAATTTAATAAAGCAAATCTAAGTGGATTTAATGATCATAGGATTGTTATGGCATTTTCTGTGGCTGCTATTAGAGCAAATGGTAAGACAAGTATATCTGAAGCAGAAAGTATAAGCAAATCATATCCGTCATTTTTTGAAGATTATAATAAACTTGGAGGAATTGTGAATGTCCTCGATATATAGCGGAAGTATAAAAATTTCTATATTTGGAGAAAGCCACTCAGAGGCGATCGGAGCGGTGTTGGACAATATTCCGGCAGGAGAAAAAATCATTTTTGATGAAATAATTGTGCAAATGCAAAGAAGAGCTCCTGGCTATGATGGCATTTCTACATGCCGCAAAGAAATTGATGTTCCAGAGATTATTTCTGGAATTTCAAACGGATATACAACTGGTGCACCTATTTGTGCCGTTATAAAAAATAATAACGCATGTTCAGAGGACTATAAAAGCTTAGAAGATTTGATTAGACCCGGACATTCAGACTATCCTGCGTATGTAAGGTACAAAGGGTTTAATGATAAACGCGGAGGAGGTCATCTTTCTGGACGATTAACTGCGTGTTTGACCTTTTGTGGAGCTATTTGCAGACAGATCTTAGAACAGCATGGAGTGATTATTGGCGCACATGTTTATTCTATTTTTGATGTGTTTGATAAAAAATTCGAAGGAAATCTTTCAGATGAACTTTTGATAAATTTATCAAGAGAACGATTTCCAGTTATTAACTTCGATAAAAAAGAAGTAATGATTGAAAAAATTTTGCAGGCAAAAAAGGATGGAGATAGCGTTGGTGGCATAATAGAATGTGCCATAAAAAATATTCCGCCAGGGATTGGATCTCCAATATTTGATGGAGTAGAAAATAAAATTTCAAGTTTAATTTTTGCTATTCCGGCTATAAAAGGAATTGAGTTCGGTGCTGGCTTTGATGCTACCAAAATGCTTGGGAGTCAAAATAATGATCCATTTGTTATTTTGGACGAAAAAATAACCACAGAGACTAACAATCATGGAGGAATTTTAGGCGGAATTTCTTCTGGGATGCCAATAATTTTTAGGTGTGCTGTTAAACCGACCCCATCAATATTAAAAACTCAAAGAACTGTAAATATTAAATCAAAGTCTGTGCAAAAAATTTCCATCACTGGAAGACATGACCCATGTATTGTTCCAAGAGCAGTACCAGTTGTAGAATCAGCAGCAGCCCTTGCGATACTTGATCTTTTTAAAGAGGCAGGGTTATTATGAATTTAGAACAGATACGACTTCATATTGATAAAATAGATGATGAAATTTTAGCCTTGATTTTAAAAAGAATAGAATATTCAAGACTTGTAGCAAAGATAAAATTAAATGAAAACATTTCTATTTGTGATGAAAAAAGAGAAAGAGAAATTTTGAAAAGATTGCAAAATATATCAAATGACCATTTTAGATATATTTCTTCGATTTTCTCAGAAATATTAAACTCAAGCAAAAGAATTCAAGAAGAGATATTAAACAATAAATAAACATAATATACTTATTAAAACTTAATTTTTTATAAAGTTAAAAACGTGATCATAATATTCTACTGGCTGTAAAAATCGGCTCTGAGTATGTCCAGCCTGATCTATAAGTAATTTTTCTTTCTTACAAGTGGTTGAATCATATAATCTGTTGCACATTTCTACAGGAATAAAATTGTCTGCAGTTCCATGAATGAACAATATTGGTATTCTAGATTTTTTTATTTGATCAAGACTAGATGCTTCTTTAAAATTATATCCTGCCCGCAAACGAGAGATAAAGCTTGTACAGTTTATAATGGGAAAAGATGGTAAATTAAATCTAAGTTTTAATTCAGAAGCAAAAACCTCGTACACAGAGGTGTAACCACAGTCTTCAACTACAGCTACTACATTTTTAGGCAGATTTTCCCCACTAACCATCATAGCTGTAGCGGCTCCCATCGAAACTCCATGCAAAACTATTTTGGCCTGAGGATTCTCTTCTAAAATTAAATCAATCCACTTTAAAATATCGTTTCTATCGAGCCAGCCCATTCCAATATATTTACCCTCGCTATTTCCATGCGCACGCAGGTCTGGCGTTAATAACATTATATCCATTGCAGTAGTAGTGATAAGCAATGTCTAGAACATCATTTTTATTTTGAGAATATCCATGAAGTATAATTGTATAATTACCAGATTTTTCATTCAGATTAAATTTTGTTCCACTTAATTTCAAATTATCATATGAAATTACCGATACATCCTGCTTATTTACTTCTTTTACCCATGACTTTGAAGTATTATATTCTTTTTCAAAATTTTCTTCAAGAATGTGTTGAATATGAGCAGGAATATTATTTTCAACATTCCTATTAGCTCCCTCAGCTGTTCCGTTACTACGTACTAAAGCATAGTTAAAAAAGTAGTTGCCAATACACATCAACACTATAAAAAAGATTAAAATTATTACAGAAAAAATAATTAAAAATTTCTTCTTTTTCACATTTCAACACTCTTTTGATTTGTATTTTTATAAAATAGATCAATTGCATATTTATAAACGTTAAGAACTCTAGCAGCCATATCATTTTTTGTATTACTGATAATAACGCTATTTCTTACTTTATTTTTTAATTTTAGACGGTCATCTCTTGGCATATTATAAACAAAATTCATTTTATGAATAAAACTAGCTTCATCATTAAAAATAAACCCATTAACATTCTCTATTATTTGCCCTTTATTTATAGGATCCTCGCGTTGAATTACCGGCAAACCCATAGACATAGCTTCTAACATGGATATTGAATTTGTATCGGTTAGCGAAGCAGTCAAGAATACATCGCAGGTAGCATAATAAGGCAATAATTTATTATTGGGGATTTTACCTGTAAATATAACAATATCACTAATTTTTAAATCTTTGACTTGTTTTTCCAAATCTTTTTTCGCTGGGCCATCTCCCACAATTAAAAACCTAAAATTTTTATTTACTTTAGAGTATTTTTCTATATAATCCAGCAATAAATCAATGCTTTTTTCTTTCCCGATTCTAGAAACAATGCATCCAACAAACGCATCATCTGCAATATTATAAATTTTCCTTATACTTGCAACATCATCATTAGAAACATTTTGTATAGAAAACCTCTCCACATCAACAGGGTTAGGAATAATCTCAATATTTCGACGTAAGCCGGCATTTATTAAATATTCATGACTTTTTGGCGACGGTCCAGTAATTATAGTGGCTCTTTTATAAAGCGAACGAATATATTTGTAAAATATGCGCTTGCCAGTTTTTATAAGAGGCTTTGGCATAACATAATACATATAATCATCGTATATTGTATGCAAAGTATAAATTACTGGACGTTTTAACATTTTGGAAACTAAAATACCAAATAAGCCGATGCCGAATTCTGTATGAATATGTACAACATCCGGGTTAAACTTTTTTATAATTTGATATTGCCTAACATTTAATGGCATAGAAAGGCCGTATCCATAAATTCTTTTTAATTTTATACTTGGGCAACGCAAAACGCCGGATTCTTGATAAATAATCTGGTCTTTTTGATTAGTTGTAACTACAAGAACGTTATGTCCAAGTGATTCTAGCCCTTCTTTAAGAGCCGCCACATGAGTGGCTACGCCGTTTATTTCTGGAACATATGTATCTGAAAATAAAGCTATTTTCATAAAAATATCCTTTCAATTTTTAAACCGATAATTAAGTATATATTAATTTTTTTTATTTTTCAAGCAAATTATTTAAAAGGGAAGCATTGTATAAATTCTTATAAAAACATCAAAAATTTTAGAAATTTTACATGTTTAAATTCTGCTTTAAAATATTGACAAACTACATAAAAAAATATATAATTTTGAAAAATTGTTAAATAAGTAGAATAAAGAAATATAAATTATATATTTTGAAAATAGTATATTAATTTTTTAGAATATTTAATGATTGTAAAAGAATTGGAGCTGTGAAATATGGACAATAGTTTGTTTAGGAAGAAAAGCCTTGAGAGGATTTCTTCTCCAGAGCAATTGAATGGCTATATAAAAGTCTCTAGCCCAAGTGTATGGCTTATTATTAGTGCTATGATTATTATTGCTGTTGCATTTTCTATTTGGGCTTTTAGCGGAAATATTACTTCGGAGGTTTCTAGTACGGGGGTTTTTCAAGGAAGTTCTGAGGATAATATAAATTCAGTTGTTTGCTATGTTGATGCAAACTATGCTCCTAAGATTTCGGAGGGAATGACTGTGCGAATTTATGATAAATCTAAACCTATGAGTGCGTATGTAAATGGCAAAGTAACAAAGATTTCACAGACTCCGGTTAATCAAGAAGATATATTGCACTCTTATTCGAGCGAATATGTGGCAGACAGTATTTTAGAATCAGATTATGGCGTGGGAGTTTTTATAAAGATAAATAAAAACTCGCAAAATGCTTACGATTGGGCAAATAATGAAGTAGGAAATGATGACTTTATTAAGTTAAATGGTTTGTGTAAGGTGGATATAATTACAGAATCTATTACTCCTATAGACTTTCTCTTTAATGGCTCAAAATCAAAATAGAAAGGTGAAGTTACAATGCTTAAAAGTAGGGTCGCAAAAGTGCCTGTGATTATGCAGATGGAAGCTTTAGAATGTGGTGCAGCTGCGCTGGCAATGATCCTTGCTTATCATGGCAAATGGATTCCGCTCGAAAAAGTTCGCGCCGATTGCGGAGTTTCGAGAGATGGCAGCAATTTGAAGGATATGTCTGATGCAGCTAAAGCATATGGTTTGCAGGTGGATGCCTACAGGTGCGGGATGGATGATGTTAAGACTTTGCCTGTTCCTGCAATTATTCATTGGAATTTTAACCATTTTGTAGTTCTAAACGGCTTTAAAAAGAATAAGGCTGTTATAAATGATCCGGCAAGAGGTACTGTGGAGGTTTCGATAGAAGACTTCGACAAAGCATTCACTGGAATTATAGTCTGCTTTGAAAAGACGGATTCTTTTGTGGCAGATGGAAAAAAGAAAAGTGTAATTTCTTTTGCTCAAAAACGTCTTAAAGGAACTTTAGTTCCATTTGTTTTTGTTGTTTTAACAGGCCTTTTGGTCACTTTTATTGGAATAATTAATCCTGTTTTTACGCGGATTTTTTTTGACAGAATTTTATCTGGAGAAAATCCCGAATGGCTAATACCAGTTCTTTCTGGAATGGCCATACTCGTAGCGTTTCAAATAATCGTTCAGGCAATAAATATTATTTATATGTTAAAGATTAAAGGAAAATTAGCTATTGTTGCAAATTCAACTTTTATGTGGCACGTGCTGCGGCTGCCGATGAATTTCTTTTCTCAGCGGCAAGTTGGAGACATCGCTATGAGGCAATCTTCTAACGAAGGTATAGCCGAGGTTTTGATTCAAAGCCTGGCTCCCATTTTTTTGAATGCTATAATGCTGATTTTCTATTTTTTTATGGTAATAAACATCAGTTGGCCGCTTACGCTTTTGGGGCTGAGTGCTGTTATTATAAATATGTTTTTAGCAAATTATATTTCTAAAAAAAGAATTAATATTACTCGTGCTCAGCTAAGAGATGGAGGCAAACTTGCTTCGGCCACTGTTTCTGGAATCGAAATGATTGAGACAATTAAGTCTTCTGGTGCAGAAAACGGCTTTTTTGAAAAATGGTCCGGCTATCAGGCCTCTGTGAATTCGTCGGTTGTTAGGTTCTCAAAATTGAATGAGTATATTGGAGCTGTTCCGGCGGTTGTACAAGGGCTTGCTAACACCGCGGTGCTGCTTATTGGTGCTATGTTTATTATGCAGGGGACGAATGGCTTTACTGCTGGAGTTTTGATGATGTTTCAGGGGTATTTAGGAAAGTTTATCGAACCGCTTGAATCTTTTAGAGGTGTAGGACAGCAAATTCAAGAAATGCGCACCGATATGGAACGCATTGAGGATGTTATGAACTATGAGCCTGATGTTTTTTATGATGATGTAAAAATAGATGAAAATGCAGAGTACACAAAGCTAACCGGCGAAATGCAAATGAAGAACATTACCTTCGGATATAAACCATTAGGAGCTCCGTTGATTGAGGATTTTAATTTGAAATTAAAACCAGGTTCTACGGTTGCATTCGTAGGAGCATCCGGTTGCGGGAAGTCTACCCTTGCAAAACTTATTTCTGGCTTGTACAAGCCTTGGAGCGGCGAGATTACTTTTGATGGCGTACCGCTTTCTAGTGTGAATAGAGAAATTTTCACAAGTTCAGTTGCTGTGGTAGACCAAGACATTATTTTGTTTGAGGATACTATAGCAGATAATATTAGAATGTGGGATAAGTCGATAAGCGATTCCGAAATGATTGTAGCGGCCAAAGATGCGCATATCCATGAGGATATAATGCTAAAAGAAGGTGGGTATAGCCATAAAGTCTTGGAGGGCGGAAAGAACTTTTCTGGAGGGCAACGGCAACGCTTAGAAATAGCACGAACCCTTGCAAAAAACCCTACGATAATTATACTGGATGAGGCAACTTCTGCTTTGGATGCCAAAACTGAACATGATGTTATACAGTCGATTACCGACAGAGGCGTAACTTGTATAATTGTGGCGCATAGACTATCTACAATCCGTGATTGCGACGAAATAATCGTATTAGAAAAAGGTAAAGTGATTGAGCGAGGTACTCATGATGAGTTATTGTCAAAAAATGGACTTTACACTCAGTTAATTACTACAGAATAAATATTCAAAAGGAGGTGAGTCTTTTGGGTTGGTTTAGTGAACAACTAAAAAGCAGAATGAAAAAAGATAAAGAAGATTTTGAAAATTCTTTTGTGGTTTTATCGTCGGTTGTGCTAGGAGAATCTGCAATAGCAAAAGCCCTTAATAACGACAGACAAAAAACACAAAACGCCATAGAAGAAGTTCTAAATTTCTATAAAGCAAAAATTATAGAGCTGCCAAGCAAATTAGATGATATGAACGAACAGCTTGAGTATATGCTCAGGCCAACCGGGATTATGCGAAGAACAGTTGAACTTAAAGGAAATTGGTGGGAAAATGCAGTAGGAGCTTTGATCGGACAAACTAAATCTGGAGACACTGTTGCATTAATTCCCGACGAGGTTAAAGGATATAGCTTTTTTGACTATGAATCAGGAAAAAGAATTAGAATAACTGAAAAAACTAAAGACTTGATAGAAGAAAATGCATTTTGTTTTTATAAACCTTTTCCGCTAAGAAAGATAAACCTTGTTGATATTAGTAAATATATTTTGTCGACATTAAGTAAAGCTGATATAGCATATATAATATTTATTTCTTTAGTTGTACAGTTGATTGGAATGATTTTACCTTTTGTAAATAAGTTATTATATGGCGGAGTTATTCCTGTGGGTAAGGTTAGCTTGCTATTTCCTTTTGCGTGCCTGCTTATTGGAATGACATTATCTCAAACTCTTATAAGAATCACAAGTAATTTAGTTTCGGCTAAGATCGGGATGAAGATGAATATGTCAATACAGGCAGCTACGATGAGTAGAGTTATGTCTTTGCCGGCTAACTTTTTCTCCAGTTACAATTCGGGAGATTTATCGTCTCGTGTAGAAGGAATGCAACAAATTTCGATTATGTTAAGTGGCCTGTTCTTTGGCACGGGGCTCACTAGCATATGTTCTTTTGTATATATCTTTCAGATGAATCAATATGCACCGCAATTGGTAGCTCCTGGAATTTTATTTATTTTTATCCAACTAGCTTTAAATGTTTTGAGTACGTTTATGTTGATAAATTTGAATAGAAAAAAAACAGATGTGAAAATTAAATTAAATTCATTAGTATATTCACTGTTTTCTGGAGTTCAAAAGATAAAATTATCTGGAGCTGAAAGAAGAGCTTTTTCTAAATGGGCTAATGTGTATAAATCTGGAGCAAAAATTGACTACAATCCCCCATTGCTAATAAAAGTTTTACCAATGATTTCTACAGTTATATCTATGATTAGCGTAATAGTTCTATATTATATAGCCGGCACCACCAATGTGTCTATGGCAGATTTTATTGCTTTTAGTACGGCTTTTTCTGCCGTCAGTGGAGCAATATTAGCATTAGCTCCGCTGTTTACAAAGTTTTCAGAAATGAAGCCAATTATAGAGGTGATAAAACCAATCTTGGAGACTCAACCAGAAGTGAGTGAAAATAAAAAAATATTAACAAGCTTATCTGGTGCAATAGAATTAAATAACGTTTCTTTTAAATACAGCGAAAATGGTCCATTGGTTTTGGATGACATTAGCTTAAAAATTAAGCCAGGACAATATATTGCTATAGTTGGAAAAACCGGATGTGGAAAATCTACATTGATGAGATTGCTTTTAGGGTTTGAAACCACCCAAAACGGTGCCATATATTATGATGGCCAGGATATAAATACTTTAGATTTAAGAAGTTTACGGCGGCACATTGGTGCTGTTATGCAAAACGGTAAGCTGTTTCAGGGCGATATATTTTCTAATATTGTAATCTCAGCACCATGGCTTACGCTTGACAATGCCTGGGAGGCAGCCAAACTTGCCGGAATAGACAAAGACATAAAAGATATGCCCATGGGCATGCACACGCTTATAACAGAAGGCAGTGGAGGAGTTTCTGGCGGACAAAAACAGCGTCTGATGATCGCTAGAGCAATAGCTCCTAAGCCGAGTATACTTATGTTCGACGAAGCCACCAGTGCTCTTGACAATATAACGCAAAAACAGATTTCTGAATCGCTAGATTCTTTAAAAAGTACACGAATTGTTATAGCTCACAGACTTTCTACAATAAAAAATTGCGACAGAATTATAGTAATCAACAATGGCAAAATTGCCGAAGATGGAACATTCAATGAATTAATGGACAAAAATGGATATTTTGCGGAGCTTGTAAAAAGGCAACAAATTGGTTCAACGGAATAATTATATAAAAATGGTGTCGCACTATACCGCGCGGCGTCAGCAGCTTGCAAAGATAATGGCGTCCCCGAGACGATTTGAACGTCCGGCCTACTGCTTAGGAGGCAGTTGCTCTATCCTACTGAGCTACGGAGACATTTTTTGCTTATAATTTTATCTCAAAACCAATTTTTTGTCAATTATTTTGCCTTAAAACAAAAAACATATTTTGATTTTTCTAAATATTTTTGATTTTACCCCTTGAAATGTAATTGAGTTTGTGATATAATTAAAATTATCAGCGTAGTTTGGTTGAAAGAGGTGACATGTGTGCGCGAAAATTTGCATCCAGCTTATAATAAAACTACTATTACTTGTGCTTGTGGTAATACGATTGAAACTGCATCAACTAAACAAAATATAAAAGTAGAAATTTGTTCTAAGTGTCATCCATTTTTTACCGGAAAACAAAAGCTTGTTGATACCGGCGGCCGTGTGGATAGATTTAATAGACGTCTTAATAGTAAAATCGATTAGTATTTGCTAAAAAATTAGCGGTGCAGTTTTGCACCGCTTGTCGTTTTACATAAAAAGAATATTTAGTTATATTTGTATTAAAATATTAAAGTATAACTATAAATTAAGGTGGATTTTGCCTATGATTAACTCTTACCTAACTGTAAAAAAAACTGCTTATTATGAGTTAATTGAGAAAAAATCTAGATTTATTGGTTATGTTAAACCAATTGAAAGGCAAGAAGAAGCGTTAAGTTTTATCAATGAAATAAAAATTAAAAATAGAAACGCAAGACATAATGCGTATGCCTATGTTATTAGAAAAAATAATACTTTTAAATGCTCCGATGATGGAGAACCACAAGGAACAGCAGGTTGGCCAATTTTGAGCGCTGTAAAACAGAATAATTTAAAGGATGTGGCAATTGTTGTTACGAGATATTTTGGAGGAATTCTTCTTGGCAAGAGTGGACTCATGAGAGCCTACAGTGATACTGCTTCTGGAGCACTGGACTGCGCTGGAGCTATAAAGAAATATCTTTGTTATGATTGTAGCATATTTTGTGATTATAATCAATACGGTAAATTATTAAATATTATTAGAGAATATGGCGGAGTTGTAGATTTTACAGATTTTGAGAAAGATGTGAAAATAGATTTTCATTTATGCAAAGAAAATTTCTTAAATTTGTCTACAAAGATTGCTGACTTTTTTGCAGGAGCATTGAATTGCAAAATTTTAGGGGAAAGTTTTTATGATTTTTGACTATGGCTTGTTGATTTAGGTTGTGATTTTAAATTAATTTAAAAAGAAATGTTGAGACTTTTAAATTTTTAGCGGAGGTCTTTTTATGCCGTTGCCAGATGGCTTTATAGAAGAAATAAAGTTTAAAAATGATATTATCGATGTGATTTCTTCGTATGTTAATTTAAAAAGGCGCGGCAGAAATTTTGTTGGATTGTGCCCTTTTCATAACGAAAAAACACCATCTTTTAATGTGTATTTGCAGAGTAATTCGTTTTATTGTTTTGGTTGTGGTGTAGGTGGGGACATTATTACTTTTATTGAGAAAATTGAAAATTTAAACTATATTGAAGCAGTTAAATTTTTGGCACAAAGAGCAGGTCTTGAAATGCCAGAAAATGATGGGAAAACACAGGAGCTTTTAAGTATTAAGACCCGAATTTTTGAAATTAATCGTGAATCAGCACGCTTTTTTTATGAAAGAATGTATTCGGAAGAGGGTAAAAAAGCTCTTGAGTATTTGAAAAAGAGAGGGCTTTCAGGTAAAATAATTCGAAAATTTGGCATCGGATATTCGCCGAGCACCCGATATGAACTTGTAAATTATTTGAAGAAAAAAGGTTTTAAATATGAAGAAATGATCAATGCTAATCTGGTTTATGGCAAAAATGGATTGAGAATTGCTGCCCGTTTTTTTGACAGGATTATGTTTCCTATTATAGATTTAAGAGGAAATGTTATCGCTTTTGGAGGAAGAACTCTGCCTGCTCAGCAGAAACCTAAATACTTGAACACCTCGGATACGTTAGTATTTAAAAAAAGTTTGAACTTATTTTCGCTTAACTTTGCAAGAATCGACAACGCTGGGGTTTTAGTTTTGGTTGAAGGGTATATGGATGTGATTGCTTTATATCAGGCTGGAATTAAAAATGCTGTGGCTACTTTGGGGACTGCTTTGACTTCGGAACAAGCAAGAATTATTTCAAGATATGCAAAAGAAGTTATAATTTGCTATGACTCTGATGAAGCAGGACAGAAAGCAACAGCTCGTGCAATTGACCTCTTGCGGCCAACAGGTCTTCTTATTAAAGTGATTTCACTTCCTAATGGAAAAGATCCGGACGAGTTTGTTAGACATTATGGCAGAGATGCTGCTGTTCGCTTTTCTCAGCTTATAAAAAATTCTGAAAATGATGTTGATTATAAGTTAAAAAAATTAGCCAATAATTATAATTTTAACGAATCGAACGAGAAAGTTGCATATTTGAGAGAATCTATAAAAATTTTAGCATCACTGGACGATCTGATTGAACAGGAAATTTATGCAGGGAAATTAAGTGAAAAATTAAATGTTCCTAAAGATGCGATTATGCTGCAGATTGAAAAGGAGAAAAAAAAGAAAAAGAAAATTATAGATAAAAAACATTTTTTGCAAGTGCAGCAGGATTTGTCTGCCAAAAACGATAAGATTAATACCGAAAAGTTTGATAACTTGCGTGCAGCTACCGCTGAGGAGGCTATAATTGCTTATATCTTTAATAACCCTGAAATGGCTGGAGAAATATTTTCTAGGATTTCTAGCGAGAGCTTTTGTACAAGCTTTAATAAGAAAATATACTCAATTTTGGAGGAAAGATTTAAAGCTTTGAGGCCTATTGGAATTATAGATTTAACACAGGACTTTTCTAGCGAAGAAATTGCTGCAATTGCTGCAATGGTGGCAAGAGAATCGGAAAGAATGTCGGACAAAGATGCTGTTTTGGAGTATATAGATGTGGTTTTATTCGAAAAGGAAAAATTAAATAAAAATAAGATAATCTCAGCTCGCGATGACGAGAACGAAATTATGGAATATATGAAGTTGCTAAGGGAACATAAAAAATAGGGGGAATGTTAAATGACTTCAACTCCAGTGAAGGATAAGAATAATATTATGAAAAGTTTGTTCGATAAGGCTAAAATTAATGGTCGGATAAATACAAAAGAAATTCTTGACGCTATTGGAGAGCTTGATTTTGGCCCGGAACAGTTAGAAAAATTTTATGATGAACTTGAGAATGCGGGAATTGAAATAATAGAAGATTTTAGTGAGATTAAATCGGATGATTTGGAATTTACTAAAGAAATGGCAACGGAAAATTTGGACGATAATGGAGATTTGCCTGTTTCGGAAGGCGTTCTGATAGATGACCCGGTTAAAGTATATTTGAAGGAGATTGGTAGAGTGCCCCTTTTGTCCCCAGAAGAGGAGCTCGATTTGGCTGTGAAATTTTCTAAGGGTGATATGAAGGCTAAAAAAAGACTATCGGAGGCAAACCTTAGACTGGTTGTTAGTATTGCAAAAAGATATTTAGGAAGAGGTTTGCAATTTTTGGACTTGATCCAGGAGGGAAATTTGGGACTTATAAAAGCAGTAGAAAAATTTGATTATACTAAAGGGTTTAAATTTTCTACATATGCCACGTGGTGGATCCGTCAGGCTATTACTAGAGCTATATCTGATCAGGCGAGAACTATTAGAATCCCTGTTCATATGGTTGAAAGTATAAATAAGGTGAAAAAGGCACAAAGTGCTTTGCTCCACGCGAATGGACATGAGCCTACAGCTGAGGAAATCGCAGAACAGTTGGATATGCCGCTTGAAAAAGTTAGAGAAGTTATTCGGGTTGCTCAGGAGCCGGTTTCACTTGAGACTCCAATAGGAGAAGAAGATGACAGCCATTTAGGCGATTTTATTCCGGATGATGAAGCTTTGGCCCCGGCAGACGCGGCTTCTCATACACTACTTAAAGAACAGTTATCTAATGTTCTTTATACGCTGACACCTAGAGAAGAAAAAGTTTTAAGATTACGTTTTGGTCTGGAGGACGGTAAATCTCGTACTTTGGAGGAGGTCGGTAGAGAATTTAATGTTACTCGTGAGCGTATTAGACAAATTGAAGCTAAAGCACTCAGAAAATTACGTCACCCAAGTAGGAGCAAAAAATTAAAGGATTTTCTTGACTGATTTGACTTTGTACATAAAATTGCTCTGGATGCTTTAACGTTTTAATATTTAAACTATTAAAAGCTAGTAGATTAGGCAATATAGTGAGACATCGGTGTGAATTATGTTTGAAATAAAAATACTAAAAAATGCTTGACTTTTTATGCTGAATGCAATAAAATTATATACTGCATTGTGATAATAGATAAAATATAAAAACTTTAATTATAACACTATTTCTACAAAAAATCAATTATTTCTTTATTTTTTTTATGCCTTTTTGTGATTGAGGCTTTTGCCAACTATGATATTTATGAATTGGAGTGGGGAAAACTTATGCTGAATGTTAAACCTGTGCATATGGGCAAAAATGTAAGAATGAGCTTTTCACGAATAGATGAGGTCTTGAAAATGCCAAATCTTATTGAGGTACAGAAAAATTCGTATCAGTGGTTTCTTGATGAGGGGCTTAGAGAAGTTCTTAAGGACATTTCTGGAATTACTGATTACACCGGCAATTTGGTTTTGGAATTTGTGGACTATCATCTTGACAGCGATAAGCCAAATTATAGTGTTGCTGAATGCAAGGAACGTGATGCTACCTACTCGGCAGCCCTTAGAATTAAGACGCGCCTTTTGAATAAAGAAAATGGAGAAATTAAAGAGTCGGAAGTTTTTATGGGAGATTTTCCTTTAATGACTGACAGCGGCACATTTATTATTAATGGTGCAGAACGTGTGGTTGTTTCTCAGTTGGTTCGCTCTCCTGGAGTTTATTATAAAATGGAGTACGACAAGACTGGTAAAGAGTTGTTTAGCGCTACGGTTATCCCTAACAGGGGCGCTTGGCTTGAATATGAAAATGATGTTAATGACGTTTTTTATGTTAGAATAGATAAAAACAGAAAAATTCCGATAACAGTGCTAATTCGTGCATTAGGATTGAGTACAACGGATGAAATTATCGATTATTTTGGACGTGATTCTAGAATTTTAGCTAGCTTAGAAAAGGATCCTTGCAACAATACCGAAGAAGCTCTGTTGGAAATATACCGTAAATTAAGACCAACTGAACCACCTACCCTTGATAGCGCAAAAACTCATTTGGATTCATTGTTCTTTGATGAACGTCGCTATGATCTATCACGCGTGGGAAGGTATAAATATAATAAAAAATTAGGAATTGCTAATAGATTGGTTGGCAGAATGCTATCTCAACCTATTGTGAACCCTAATACTGGAGAGATTATTGCCGATGAAGGCGAGATTATTTCTTTTGAAAAGGCTAACACTATAGAGAATTCTGGCGTTATGGTAGCTTACGTTAAAGCAGAAGATGAAGAAGTAAAAATAATCTCTAATGGTATGGTTGACATAAATTGTTATGTCGATTTTGACGCTAAAAAAGAGTGCGGCGTTAAAGAAAAAGTTCGGTTCAGCGTTCTGGCTGAGATTTTAGAGTCTGCTAACTCAGAAAATGAGCTTAAAGAGGCTATTATTAGTAGATTGGGCGAACTTGTTCCTAATTATATCACTATTGATGATATATTTGCCTCGATTAATTATATGAACTGTCTCGCTTGTGGAGTCGGTAATACTGATGATATTGATCATTTGGGCAATAGAAGGATTCGTTCTGTGGGAGAATTGCTGCAGAATCAGTTTAGAATAGGATTATCTCGCTTAGAAAGAGTAATTCGCGAGAGGATGACTCTTCAGGCACAGGATTTAGAAATGTTAACTCCGCAATCTCTAATAAATATTAGACCAGTTGTTGCGGCTATTAAGGAGTTTTTTGGATCTTCTCCTTTATCTCAGTTTATGGATCAGACAAATCCTTTGGCAGAGCTTACGCATAAGAGACGTCTTTCTGCTTTGGGTCCGGGAGGTCTTTCGAGAGATAGAGCAGGCTTTGAAGTTCGTGATGTTCATTATAGCCACTATGGACGGATGTGTCCTATTGAAACACCTGAAGGTCCTAACATCGGGTTGATATCTTATTTGGCGACTTTTGCTAGAATTAATGAGTACGGTTTTATTGAGGCCCCTTTTAGAAAGGTTGATAAGGGAAATGGGGTTGTTACTTCGGAAGTAGTTTACATGACGGCGGATGTTGAAGATGAATTTATTGTTGCACAGGCTAATGAGCCGCTTGATGAAGAGGGACATTTTTTAAATGCTAAAATTAATGGTAGATATCGCGATAATTTCGTAGAGGTTGAAAGTAATCGCGCTGATTATATGGATATTTGCCCTAGAATGGTGGTTTCTGTTGCTACAGCTATGATTCCTTTTTTAGAGAATGACGATGCAAACAGAGCCTTGATGGGTTCAAATATGCAGCGACAGGCGGTTCCATTGTTAAAAACAGAGGCTCCGATTGTTGGAACCGGAATAGAATATAAGGCTGGAGTGGATTCGGGCGTTTGCATTCTTTCTAAAGATAACGGTGTTGTGAGGAGTGTTTGTGCGGACGAAATTAAAGTTGAGTATGATTCTGGTAAAGATGAGACTTTTAAAGTTACTAAATTTATGCGCTCCAACCAGGGCACATGTGTTAATCAGGTGCCTGTGGTTAGCGAAGGTCAGCGAATTGAAAAAGGTGAGGTTTTAGCAGATGGTCCAGCTACTTGTAACGGAGAGATTAGTTTGGGCAAGAACGTTCTCATTGGGTTTATGACTTGGGAAGGCTATAATTATGAGGATGCCGTTCTTATTAGCGAAAAGATTGTCCGTGACGATGTGTATACCTCAATTCACATAGAGGAGTATGAAACCGATGCTCGAGATACTAAACTTGGCCCGGAGGAGATTACTAGAGATATCCCTAATGTTGGGGAGGACGTTTTAAAAGATCTCGATAAAATGGGGATAATTCGTGTTGGAACAGAAGTTCAGGCGGGAGATATTTTGGTGGGCAAGGTTACGCCTAAGGGAGAAACTGAGCTTACGGCAGAAGAACGATTATTGAGAGCTATTTTTGGTGAGAAAGCTAGAGAAGTTCGAGATACTTCTTTGCGTGTGCCGCATGGGGAGTATGGCATCGTTGTGGATGTGAAGGTATTTACTCGCGATAATTGTGATGAATTACAGCCTGGTGTTAATAAGTCAGTTAGATGTTATATTGCACAAAAACGTAAGATTTCTGTTGGAGATAAAATGGCTGGAAGACATGGCAATAAGGGTGTTGTTTCGAGAATTTTACCAGTTGAAGACATGCCATTTTTACCGGATGGAACACCTCTTGATATTGTGCTGAATCCACTTGGTGTGCCTTCTCGTATGAATATTGGTCAGGTCTTAGAGGTGCATTTGGGGTATGCAGCAAAAGCTTTGGGTTGGAAGATTATGACTCCAGTGTTTGACGGCGCACATGAGGACGATATTTTTGAATGTTTTAAAATGGCTGGATTTAGTGAAGATGGCAAAGTTTGGCTAAAGGATGGTCGAACAGGGGAGTACTTTGATAATCCTGTAACGGTGGGTTATATGTATTATTTAAAACTCCACCATTTGGTTGACGATAAGATTCATGCTCGCTCAACTGGCCCGTATTCTTTAGTCACGCAGCAACCTTTGGGAGGAAAAGCTCAGTTTGGTGGTCAGCGGTTTGGAGAAATGGAAGTTTGGGCTCTTGAGGCTTATGGTGCAGCTTACACTTTGCAGGAGATTTTAACGGTTAAATCAGATGATATCTCTGGTAGAGTGAAAACTTATGAGGCAATTGTTAAGGGACAAAATATACCTAGACCAGGAATTCCAGAGTCGTTTAAGGTGCTCATAAAAGAACTTCAATCGCTTGGACTGGACGTTAAAATTTTGAACAAAAATGAGGAAGAAATCGATTTGAAACAAACTTTTGATGATGATAATATGGGGTTAACCTCTACAGAAAAAGAATTTCATGAAGATGAAGTTGTTACGTCTTTGGAGGGATTTACTTTGGAAGATGATCCTGAAGGGAAAAATATGTTTGATGAGTCGAGTTTGCAGAAAAATTTGGATGATGAAGAAGACTTCGATGATGAGTTAGATAACATTTTTGACGATGCTGATATTCCAGAAGCCGATGAAAATCTTTAGGGGGATATAAAATGGAGTTTAATATGTTTGAATCGATTAAAATAGGCCTTGCCTCACCTGATGATATTAGAAAATGGTCTCATGGAGAAGTAAAAAAACCAGAAACTATTAATTACAGAACTTTGAAACCCGAACGAGATGGATTGTTTTGTGAACGCATCTTTGGACCGCAAAAAGATTGGGAATGCCATTGTGGAAAGTATAAAAGAATTAGATATAAGGGCAAAATTTGTGATAAGTGTGGTGTGGAAGTTACTAGATCTAAGGTGCGGCGCGAACGAATGGGCCACATTGAATTAGCAGCACCGGTTTCTCATATTTGGTATTTTAAAGGGATTCCTTCTAGAATTGGGCTTATTTTGGATATTTCTCCACGTATGCTTGAAAAGGTTTTGTACTTTGCACTTTATATCGTTACTGATCCGGGAAAAGCAAGAGAATTGGTAAAATATCAATTTCTTACAGAACGTGAATATCGCGATTTGAAGGAAAAATATGAGGACGATTTTGAAGCTTTGATGGGTGCAGAGGCTATAAAAAAATTATTGGCTGAAATTAATTTGGATGATTTATCAAGAGAACTTAAGGAAGAATTAGAGTCTGCAGCAGGACAGAAAAGAGTTAGACTTTTAAAAAGACTTGAGGCTGTTGAATCTTTTAGATTATCAGAAAACCGTCCAGAATGGATGATTTTGGATGTTATTCCGGTTATTCCCCCAGACCTTCGTCCTATGGTTCAATTGGATGGTGGACGATTCGCTACATCAGATCTAAACGACCTTTATCGAAGAGTTATTAATAGAAATAATCGGCTGAAAAGATTGCTTGACCTTGGAGCTCCAGATATTATTATTAGAAATGAAAAAAGAATGTTGCAAGAAGCTGTTGATGCTCTTATTGATAATGGTAGACGTGGCAGACCGGTGACTGGGCCAAACAATCGCCCTTTAAAGTCACTTTCGGATATGCTTAAAGGTAAACAGGGCAGATTTAGACAGAATCTGTTGGGTAAGCGTGTTGATTATTCTGGACGTTCAGTTATTGTTGTAGGCCCAGAACTTAAAATGTATCAGTGTGGATTGCCAAAAGAAATGGCTTTGGAATTATTTAAACCTTTTGTGATGAAACGATTGGTTGAAATTGGTGCATCTAATAATATTAAGTCTGCAAGAAAAGCCGTGGACAGAGCTAAACCAGAAGTATGGGATGCGCTGGAGACTGTTATAAAAGGGCATCCTGTGCTCTTAAATCGTGCACCTACACTACACAGACTGGGTATTCAAGCTTTTGAACCAGTTTTAGTTGAAGGTCGAGCTCTAAAATTGCATCCTTTGGTTTGTACGGCTTATAACGCGGATTTTGATGGAGATCAGATGGCGGTGCATGTTCCGCTTTCGGCAGAGGCTCAGGCTGAGGCTAGATTTTTAATGCTCGCTGCAGGGAACTTGCTTAAGCCTTCGGATGGAAGGCCAGTTGCCGTGCCTACACAGGATATGGTTTTGGGATCTTATTATTTGACACTTGAAAAAGATGGCGAAAAAGGTGAGGGCAAAGTCTTTAGAGATTTTGCAGAGGCTTTGATGGCTTATGATGCAAAAGATATTGGATTGCATGCTAATATCAAAGTCCGAAGAACTGTTAGGGTTGGTAACCGTAATGTTACTGGAATTATTGAAACTACAGTTGGAAAAATTATCTTTAATCAGCCAATTCCTCAGGATCTGGGATTTATTGAGAGAAGAACTCCAGAGGACTATTTAAATCTAGAAATAAATTTTTTGGTGGGTAAGAAACAAATTCAAAAAATTATCGATAGATGTATTAAGATCCATGGAACAAAGGTTAGCTCGGAGGTTTTGGATAGTATTAAAGCGTTGGGGTTTAAATATTCTACCAAGGGTGCTATTACTGTATCAGTTCGCGATGCTGTTATTCCTCCGGCTAAAAAAGAAATTATTTCTGACGCTGAGAACCAGATAGAAAAAATTTCTCAACAGTTTAAACGAGGCCTTATTTCAGATGAAGAACGTGAGGCACATGTGCTTAAAATTTGGGACAATGCTACAAATAAAGTGACTAAGGCTTTACAGGATAATTTGGATAGGTATAACCCAATTTATATGATGGCTGATTCTGGTGCTCGCGGATCAATGAGCCAAATTCGCCAATTGGCTGGAATGCGTGGTCTTATTGCTAATACTTCGGGAAAAACTATTGAGGTTCCGATTCGTGCAAATTATCGTGAGGGTTTGAATATTTTAGAGTATTTTATATCTTCTCGCGGGGCACGTAAAGGTTTGGCTGATACGGCCCTTCGTACTGCGGATTCTGGATATTTAACTAGACGTTTGGTTGATGTTTCTCAAGAGGTTATTATTCGAGAGGAAGACTGTGGTACAACGGAAGGTTTAACTGTTTTTGAAATTAAAGATGGTAATGAATCTATTGAAAGTTTGCACGAACGTTTGGTTGGAAGATATTTATGCTCTGACTTTGTTGATGAGAAAACAGGTAAAATTTTAATTTCTAAAGATAAAATAATGGATGACTACGATGCGGATATAATTGTTAATTCTGGCGTCGAAAAAATTAATATACGTTCTATTCTAAACTGTAGGGCTAAACACGGAGTTTGCAAAAAGTGTTATGGTGCTAACCTCGCAAATGGGAGACCGGTTACTGTGGGTGAAGCTGTGGGTATTATTGCAGCGCAGTCTATTGGAGAACCGGGCACACAGCTGACAATGAGAACTTTCCATACGGGTGGCGTGGCAAGCGCTGAGGATATTACTCAAGGTTTGCCTCGTGTTGAAGAGTTATTTGAAAGTAGAAAACCTAAACACCTTGCAATTATAAGTGAAATCGCTGGTGAGGTTAAATTTGAAGATATAAAAAATAATAAACATGCTATTATTTATAATAAAGATACTGGAGAACAAGTTTCTTATCTGATTCCGTTTGATTCTAGGATTAGAGTACAAGAAGGACAGAGTGTGGAAGCTGGTGAGCGTTTGACCGAAGGATCGGTTAATCCGCATGATATTCTGGCTATAAATGGAACAGATGCTGTGCAGAATTATTTGATTCAAGAAGTTCAGCGGGTGTACCGTATGCAGGGCGTTGACATAAATGACAAGCACATTGAGGTCATTGTGCGGCAGATGATGAGAAAAGTCCGTATAAAAGATCAGGGCGATACTGACTTGTTATCTGGAGCTATGGTGGATAAATCTGATTTTATTGAAGCTAATGAGAAGATTAGAAAACGAATCGCAAATGGTGAAACTGACCTAATGGAGGCAACTTGTATACCAACATTGTTGGGAATCACTAAGGCTTCTTTGGCAACGGAGTCCTTTTTATCGGCTGCGTCGTTCCAAGAAACAACTCGTGTCTTGACGGATGCGGCGATTAAAGGTAAGATTGATCCTTTGGTGGGGTTAAAAGAGAATGTTATTATCGGTAAGTTGATTCCTGCAGGAACGGGATTGCACCGATATAGTGACGTTATAATTAAAAGAGTTGAAGATGATCCAGAACAAAATATTGATGATAAATTAGAAAGCTCGGAGGATTATTTGAATAATATAGAGTTATCCAATTAAGTTTAGGCTAATTATAATGTTAAATTATTTTTTATTATTTGATGAGTTTTTATAAAATTTGCTTGACAGATTTCTCTTTGGTGTGATATAATACTGCATTATGGAAGATTATATGCGCAGATCATCCATGTGGTGGTTTGCGTTTATTTTCGATTATATTGGTTTGTATACATTTAGAATTATCGTTTTGTAAAATTTGGCGTTTATTTTTAGGTTATAAAGTCAAAACTATTGATTGTTGAGGCTTTTAACATATAATTCTTTTTTAGGAGGTGTAATATGCCAACCTTTAATCAGTTAGTTAGAAAGGGTAGAAAAATTAGTGAGAAAAAATATAAGGCTCCTGCTCTTTTGAAGGGATGGAATTCTAAAAAAAGATCTTCTATTGATCAAACATCCCCACAAAAACGTGGAGTTTGTACTGCTGTAAAAACTGCTACCCCTAAAAAACCTAACTCGGCACTTAGAAAAATTGCTAGAGTACGGCTTTCTAACGGAATTGAAGTTAGTTCTTATATTCCTGGAGAGGGTCATAATCTGCAAGAACACAGTGTTGTACTGATCCGAGGCGGCCGTGTTAAAGATTTGCCTGGTGTGCGATATCACATTGTTAGAGGTACTTTGGATGCGCAGGGTGTCGCAAAACGTATGCAGGGCAGATCTAAATATGGTGCTAAGCGGCCAAAGGCGGGTGCTGCTAAGAAATAACTGAAAAAGACAAATACCTATTACTGATGCAATTTGCACAGAGCAATGCAGAAGTGTTTATATATATAACGCCTCTGTGTTGGCAAGCGGGAGTTTTGTCACTTTCGAGTACCTATGATATCATATTTGTGAAGGAGGGAAGAATTATGCCAAGAAGAGGTTCGATTACTAAAAGAGATGTATTGGCAGATCCATTGTATAATTCAAAATTGGTTGCACGATTGATTAATAATGTTATGTATGACGGAAAACGTGGAATCTCTCAGAAAATCGTTTATGGAGCATTTGATATTATCAGAGAAAAAACCGGCAGGGAACCTTTGGAAGTTTTTGAACAAGCTATGGAGAATATTATGCCTGTGCTGGAAGTAAAAGCTAGACGTGTGGGTGGTGCGACGTATCAGGTTCCTATAGAAGTTAGACCTGAACGCAGGCAGACGTTGGGCCTTCGGTGGTTAACTAATTACGCTAGAACTAGATCGGAAAGAACAATGAAAGAAAGACTAGCTGGCGAAATTATGGATGCTGTTAACGAAACAGGTGGAGCTGTCAAAAAACGAGAAGATACTCATAAAATGGCTGAGGCCAACAAGGCTTTTGCACACTATAGATGGTAGCTTTTATTCTGAATTTTAAAATTTTTGCTTTAAATATGAAAAAATAAATATTTTGAAAGAAAGGAGAGGGTGCATTTTATGGCAAGACAAGTCTCACTTGACTTTACACGTAATATAGGAATTATGGCGCATATTGATGCAGGAAAAACCACTACTACAGAACGAATTCTTTTTTATACCGGTGTAAACCATAAAATTGGAGAAACTCACGATGGTGCTGCAACAATGGACTGGATGGCTCAAGAACAAGAAAGAGGCATCACCATTACTTCTGCTGCAACGACTTGCTTTTGGAATGATCATAGAATTAATATTATCGATACACCGGGGCATGTCGATTTTACTGTTGAAGTGGAACGTTCACTTAGAGTGCTGGATGGTTCAGTTACAGTTTTATGCGCTAAGGGAGGCGTTGAGCCCCAGTCGGAGACTGTTTGGCGTCAGGCGGATAGATACGGTGTTCCGCGCATGGTTTATGTTAACAAAATGGACATTATGGGCGCTGACTTTTATAATGTCGTCAAGATGATGAAAGAACGTCTAAAATGCAATGCAGTGCCAATTCAGCTGCCTATCGGTTCTGAAGACTCATTTAAGGGACTTATTGATTTGGTAGAAATGAAGGCCTATGTTTATTACGACGATTTGGGTAAAGATATCCGTGTTGAAGATATCCCGGATGATATGAAAGAACTCGCTGAGAAATATCATACTGAAATGATAGAACATGTTGCAGAACAAGATGAGGCTCTTTTTGAGAAATATCTTGAGGGAGAAAGCCTTACTGAACAAGAAATAAAAGATTGCATTCGAAAATCTACACTTGCAAATGCAATGGTCCCTGTGGTTTGTGGATCATCTTACAGAAACAAGGGCGTTCAAAAATTGCTTGATGCTATTGTTGATTATATGCCTGCACCTACAGATGTTCCTGCTATTAAAGGAATAAATCCAAATACAGAACAAGAGGAAGAACGGCACTCTTCGGATGAAGAACCCTTTTCTGCTTTGGCTTTTAAAATCGCTACGGATCCGTTTGTTGGCAAGTTGTGCTTTTTTAGAGTTTATTCTGGTACGATAAGCGCTGGCTCTACTGTTTATAATTCTACTAAGGATGGCAATGAGCGCTTAGGCCGTATCTTGCAAATGCATGCAAATCATCGGCAGGATATTGATACAGTTTATGCTGGAGATATTGCAGCGGCTGTTGGTCTTAAAAATACAACTACTGGGGATACATTATGTACGGAAAAAGCTCCGATTATATTGGAATCGATGGAATTTCCGGACCCTGTAATTAGAGTTGCTATAGAACCCAAGACTAAAGCTGGTCAGGAGAAAATGGGTATAGCTTTGGCCAAACTTGCAGAAGAAGACCCAACTTTTAAGGCTTATACTGATGAGGAAACCGGCCAGACAATTATTGCGGGTATGGGAGAATTACATCTTGAGATTATTGTTGATAGGCTTTTAAGAGAGTTTAAAGTTGAAGCTAATGTTGGGAAACCACAGGTTGCGTATAAAGAGACTATTCGCCGCAGCGCGGATGTTGATCATAAATATGCAAGACAATCTGGTGGACGTGGCCAATATGGACATGTAAAAATTAAAATAGAACCTAATCCTACCAAAGGATATGAGTTTGTTAACTCAATTGTTGGAGGAGCTATACCAAAAGAATATATTCCGGCAGTGGATCAGGGAATTCGTGGAGCTATGCTATCGGGTGTATTGGCTGGATATAATGTAGTTGATGTTAAGGTTACGCTTTATGATGGGTCGTACCATGAGGTGGACTCTTCTGAGATGGCATTTAAAATCGCAGGTTCAATGGCTTTTAAAGAAGCTATGCGCAAGGCTGATCCTGTTTTGTTGGAACCAATTATGAAAGTTTGCGTTACTGTGCCGGAGGAATATATGGGCGACGTGATTGGAGACATAAATTCGCGACGCGGGATGATTTTGGGTATGGAAGCAGTTTCTGGTGCTCAGAGGATTAATGCTAATGTGCCACTTTCTGAAATGTTTGGCTACGCTACAGATATGCGCTCTAAAACTCAAGGAAGAGGCCAGTATACTATGGAACCTAGCCACTATGCTGAAGTTCCTAAATCGGTTTCGGATAAAATTATTGCTGATAGAACAAAATCTAGTTAGTTTTATTTTATATCTATTGATTTTTAAAATTAAAACTGCTAAAATGTAGACATTGGTAAAATTTTTATTATTATTTTTATACTTTTATATATCAAAAGGAGGAAATCCAATGGCAAAAGCTAAATTTGAAAGAAATAAGCCTCATGTAAACATTGGAACTATTGGTCACGTTGACCATGGAAAAACAACATTGACTGCAGCTATCACTAAAGTCTTGAATTTGGATGGAGCAGCAGAATTCGTAGATTATGCTAATATCGATAAGGCTCCAGAAGAAAGAGAACGTGGAATTACAATTAATACGGCTCATGTTGAATATGAAACCGCAACTAGGCACTACGCTCATGTTGACTGCCCTGGCCATGCTGATTACGTTAAAAACATGATTACCGGTGCGGCTCAGATGGATGGTGCTATTTTAGTTGTTTCGGCTGCTGATGGCCCTATGCCTCAGACGAGAGAGCACATTTTGCTTTCTCGCCAGGTTGGTGTGCCTTATATTGTTGTATTTATGAATAAGGTCGATCAAGTTGATGACGAAGAATTATTAGACTTGGTTGAGATGGAAATCCGTGATTTGCTGAATGAGTATGAATTCCCGGGAGATGAAACTCCTATTATTAAGGGTTCTGCTTTGCGTGCACTCGAGTCTACTTCTAAGGACCCGAATGCTGAAGAGTATAAGTGTATCCATGAGCTTATGGATGCTGTGGATAAGTTTATTCCTACTCCGGAGCGTAAGTCGGACCAGCCATTTTTGATGCCTGTTGAGGATGTATTTACTATTACTGGTCGAGGAACTGTTGCTACGGGTAGAGTTGAACGCGGCCAGCTAAAAACAGGTGAGGAAGTTGAATTGGTTGGATTGACTGATGACCGTAAAAAAACTGTTGTTACTGGTATTGAAATGTTTAGAAAAATTCTTGATTACGCTGAGGCTGGAGATAATATTGGAGTTCTGCTTCGTGGTATTCAGCGCGATGAGATTCAACGTGGTCAGGTTTTGGCTAAACCAGGAACAATCCATCCGCACACTAAGTTTAGAGGTCAGGTATATGTTCTAACAAAAGAAGAAGGTGGACGCCATACTCCTTTCTTTAACAATTATCGTCCGCAATTCTATTTTAGAACTACTGATGTTACTGGGATAATTAAATTGCCTGAGGGGACTGAAATGTGTATGCCTGGCGATAATGTGGTTATGGATGTTGAGTTGATTACACCTATCGCTATTGAAGAAGGACTTCGTTTCGCTATCCGCGAAGGTGGCCGGACTGTTGGTTCTGGAGTGGTTACCGCTATTAGTGAATAGTTAGCCATTTTATTATTGGTATGCTGCGACTGCGAGCGCCCCCGCCGAACTATCTAGAAATGAGATAGTTCGGCGGATTTTTATTTATAAAAATCTACGTGGTTAAAACCATGTAGGGACGCTTGATTGTAGAATATTATAAAATAGTGCATAAAAACAAGATAAATATTTTAGTATTTTTGTTATTAAGGTAGAAATTTGAAATTATGGAAGAATTCCCTTGATATATATTAATTTAGGTGATAAAATAGTTACATGTTTGTAATAGATATTTCTAATTTGAAATAAATATGGAGGGAATAAATCTTGAAAACTTGCTTAAAAGTTGTATCTGGTATTATGGTAGCGTCTTTTCTAGTCACTGCAACTGATTTTAGAAAATATAATGTAATTTCAGCAGAAGATGAAGTTTCTTCAGTGAATAACCAGATAAGTGAGCTTGAACAGCAGCAAAAAAATTTAAATTCTGAATTAGCAAATTTGAAAAATAATTTAAATGATAAACGAGCATATAGGTCAAGTCTTTTAGAACAATTAGGTTCTTTGCAGAGTCAAATAAGCTTGCTAGAGCAAAAAATAGATCTTATTAATAGAGAAGTTTTAGAAAAAGAAGCTCAAATTTCTACAATTAAGCAGAGTATGGATGTTAATATGGCAACTCTTAGAGAAAGACTCAAAGCTATATATAAGGCTGGAGATGTTCCGGAACTTGCAATATTTTTGAACGTTAAGGATTTTGACGACCTTTTGGATAAGGCCAATATAATACAAAAGCTTAGTAAGTATGATGCAGAACTTATAGATGGCTTAAAAACAAGTATATCAAAAATTAAAGAAGAAGAAGAAATTATAGAAAAAAACAAAAGTGAAATAGAATCTTCTAAATTAAGTTTAGACAATAAACGAAATGAATTGCAAAATTTGCAGCAAGAAAATGATCGTGTAATTCGAGAATTGCAAAGTCAGGAATCTAACTTAAAGGCAAAGATAAATTCAAATGAAGCACGAAAAAGAAGTTTACAGGATAAAATATCTAGGCAAGGAACAGGTAGAATAGGAGATTACAAAAAAGGCCGATATATTTGGCCGGTTCCAGGACATGGAAGGATTTCTTCTGGCTGGGGAGATGGCAGAAGACATAACGGAATAGATATTCCGGCACCGAAAGGAACTAAAGTTGTAGCAGCTGCTGATGGTGTTGTAGTAGGAATTAATGCTTCCAATCGGTGGGGATCTGGCTGGGGATACTATGTAAAAATTAGTCATGGCGGTGGCTATGAGACTATGTATGCTCATTTAAGTAAAATTAATGTATCTCAAGGCCAACAAGTAAGAGCAGGTGAAATTGTTGGCGAAATCGGAAGCACCGGGCGGTCTACAGGAAACCATTTGCATTTTGGAACCTCTAAAAATGGAAAATGGTATAATCCTAAAACAGAAGTTTAAAATTGTAATCACAAGTATTTTTCGTTAAAAGTTGAACAAGATATATAAAGAAAATTTAATTATAAACCCTAACTGTCTTATTATGACATAAGGGTTTATTTTTATCTTGCTTTATTTTTTAGTTTATAAAGAGGTTGCTTTTTCTATGTTGAATAAAAAGAATTATTTAAAATATTATAAAAGAATCTATTTAAAAGGCAAAAGTACACGGATAAAAAAGAAATTTATTTTTTTGTTTATATTTGTTATATTTACTTCAGTATCTGTCTTGCTAGCTTTTTTTATTAATACTGAAGAGATGTATACAATGGACTTGAATGAAACGGATAGTGTTGTTAATCAAGCGGTTAGCGTAAAAAAGAAAAAGTTAAGAACAGACTTTACAAACTGGAACAGATCTTGTGATTGGAATTTGATTTTAGTTAATAATGTAAACGAAGTACCTGATTATTTTTTGCCGAACCTTAAACAGTATGGAGATGTTGAAGTGGATGAGAGAATTTTTTCTTCGCTGAGCGAAATGATACAAGAATCGGCTAAGAATGGAGTTAAATTATGGGTATCTTCAGGTTACAGAAGCAAAGAACGGCAAAAACAGCTGTTCGACAGGGACTTTTCAGAAAATTTAAAACAAAATATGAATAAAGAAGATGCATATAATTTATCGTTAAAAAATATATCTCTACCAGGAAAAAATGAACATAATACTGGCCTTGCAATAGATTTTAACGCTGCAGGAGAGGAATTTTGTTCGACCAAAGAGTATGAGTGGCTTATAGAAAATAGTGCTAACTATGGCTATATTTTAAGATATCCCAAGGATAAAGAACAAGTAACAGGTAGAGTTTTTGAACCTGCCCATTTTAGATACGTTGGAGAAGAAGCAGCTAAAATAATAAAAATACAGAAGCTGTGTTTAGAAGAATATATTTCAAGCTTGATGAAGTGAATTTTTGAGATAATAAATTTGTATTAGATTTGATAAAATTTGAATTTTTGTTATAATTATTTTATTATGCTAAAATTAAGTTATTAAGGATGACAATAATGTTAAAAGTAAGAACAAGATATGCACCAAGCCCTACAGGATTTATGCATGTAGGAAATTTGAGAACAGCCTTGTATGAGTATCTAATTGCTAAATCTAATAATGGAGATTTTATTTTAAGAATAGAGGATACCGACAGAGAAAGGCTTGTTCCGGGAGCTGTTGATGTAATATATGAAACACTAAAAGAAGTTGGCCTAAAATATGATGAGGGCCCTAATATTGGTGGAAAGTATGGCCCTTATGTGCAGAGTGAAAGAAAAAATCTGTATAAACAAATGGCAGAACAACTTGTAAAAGAAGGCAAGGCTTATTATTGTTTTTGCACAAAAGAACGACTTGATAATTTACATAACCAACAAAATAGCAAAGGCGAAACTTTTGGTGGTTACGACAGGCATTGTAGGAATTTGACTCCAGAAGAGATAGAAAAACTTTTAACAGAAAAAACTCCACATGTTATTAGACAAAAAGTTCCAACAGAAGGTTTTACCACGTTCGAAGATGCAGTTTATGGCACAATAACTGTTAAAAATAGTGAGATTGAAGATCAAATTTTGATAAAAACAGATGGATATCCCACATATAACTTTGCAAATGTTGTAGATGATAACGCTATGCGAATTACTCATGTTGTTCGTGGAAGTGAGTATTTATCTTCTACGCCTAAATATGATCTTTTGTATGAGGCATTTGGATGGCAAAAACCAACATATATTCATTTACCGTTAATTGTTGGGAAAAATCCGGATGGAACGGTTTCGAAACTCTCCAAAAGACACGGCGCAACCGGTTTTGGAGATCTGGTTCAGCTTGGATATTTGCCGCAGGCGATTATAAATTATATTGCACTTTTGGGTTGGAGCCCTAATGATAATAAAGAAATTTTCAGTTTAGAAGAGTTAGTAGAGGCTTTTTCGATAGATAGAATCTGTAAATCTCCGGCTATTTTTGACTACGATAAACTAAACTGGTTTAATTCAGAATATATTAAGGCTATGTCACTTGAAAAATTTAAAGAACTTGCAATGCCATATTTTAAATATGTTATAAAAAAAGATTTAAATTGGACTAAATTAGCAGAAATACTGCAGAGAAGACTTGTAACCTTAAAACAAATTCCAGAAATGATAACATTCTTTTCTGAGTTACCGGATTATGATAAAGAATTATTCATAAATAAAAAAAGTAAAACAACATTAGAAAGTTCAAAACAGACTCTAATGGCTGCAATTAGTAAATTGTCTGAATTAAAGGAGTGGAATCATGACTCGATACATGATTGCTTAGTTGAATTGGCCGAGAGAATGAAAGTTAAAAATGGAACTGTTATGTGGCCAGTAAGAATTGCTGTTTCTGGCATGTTGGTTACACCAGGAGGAGCAATAGAAATTCTTGAAATATTGGGTAAATCCGAATCATTAAGAAGAATTAATTTGGGTCTTGAAAAATTATCATAATAAAAAAGGAGTTATGGCGACAAAAATTTTTGTGCGCTGTGTAAAGCTATGAGTGAAGAAAAGAATATGAATTCTATGATAGAGCAAGAAGAAAATAATAATTTTATTAAGGATATAATCAAAGAAGAGATTAAATCAGGAGGAAGATGCGAAGGGAAGAAAGTCCATACAAGATTTCCGCCGGAACCTAATGGATATCTTCATATTGGTCATGCAAAGGCTATTTGTATTGATTTTGGCTTAGCCGAAAGATTTAATGGGTTATGTAACCTACGAATGGACGATACAAATCCGACAAAAGAAGAAGAAGAATATGTTGACGCAATAAAAGAGGATATAAAATGGCTCGGGTTTGATTGGGACGATAGATTTTATTTTGCTTCGGATTATTTTGAGGATATGTACAATTTTGCTTGCGAGCTTATAAACAAAGGGTTGGCGTATGTTTGTGAACTAACTCAAGAAGAAGTAAAAGCTAATAGGGGAGATCTTTCTACACCAGCTGTAAGCCCTTTTAGAGACAGGCCAATTGAAGAAAGTTTGGATTTGTTTAAAAGAATGCGTGCCGGAGAGTTTGAAGATGGTAAAATGACGCTGAGAGCAAAAATAGACCTATCTTCTGGCAACTTTAATATGAGAGACCCGGTAATTTATAGGATAAACCATGCACATCACCATAGAACTGGCGATAAATGGTGTATTTACCCTATGTATGACTATGCTCACCCGATTGAAGATGCTCTGGAGGGGATTACACATTCTCTTTGCTCTTTGGAGTTTGAAGATCACCGTCCGCTTTATGAATGGGTTATCAATAATATAAGTGTAGAAGCAAAACCTAGACAAATTGAGTTTGCACGACTTGGAATAAATTATACGGTAATGAGTAAAAGAAAATTGCGTAATTTGGTTGAAAACGGTATAGTTAGTGGCTGGGATGATCCGAGAATGCCAACTTTATCTGGACTTAGAAGGCGAGGCTATACTCCTAATTCGATAAGAAATTTTTGCGAGAGGATCGGAGTTTCTAAAGTTAACAGTATAGTGGATTACAGCTTTTTGGAGCATTGCCTGAGAGAAGATTTAAATCAGAACGCTAAGCGGATTATGGCTGTTTTGCGACCGATAAAGCTGATTATTACAAATTATTCTGAAGATAAGATAGAGAAATTTAAAATCGAAAATAATCCTAATCGACCTGATGATGGTGTACGCGAAATTACATTCTCGAGAGAATTATTTATAGAAAAAGATGACTTTATGCAAGACCCAGTTAAAGGTTACTTTAGGCTTTTTCCTGGTAACGAAGTTCGTCTTAAAGGAACTTATGTTGTTAAATGTACTGGTTGCAATTTGGATGCAAATGGAGCAGTGCGAGAAGTCTATGCAGAATATGACCCGCTTACCAGAGGCGGCAACACTCCTGATGGAAGAAAGGTTAAAGGGACTATTCATTGGGTAGACGCAAAAAATGCTATTGATGCAGAAGTTCGACTCTATAATGAATTATTTACTGTGGCTGATCCGGAAGGCGGTGACAAAAATTTTATAGATTTTATAAATCCAAACTCTTTAGAAATTTTGTCTAACTGCAAGGTAGAAAATAGTCTCGCAGAGGTAACTGCGCCATCTAATTTTCAATTTATGAGATTAGGATATTTTTGCGTTGATAATGTAGATAGTAAACCCGGGAAATTAGTTTTTAATCGTTCGGTTTCATTAAAAGACGGTTTTAAGAATAAGAAGTGATAGTAGTTTAGAGTGGGAGTGTAAAAATTTTGAAAAGAAAAATTATCTCAGCTGTTTTATTGATATCAGTGCTTCTTCCAAGTTTTAGAGCGCAGGCACTGTTTTTTTCAAAAAGTGATAAACATAGTAACACAAAAACTAACGAGGTAGTTGCAGAAGACCTTATTAATTCAACAAAAAATTTAATAATGGAGAATGGAACAATAAGTAAAGCTTTTTATGAATTAATTCATAAAGAAGTAAATAAAACCATTGGAGCTGAAATTGAAAATTTAAAAGCAGAGTTTAAGTCTTTAAAAGAAGTTAACGAAAAATTTTACGGCGTATTTTTATGCATAGGAATTTTAATCGGGATAGCTTTTGCCGGACCGGCTTGGCAACTTTTGGATGTAGCAACTAGACAAATTAGTCTATGGTCAGCAGGGGTTTTTGGCATAGAGCAATTGAATAGACGAGTAGGAAGGCTAGAAAACAGCCACAGTTTTTTAGAATCGCGTATTGATGGTTTGAGTAATTTAGTTAACAGACTAAAAAATAAATAAAACAATAGTAAAAAAAGAAATCCCCTTTTTGTTAAGAAGTTTAACGACAAAAAGGGGAGAGTTTTTATTCTTATTTAGAAAAAATATAATAATCTAAAAGTTTATAAAGCCTAGATTTGGCCTTTTTTATGTGCCTAGATACGGTAGACTTACCTATTCCAAGGCGAAACGCAATTTCTGTGACGGTCAAATTTTTGTAGTAACGCATTATGATGCACTGTTGCTGACGATGTGTAAGTTCGCCTGAAATAATCTTGGATAAAATATTCAGCAATTTTTTGTATTCTTTTTCATTAGTTATTTGTAGACTTTGACTATATTCTATCATGCCGGCGAGTGATTCGGTAAACTCATTTAAAGATAATTTTGTACTCATTATATATCTCTTCTTTCACAAAGTTTTAAATATTCACTGGTGTGTTTTAAATCAAGACAAATTGAGTAGAGTATAGAGATTCTTCTTTTAACCTCTCTTTTGTTTAACTCATTAATATCCTTTAGCTGAAGTTTAAGATTTTTTACATATTTTGAGACGTTTTTATACTGCAAAAAATATTGAGCATATAACTGTTTGTATTTCATGTTGACCTCCTTTTATTTACACTAATTGTGTATTAAATGGCAAAAATATACAACAAGAAAAGCATTATTGATTCTCAAAATGAATACGGCTCAAAATAAAAAATACAGGTGTTAATAAATAGATATTAGCATTTAATAACTAAAATGTCAATGTTAAAACAGAATTTTTAATCATTATTTTTAAAATTTTGATGTAGAAAATAAGATTAAAATAATGTGAAAAATTAATAATTTGCATACACAAAATGTGTGTGGTATAATTTATTTGATTTGAAATGTTAATGAGGTGTTTTGGCAGATGTTTAACGAAAATTTTAAAAAATTAAGACAGTCTCATGGGTTAACACAGATGCAAATGGCAAGCAAATTAAATGTTTCTCCGTCTGCTATCGGTATGTATGAGCAAGGTAGAAGGATGCCGGATAGTGATATGTTGAAAAAAATTTGTATGGTTTTTAACGTGAGTATGGATTACCTTTTTGATGTAGTTTTAAATAATGATGAGGATCATAAATCTGTGGACGACTTTATAGATGAAATTACTTATACCTTAAAAAAACAAAAAGGGTTAATGTTTAATGGCAGACCTATTACTCAAGAAGATAAAGAAAAAATTGTTCAGGCCATAAAATTAGCAACAGCAATAGCGATTTCTAGTGTTGGTTCTAAGGAGTAGTTGCGCGTCTAGGCTTTAAATTTTTATGTTTAGGAGGCGAGAAAATTATAAAACAATTTGTTCGTAATTTGGTGAAAAAATATGGAACGAATTCTCCTTTTGAATTGTGCAAGAAATTAAATATAAATGTATTGTTTGTAGATCTGCCTGAGAATGTGGATGGATTTTTTTTGAACTCTAGATCAAAAAATTCTATATTGATTAAGAAAGATTTATCCATATCAGAACAAGAAAAAGTTTGTGCGCATGAGCTCGCCCATGCTTTGCTTCATAGCTGTATTAATGCCATAAATTATGAAGAAAAAAATCCAGAGTATATTGCTTTTTTAGAAAATGAAGCAAATAGTTTTTCAAAATTTTTACTCGAACAATAGTTTACTTTTTTATAAAAAAATGGTACAATAACGTTAATAAAGTATAAAAGAAGGCTCAATTATGAATTTTTTTAATGACATTTTTATAAAAAAGTTGCTGAACAATAAGTCATCAAAACAGAAGAGAACTTTCTATGATAAACAATTAGTTGAGAAAGAAACCAAAATAAATAATATAGACTTAAAAACAGTTGTAGCTATCTATTCTGCAGTGGATAATTTTTATTCTAGTTGTAGCAAAAATTATAAAATTATTAATATAGACTGTGTATCCAATTAATTGATTGCTTTATTATAAAAAAAATAATACTGAAGGAGAGTTGTTTATGAACGAGTATGCTGTAGATCAATATTTATTAGTAAATCAAAAATATTTTCCGCAAGAAAAAATGCTGTTTTTAAAAGAGCAGCTTTTAGAACTGGATGAAAGAAGCTTTTCACTCTTATATTCATTAGATTTAAAAGATCCGCTTATATTGTTAGTTATTTCAGTTTTTTTGGGGTATTTTGGAATAGACCGTTTTTTGCTTAACGATATAACCCTTGGTTTTTTAAAATTGATAACCTGTGGTGGATGTGGAGTTTGGGCTATTGTAGATTGTATTTTGATAATGGATAGGACTAAGGAATATAATTTTAATAAAATAATGAATTTTATTTATGGATTTTCTGCTTAAATTGGACATATTAACAGCACAAATTACACATATTAGTAGTTAGTGCTGTTAATTTTATTTTTAATTGGTTGAAAGGAAAAAAATTTATGCGCAAAGTGATTCCATATTTGAAGCCGTATTTTTGGGGGATATTATGCTGTTTTGCTTTTTTGATTGTACAGAGCTTTTGTGAACTGAGCTTGCCAAACTATATGTCGGATATTGTAAATGTTGGCATTCAGCAGGGTGGCATAGAAAACGCGGCTCCAGAAGCTATGAGTGAAAAATTTTATAGTTTATTTAAGATGTTTATGTCGGACTCGGAGCGAGATCTTTTTAATAAAAATTATAAATTAATTAAAACAGATGAAAAAGGCCCTAGCTATGAGCGTTATATAAAAAAGTATCCGCTATTAGAAAATGAGAATATTTATGTTTTAAACACTTCTAATAGTAAAAATATGAGCTCAGTATTCAATTCGGCTTGCTTTGCTATGATTAACTTTTTTAAATTATATTTTCCGGATTATAATATTTCTTTAAATAGCTACGAAAGTATTGACTTTTCTAAGATATATCAATTAGTTCCACAGATAGAAAATACACCTGCAGAAGTCTTTGATGAGCTAAGAAAAAATAAAACGCAAATAAATCAAGAACTAACGGAACAAACATCTATCTATATAATAAAAGAACTATATAAAGAGCTAGAAATGGATACAAACAAGATTCAAAATGATTATATTTTAAAAATTGGTTTGATCATGTTAACCTTTGCACTGATTAGCTGTTTTGCAAGCTTAATAGTAAACTACCTTGCTTCAAAGATATCTGCAAAAACTGCAAAAAATTTAAGACATGATGTATTTAGAAAAGTTGAGAGCTTTTCGAATAATGAATTTAATAAATTCTCAATAGCATCGCTAATTACAAGAACAACAAACGATATTACGCAAATTCAAAATTTAATAATAATGAGTGTGAGGATCTTATTTTATGCACCGATAACAGCAATTGGTGGAATTATAATGGCACTAAAAAAGAGTTCATCTATGTATTGGATAATCATTTTAGGTGTCACTGTTTTAATTATGTTGATAATTGCAATTTTTGTATTGGTATTTCCAAAGTTTAAATTGATTCAAAAGCTTGTAGATAAGTTTAATTTGGTTACAAAAGAAAATTTAACTGGAACAATGGTAATTAGAGCGTTTGGAACGCAAGAGTTCGAAGAGAAAAGATTTGACGAAGCCAACAAAAAGCTGATGCAAACAGAATTATTTACTAACAGAATAATGGTCTTTATGATGCCGGCAATGATGCTGCTGATGAATCTTGTTTCTATTTTAATTATATGGACAGGTAGCCAAAAAATAGAAAGCTCTCAGATACAGGTAGGAGATATGATTGCTTTTATGCAGTATGCAATGCAGGTAATAATGTCGTTTTTGATGATATCGGCCACTTTTATTATATTTCCTAGATCGGCTGTATCGGCTAAGAGAGTAGCCGAAGTTTTGGAGACAGAACCAGAAATAAAAGATAATTTAAAAACAGTTAAAATAAAAAAAACACAAATAAAAGGTAAAATAGAATTTAAAAATGTATGCTTTAAGTATAGCAATGCCAAAGAAAATTTACTAGAAGACATAAATTTTGTAGCTTTGCCGGGCAAAATAACTGCTTTTATAGGCCCAACTGGGTCGGGCAAATCTACGCTTATAAATTTAATTCCGCGTTTTTTTGACGTAACAAGTGGAGAAATCTTAATTGATGGAATAAATATAAAAAATCTTTCACAAAAGGATTTACATGATATAATTGCATATGTTCCGCAAAGAGGAATGCTATTTTCTGGAGATATAGAGTCTAACTTAAAGTTTGGAGATGAAAATGCAAGTGAAAAAGATTTACAATTAGCCGCCGATATAGCACAGGCAAGCGAATTCATAGAAGCTAATAAAGATGGATTCAAACGCAAGATATCAGAAAATGGAAGCAATGTTTCGGGAGGACAACGTCAGAGATTATCAATTGCTAGAGCTATTTTAAAAAATGCCCCAATTTATATTTTTGACGACAGTTTTTCTGCTCTAGACTTAAAAACAGATGCTGCTCTAAGAAAGGCACTCTATCAGCACACAAAAAATAATACTATTTTAGTGGTAGCACAGAGAATCAGCACGATTATAAATGCCGACCAGATCATAGTTTTAAATGACGGAAAAATAGTTGGTATAGGAACCCATGAAGACCTAATTGAAACATGTGAAACTTATAGAGATATTGCATTATCTCAGTTGCCAAAGGAGAGTTTAGCATGAAAAAAGAATTTAATATTAAATCTATAGGACATCACCACGGTCCTAACATAGCTACCGAGAATGCAGAAGATTTTAAAGGAACTCTTATAAAATTAGCACAGCACTTGGGTAAATATAAATTAAGTTTATTTTTTGTGATTTTGTTTGCGATTTTATCGACAGTATTTACAATAATTGGTCCTAAATTGCTAGGCAATGCAACCACATTAATTTATGAGGGAGTTATGAACAAAATATCTGGCAGCAACACTGGAATAGATTTTGATGCAATAGCTAGACTATTAATTTTGTTAGGACTTCTTTATGCTTTGAGTGCTATCTTTTCGTATATTCAAGGATTTTTAATGACTACTACAGCGATGAAAACAACTTATATTTTGAGAAAAGAGATTTCTTTTAAGCTAAACAAACTTCCACTCTCGTATTTTGACAAAGTTAGTACAGGAGAAATACTGTCAAGAATAACAAACGATGTTGATACTCTAAACCAAAGTTTAAATCAAAGTCTTACACAAATTTTAACTTCAGTTTCTACAGTTATTGGCATATTAGTAATGATGTTTACGATCAATTTAGAGCTAACTTTTGTAGCCTTATTAATAATTCCAATTTCATTATCATTGATTCTTGGAATAATTAAGAAGTCTCAGAAATATTTTTACAACCAACAAAAACATCTAGGCCGTTTAAATGGACACACAGAAGAGATGTATTCTGGTCATATGATAATAAAAGCGTTTAACAAAGAGGAATATTCGGTGGGTGTTTTTGATAAGCACAACAAAACTTTATACGAATCGGCTTGGAAATCACAATTTTTGTCGGGATTAATAATGCCAGTCATGTTTTTTATTTCGAATTTAGGCTACGTTGCGATCTGTATTATAGGTGGATACTTAGTTATAATGAATAGGTTGGCTGTTGGAGATATCCAAGCGTTTCTTCAATATGTTCGTCAGTTTACTCACCCACTAAATCAAATTGCAAATATATCTAACATCTTACAGCAAACGGCAGCGGCAGCTGAGAGAGTCTTTAATTTTTTGGACGAAAAAGAAGAAATTCCGGATAAAAAAGAACCACTTCAGATAACTTTTGAAAAAGCTTCGGCAAAAAATTCAGGCAAAATTTTTATAGATGGTTCTGTAACTTTTGACCATGTAAAATTTGGTTACAGCAAGGAAAAAATAATAATAGAAGATTTTTCTGCAAATGTAAAACCAGGCCAAAAAGTAGCTATAGTTGGGCCTACAGGAGCAGGAAAAACTACAGTAATAAAACTTTTGATGAGATTTTATGATGTGCTTGGAGGAAGAATTTTAGTTTCGGGGCATGATATAAGGGATTATTCTAGAAAAGATTTGCGATCAATGTTTGGAATGGTGCTTCAAGATACTTGGCTTTATAATGCTTCAATAAAAGATAATATAAGGTATGGCAGTCTAGATGCAACTGACGAAGAGATTTATAATGCGGCAAGAGCTTCACATGCCGAGCATTTTATAAATACGTTGCCAGGTGGATACGATATGATTATAAATGAAGATGCGGGGAATATTTCTGTTGGGCAAAAACAGCTGCTAACCATTGCTAGAGCGATTATTTCTAAACCCAAGATTTTGATTTTTGACGAAGCGACAAGTTCTGTGGATACACGCACAGAGGTGTTAATTCAAAAAGCAATGGAAACTTTAATGCAGAACCGTACAAGCTTTATTATTGCACATAGATTAAGCACAATAATAAATGCCAACCTAATTCTTGTGATGAATAATGGAAATATTGTAGAGCAAGGCGATCACAAAGATTTACTCAATAAAAACGGTTTTTACGCCAGTTTATATAATAGTCAGTTTAAATAATGTAAAATTTATAAAATATTTTATCAAATACTTC
Organism: uncultured Clostridia bacterium; assembly: GCA_944384705.1. Taxonomy (GTDB): domain Bacteria; phylum Bacillota; class Clostridia; order Oscillospirales; family Acutalibacteraceae; genus CAG-557. Next base: position 98,339 of record CALWUI010000027.1, read on the forward strand.
CTTTTTTTATTTTTTATGTTATAATTATTATTATTGATTTTATTTTTAAATTTCAAAATTTGTTATAGGAAGGTCTGATTTATTATATGTTAAGCGTAAAAACTAATTCTTTTAAAATTGTTGCTACTTTTATTTTAACAGTAGAGTTGCTTGCTTCTTTGTTTGGATTTAAGTGCTTTTCTAGTAGTGCACCTGGCAATAGCGCAGAAAATCCTATAGTTATTGATTCCGTCCAAGATTTAGAAGCGCTGATTGAGGATATTAATGACGGCAACTCTTGCGCTGGTAAGTATTTTAAGCTTAGAAAAGATATAGCTGTAAAAGATGATAATAAAATTTTCTCTAACGGCAAAGAGCCATTGATTAAAGGTAAATTTAACGGAACTTTTGATGGCAATGGATATACAATTAATTTTAAAACGAAAAATAAAACAAAAGACGAAAAAAGAATTTTGTTCGATTCTTTAGGAAAGAATGCTATGATAAAAAATTTAAATATTAAAGGAAATATAAAAGATATCGCTTTAGAAAAAAATAATAATATTAAAAATTGTCGTGTTTTAGAAGATTAGTATATAAAAAATATTAATGTCAGCAGGGTTGAGATTTAGCTGACATTTTTTTTATTTTATAATTGCTTTTAAGACACATTTTTTGAGACTTTTCGTTGAAAGTCTTTTATAATTTCTACAATCGGAATGATAGAAAACGAAAGAGCTATACATTGGAAATACTCAATAGGTTTGATTTGAGTAGCTTCAAAAATCTTTGCTAAATTAGGAAAGTATATGACAAAGTTTATAAGAATAGTTGAAAAGAGCATAGACGCGATTAAATACATATTTTGACTTTTTAATTTAAAAATAGAATTTTTTAAAGAGCGTGCATTAAAAGAATGGAAAGTTTCTGTCATAGACATTGTAAAAAAAGCCATAGAAGTACCGTAGATGCTATCTATAATTTGTAATTTTCCTGTTTCTGCAATAACTCCCAAAAAGTAAGAGCTAAGAGTAATCAAAGAAATTAAAAAACCTTGATATATAATATTAAAAGTTAACCCGCCTGCAAATAAACTTTCTGATTCTGAGCGAGGGGGGTGGCTCATCAGATCTTGCTCTTCTGTCTCTACACCTAGGCATAGAGCAGGAAAAGTATCTGTTACTAAATTTATCCAAAGAATATGAATAGGTGAAAAAATTTTGAAGCCAAGGACAGTAGCTACAAAAATAGAAATTATCTCGCTAATATTTGACGACAACAAGAATTGAACAGCTTTTTTAATGTTATCATAAATTCTTCGACCTTCTTTAACAGCAGAGACTATAGTTGCAAAATTGTCGTCAGCCAAGACCATATCGGCAACATTTTTAGTCACATCAGTGCCGGTTATGCCCATTCCTATGCCTATATCGGCTCTTTTTATCGATGGCGCATCATTCACTCCGTCGCCAGTCATTGCAACTACTTTGCCTAGATTTTTAAAACACTCAACAATTCTTACTTTGTGATTTGGCTGAACTCTTGCATAAACGCTGATGTTGTATATTATTTTTTTAAGTTCTTCGTCAGAGATTTTATCAAGCTCAGCTCCAGTAATTGCCTGGGATTCATCGGCTATTATATTAAGCTTTTTGCCTATTGCAACAGCGGTATCTTTGTGGTCCCCGGTTATCATAACAGGCAGAATTCCGGCTGACTTACAGCTTTTAACAGCCTCAGAAGCTTCTGGTCTAACAGGATCAATTATTCCGTCCAGGCCAACAAATATCATTTTATTTTCGCAAAATTCACTATTTAAGTTTTTTGGCAAGTTGTTATAAAATTTGCAAGCCGCGGCCAAAACTCTGAGAGCACGCTGCGCCATATCTTTATTTTTAGAAATAATTTTTCTGCGGACGTCTTCACTTAATTCATATATGATACCGTTTTCGATATAATGAGTACACTTTTGCAAGACAATATCAGGTGCACCTTTTGAGTACTGAATAATTTTATTATTGTATTTATGAAACGTAGACATCATTTTTCTATTAGAATCAAAAGGAATTTCGCCGATTCTTTTTTCGATTCTATTAAGATTTATAGATTTTTCTGAAAACTCGAAAAGAGCAATTTCTGTGGGATCGCCAGTTAAATTTCCATTTTTATCCTTTTTAGCGTCGTTACAAAGTGCAAATGCGTTAACAAGAAAATTTTTATCAAAAGTAAAGTTTTCAACTACAGTCATTTTATTTTGAGTTAATGTTCCGGTTTTATCTGAGCAGATTATTTGTGTGCAACCTAAAGTTTCTACAGCAGTTAGTTTGCGGATTATAGCATTATGTTTGGCCATTTTCGTGACTCCAATAGCTAGTTGAATGGTTACAACAGCAGCTAGACCAGACGGGATAGCTGCAACAGCAAGACTTACAGATATCATAAAAATATCCAAGAGATTTTCGGTGTTCAGGTTTGAACGTGTTATTAAGCTAAAAATAAATATAAAAGCGCAGATTGCAATTACTACAAAACTTAAAGTTTTACCAAGTTGAGTAAGTCTTTTTTGCAGCGGAGTTTTTTCATCGACTGTTTTGTTTATAAACTTTGCAATGTTTCCCATTTGAGTATTCATTCCGGATGCCACCACAACAGCCTCTCCTCTGCCATATGCAACCGTGCTGCCAGAATACACCATGTTCTTTTGATCATTTATTGGCAAGTCATCGACATTATTTTTTTTAATTACATCAGCAGTTTTTTCTACCGGCACGGATTCTCCGGTTAAAGCGGACTCCTCTATTTTTAAGCTTTTGCTCTCAATAATTCTTGCATCAGCAGGAATCGCGTCTCCGCTTTCGAACAAAATTATATCTCCCGGAACAATTTCACTAGTGTTTACAGATTTTACGTCTCCATCACGACGAACTTTTGCTGTAGACTTAGATAGTTTTTTAAGTGCATCTATGGCTTTTTCAGCTTTAGATTCCTGATAAACTCCAAGTATACTGTTGGCAAATACTACAAAAAGTATAATAAAAACATCAATGAAAGATTCTCCAGAATAAATTGAAACACCAATAGATACACCAGCAGCAGCTAAAAGAACTAATGTCATTGGATCAGCTAACTGATTGATAAATTTTTTTATAATCGATTCTTTTTTTTCTTTTGCCAGTTCATTTTTTCCATAAGTTCCAATACGATTCGTTGCTTCTTTAGATGTTAATCCACTTGGAGTGCTATTAAAGTTTTCTAAAACTTTATTTATTCCTTCGAGATAAAATTTCATGATATAGTTACCTCTTTTTTAGATTTATATTACAAAATAATGATATAAATTTAATTATAAAAAGTCAATTTGGTGTTAAATATTAAAAAATAATATTGTAAAGCAGGCTCTATGATGTTATATTTATATTAGTTTTTAAAGCAAGGAGTTTTTATTATTATGCTAGATTTTTTAAAGCCAGCTAAGCCTATAGAAAGACTTCCTAAAGAAAAAATCGCTGCAGTTTATAAAAGATATAGAATCCAGGTTTTTATTAGTATTTACTTTGGATACCTGATATATTACTTTGTTAGGAGCAATTTTGTATTTGCAAAGGATTATTTATTGAATTTAGGATTCAGCAAAACTGAGGTAGGCTTTGTAGCATCGGCCTTAGGTTTGGCTTATGGAATAAGCAAATTTGTTATGGGCAATGTCTCAGATAGATCGAATGCGAGATATTTTTTGGCTATTGGCCTAATTTTATCTGGAATAATAAACTTGTTTTTGCCAAATACATATAATGTATTTTTTATGTTTATTTTAATGTTTTTAAATGGTTGGTTTCAGGGTATGGGCTGGCCACCTTGTGGAAGAATAATGACTCACTGGTTTTCTGACAGAGAACGAGGAGTAAAAATGGCACTATGGAACACGGCTCATAACTTAGGAGGAGGCTTAATAGCTACAGTTGCACTTTTGGGAGTCTCTTTATTTGATAGCTGGAAGGGGATTTTTTACTTTCCGGCCATAATTGCAATTATTGGAGGATTCATTTATATACTGTTAGCTCGTGATACACCACAATCTGTTGGGCTGCCGCCAATTGAAGAGTTCAAAAATGATTATCCCGAGGTCCAAAAAGATATTAAAGATAAAGAAGCTGAACTATCGGGCAAAGAGATTTTATTCAAATATGTACTAAACAATAAATTTTTATGGTATATAGCTATAGCAAACGTGTTTGTTTATCTTGTGAGATACGGAGTAATAAATTGGGTTCCAACTTATTTAAAAGAAGCGCGAGGCTTTAGCATAACAGAATCGTCTATAGCATTTGCATTGTTCGAGTATGCGGCGATTCCTGGAACCATAATAATTGGCTGGCTTAGCGACAATATTTTTAATGGCAGACGTGCCCCTATAGGTATATTTTGTATGATAGGAGTCGCACTAGCAACGTTACTTTATTGGCAAAGTAAGAATTTTTTAGTTATAAACTGTGCGCTTGCCTCTATTGGAGCACTGATTTATGGTCCCGTTATGCTAATAGGTGTAAGTGCTCTTGATTTAGTTCCTAAAAAAGCTGCAGGCACAGCTGCCGGATTTACAGGTCTATTTGGTTATATGGGTGGTCAAGTCTTAGCAGAGTTTGCAATTGGAGCGGTTGTAGACAAATTTAGCTGGGACGGAGGTTTTATTACCTTAATTATTTGTAGCGTTTTAGCAATAATTTTTCTGTCATTCACATGGAATACGCATAATATTAAATCCTAACAATGAGTTTAAATTAGTCAGTATTATTTTTTATTTGTAAAAGCCTCTCAGATTTTTCTGAGAGGCTTTTTTTATTTTTTGTACCTAGTTCCATATTTATTTTTAAAACGTTTTGTATTCTTACACAATTTATATAGGCAAAATGAGAAAAAAATAGTCCCAAAAACAGAAATAGCAATCAAAAAGATTCCAATAAACATTAAAAGATGTCCATTATCGGCTAAATCGGAAGAAGCTAAATTTTTTTGTATAAAATCGAATTCACGGTTTTCTTTTTTTATATCATCGTCAAGAACTATTTTCCAGTCATCAGGCGAAAGAGTGTCTTCTTGTTTTTCCGAGAGAACCCTTAAATTATATGCATCACAAAAATAATCATATTTAAAATGAATACTAACAAGAGATGCAAAGATCAAAAATAAAAAGAAAAAAAAACTTATTATTTTTTTCAAAAAAATTCCTCCCTAAAAGATTAAACAACCTTTTTTATGATATCACATTTTGTAGATCTAAGACAATACATTAAAATTTTTTATTTTTGTTTTTCTCCAAAAGGCAAATAAACTAGTTTTTTTTGTGTTATTTGAAAATATAAAAAGGAGGGTAAATATTTGAAGCATTCTAATAAAAAGAAATTGACTCATCGTGAGTATTCATTCTGCAATTATTATGTCAATTCTGGGGATGTAAAAAAGTCAGCTGCCTTTGCCGGATATAAGCTGGACCCTGAACTGACAGGTTATAAGCTTTTGCAAAGAGATGATATTAATTCTAAAATAGATGAACTATATGATCAAAAGAAGAAAAATTTGCTTTATAAAGCGTGCAGAGGATATGAAAAATTAGCATTTGGCAGTATTTCTGATGCAATAAAGTTAATTTACTCCGACAACATATCTTTAGACGCGATTTGTAGAATGGATCTTTTTAACGTTGCCGAAATTAAAAAACCTCGAGATGGAATGCTAGAAATAAAATTTTTTGACAGATTTAAAGCACTAGAGAAGTTACAACAATTAGATTTTTTAAGTGCAAATCAAAATAATTCATTCTACTCTGCAATAGAAAATAGCCTGCAATCCTTGAATCCTTCAGAGTTTTCTGAGGATTAAGAGGTGGGATATCTTTGAAATTTAACTCGTTTTCTAAAAAACAACTAAAAGTTTTAACTTGGTGGTTTAATCCTAAGTTGTTAAGCAGATATGATGCATTGATTTGTGATGGTGCTATTAGAAGCGGAAAAACAATCTGCATGGGAATATCTTTTGTTGCCTGGGCTATGAAAAATTTTAATTTTTCTACTTTTGCAATTTGCGGAAAAACTCTTGGTTCATTAAAAAGAAATTTTGTCGATCCATTACTTCCACTATTAAATGATATTGGATTTCATTGCAAATTTAAAATCTCTGAAAATCTGATAACAATAGGTTTTAGCCGAATAGAAAATAAATTTTACTTATTTTCAGGAAAAGATGAAGCCAGTGCAGCGTTTATTCAGGGGATAACTCTATCAGGAATATTGTTTGACGAAGTAGCCTTAATGCCTCAGTCTTTTGTAGAGCAAGCATTAGCCAGATGTTCTATTGCAGGTTCTAAATTCTGGTTTAATTGCAATCCGGAGTACCCTCAACATTGGTTCTACCAAGAATGGATAAGCAAGGCCGACAAAAAAAATGCGCTTTATTTACATTTTACAATGGATGATAATCCTTCTTTGTCGGAGTATATAAAACAGCGCTATGCCGGATTATACAGTGGAACGTTTTATGAACGTTTTATTGAGGGACGATGGGTGGCAACGCAGGGGAATGTGTATCCAGAGATGTGCAGTTTAGAAGCTTTTGTAGATGTTCCAAAAGTAAATTTTGAAAAATATATGATTTCTTGTGACTATGGCACTGTTAATCCTACCTCCATGGGGCTGTGGGCCAAATTTGATGGAGCTTGGTATAGGATCCGAGAGTATTATTATGATTCTAGAAAGACTGGTTTTTCAAAAACAGATGAAGAACATTATGAATCTCTTTGTAATTTGGCAGGATCTTTTAAAGTTGAGGCAATGACTGTAGATCCATCTGCTGCAAGTTTTATTACGCTTATTCGCAAAAATGGCAGATTTAAGGTGATTCCGGCAAAAAACAATGTAATTAACGGAATCAGAAAGGTTTCTACGGCACTAAAAAATAAAACTTTGATAATTTGCAATACGTGTAAAGATAGTATTCGAGAGTTTTCTTTGTATCGATGGGAGGATTCACAAAACAAGGATGTTCCTGTTAAAGAAAATGATCATGCTATGGACGACATTAGATATTTTGCGTCTACATTGATGGATGATGAGCCTGACGACAGCTTTTTTGCTTTTGCATGCAAAAGAGAATAATTTTTAAAAGGAGTGATTAAATGAAGTTCTTTAAAATTAGAAAAAAAAATGAATATTCAGCAGTGCAAACTGTTCAGACGCCAAGAAAAACAAATCCTTTTTATGAATTGAATAACTATAATCCTAGAGCACAGGCCGAATATGAGTTATATGCTTTGTTGCGAGAGGCTGTTCCTATTATCGATGCAGCTATTTGCAAAACAGTTAGACTTGTGGGCAGCTTTAAAATCGATTGCTCAGATAAAAATATAGAAAATCAGTTAAATAGATTTATCTCTCATGTAAAAGTTAATTCTTGCGAAAACGGTTTGAATGCGTTTATATCTACATATTTAGACCAAATGTTAACATATGGAACAGCTGTGGGAGAGATAGTTACGAACACGTTAAATAACGACATAGCAGCACTTTATAATGCATCACTTAAAGACATAAAGCTAAAAACAGGCCAAAATCCTCTAAATTTAGAAGTATGCAAAGAGGACGAGAATGGTAAAGTGATTCCGCTAAAATATCAAAATTTACTTTTAGTAACGCCGCTAAAACCAGAGCCTGGTCATATTTATGGCACATCCATTTTAAAAGGTCTTCCTTTTGTGAGCGGGATTTTACTTAATATATACCACAGTATTAACGCAAACTGGGAGAGAGTAGGCAATGTCCGTTTTGCAGTTACATATAAACCTGGCCCAGATGCCAGCGAAAAAGCCTACGCAAAAGAGAGAGCTATGCAGGTTGCTAATGAATGGAGTCGAGCTATGAGTTCTTGTGGAGAAGTGAGTGATTTTGTATCTGTAGGAGATGTAAGTATAAAGGTAATTGGTGCAGATAATCAAGTTTTAGACAGTCAGGTGCCTGTTCGCCAAATGCTTGAACAAATTGTTGCAAAACTTGCAATACCACCATTTATTTTGGGGCTTTCTTGGTCTACTACAGAAAAAATGTCTGCCCAACAGGCGGATATTTTAACAAGCGAATTAGAATTTTATAGACGATGTCTAGCCCCAGTTATAGAGAGAATTTGTAATAAATGGCTTGCGTTTAATGGCATGTACGCGGATTTTAGCATTGTTTGGGATAATATAAACCTGCAAGACGAAGTAGAAACAGCTAATGCAAGGTTGATGACAGCAAGAGCTGCAGAAATTGAAAAAAGATTGGGGAATATCTAATGAAAGATGGTTATGTTATAAAGAGCAATTCGAATTATGAGGTAAATCATAGTGATCTTGATTTGATAAACAATTATACTCGCAGAAGGTTAACTGAAGATGACGTATATATTTTTTCTGTAGTACTCTGCGATAATGAAATAGATAGAGAGTACGAAAAATTTACAAGAGAAGCACTAAAAATTTTAGCAGAAATGTTTGTAGGCAAAACCGGAGTTATAGATCACGAAGCAAAGAGTGAAAATCAAATGGCAAGGATTTTTGCCTGCAATGTTGAAGATATACCAAATAAAACAAACTCTGTAGGTGAGCAATACTGTAGGTTAGTTGCAAGAGCTTACATGCCAAGATGCGAAAAAAATAATGATTTTATTTTAGAAATAGATTCAGGAATAAAAAAAGAAGTAAGCGTAGGGTGTGCCGTAAAAAAAATGACTTGTTCTATTTGTGGCAGCGATGTTAAAATTGCCCCATGCGATCACAGAAAAGGTGAGTTATACGGTGAATCTCTTTGCTATGTTATTTTAAGTGAGCCTTTAGATGCTTACGAATGGTCCTTTGTTGCGGTTCCAGCACAAAAAAATGCAGGTGTTATAAAAATGTTCAATTCGTTTTCGAAGGGAGGTGCTAAATCTATGAATGACTTAATTAAATCTATAAAAAGAGGCGAAGCTGTTACTATTACAGCGGAGCAAGCTAGAGAATTATCTAAGCTGATTAATGAGCTGGAGCGTCTTGCAAGTGAAGGTAAGGAGTATTACAACGATTTGAAGCGAGAAGTTATGCGGCTTTGTGCATTAACTCAGCCAGAGCTAAATCCTCAGGTTATGGACAGTGTTACTTCTAAAATGGATTTATGTGAATTGAAAGCCTTTAAAAAAGCTTTCGAGATAAAATCAGAAGAAGTTTTACCGGCTAGACCTCAGTTATCTTACTTAAAAAAAGAAAAAACAAATCAAAAAATTAAGGACTTTAAAATGTAGTCTATAAAAAATTAATTAAATTTATGGAGGAGTAAAAATGGCTTTTTATGATTCAGTAAAACTTGAAAAGGGTATGTATAATTTAGGCTTTACAAAAGCATTAGAATCTATAGACCCATCAGAAAACTATGAGGGAACAGACTTAGCTGGCTTAGATGCTTATGAGCGCCAACTAAAAAGATTTAATATTAGGGTTAAAGGGCAAAATTCTGATGTTATTGAGAGCTTTTTTAAAACGACAGATTCTGCGGTATTATTTCCCGAATTTGTAAAGCGGAGCGTTTTGCAGGGTATGGATAGTTCTAATATATTAGCCTCAATAGTTGCAACTGTAACTAATGTAGAAAACAATGACTACAGAACTATAAAATCTACAACAGACAGTACGTCAGGAAATTCTGTAAATGAAACAAGCGAACTTCCAGAAACTGCAATTCAAACAAAAACCAGCCTGGTATCAATGAAAAAGCGCGGCAGAGTAATTTCTACCTCTTATGAGGCTTTAAAACATAAACGTCTAGACCTTTTTGCAGTTATGCTTAGAAAAATAGGTTTTGACATAGCAAATGCACAACTAGGCGATGCCGTAGATGTTTTAGTAAATGGAGATGAATCTGGAAGCGCCGCGGCAGCAGTTACTCCTGTTAGCACAAGTGGCATAGCTTATGCAGATTTGATCGAACTATGGGCCAATTTATCCGGTTATGAGCTAAATACAATCTTGGCAAATACCGAAACAATGCAAAACTTGCTTGCATTAACCGAACTGCAAGATGTACAGACTCTTTTAAGTTTTAAAGATGCTACACAGGTTGTTACACCGCTTGGCGCAACCTTGCACCGTGTTGATAAAGTTGCAGATAATACGATTGTTGGGTTTGATAAGAACTGCTCATTGGAGATGGTAAGAGTAGGTGACTTAACTGTAGATTACGATAAATTAATTGACAAACAGCTAGAAAGAGCAGCAATTAGTGCGACAGCTGGTTTTGCAAAAATTTTTGCAGATGCAGCTAAAAAAATGACTTATACGCCAGCAATAACAGAGTAATCTGAAGGGATGATGAGTTTTGAATCTAGAAAATATTATAGAGCGGTTTGCTTTATTAGCTAGTTTGAGCAAAGAAGAAGCAAATAATTTTACATACATTTGCAGTGATGCAAAAGAAGAGATAATTTCAAAACTTTTACCCGATGTAGACTTGACTTTGCACAGTGAGCGGCTTATAGCCGCCGCTGGTGCTTTGAGTCTTTATAAATATATGCAGCTTAAGGCGTTGGGAGAATCTGTAGAGTCTTTTTCTGCTGGAGACATAACTGTAAAAGAAAACATGAGCAAAGCGGTAAAAGTTGCATACGAGATTTGGCAGGACGAAAAAGCAAAAATATCCGATCTATTAGAGGATGAAGATTTTGTTTTTTGGCAGGTGAAGTAAAATGTTTAGCGATTGTGTTTCTAGCATTATAGATAAATTCGGTAGAGCGGTTACTATAAACCTGAGTGACAATAGTAAGATTAATACCAAAGCCTTTATTCAGCCTCTAAGATATAAAGATCAGACATATATGGGTGGAAAATGTTTAGACATAGGTTACTTAGACGGCAAAAATTATCTTTATATCGGAGATAAAAACACTCGACTAGATTTATATCCATTTAACACAAAAATAGATACATTTAATGAGAGCTATGTTGTAAAAAGAGCACAGGCAGTTTATCTTGGAGAAAATATTTTATACATATGGGCAATAGTTCAAGTTTTTGTGGAGGATGAAGATTTATGAGTGTATTTAATCAAATTGTTGACAAAATCAAATTGGATCTTTCAGAAAGTGTCAATTTAGCATCAATAAAATTTATAAGTCTAGATAACGAGGAGAAAGTACCTAATCCAATCAAAAATACTTATGTTTCATTTGAAATAGAAAAAATTTCAATAAAGGAGGGTTCTTTTAATTCGTTTCTTGGCACAGATACTTCTGGTGACCGGTATGGAAACAAAATGGAAATTATTTTAGATATGAATATTTTTTCTCCAAGAAAAAGCGGTAGCAAAGAGTGTTACGAAACCTTTTCTAAAATATACGAAGAACTCCTGCGCCACAGAGAAAATTATAATATTGATGAAATTTCGTGTGAAAAAACTAAATATAATATAGATGTTTTTTCGTTTGAACTAAACTGTAGCATAAAACTTAGCGCATATCTTGGATACGCAACAGAAGAGATTAATATAAGTGACATAAAAATAAAGAAAAAGAGCTAAGGGGTGATATTTTGACAATATTAGCAAAACAAAGACCAGGTGTGTATTCAGACTATAATACATCAAAAATAATGTACTCACAAAAAACAGGCAAGAGTATAGCTATTGTGGCAAAATCTAATGCAGAAACAGACAAAATATATAACATACAAAGTCTATTAGATGCTCAAACAATTTTTGAAAGCAGTAGCACAATGTATTTGCTATGCAAAGCTGTTTTAGAGAATGGAATGAGCAGCATTTTAGCAGTTTCAGTCGGGAGTTCTGACAATAATTACGAGTCAGCCTTTGACCTAATAGAAGCGACCGATGGAATAAGTGCAGTTATTTGCGACAGTACAAATGATTCTATTCAGCAATTACTGATGCAAAGTGTTTTAAATGCATCAGAGAATAAAAGAGAAAGGTTAGGCGTTTTAGCGTCACCAGAAAGTAACGATTCACTTAGCACATGGGCCAAACAATTTAATAGTGAAAGAATTCTTTTAATTGCGCAAAGCCCTATAAATTCAGAAGGAACAACTCTATCGAGTTGCAGTTTAGCGGCAGCTTTGGCAGCTGTAATTTCTAAATATACAGATCCATCTCAGTCATTTAATGGAGCAGAAATAGAAGGATTTTCTAAAATTAATAAATCTCTTACTGAAGACGAGGTTGATGAATATATAACAAATGGAATTATTCCTTTTGAAGTGGTTGCCGGTAGAATAGAAATAATAAGGGCAGTAACCTCTAAAACAACAACTAATGGCGTAGCGGACAAAACATTTAAAGAAGTCAACACAATTTTAATTATTGATGAAGTTATAAAATCTATTCGAGAGGCACTTAAAAATAATATTTCTGCAGCTAAGAACAATGTTACAACAAGAAATGCAATAAATAGTCAGGTGACTGTTAAGTTGCAAGAATTTTTAGATGCTGGAATCATAGATTCATATTCTGCACCAAATGTATATCAATCGAGCGAAGACCAAAGTGTTTGCATTGTAGAAATTGAATTTACAGTTGTACAAGGAATAAATCAGATTCATATAACTGCCAATATAAATGTTTGAGGAGGTGCTTTATGCTAAACATAACCTTTCCGACCAGCAAAGACATATACATAGAGGTAAACGGCAAAAAATTAGCTGTAGTAGAAAGTTACAAAGCAAGATCTACCTGCGAAAGCCAATATATAGAGGCTTTTGGCCAAAATGAACCAGTTGGAACGATTTCTGGCAAGGTGCATCATACTATAGAATTATCTAGAGTATACGTCTGCGATGATGACACGAACAGCCGAGTTAATTTTTATGATTTACACAATTTTAATTTGGTAATAGTAAAGCCCGATAAAAAAATAATTTACTCTGGTTGCGATTGGTCCGATATAAACGAATCAGCTTCAATAAATGGTGCTGTTTTAGAAGATGTAACTTTGATTGCGGCCAAAAGAATGGAGGTTTCTATATGAAGCCCAAAATAAAACCGTTTGAAGTTTATAAAGGCAAAATTAGAAAAGCAATAAATTTGCCTCAAAATAAAAAAGCATACGTAAATTTACTTTCAGTTTACGATATGCTTATTTGTGAAAGAATGTCTAAATCTTTAATTTTAAAACTTATAAATGATGGGTTTGAAAGAAGCCAAGCAACAAAAGTTGCCGAAAACGCCTGTTTGAGCGTAATGTGTTTAACGGATCATAACTCTTTGCCTCTTTTTGACAATACAAAAGATTTAATGAACAGCCTAAGTGCAGAAGATATGCTCTGTATAGTAAAAGAATATTCTGAACTTCGCAAGGACTATCTTGGTTTTGACTTGCTTGACGAAAAAGAACTAGAGCAGGTAAAAAAAAATTAAATTCTAAATTTGAAAGAGCACGTTGGGAAATATTAAAAAAATTCAATAAATTGCCAAATGATCCAGTTGTAAAAAATATGACAGAAAATGATTATTTATATTGTTATGCACATATGATGCTAGATAAAGAAAAGACTTATGAAGAGTATATTTTTAACGAAAGTTTTAATCCAGAAGAATACAAAAGAAAGTGTGGTGAATATTAATGCAGATATTTGACGCAATATTAAATCAATACATGCAGTTAGCATTAGAAACAAATCAATACAAAAACAACTTAAGAATTTTAAATTTTAGCCAAAACTATGTTAGAAAAAGTGACAATAACACATCGATTAGTTTTGAAGCACAAAGTCATAATACAATAGCGCAAAGGAATACCTCTTATTATAGCCAAGCAGATAGCAACATTAAAGAAATATATAACAAAATGGAATTTGATGCACGGCGCTACAACAGAAATTTTGACATTCAGACAGGAGCAGCCGCATTATGAAATTAAATGTTATGAAATTTAAAAATTATATTTGGCCATATAACCCTGCCAATATAGAAATATTAATACAAAGATCGATAAAAGAAGTTATTATTCCGTTTAGAGGAAACAAATTTCAAGACTATGGCAGAGAAAAGAGAGTTATTACAGGTTCTGGGCAATTTTTTGGAGAAAACTGCATAGACCAATTTGACGAACTATTTTTTTTATTCAAGCAGGGAGGAAATGGTTATTTAGCTTTGCCAGGGATGGCGCCTTTTTTGGCTATTTTTAAGCGTCTTGAATTAATTGCTTCTACAACAGAAGTTTTAAATTATAGCTTCGAATTTTGGGAAGATCTAGCGCAAACAGAATCTAGTTCAGTTCTGTATGAAGACTATTATACAGTTTTAGAAGGGGATACGCTTTGGGATATTTCGGTGCGATTTAATATTCCGGTAGAAACCTTATTAGCGTTAAATACTAATATAAAAAATCCGAATCAACTAAGAGTGGGCGAAAGGTTGCGATTACGATGAAATATCTTGCAACGACGATATCAGATGAAGAAATAGATTTAGGTCCTGCTTATAATGTTCAAATAAATAGATCTAAAGAAGCACCTGCAGATAGTTTAACTGCAGTTTTTTTTAGTCAAAAAAAACATTCGGAATATAAAAATTTAGCAGTTTACACAGAAAAGAATCAATTATTTTTTTCCGGCATTGTTGATGAGCAACAGTTTGAGGTAAGCGAGAGTGGCTGCTTTTTAACGATTAAATCCAGAAGTAACACAGCATATTTAATTGACAATGAAGCTAGTCCGCAAATTTATAAACGTCCTTCGCTTGATATTATTTTTAGAAGACACGTGGAGCCATATGGTTTCACTTCGGTAATTGGTGATAAATCTATTTTTAACGTGACGCTTGAAGTTGAAAAAGGCATGAGCGAGTGGGATGTATTTGAGCAGTTTTGTAGGTTATGCTTAAAAGAATTTCCCATTGTAAATCCAAATGGAGTTATTGATGTATCAGGAAGATCTGAGTCGGATTTGATATTATTTTCAAACAAGAATGACGGAGTTAATTACAGCGCGGTAAATCAAAAATATAGTAGGTACAAATTGATTTCAGAGATTACCGTATGTGCTCCGTATGCGGCTATTTATGTAGATAAAATTAAGGCTCAAGAATTAATAAATAAAGGAATTAGCCGCAGGAAGTTTATAAGCATGTCGGAAGACACTGAAACGTCTAAGGCAATATCTGTGAGCACAGCAGAACAGATGATTTATGAATCAAAAAAGAAGTTCAATGAAATTATAATAAAATGCCCGGGAGCAGTTTACGCGCAGCTTGGCAACAAGTGTGAGATAAATGACTACATATTGGGCAGCATGAAAAATTTGCAAATTTATGAGATCGATTATATTTTAAACCATAATGGAGAATTTACACTATTCACACTATTGGAGGGATAAAATATGTGGCTTTCAAAACAGATAAGCAATGCATGCAAATTAATAAAAAACACACAAATAGGTGAGGTGACCTCAACTCACGACGATACAGTAACGGTACAAACAAGTGAAGAACATAGAGAAATAAAAGTTGCAGCACCTTTTGGAGTAATATCCATTCCACCAACTGGAGCAAAAGCTGTAGTCACGCCAACGGAGCAAGGTTTTATTTACACAGGAGTATTAAATCAAGCTTCTGATTTAGAGCCAGGAGAGTTAATGCTATATTCAAGCGGGGGTGCAAATATCGTATTAAAAAATAACGGTCAAGTTTTGATAAATGGTACAGCTTTGGAATAGAGGTGATATTTTGGATACAGCAATTAGCAGTGGAGATTTTATTTGTGATTCAAAAGGATATCTTATAGAGTTATCGGGTTATGATGAACTTTTGCAGAGGATTCTGATACGCCTGACAATAAAGCAGGGTAGTTTTGTATATGATACTTCGCTTGGTAGCCGCCTTTATACGTTAAAACCAACGGATATAAATATAAAAAATCGAGCATTGTCAATGATTAGAGAGGCACTAGCAGATGTTACGGAAGTAATAGTTGATGATGTATACACTGCGTTGACAAATGAAGGAGAAAATCTAGAATTGACAGTGATGCTATCAATAAACGATACAGAGAAAGATGTGGTGATAACAATATAATGGAAAGTTATGAAGATATTTTAAAAAGAATGAGAAGCAAGTTCACAGAATTAAGCGGAGCAAACATAAACGATGATTCGGATGTTGGCATAAGAATGAAGGTTTTGGCAGGAGAAATATTTTCTTTACAGAATAATGTTCAATGGCTCAAAAATCAGATGTTTGCGCAAACAGCTCAAGGTGAACAATTAGATTATTTAGCATTAGAACGAGGATTAACTAGAAAATCAGCACTTAAATCTACAGGAACGCTTAAATTTATGAGAGATTCAGCACTCGACTATGATTTAGAGATACCAGTAGGAACAATCTGTTCAACCAATGGAATTAATCCAATAAGAGTAAAAACCATAGAATCCGCAATTTTAGAGACTGGAGATCTTTCCGTAACAGTTCCAGCAGAGTCAGAAGAAGGCGGAACGCTACAGAATACAGGAGTAGGCACGGTAAAAATCATGGTGACGCCACCTGCAGGGATAACTTATGTAACAAATGAGACCGCATTTGTTGGAGGCATGGATGCAGAAAGCGACGAAGAATTAAGAGAAAGACTCATAGATAGTTACAAAAATATTTCTAATGGAACTAATGCAGCATTTTATAAATCTCAGGTTTTAAAATACGATGGTATATACTCGGCGAGTGTAGTAGGCAAAGCTAGAGGAGTAGGCACAGTAGATATTTATGTTGCGGCAAAAGGTGGGTTGCCAAGTGATGCACTGGTCTCAGAAATACAATCAGAGATAAATTCAATAAGAGAACTTAACGTAGATGTTAAAGTGTACAAAGCAGAGGCAGTAGAAATAGCGGTTGGAGTAGATATATCTGTAAAAAATGGCTACAGTTTTGATGCAATAAAAGAGCAATGTATAGCGAACATAACAGAGTATTTTAACACTCTAAAAATAGGTGAACCATTTCTTATCGCGGCTCTTGGCAATGCAATTTACACTGTGCAAGGAGTGGAGAATTATTACATTTTATCGAGTATTAGCACAGATAGATATACAACTTCAAAGCAACTTGCAATAAAAGGTTCTGTGCAGATCTCAGAAAGGTGATGGTATCTAAATGAGTTCGCTCAATTCTATTAAGCAAACACTTCGTCCGTTAGGTTTTTATAATCTTAACGAAAATACGCTAATCAATGCGGAACTTTCGGCCTATGCTATGGTTCTAGATGAGATATCCTTGCAACTTTCTGAAATAGAAAGAGAAAGATTCATCTCAACAGCAGAAAGTTATGGCCTGAGCATGAGAGAACTAATTTTTACAACAGAACAAAATGAAAAAACTGCCCAGGAAAGAAGAGACGTACTATTATATAGAACAGCAATTACTCCTAATGATTTTAATGAGAGTAGCATAAAAAGAGCAATGGAAATAGCCGGTGCAACAGGCTATATAATTGAAGACCATAGCAACAGCACTGTATATATTAATTGTCTGGAGCTAGCTGATAGTTCACCAGATAAAGAGACCATAAAAAGTATGATATCAGAGTTTTTACCGGCACATCTTGAATGCATATTCGATTTTAGAAATCTGCAATGGGATACATTAGACAGCAAAGATAAAGTCTTTGACGAATTTGATTCAGATGATTTAACCTGGAACGAAATAGATAATTATGAAGAAATATAGGAGGAGAAAATATGCCAACAGAAAATAAAACTACAAATTTAGGATTAAATAGCTGGTTAGGTACAGACAAGCCAAAACGGGCAGATTTTGTATCGGATAACACAATATTGGATACAGTGATAAGCAATCATCTAAACGACGATACATTGCACCTGACTGAAGAAACTAAAGCTTTAATAGAAAACCCATTTACAATAGGAGTACTTTCTGGCGACGGTGAGGCAAGCAAAGATCATACACTTAGCTTTTTTCCACGTTGTGTTTTCATTTTTTTAAGGAATGCACCATTTATAGAATATGATTCAACAAACGGATATACAGTTTGTAACAGCGCCGTAGTAGCAGCGGACGGTGGTGGAGGGACCCCCGGAGCATCTTTGTTCTTAGACACGCTAACGCTTTCTCAAAGCACTTCAGCCAGCAATGGCAGATTTATAAACTTGAATAAGAGCGGCGCACAGTATTTTTATATAGCTTTTAAGTAAAAATGAGCCCTACAAAATTGTAGGGTATTTTTATTTTATAAATAACTCGGAATAAATATCCAATTATTTTATAGAGCAAAAGTTATCAAACTTAGGATTTACCAACATATCTCCACAAATAACATTATTGTTTGTTGAGTTTTTTTTGCTAAATATTGATTTTTCGAATAATAAATTTAGACTTGTAAAAATTTTTGCTCTAAAATGTTTATTTTTGTAACAAAAAAGAACATCTGCAAGCAGCCTAGTTGTTTTAATATCGAATCTTAATATTTTTGACGAGTATACAATAGGAATTTCGTCATAATTTTGCTTTAATATAAATAATTTTGGAATAATTTTCAGACGTTGATGGGAAATAGCCTCATAGTTAAAAAGATCGGCATTGCCAGGGTTTAAAATATTTAGCAAATCAGAGAAATATTGATTACATATTAAATTTTTTAAATAATTTTCTTTTATCAAGTAAATTTTTTTTGTTTTAAAGCCTTGTGAATCATATTTTATCCCATTAAATGGAAGAGAAACAAGATCAAAATTAAAATTAAAAATTTTATTATTAATATCTTTAGTTTTAATAAAGCTATTTTCAAAGTAAACATTGTTTGAATAAAATGCAATTATATACTGATTAAGAAATTCTGCGACCACGTTACTTTTAAATAGTATAGGTTTAGATAGATCTAAATTTTTATAAAGAAAATTTACTTTGTTATAACTTATTTGCTTTTGCAATAGATAAGAAATAGAATTTTTTAGTGGATTAAAAAATGATATAAAAAAATTCTCAAGTATGTTGTCAGATTTATAAAAGAAGCCTTCAATATGAATAATTTGCTGCTGAATTCGTTTATTGCTTATAATTATCAGTTGCTGGAGAATCTTGATCTCTATAGTAGCATTCAACTTAAGTTTACAGTTTTTTAATACATAATCAATATCAGTTTCGAGATCATTTATACATTTGCGCGGACAAAGAAACTTTGAACCATTGAAATTTAGGCTATCAAGTTTAACACTTTTTATTTTTTTGCTTATAAAATTTTTATGCATGCCAAAAAGTAAAGCTGTCTCTATTAATTTTTTTATATTTTTATAAGAAGTTTCTTCAGAAAGTTTTAGCTCTATAGGGTTCTTGTTGATTTTAAAATTCAAAGTGATATTTATTAGATTTGCATTCTCCAAAATTTTTTTATTATTGCATTTGTAGCTAAATATAACTTTTGTTAATCTCTCTTTAATAATTTTATAATTAAAGATACCGTATTCAATCAAAACATTTTCTATAAAATTTATTTTATTCATGTAGATTTCCCTGCAGAATTGGAATTTTTGACAGGCTTATAGTTGGAGCTAAAACTCCTACGCGAACCAACTGATTTAACTTTCCACAGAAAGAAACGGTAATCTGAGGGTCATTGCCTATAAAATCCAAATATTTCAAATCAGTTAATACGTTACCGTTGATAATAAGGCTACTTACAAAATTTTTTATTTCTCCATTTTTTACTATAAAACCTTCACCGGACAAAACATATTTGTCCGAATTAAAAGTGGTGTAAGCAGATCTAATTTTAGACATAAATAAGGCATTTTTATATCTAGCAATAATATCATTTTGAGCGTAATTATTTACAGTTTTTATCTTTGTAAAGCGCATTCTGGGCAAAGAAATGGTTTTAAAATTTTCGCGTCGAGCAAAACCATATAGTTTTCTATCAAAGCTTGATTTTTTATTAATGGCCATAATATTTGTTATTTTTCCAGCAGATATTAATTTTAAAGGTTTTATTTTTGTTCCTCTGTCATCGAATTTATTTAAACCAATAAAATGTTCGTAACCAGTTATATCATCAACTATTTCTATTTTTTTAGGTATATTATAATTTTCAAAAAGTTTTTTATTAAAACAAAAAAAATCCTCTTCAAGCAAGTGCCCAATTATTTCGTGGATAAAACACCCAGCCGCCTGTGCAGACAAAATTACCGGGTAATTAGTCCTGAAAAAAGGTTTAGCTGTTAAAAATTTTTTCCTGATAATTTTTTCAAAGTAACATATATAAGTAGAAATTTGATCAAATAAAAGCTTAAGATCCCGTGTGATAGCAAATTCACTTGAAAAATTTTTATTATTTATATTCATTATGATTTTTATAAAGCCATATACTCTGAAATCTTTTTTTTCATCAATTAATATAGTCTCGCTATGCATTTTTAAATATGCCGAAAAAGATGTTTTTAAACTTTTAAGCTTTTTAAATATATTCTCTAAGAATATTTTAAGGGTATAAATATCATTATCATTTAAAATAAAAAAGCCATAATTATTTGTTGTAGTGGACTTACAAGTTTTAATTTTTATTGTTCCATTTTTCAACTGAACCCGATCTCCACTTAAAGATTCAAAAGTATATTCAAATTTTCCGTTTGTATATTTGATAATAAAATCGTTATTATCCTGTATATAATACATAGCAACCTCAAGATTTAAATATAATTTTTTGGCTTTCGTACCACTCACAATTTTCTAAAAGTTTTTTATGTTTGCTTAAAGCTTGTGCTATGCATCCACTGCATTCGTTTTCAAATTTACACCCAGAGCATGTTGAATGATCAGGAATTTTAATTTTGCTCAGTAATTCGTTACTTTTTTTCATAATGTCCTCAAAAGAATTTACATTAATGTTGCCCAATTTTAAACCCATAACAGGACAGGGCTTGACATCCAAGCCAGAGGTTATATGGATTATTTGACGTCCTGCCCCACAATTATAATTTTTATCTTTGACTGCATTTTTAATTTTAAAGCCATCATCAGAATATTTTTTATCCAAGTAAAATAAAAATTCAGATATTTTTTTATTATCATACTGAGATTTTAATTTATTTTTATTTGCATTTCCTTTATTTATCAACAAGCCTATTTCCACATAATAAACTCCCAAAGATTTTACTAACTCAACCAAATTTTCAAAATCATTGAGGTTTTGGTCAATTGCAGTAACTGCTACCTGGCAAGGAATATTATACTTCTTTAAATTTTTAATAAAATTTATTGTATTTTCGAAAGCCTTAGAATTTTTTCGTATATCGTTATGTATTTTTTTGTTGCCATCTAAACTAACTCTTACTGCGCTACTTTTTACTTCTTTCAAAACTTTTAAAATTTTAAAAGTTCTAAAGTCATATTTAAATCCACTCGTAAGTAAGATAATGGGGATTTTAAAATTTAATATTTTGTTTAAAATATATTCTAAGTTAGGATGTAAAAGAGGGTCTCCTCCAGTTATTTGTATAGAGCGAAGGCCGCATTCAGATATTATTGATAAAATTTTATCTATTTGATTCAGAGAAATGAATTTGCTGTTTTTTTTATCTAAATAGCAATGTTTACAGTCCAAAGGGCAATAATCTGTTATCTCCCAAGATATAATATCTGGATAGTAAACTTTATTACTTCCTTTAATAAAATTGTAAGTTTTTATCGAAGGATTATCTCTAAATACAATTATGTTTTTTTGTAAAGCATCATACAAAAAATTATAGACCTTACCTTTTAATTCTTTATAAGAAATTTCATATTTTGTTAATAGTTTTTTTATTATATCGTCTACATCCATACTTCCATTACATAAAGAAAAAATATCTAAAGCAGTTTGATTTATAATCAAATTAGCAGAAGGCAAAATATCAGGATTACACAGTTCAAATTTGTCTAATTTTATTTTTAAAAAGAAATTTTCTTTAAACTGAGGATACATTATTCAGCTCCAAATCCAAATATGTAGGAATTAAGAAATAATTAATTTTAGTACATTTAAGAGTCAACCAATTACAAAAAAGCAAAGTCAAGGATTATGTTATTCATAGCAAAGCAGCGCAGCTATAAACAAAAATCAAGCGCCCACCGCGGCCGGAGCAACGACAGCAACTGCCGGAGCTAAACAAGATGCAATAAGAGGAGCCGCCATTGGCGCAGCAGAAGATGCAACAGGCACAGAACAGACAAAAAATTCTGCACCAGATATTTTTGGCTCTTCGAAAACTTTTTTAGAGGTTTTAACTTTTTTTTCTTTAAAAGCATTCTTTTTCATAATTATTTCCTCCGAATCTTTTGCAAAGTTTAATAACTTCAGTTTTTTCTTTAAGTATAAGAATTTTTATTGTTATTTTTTGTCAAATTTTGTTGAAAAACAATTTTAAAATAAAAAATGTACGATAGTATCTATATTGTTGTATTATTATATGAAAAATAATAGCTTTTAAATATTAATCTATATTATTTTTTATTTTATGGTGGACGTTAACGGACTCGAACCGCTGACCCTTCGCACGTCAAGCGAATGCTCTACCAGCTGAGCTAAACGTCCAGAATAAATAGCCTTTGAATATTATATTATGGAAAAGGATAAAATTCAATGATAAAGTTTTAAAATAATGATAAAAAATTTAACTTTTATGCTATAATTAATATGGTATAACGGGGAGGAGAGATTTTAATTTATGTCGATAAAAAATATAAACGAGATTTTAAGCTTAGAGCATACAATTGCAAAGGATTTATTTTTAAAAAAATTTTTTTGTTGGGAGGTCATCTCAGAGATATCGCAGTTTATAATTAATTTAGGAGAAACATTGTCGCGAGAAGAATTCGAAAAAATAGGTGAAAATATATGGGTTGCAAAGTCTGCGAAAATAAGTAAAACTTCCAGCTTAAATGGACCATTGATTATCGATGATAAAGCAGAAATTCGGCACTGCGCCTATATAAGAGGCAAAGTTATAATTGGCAAAAATGCTGTGGTAGGTAATTCTACTGAGATAAAGAACGCAATTTTGTTCGACGGAGCTCAAGTACCTCACTATAATTACGTTGGAGATTCGGTTTTAGGATACAAAGCTCATATGGGAGCGGGAAGTATCACATCAAATGTAAAGTCAGATAGAGGAACTGTTAGTGTGATGTATAAAGGGGAAAAAATTAATACTGGCCTAAAAAAGTTTGGAGCAATTGTTGGAGATTTTGCAGAGATTGGCTGTAATGCAGTTCTAAACCCGGGCACGATTATTGGAAAAAACAGCACTATTTATCCGTTAAATTCTGTTCGGGGAGTTATAAAATCAAATAGTATATACAAATCTAGCTCTATAATAATTGAAAAATCTTATTAGTTTTATGATTTTTTTGCTCGTTGAACTCCGGTTGACAATAATGCTGAAAAATTGGTAGAATAAAATTAAACAGAAAAAAGTCTCAAATGAAGTTGTTATGTTTAGGATATATCTCAGAATGTAACTAAATTTACAAAACTTTTACTTGTGACTAAATTGAGGTTTGCATATGAAATTTATAAATATAGGTTTTGGAAATATGGTCTCATCATTAAGGGTCGTTACCATTGTTAATCCAGACGCAGCACCAATAAAACGTGTGATATCTGATGCTCGTAGTAAAAATGAATTAATAGATGCAACTTGTGGAAGAAAAACAAGAGCTGTAATAGTCACCGATAGTGAGCTAATTATACTTTCGGCTTTGCAACCAGAAACACTTGTTAATAGATTAAAAAGTGATGATTTAAGTGATGACAATGAGGAGTCAAATCTATATGAGAAATAAAGGGTTGTTGATAGTTTTATCAGGCCCTTCTGGAGTGGGCAAAGACACAGTTATTGAACAGGTTATTAAGAACGATAGCAGTATTAAAAGGTCAATTTCTGCAACTACTAGACCAGCTCGGCCCGGAGAGCTTAATGGAAGAGATTATTTGTTTATTTCGGAAGATGAGTTTTGTAAAAATATAACAGAAGACAGGCTGCTTGAGTATACAAAATATTGTGAAAATTATTATGGAACATTAAAAAAATCTGTTGAAGAAATTCTAGCTGATGGCCAGAATGTGATTTTAAAAATAGAGGTTGATGGAGCAAGACAAATAAAAGAAAAATGTCCGGACTCGCTAAGAATTTTTATTTTACCGCCTACAATGCAAGAATTAAAAAATAGATTATTAAATAGAGGTTCGGAACCTTATAAAAACCTAGAAATACGATTAAAAAGGGCGATTGAAGAAATAAAATTTTCTCTGCAGTACGACTATATTGTTGTAAATGATAATGTTGATGAATGTGCTGCTGTGATAAACTCAATTGTAAATGCAGAAAAATTTAAACCTTTTAGGATGAAAAATATTGTTAATGAGGTGCTAAACGATGAAAAAAATACCTATAGATGATATATTGGCAGGTAGAAAAAGTAGATATTCTCTTGTGATCGGCATTGCAAAACGAGCAAGAGAAATTGCTAATGAAGCGGCCAAAAAAGGAGAAGTTTTAATTGAAACGCCTGTTAACCTTGCAATAAAAGACTTCAAAGCGCATAAGTATGAATTATTTGAACCAGAAACAAATGTGTAATTGGAATTTTGACTTTTAAATTTTTAAGGAACTAATTTGTATGGCTAAAAAATTTATTGTAAAAATAGCGGTTGAAAACATTGTCTATCAATTAGATAAATTATATAGTTATACTATTACGGAGGATCTTATTGATAACGTGCGCTTAGGCTGTAGAGTGTTAGTTCCTTTTGGAATGAGCAACAAGAAGCGTCAAGGAATTATTTTAGAAACAGGATATTCTTATGAATTTGAAAAGCTAAAACCTGTTTTTTCGTTGCTCGATGATAAGCCAATTTTAAATGATGAAATGCTCAAACTTGCTGGATTTATAAAGGAAAAATATTTTTGTACTATTTTTGATGCGATTAGATTGATGATTCCTTCGGGAATGAATTTTAAATTATATGAGAAATTTAGGCTTTGTAAAAATTTTAGAGAAAAGTTAAATCTTGAATGTGATGATTTGTTAAAAAATTTAATTATATATCTAGAAGACACTGATTCCTGGGTTAGTAAAGAAAAATTAATGGATGAATTTGGGGAAAAAGTTCTAGTCTGTTTGAAAATTTTAGAAAGCAATGGATTAATTGAAAAAAAAGAACTAAAAAAAAGAAAAATCATTGATGCAAAAACTAAAATGGTAAGATTAAGAGAAAATTTTTATGATTGTGAGAGAGAATTAACGTCAAAACAGAGAAAAGTTTTTGACATTTTATCGCATAATAAGAGTGGGATTTCTTTAAAAGAACTTTTATATTTAACTGGAGTTAGTCTATGCGTTATAGAAAACCTAATAAAAAAAAATATCGCAGAGTATTTTGAATGTGATATTTATAGAGATCCATATAAGAATATAGATTTTGTTAAAGAAGTAAAAGATGTAAATTTAACGGAAGAACAAAGCGACGCTTATAATTCTATTTTAGAATTATATAATTCTAAAGAATATAAAGTTGCACTTCTTTATGGAGTTACAGGCAGCGGAAAGACATCTGTTTTTATGAAGCTTGTAGAAAGAGTTGTATCAGAGGGTAAAAATGTAATTGTAATGGTGCCAGAGATTGCTTTGACTCCGCAGATGGTAGCTATATTTAAGCAAAAGTTTTTAGATAGAGTTGCGGTTTTTCACAGTGGCTTGTCTGAATCTGAAAGGCTAGATGAATATAAACGCGTAAAAAAGGGTTTAGCAAACGTTGTTGTGGGAACTCGATCAGCTGTGTTTGCACCTTTTGAAAATATTGGACTTATTGTTATGGATGAAGAACAGGAACCAAGCTATAAATCTGAAGCTACCCCACGGTTTCATGCAAGAGAAATTGCTAAGTTCAGGTGTGCTTATCATAAAAGTTTATTGCTACTATCTTCGGCTACCCCTTCGGTAGAAAGTTATTTTTGGGCAAAAAACAAGAAATACTGCATAAGTGTTTTAAAACATAGACATTCTGGAATAAAATTACCCGAAGTTTCGATTGTAGATATGAACAAAGAGGTAGAAAGAGGAAACTTTAGTGCATTTAGCAAAGCCCTTGAAGAAAAATTATTGAAAAATTTGAATGTTGGTAAACAATCTATTTTGCTGCTTAATAGAAGAGGATATAATACTTTGATTTCTTGTAGAGATTGCAGTAGCGTTATGATGTGTCCTAATTGCAGTGTGGCGCTGATATATCATGCGGTCAATAAAAAATTGATGTGCCATTATTGTGGCTTTTCTATGAGTGATACAAGTGAATGTCCGGCTTGTCATGGGCATAATTTAAAGTATATTGGTATGGGAACTCAGAAGATTGAAGAAGAACTAAAAGAAAAATTTTCGCAGGCAAGAGTTTTACGCATGGATTCGGACTCTATGGCACAAAAATTTTCTTATGAAAAAAAATTGAAAAGTTTTGAGAATAAAGAATATGATATTATGCTTGGAACACAGATGGTTGCCAAAGGCTTAAACTTTCCTAATGTTACCTTGGTGGGAGTATTATCGGCTGACCAATCTTTATATAATGGGGATTTTAGAAGCTACGAGCGAACTTTTTCACTAATTACCCAAGTCGTTGGTAGGTCCGGTAGATCTGGTGAAGAAGGATATGCGCTTATTCAAACATTTACTCCAGAAAATACAATTATAAAATTAGCGTCGGAACAAGATTACGACTCTTTTTATAATGATGAAATAAATATAAGAAGAGCGTTACTGTATCCTCCTTTTACTAAACTTTGTGTTATAGGCTTTGTAGGAGAAAAAGAAACTAAAACTTTAAATGTGGCAGTTAGTTTCTTTAAAATCTTGACTGATGTTATAAGAGACAAATATTTTGATTTTGCAGTAAGAATTTTGGGGCCAACTCCAGCACAGATTTTTAAAGTTAAAAATAAGTTTAGATATAGAATGATTATAAAATTTAAAGATGAGAAAACCTTGAGAGAAATTGTTAAAGAGTCTTTTTTTAGGTTTAGTGAGAGTAAAAAGCTTTCTGGGATAAGCGTTTTTGTAGATGTGGACCCGGATACAATTTTGTGAAAAAATTGAAGGGATGATTATTATGGCAATTAGAAATATAATTTTAGAAGGAGATCCGATATTATCAAAAAAAAGCAGGAAAGTTGAAAAATTTGATGATAGACTAGCTCTTCTTATTGAAGATATGATTGAGACTATGCAATTAAATAATGGCGTGGGTTTAGCTGCTCCACAAGTTGGAGTCTTGAAGGACGTTGTTGTTATTCAGATCGATAAGGACAAAAATGTTTTGGAGTTAGTTAATCCTGAAATAATAGAGGCTTCTGGAGTGCAAGAAGAAGTTGAAGGGTGCTTGTCTTGCCCAGGAGAATATGGAATTACTAAAAGACCTATGCATGTTAAAATTAAGGCACTAGATAGATTAGGAAATGAATATTTTTATGAAGGTGACGGTCTACTTGCACGTGCTTTTTGTCACGAAATTGACCATTTGTCTGGAATTTTATTTAAAAGCCATGCTGTTCGTATGCTAGATAAGACAGAAATAGATAGATAGAATAAAAGCACCGCCCAGGCTGACACAATATGTGTCAGCCTGGGCAAATCAAAAAATTAGCTTATCAAAGTTATATAAAATTGTTATTTTTTTGATTTGCTCTAATGCATTAAAATGCATTAGGGCGGTGCCTGCGATGTGAGCAGTTAGTTTTATTTTGGTAGGTGAAAAAATGAAAATTATATTTATGGGTACCCCAGATTTTGCTGTGCCATGCCTTGAAAGGTTAATAAGATCTGAATATGAAGTTTTAGCAGTTTTTACTCAACCAGATAAAAAAAAGGGAAGAAATTATGCAATATCACCGCCGCCGATAAAAGAATTAGCCTTAAAATATGGTATAAAAGTTTTTCAGCCGGAAAATTTAAAGAGTATAGATACAACTAAATTAATAACAGAATTAAAACCAGATTTGATTGTTGTAGTTGCTTATGGTAAAATATTACCAAAAGAAGTTTTAAAAATTCCACCACTGGGTTGCATAAATGTACATGGCTCATTGCTACCAAAGTATAGAGGTGCTGCGCCAATACAATGGGCGGTTATAAATGGTGAAAAGATTACTGGTATAACCACGATGTATATGGACTCAGGTCTTGACACTGGGGATATAATTTTAAAGTCTGAAGCGCAAGTTGGTGGCGATGAAACATCTGGGGAACTTTTTGATCGGCTAAGCGTTATGGGAGCAGAACTTTTAATTAAAACTTTAGAAAAAATAAAAACAGGAAATGTAAAAAGAGAAAAACAGATCGATAAGGAGGCTTCATATGCACCCATGTTAGATAGGTCAGTGTCTAAAATTAATTGGAATTATTCGGCTGAAAAAATACACAACTTAGTAAGAGGACTAAATCCATGGCCGATTGCTAGAACAGGTATTGACGGTAAGGGGCTAAAAATATATAAAACAAAAGTCTATAAACCTATGTGCGGTAGGCCGGGTGAAGTAAAGAGTGTTGAACCATTTGTTGTGGCATGCGGCAATAATTCTTCTATAGAAATTTTAGAGCTACAGCTAGAGTCTAAAAAAAGAATGAGTTCAGAAGATTTTTTGAGAGGGCACAGGCTAAATATAGGAGTAATTTTGGGTTAGGAGAGAATTTTTTATGTATGGTTTTTATTTTTTTGATTACACGTATTTTTTGTTTATGATACCTGCGCTAATAATTTCGATTTGGGCGCAATTTAAAGTGAATAATACTTTTGAAAAGTATTCAAGAATAAATAATTCTGGGGGACTTACTGGAGCAGATGCAGCATATGAGGTTTTAAGACAACACGGGGTAAGCAATGTTAATATAGAACACATTTCTGGCAATTTAACAGACCATTTTGATCCAAGAACTAATATAATTAGGCTTTCTGACTCGGTATATTCTTCTACCTCTGTTGCTGCCATTGGAGTGGCAGCACATGAAGCAGGGCATGCAGTACAGTATGCTCAAGGTTATGCACCTATTAAATTTAGAAAAGCTCTAGTTCCGGTTACAAATATAGGATCAGCTTTGTCTATCCCATTAATTTTTATCGGGTTGCTGTTACCAGTACAATATGATTTTATTGTGAATATTGGAATAATGCTGTTCAGTTTAGCTGTGCTTTTTCAGCTAATAACCCTGCCAGTTGAATTTGATGCCAGCAGAAGAGCAATAGAAACATTAAGCCAGAGTGGCATGCTTTATGGAGAAGAACTTGAGGGGGCTAGAAATGTGCTACAAGCTGCAGCAATGACTTATTTAGCAGCAACTTTTACAGCAGTTATGTCATTACTTAGGCTTCTTTTTATTGTTGGAAATAGACGAGGAAGAGACTAAAGAAAAATAGGTGAAGTGATAAAATTGGGTTTGACAGATATAAAATCAATGTTTAAACAGGAATTAGCTAAAAATTTAACATATGCAGGGTATCAAGCTTATAGAGCCGAACAGATCTATTTGTGGCTAGTTAAAGGAGCAAACAGTTTTGAAGAAATGCAAAATATACCAAAAGATTTGCGTAAATATTTGAGCAAGAATTATTATATTGCAAATGCCAAAATAGAACGGGTATTTATTTCTAAAGATGGAACAAAAAAATATTTATTTAAACTGAGTGATGGTGAATTTATTGAATCTGTTTTGATGAAGTATAATTATGGATATACTGTATGTATTTCGACTCAAGTTGGTTGCAAGATGGGATGCAAATTTTGTGCAACTGGGATGAGCGGTTTTGATAGAAATTTAACTGCGTCAGAAATGTTAAGCCAAATACAAGCAATTCAGGCTGATAATAGCATAAGAATTTCAAACATAGTTTTAATGGGCATGGGAGAGCCTCTAGATAACTATGAAAATGTTGTTAGATTTTTAAAATTGGTTTCGGCAGAAGATAATTTGAATGTCGGAATGCGCCATATTTCGCTTTCTACTTGTGGTATAATTGACAAAATATACGATTTGGCAAAAGAAAATTTTCAGCTTACGCTATCAGTTTCTCTTCACGCGCCAAACGATTTAATTAGAAATAGCTTAATGTCTATAAATAAAAAATTTAAGATAGAAGAGTTACTAAAAGCTTGTAGGATTTACATAGAAAAAACTAATAGGCGAATATCTTTTGAATATGCAATGATTTCTGATGTTAATGATAGTATAGAGTGTGCTCAAGAACTAGCTAAAAAGCTTTACGGAATGTTATGCCATGTAAATTTAATCCCGACTAATAGCATTGATTTTGATGGATTTTACTATAAAAAAAGTAACAGATTTAAGATTGAAAAGTTTGTTGAAATTCTTTCAAAATATAAGATTAATGCGACTGTGAGAAGGACTTTGGGTGCGGACATTAATGCTTCGTGTGGGCAACTTAGAAAAAATATTAAAAAAGAAGGAGGACATCATGCGAATATTTGCTAAAAGCGATATTGGACTAAAACGAGATTCAAATCAGGACTGTTACGATTACGAAAAGCTAAAAGAAGATATATTATGGTCAGTTGTTTGTGATGGAATGGGTGGAGTTAATGGAGGCGACGTCGCAAGTGCTTTGGCTGTTAAAAGTATTAGGGAATTTTTAGTTAAAAATTTTTTGCCTAGTATTGTTCAGAACGAAATAGAAAATATATTGAAAAAATCAATTGAAAAGGCAAATTCTGAAATTTTTTCAAAATCTCAAACAGAAACTGATTTAAAAGGAATGGGAACAACAGTAGTTTTGGTTGCTGTTTTTAAAGGGAAAATTTATATAGCACATGTTGGCGACAGCAGAGCTTATCTGTTGAGTAATGACAAAATAAAACAGCTTACGATCGATCATTCTATGGTGCAAAAAATGCTAGATGAGGGAGAAATCACTCGAGAAGAGGCCCAAAATCACCCAAATAAAAATATTATTACACGGGCCCTTGGCCTTAGTAATGACGTTAATATAGACTATTCTGTTGAAAGTAAAAAGGTTAATGATAAGATTATTATCTGTACAGATGGGCTCACTAATTATTTGGATTGTGAAGAAATTTTAGAGTGCTCCAAACGCAAAAAAGGTAATGATTTGTTAGATGAGCTTATTTCAATAGCAAATAAACGTGGTGGCAGCGATAATATTACGGTTGTTCTATTAAGCGAATAGCATTCTTTTTAAAGAGGTGATTTTTATGGATAAGTATGTAGGCAAAAGACTGGATGGCCGGTATGAAATAAATGAATTGCTTGGTTGCGGAGGTATGGCAAGAGTTTATAAAGCATATGACATAATAGATGACCGAACAGTTGCTATAAAGATTTTAAAAGATGAATTTCTCGGTAATAAGGATTTTATAAGAAGATTCAAAAATGAATCTAGAGCAATTGCTGTTTTATCGCAACAAAATATAGTTAAGGTTTATGACGTAAGCTTTGGGGATAGAATCCAGTATATTGTTATGGAGTATATAGATGGAATAACGTTGAAAGAATATATTGATAAACAGCATAAAATTAATTGGCGTGATGCTGTGTATTTTACAATTCAGATTTTAAAAGCTTTAGAGCATGCTCACGAAAAAGGAATTGTTCATAGAGATATAAAACCGCAAAATATTATGCTGCTAAAAGATGGCACTATCAAGGTAACCGACTTTGGAATAGCAAGGTTTTGCAAAAATGAAACGAGGACTATGACGGAGAAGGCAATAGGATCTGTGCACTATATTTCTCCGGAACAGGCGCGTGGCGAGGTAACTGATGAAAAATCTGATATTTATTCTGTTGGAGTAATGCTTTATGAAATGCTAACAGGAAAGCTACCTTTTGATGCAGATAATGCAGTGTCTGTTGCAATAATGCAGATGCAGTCGGAACCTAAAAGGCTAAGAGAAATTGATGAAGAAATCCCCGAAGGTTTAGAAGAAATTACTCTAAAAGCAATGAAAAAGGATCCTGAATATCGCTATGCTTCTGCAAGCGAGATGTTGGAAGCTATAGAGATGTTTAGAAAGAATCCAAGCATAAGATTTGAGTATAAATATTTTAATGATAATGCACCGACAAAATATTTAGATGCTATAAATAATATAAGAAAGACTAAATCTCGAACTGAATATGCGGATGGCTACACTTATAATGAAGAGCAAGATCCAATAGAAAAGCGCTCTAGAGCCATAAATATATTAATTGGGGTTGGAATTGCACTTATAATTTTTCTTGTTGTTATGGGATTAGGATTAATCTCCGGTTGGTTCGGCTTTGGCAATAAAGATGTTGATATTCCAAATTTTATCGGAATGAAAGTAGCTGATGTTGTTGATAATGACAAATATAAGTTTATGTGGAACATTGAGCAGGCATACGATGCTAATAAGCCAGAAGGTGTAATTATAGACCAAGATCCAAAAGCCGGAGCAAAAAAAATAAAAGAAAATTCTAAAATAACTTTAACAGTAAATAGTTCAGGGACTTTAGTGTCAATCCCAGTTGTGCGAGGCTCAACACTTGATGCAGCGAAAGCAAAAATTAAAGAAGCCGGATTGGTCTATGAAGTTTTGTCAGTAGAAGACAGCGAAACAGCAGAGGGAATCGTAAAAGGAACAGATCCAAAGGAAGGAACAGAGGTAGTTGTTAACAGCATGGTCAGGATTTTAGTAAGCAAAGGACCTGCGGAGAAAAAAGTTGCTGTGCCGGATGTGATAAATAAGACATTAAACGAAGCTACAAAAGAACTTACTGAGAAAGGCCTTAAAGTTTCAGAAAATGTTGTTAGAGAAAACAGTTCAAAAGCAAAAGACATTGTCTTATCAACAGATCCGCTTCCAGGAGTAGAAGTAAGTGAGGGAACAGCAATTGTTTTAACAGTTAGTTCTGGTGAGGCCCAGGAAAAAACATTAAAAATTAATGTAGATCTTCCTTCCGAAATAAACAGAGAAGTTAGCATGAAAGTTTATATAAATGGAGTTATGGATCCAAGTAATTCTAAAACTATAATTCCAGCTTACAATTCTGATTATTCTTTCTCTGTTAAAGGTAGTGGTGAAGCCAAAAATGTTATAGTCAATCTAGATGGACAAAAATATAGGGTTTATGAAGTTAATTTTAATAGTGAAACAGTTAAGTTGACTGAAAAATATAGTTTTAATGAAGGTTCAACATCAGCAACAAGTAGTAAAACTGCTGAAAAATCAAAAAATAGGATCGCGGAAAACCAAAGAGCTGCAAAAACACAAAATTTAATTTAACAGAAACTAGATCTAAAGTTAATATGAGGTAAAAAAGAAAAATCCGCCAGTTGGCGGATTTTATAGATAGTCTAAAAAGGAGGCATTACGGAGGTCTTTTTATCGTCAAGTGGAGAAAGATATGGTAGAATATAAATGGCTGGTAAGATATGCTGGTACAGGAAACAGAAAATCGAAATCAAATGGAGTGTTTAAGTCTGGAGGAAATAGTGCCACAGAATTAGTTGTTTAGGCGGATAGACACACAATCGA
>CALWUI010000028.1 GCA_944384705.1 uncultured Clostridia bacterium
AATCTATATCCAATTCTATACATATTTTTATCAGCATAAAAAAATCCGGCTTACGCCGCCCCTGCTCATACATTCCAATTGTGGACGTCGAAACCTCCACTGCCTTTGCCAATTCTGCTTGCGAGATGCCTCTTTTTAATCTCATTAATTTAATTCTTACAGGGAAAAAAATCAAGTCTTTTTCCTCCAGATCTCTGACCATTATTTCCGGATTTTTTCCTGTTTTATTTTCTAAATAAAAAATTAAATAATTTGACTTTTCAATCAGCCAATCAAACTGACTTAATCTTACAAATTGCGGAGAAATCGCCTCAAAATTCAATTGAATTACCTCATTAAAAATCTGGAGAAATTCTTTGTCTGTTTGAAATTCAGTTAAAGAATCAGATAAAACTAAATTCAGTTTTATATTAGGAAACTCCACCTTTAAATCTTGCAGACAATCAATACAAACTTTATCAAAATTACTTTCGGCTCCAACATAAAACTCTGCAACCTTACACTTTTTTATTAGATTTTTTATTTCTTTTTTCAATATTGGTTTGATTTCTTCAACATCAATTTTTTGAATATTCGATACAAAACAGCAAATTTTATCACTCATGAATTTTCCCCCTTTTTGCTAGACTATTACATTATATAATCTATTAATCTATATGTAAATATGTCTAATGTTTTAATATCAAACTATAAAACATCAGATGAGGTAAGATCCATGGTAAAATTAAGAGCAGCTGAACTATTAAAAGAGAAAGGCAAAACAAATTATTGGTTATATAAACAACTAGGAATGAGTTACCAGAATTTTATGAGAATGATAAATAATCAAACAAAGTCGATTCAATATGCAAACATAGAAGCATTATGTATAATTCTGGAGTGCGAGCCAAACGATTTATTTTTATTTGAAGATGAGAAGATTTAGAAACCATTTCTATATAAATAAAATTAAGATCTTCATTCAAAATCGAATGAAGATCTTTTTGCATTTCTCTAAGGAATTAATCTAAGTTTTCAAAATAATCATCTGGAAGCCTTGAGTAAGCTAAATTTATTGCAGTTTTAATAAAACGCACAGCACTTTTAGGCTCATTGTAATCTGTAGTATTAATAAATACTAGCACCGCATCCTTGTTTTTGAAATTTCTATTTTTTATCTGACTTTTCAAGTCGTTTAGTATTTGATTATAAACTTTTTCCATCGCAGCTTTTGATAAAACTTCCTCTGGAATATCTCCAAAAATTAGTCTTCTAAAGCCTTCAAGTATTCCCTCATTATAGTTATTTTTTGTTTTATCTCCGCACAAAATATTTAGCGTATTACCAACCAAACCCTTATCTGCATTGTCTATCGGTTTGTTTCCGGATATCCAATTTATTATTTTTTTTATTTGTTTTGCTAAAAAAGGCACTACACAAGCTTTAATCGCGCTTGTCAGCCCAGGAGCCACTATAACACCAATAGCCTCACCAGATGGTTCTATAATTTCGTTGCGGACAGCACAAACAAGAGGCAAAGCTACACCTGTAGCTACTGTTGCAATTGATGTTTTGATGGGGAAAAAATATAAGCCAGCGCCTATTCCCGATGTACCAAAAGTTCCTATTGCAGCCTTCTCTAAGGTGTATTTTAAATTTCCGTATTTATTCTTCTTAATAAATTTTTTTAATTCATTAGCAAATGGCTCCACTCCCTCGAATCTAAGGAGATAATTTTCACAATTGTCATTTATACTTCCTTTGCACGGCCAATAAACCAGCTTTTTATCAAGTAATTCAAGCTCTTCTTGATGATTAGGCATAATACTCTCGTTAGCTAGACACTTTACAGATAAATTCATAAGTAAGGAAAAAGCCAAAATCGTCGTTATTATTGTTTTTCTCATAGGCTTACCTTTAACGCATATCTTTTATCGCATCTTCAATATCTTTTGCTAATTTTTGAAACTTTGGCTCAAATGCTTCTCTTTGGGCCTCTGTGTAGTTTAAGCCCATATTGCTTGCACCAAACAGCCAGCAATCATTTGGATAATCATTTATAATAAAATAATCTTCGTTTTTATAGTTAGCTTCTTTAATATCAGTAAGTATTCCTCTCAATGCATAAATTTTATCAGAATTAACCTCTTTCATTTCTTTATTAATTTTTAATATCTCATCCTTAATATTATCCTGTTTTGTTGATAAACAGACCGCCGACAATAGGCCTGCTGCTACAGCCCCAACAAGCTCAAAAATACCAGTTCCCGCATATAACATAAGTTTTACAGGGGTTAATTTAATGTCTTTTTTAGAATATTCCCTTTTCCTGTTATTATATAAAATTACACGACACCAATCGAACAATCTTGCACTTAAATGGCCACCTACAGCACCAAATACACTGCTAAGAGAAATTTTTGGAAGCATACTCCTTTTTAAAGAATTTTTCTTTTGTTCCAGCTTGTCTATTTCTTTTTGCATTTCATCCGTAGATTGATTAACTACGTCAAGAATCTTATCAAGAGCATTAAATGAAAAATAATAAAAAGTTCTGTCGGCAAGCGGCCCCAAATTTTTTATAACTATATAGTCTTTTTTCTCATTCAAAAGAGCATTTTCGGCTTCCCAGTATGCACAGCCATCTTCTATATAGCCACCTTTGCTGTTCTTTTGGGCACAATCTGATTCAAACTCCTTCGGAATAAAAGCCTCACTTTTTAATGATGTTCCAAAGTTAAAAACAAAGGTCAGGCTCAATAAAACAGATAAAAATTTTTTCAACTTTAACATAGTTATAATTCCTCCTTATATTTGTTAGTAAGTTCAGAAAGCTTTCTGGAGAGATTCTCAAAGAAAACTTCAAAATTCCAATTAGGGGTATTTTTTATTTTTACATTTCTAAAGTCAACATAAGCACATGGTTCATATTTATCAAAATCTAGCTGTGCCACAAGTAGATCATTCCCAATCCACTCTTTTTTGCTAATCGCATCAAGAATATATTCAAGTGCTGAATAATAAACATCAGCCTTAAGTTCATACATATCTGCTTGCTCGCGGGCTTTTCGGGTTTGTCTTCCAATTTCTTCAGCTACGTCAGCCTTACCCCAAAAGTATCCACCTAAACCCAAAAGGGTTCCAACAATAAATCCAATACCTGTGGAGCCCAGCAGCGCAGCTCCGGCAATTTTAACCAGTGTAATTACCGTAGCAAGAAATCCTGTGCCACCGCAAAGAAAACCTTTCATAAAAGAATTGTCTTTAACTTTTTCTCTATTTATAATTAGCTCTTCCAACAGCTCTTTGGCCCAATTTTCAATATCTTTCTGTGTAAAACCTGCTACTTTAGAATATTTAGATTTTTCTACCCACTTCTTTGCAATTTCAGCACTTTCAATTGAGCTTATATTAAAAAAGTCATTAGTCTGAGATATGAATTCTTTTATAAATTCATTTTTATTAATATTTTTATAAGACTTTTCTAATAAATCATTAAAAGTTTCTGATAATCTGCTTAACCCAATATATTTCCAAAAATGTACATCAATCTCGCCATACCTACCAGTATTCTTTATTTTAGTTTGTGGTTGATTGCTTACTCTGAATTGTTTTATTTTATTCATTACCGCACAGTCAACATCCACTGTTTCTCCAAATTTATTTTTAGGATAATTTTTGCAATAATCTGAGTATTCTTCATTTTCATATGAAGAAGTTCCATCATCATTTTCTACATAATTATTTGGTATATTGATTCCTTGGGCAAATGAGGGGAAATTTTCCATAAATAACATTGTAAATAATAAAATTAAACTTATAATTTTTTTGTACATAATAAATTCTCCTAGCTTCAATTTAGTCCGCATAAAATAAGGCCAACTGCTTTTATCTTGTCATCAGTATCTTTTCGCCATCGCCAAACCGAAGAATTTACTGCACTTGTTCCACAGAGTAATGGAAACATCAAGGCCAAGTCCAACAATTTTTTAAGCATAACAATTTCTCCTTTTTTACTTTGCCAAAAATGTTAATACTCCTAAGGTAG
>CALWUI010000029.1 GCA_944384705.1 uncultured Clostridia bacterium
CAGTGGAAGGATGGCTGACTGTTTAGCAGCCGGACATGGTTAGTCCATTAAAAGTCTCGTCAGGCCAATTTCCCTTCCATTGTAGCTTAGGCGTGAGTACGAGAAAAGCACGCCTGGCTGGCGTGCTCCTCCCGCCTGTTGGCATTGTAGCATTTGTAGCCTTGTTCTACATCAACCGTCTGGCGGTATTTAACTG
The DNA here is from genome assembly GCA_944384705.1 of uncultured Clostridia bacterium. GTDB lineage: Bacteria > Bacillota > Clostridia > Oscillospirales > Acutalibacteraceae > CAG-557. The sequence continues at coordinate 197 of CALWUI010000029.1, forward strand.
ATCAACAAAAGTGCAAGGGGCTGTGGTTGGAATCTTTCCAAAACCATCTTGTGCTAGGAGGACCACACCAATCCACAGCATTCATTACAGTGTAGCACACAGCCCTTGGAGAGGGACACTAATAACTACTACTTTATAATACAAGGTGAAAATTATGAATAAATTATTCGTTAGCAGACGTGAGAAACAAGAGCAATGTAGGCTTCATTAAACTTTTTGACCTGCTTGGAATTCAAGAAATGAATTTTTCGATGAAATCGGCCAAGATTTCAATCTTCCCGGAGTGCATAAACAAGGCTGTTCCCGTAGATAGAGTTAGCCTCAAGGCCAATCACCACATTGCTGAGCTGTATGGGACATAGTGCAGACACGATTCTCTCTGACAATTGTTTAACACTGCCCGTGTTGTTCTGCACAGAAAAGCTGGAAGTACTTGCTGCCGTCCGGATTCATTAAATAGCCTATCCTGATTTGCCGAAAAATGATTTTGTGTATGCCCTTGTGAGCGCTGACCACCTTCGTTTTGGAATTATTGCCAAGGATATAGTATGGATGACTACCGTTAGCAAGCGCTCAAAACTCTTACCAGAGTCAGATTTGATGTCATTCAAAATCTGCCCCATGAGAAACAGCAATTTGCTAACTACTTATTATTGAAATGCTCTGGCATCGCCCAGGACAAGAACATCCAGAATACCAGCGCCATCACCATTGCGCTCATGGAACAAGTTTGAAACTATGGATGATTTGGCAAACGCTGATCTGGATGAACTAACGGCCTTTATTTCCGAAGTTAGGTCTTGGACGATTTTGCCGGACCAGACGCTACCGCAAAGACGGTTCGTGCTGCTGCTAAAGGATCCTATCGGCTACCTAAAACTGTGAATAACACTGTAAACCAGGCCATGTCTGTTTCCATTACCTCTATGCATGCCTTGAAAGGACAGATCAAAGTTTTGGACAAGGCTATTGAGCAACAGTTTGAAATCATTCCTAACACTCTGACTTCCATTCCTGACATTTTTAAGGTTCACTCTACCGCTTCAGTTCTCAAACCTCTGTCGCAAAGCTTGCTGGTATTGTCTGGATTCAGCACCAGTCCGGTGAATTTGAAGCTGAGCACTCCCGGATGATTAAACCCGGTAACCGCTATCTTCGCGACTACCTGTTGGAAGCCGCCAACTCTATGAGAAAATGCGACTCCGAGTCTCGGCGCTACTATGATCTCAAATTCAAAGAGATCAAGAAGTTCCAGCACAAACGTGCACTCGCTTTAACTGCCAGAAAACTGATTTGGTTGATTTTCCAGCTCTGTCTCAAAATTTCCTGGGGCAGACCTTGCTTTGGTGCTGCCTTTTTGTCGCACGCACGGCTCATTTATGGCCTTTCCTTTTGTTTCTTTCGTGAATTACCCTCTTGACTTAATACCATTAGACTTATTTAATAACAATGTAGTCAGTCAAGACTACTTGTTTTATAAGTTTATATAGGTAACAGAAGAAGGCAGGCAACCCCCATCAGAAGTTATTTTAAATTCTCATCATTTCTAACGGTTTCTAAGAGGCACCAGGTAGAACATAATGTATTCCTCTTTGAAAAGATGTCTTTCAGTTGATACCTACAACGAAATCAATTAAGTCAATTCGACAGGCTTTTCATCTTTTAGCTGGTTGGGAGCCAGAAGACAATACTTTAATAACGCGCTAGGTTGTGTTACTGCAGGATTGAAAATGGGTGCCTATCAGAAAAAAGCTTATACTCATGTCAAACAAAATTATTTTTAATCTTGATTAATTATTAATACCTGTTGCTATCAACGTCGGTGCAGATTTCCCATTTATGTCAATTGCACTCACAAACTAACAGTTTGTGGAAAAGCCTTACAAAATTCCACACGTTAGTATAAGTTCACTTACACAACTGCTGTTTCTAAAATAAAAGAAGAAGAAAAATTGTATTCTTTGAAAAGCCACATCTTCCTCGAATCTGCAGGAATTTATTATCTCCCATTCTTTCACTATCTTCGTGATAAAGGGGTTAACTGTTCAGTTATCAATATGTGTGAATCAACTCTAAAACTTGTTGATATTGAGACTGTATCACGCAAGATATGCACAGGATACTTGCAATCCTCAGAGACAACAAACCTTTTGAAATCATAATTCCACAAAAGCATACTAAGTTATACAATGCTGCACAAAAGACTACTAATTCTAATAATCAATATTGTTTATGATATTTTTATCAATGGTAATTACATCACTTTTTAGAAAAATAATATTTTTTATCTTCCCATTGACTTTTATTAGCTGGAATTCTTGCCTGCACCTCACAATATAATCCTTGCGAGTTACTACGGACTTCATCGCCAACTACTCACCTTGTTGACTTCTACCACAAACTAACAGCACATCCGTCATAGTATAAAAGAAGTCATTAAAAACATAATGACTTCTTTGCATTTTACTCTTCTTTATTTTCAGTTCCTTCATCTAATGATTCTTCTTTATTACTCTTATCCTCTGAATCATTAAAAAGTATTTCTGCTTCTGTTGGCTCTTCATTCTCTACAAATTCTTCAAATTCTGATAGGTTAACTTCATTTTTTACTTCTTCTAATTTATCTCTTAATCTTTTTAATTCTTTTTTAGAAGTATCTATAGAATAACAAATCTTTTGCATTTCATAATTAGGAACATCTCTTAATTCGTTATAATAATGTTTGCCAAGAGTTATATAAGCTTTAACTACCGAGTTCGACTCTTTTTTTATCTGCTTTTTTATCTTAGCTACTTTGCTAAATTTTCTGTTTTTTTCGACAACAAAATCTATAGCACCATTAAAGGTTTCTCCTAAATTTCTCAAAAAGTCCATATTATAACCTCCATACTAAACATTTTAAAAATATAATAAAACAAATATTATTAAAACTCAATATTTATTTTTTATTTTTTTGGGTTTTCAGCACATAACTATAAACTAAAATTACTATATCAAATATAAACAAAAGCCAAAAGAACAAGACCATTATAATTCTTAAGAAAAAATCTCTAAAATATAACTCTGTTTGACTCTTTAACGCATACTTTGCGACTTGTTGGCTCATGCTCATATTAACTAAATCTATTGCAATGTTAAGAGACTCAAATAGACCCTGACACAACGGAACAGACAATGCGCTGCATAAAACCAATATTGATAATAAAATAAATATGTTTCTATACTTATTTTTTGATAAAATAATATTTTTATAAATAAAATTTTTTAAATATTGCTTATTTTTTTTTGTTGATAAAATTTTTCCACAGTTATAACAAAATTTAGTATTGTCAAAATTATTTACATTACAATTTTTGCAGCGCATGATCTCTCCTCAAATTGCTAAATCTCAAGCATAAGCAAAACAACATAATTTCCTACCCATTAATAATATGATAACCTTTAATTACTTTAAAATCAATAATATTTTTCAAAAAAATGACTTTTAACCTAAAAACTGAGTTGTAATTTTTCCTTCTGAATCACACTTTATTATTATGGATTCTTTATGGTTTTTTCCAAATATACTATTTGGATCTTTAACTTTAATTTCTCCGTATGCTCCACCGTAGGTTCTTGTTTCGTTACCTGTTCTCATCAATACATCTATTTCTCCATTTTTTTCTTCATTTGATGTACTCAAGCATTGCACTTCACGAGTTTCAATATTATACCTAAATGTGGCTTGTATCACAGCGTCGGCATATAAATTGCCCTTGCTATCTTTATAGATTACGTGGACATTTCTTGAAATATATCTATATCTATCACTATTGCTATTATTTAAATCACTAATGTATTCTATATCTTTTTCAGAAACTTCTCTAAATAATTTTTTATTTATCTTTGTTGTATTTACTAAAGGTTCCGAGATTTTTTCTTCATCTTTTGGGGACGTGTCTAGCGATTTTATATTAAAAATAACCTCTCCTTTTGTTGAACATATAACGTCTATATGAAACTCATCCGTATTTTCTAAATTATGTAATGAAGAATCTCTTTTATACATACCCACCCTTTGAGAAATTATACATTGTTCTTTCGAAGTACAAACTTCTTCGCATGCTGTTATTTCCCAATAATTATTAAAATTATAAGTTACATCTTTCATTAAGCCCTTTTCGTCAATTGTAACATCGTTGTTATTATAAATAAAGTAAAAACTTAAGAAATTGCCAGATATATAGTCATTATTTTCTGACAAAAAAAAATCATTTTTTATTTCTATCTTCTTTCTATACGTTTCATTACCACTTGCATCCAAACTGTCAAAAACCGGTTCGCTAACATTTATGTCAGATACACAGTCAATTCCAGAGCAAGTTACAACACTTTTTTTATGTCTTATCTCCCAACCTGGCCTTAATTCATCTGCTACAACAAGGCTAGGGCAAAAACCAAGACTTGTAAGAAATATTAAAAGACTCATGAATTGAGACAATACTTTTCTCATAATAAATTCCTCCTTTTTACCCTTTTCTTATTTAATTAACGTCTAAATAAAATTTATATAAAACTCCTGCCACAGATTTTTGAGCATTTTTTATTGAGTTCTCTGCCACGCTTTCTTTCGGTAACAATTTTTCATACAGCGCAAAAAAATTATCATTAGCTAAATACGCACAGGATTTTGCAATATTAGTTAATGTATTATTTTTATAATATCTAAATTCTTTATCTAATAAAGAGGACACTACTCCGTCTTGAGTTTTTTCACATTTATCTTCAAAACTTACATGGAACGATAAATTAAACGCTGTGTCTAATAAGTCTTGATTATTTGTATGTACCGGTGTACAAAGGTCCTCTAAAAAATGCAGTGAACGGCCTAATTCTTCAAAAGCAGCATCTTTATTTCCAGATTTAAAATGATATATTGCATTTCTATAATGTCTGCTACATCTAGTTAGTGCAGAATCATTTTCTCCCATAAAATTTTTTTCTGTTGCTGGATTATAAAAATGATATTTATAAGCGCCATCACTTTCATCTTCATCTGGCTGTACACAATAAAACAGGAGTTGTTTTCTATCTTTATCTCCATAAAATTTAGAAAACTCTCCCCCTTTTACATCATCCAAAATGCTAAGTCCTCTTTGAGTCGTATATCTATGTGTTGCGCTAGAAAAAGAATACCCGTTTAGTCCTATATTGTTAAAGATCAAAAAACTACTCAAAAAAAATAAACTCATTCTTTTTATAAATAACCTTTTCATTTCCACTCATCCTCTCTTTAAAAATAAACATTTAGAAAAATTTTGAGCATATCATAATAACCACTCCCTTTATTATAATCCTTATGTAATAATTAAACATAAATAATTATATATTAAAATTATTTATGTTAATATTATATTGTATATTCATTATTTTGTCAATAAAATTACTAAAATTTATTTAAAAAATAGTTATATTCTCCGAGCTGAAAATATAACTTATCTAAATATAGCTATAAAAATAATAAAATTTGCTCAACTCAAAAAAACATTTTAAAATAAAAAAACGGCAAAATGAAATAAATCATTTTGCCTTAAGGCTCTAAAATTTCAAATTATAAGACTAATACATTCCACCCATGCCAGGATCTGCAGGCATTACAGGAGCTTTTTCCTCTTTAATATCTGTAACTAAAGACTCTGTAGTTAACACCATGGCTGCCACAGAAGCTGCATTTTGCAATGCGGAACGAGTTACCTTAGTAGGATCAACAATACCAGCAGAAATCATATCTACATACTCTTCTGTCCGGGCATTGTAGCCAAATCCGATTTTATTTTCTTTCTTTATTCTGTCTATAACAACAGAACCCTCTACACCTGCATTTTTAGCTATCTGACGAAGTGGCTCTTCAAGCGCTCTAAGAACAATCTTTGCACCGGTCTTTTCATCACCATCCAAACTATTTAAAAGAGATTCTACACTTGGCATTGCATTGATAAGTGCTACACCACCTCCGGCAACTATACCTTCTTCAACAGCGGCTTTCGTTGCTGCAAGCGCATCTTCTATTCTAAGTTTTTTCTCTTTCATTTCAACTTCGGTTGCTGCACCAACTTTTATAACAGCAACTCCACCTGCAAGTTTTGCAAGACGTTCTTGCAATTTTTCTTTATCAAATTCAGAAGTAGTATTTTCAATTTGTGCACGAATTTGAGACACTCTATTTTTTATCTCGCTAGAATCTCCTGCTCCGTCAACAATAATTGTATTTTCTTTCTCAACTTTAACCTGACGTGCACGACCCAATTGATCTACCGTTGTATTTTTGAGTTCCAGACCTAGCTCTTCAGTTATTACTTGTCCTCCGGTTAAAATTGCAATATCCTGAAGCATTTCTTTTCTTCGGTCGCCAAAGCCTGGTGCTTTTACAGCAACGCAAGTAAAGGTTCCACGAAGTTTATTCAAAATAATTGTTGCTAAGGCTTCCCCCTCAACATCCTCTGCAATGATTACCAGCTTTTTGCCCGATTGAACTACTTGTTCTAGCAAGGGTAAGATTTCTTGAATATTGGATATTTTTTTATCTGTAATCAATATATATGCGTCATCAATAGTAGCAACCATTTTTTCTGTATCAGTTACCATGTATGGCGAGACATAACCTCTATCGAACATCATTCCTTCAACAATTTCAGAATACGTCTCTGCAGTTTTTGACTCTTCAACAGTTATAACTCCATCTGCACCTACTTTCTCCATTGCTTCTGCAATTAGCTGACCAATAAAATCATCCGCAGCAGAAATAGTTGCAACCCGAGTAATATCATTTGTTCCATTTACTTTTTTAGAATTGTCTATGACCGATTCTACAGCTTTATCTACGGCTGTTTGAATTCCTTTTTTTACAACCATTGGGTTAGCTCCAGCTGCAACATTTTTCATTCCTTCACGAATAAGTGCTTGAGCTAAAAGTGTTGCAGTAGTTGTTCCATCTCCTGCTACGTCATTTGTTTTGGTAGAAACTTCTTTTACAAGTTGCGCTCCCATATTTTCAAATGGATCTTCAAGTTCTATTTCTTTTGCAATCGTTACTCCATCGTTAGTAATTAGTGGAGAACCAAATTTTTTATCCAAAACTACGTTTCTACCTCTTGGACCAAGAGTAATTTTAACTGTATCTGCAAGTTGATTTACACCACTTAGTAATGCTTTTCTTGCATCTTCTCCATAAATTATTTTTTTAGCCATATAAGTTCCTCCTAAAATTAAAATATGCTGTTAATATGTATAAACTAAGAAATAAGCCGCAGAAAATTATTCTACAATCGCTAAAATATCAGACTGGCGAAGGATTGTATATTCTTGGTCATCAAATTTAACTTCCGTACCAGAATACTTGCTAGTTATAACTTTATCGCCAACTTTTACATACATTTGAACTTCTTTGCCATCGACCATTCCACCAGGGCCAACTGCAATTACAGACGCAACTTGTGGTTTTTCTTTAGCTGTACCAGCTAAAACAATTCCACTTTTTGTTGTTTCTTGAGCTTCTTCCATTTTGATGACAACTCTGTCTGCTAAGGGTTTTATTGTCATGATATATGCCTCCTTAAAGCATAAAAAATTTTTTAGCACTCTTGCTCTTTGAGTGCTAAGTATATTTTATATTCTTTAAAATAAAAAATCAAGCAAAATTTGTATTTCTTTAAAACTTTTTACACATACATTTTTATTATATGAATAGTTTAACTTTTTTTTTCAAATTATAATAACTGTAAAATATTGTACAAAAGATTAGAGAAAAGAGGTTTAACATGGCAAAACGAATCGGGAAATATACAATACAGATGGAAAATATGCTATCTATTGAAGGATACGCCGCTGTCTGCGGAAAAAAAGAGGCTGAAGGGCCTCTTGGAAATTTTTTTGATAAGACTTTCAACGACACCACTCTTGGAGAATCTTCTTGGGAAAAAGCAGAAAGTAAATTGCAGTCAAAGGCTGTAGACCTCGCAATAGAAAAATCAAACATAAATTTAAGCGAAATTAATTTTATATTTGCAGGAGATCTTTTAAATCAGTGCATTTCTTCCACATTTGGTCTCAAAAGTTTAAATATTCCATTCTTAGGACAATACGGTGCTTGTTCAACTATGGCTCAAGCTCTAGCTCTCTCTGCAATAATGGTAGATACCGGCGTAGCTAATAACTGTATTGCCGTAACTTCTTCTCACTTTTGTTCTGCAGAGCGTCAGTTTAGATTTCCTCTAGAATACGGCGGTCAGCGAACCCCTACTGCACAATGGACTGTTACCGGTTCGGGAGCTATTGTTGTTGGAAAAAATGGACAAAATCCTAAAATCTCGGCCATAACTATAGGCCGGATTGTAGATCTAGGTATAAAGGATGCAAATAATATGGGAGCCGCAATGGCTCCAGCTGCTGCGGCAACTTTGCAAGACTTCTTTTGCGATACAGGTTCAACTCCAGATGATTATGATTTGATTTTAACCGGAGATCTTGGAGAAGTCGGTAGCAAATTAATGAAAGAACTTTTAAAACGTGACGGTTTTATAATAAAAAATAATCATAGGGATTGCGGACTCCTAATTTATGATCAAAAAGCTCAAGATGTCCATGCTGGAGGTTCTGGTTGCGGGTGTTCTGCCGTAGTTCTATGTTCTATAATTTTAAATAAATTAAAAAATAATGAGCTTAAAAATATATTATTTATGGCAACCGGCGCACTTATGTCTCCTACTTCTACTCAGCAAGGCGAAAGTATTCCATCAATTGCTCACCTCATAAATATTAAATCTTCTTAAAAATACATTACGGCGCCGCGCGATATAGTGCGGCGCCGAGATCCAGAAAATAAAATTAAGTTGTAATAGAAAATTTTCTTCTTTTGACATTCTTTTTTTTTATATTCATTGCAAAAAATACCCCAATTATTATGCAAGAATAATAAGTAATAAATCGCCAGAGCAACATCGCTGGTTTAACATTTTCAGAAGTAAAAAACAGCTTAAATACCGTTAAAAAAGATCCTTCCATTGCTCCGCTACCTCCTGGCAGCGGAGTATATGCTGCGGTTGTCATAACAAAAGCTTGACCTGATATCATGTCAATAAGATCAAACCCAGGGTTATTAAACGCTTTATATATGCAAAAAGAAATACTAAACATCATCGTAAATTGCAGGCATGTCAAAAAAAATGCTTTTAATGTTAATTTTAAATTTTCTCCTATTGCTCTATTATTTTCAACATATATATCCATCTGCTTTTCTATTGATTTCATTTTTTCTTCTTTGTTAGATATTATATTTATGTTGTTTAAAAAATTTAAGACTTTAGAGATTATTTTTAAAGTAAGATTCTTTTTAACCGTAAAAAAAGCAATTAATAAAACAACAAAAGATTGAGATACACAGCCTAACATTGCAAGATTCATAAATTCAGGTATTCTATCTGCAAAAAAGGAATAACTAAAAAGTATTGTGCTAACAAGATAAACCACCAATGTAGTCTGGTATATAATAAATTTTCGTATAACAATAGAAAAAGCATGCCCCGGATCTATTTTTTGCTGAGACATAGTTAAGATTTGCATAGGTTGACTTGCTAAACAGAATGGACTAATTGCATTAAAAAATTGGCCAACCATCGTAACTTTAAATGCATCCTTTATGCTATATTTAAAACTATAAACTGAATTAGTTAAAATCTTTACTATTATAGCATCAATTAGCCAATTTAGTAACATAAATACACAGGCAATAATTAACCAAAATATATTTAGCATAGATATATTTTCAATTAGCGTTAGCAGGTTATTATCGTCAACACAAAAATAAATAAGTATAGAAAAAGATATTAAAAGAAGAATTAAATAAAGATTTTTTATACTCAAAAATTTTTTCATCTTTACAAAACTCCCTTAAAACTCAAAGTCTAATTACCTTATAACCGCCTTCCTTTTTTGTTTGGGTTCTTTAACATAAAAAGGTAGAGTTAATGGCTCTGTTGTTGGAACATATTTATCGCTTTTAAATAAATTAATCGAAATATAAGCTCTTTTTAAATTTAGCGCAATATCTAAAAAGCTCATTTTATCTAAGTGGTCTGTCAAAATGCAATAGCCTATTTGGAATTTAAATCTAAAGGCATATATTTTTAGTGCAGATCTATACTTTTTATAGACTTTCTTTTCTTCTAAAAAATTCCTAATAATACCCAACGATTTTATAAAATCATTAGTTTTTGTTGCATCAATTAACGATATTGTACTACCCTTATGCCGTCTATAATAGTAAAGTGGCTTATTTATAAAAGATACTTTGTTTGCATAGTAAAATAGTTGTGGGCATATCGCAATATCTTCAAAATACATATCATAAAAAGTAACATCATTTTCTATAAACAAGCTTCTCTTAAATAATTTATTCCACATAAAAAAGTGAAACGTTGTATCTAAAATAAGTTTTTTTAGCGCCTCTTCATTTGAATATACTCCTGTTTTTGCGGTAAATGGCATATAAATTTTTTTGCAGATTTTGTCATAGTAAAGATAGTAATTGCAACAAGCTATCTCGGCAGCATTTTGGGTAGCACTATTATACAGCTCTTCTAAAAAAGTCGGTGCTAAAAAGTCATCACTATCTAAAAATGCAATATACTCTCCTTTAGCTACTTTTATTCCAATATTTCTAGCTCTACTTGCTCCGATATTACAATTATTTATCAAAACAAAATTTTTATGTTTGCTTGCATATTCCTTTAAAGCAGCCAAACTATTATCAGTTGAGCCATCATTAATCATAATAACTTCGTAATCTTTAAAAGTTTGGCTCAGTACAGAATCTATAGTTTTATGAATATATTTTTCCACGTTATAAACTGGTATAATCAAGCTTATTTTGGGGGCTTCTAAACTCAATTTAAAATCTCTCCTTAAAAATTATAAGACTCTTCAACACTTCAACAATAAATATTAATTCAAATAAAAAATTATTATTCTCTCCAAATCTTTAGATAACATCACTTTCATAATTGTTTTAATTTTCTTTCTTATTCCTTACAAATTTAGAAAATGGCAAAGAAATTAAAATTGTAAAATAATATGTTATAAATCTAGATAACGCAATAGCTGATTTTATCGTTGTCTCATCAAAAAATGGACTAAAAAATATAGAACTTGCTCCTTCTGTCGCTCCAGATGCTCCTGGAATTGGTGCCAGGCTCGAAGTCATTGTAATAAAAGACTGCGCACATATCATGCTTACCATGCTTTCTCCATGCAAATTAAACGCACGGTAAATACAATATGGAATTAAAAAAGTAGCTGTAAGTTGAATTGCAGTTAACACATATGTTCTTAAAAACATAGATTTATTTTGATAAAGAGCCTTATTTCCATCATGAAATAGAGTTAACTGCTTATTTATAGAATTTATTTTTTCTTCAACATTTTTTAAAATATGCAACTTGCCAAACAAAATAAATGATACTGAAATAATTTTTGATGTAACCTTTCTATTAAAAGAAAATAACAAAATCGCTGCAATTACTATAGCTTGCATAATAAAACCAGTAATAGCAATAGACCAGACTATTTTATTGAGACTATTAAAATAATCAATGCGAATTAAAATTGCCATCATGCTATAAAATGTTAGAACTGTTTGGTAGACTAAAAATTTTTGAACCAGTGCAGAAGTTGAAGTTCCACTATCTACTCCCTGCTTTAACATAGCATAAACCTGCATAGGTTGTCCGCCAGAAGCTCCTGGAGTAATTGCTGAAAAGAACTGGCCTATCATAGCTGAACGAATAGCCTTTTTTATAGTGTACTTTTCATCCATATTGTTGGTAAATTTATAGACTAAATAAATGTCTATAAATAAATTGATTATTTGGCAGAAAAAGGCCATTGTAAGCCACGTTTTATTAAAACCTTTAGAATTCTTTAACAAGTCAATAAGGCCGTTATCCGAAAAGCATAAATAACCAAATAATATAACTAAAAATACTATTAATATAAAATTAAAAACAAATTTAATGCTGATCTTTTTTTTCATTTGTTGCCTCCAAACTGTTCTTTTTGCCGGGTTATAGATCAGCTATACTTTTTATAAAATAACCCATTAAATTATCAATACAGCCTTTTACATATTTTATCAAAACAGTGACAACAAATCAAGCATTAGTATTACTTTGCTTTATATACAGAGGAAGGCAGCCTTCTTTTCTTTATTATTTTATTGTTTTTATAATATAATTTTTCTGCTTCTACTTTTATATCGTCACTTTTATTTACCACCCAAGAATTCACTTCTATTTTGTCGAAATTTTTATTTTTGGGGCCCCATATTTTACATTCTAGTTCTTTGTTCTTCATCGTTGCTTTTATATAAACAGGATATTTCAGATCATTTCTAAATTTTAAATCTATGCTCTTGTAATCAATTGCTGCATCCAAACCATAGGGTACATACGACGATTTAAATCTATGGTTCCTTCTTTCTATAATAGTCATGTCTGCTCTAATGGCTGCGCCATAAATCGTTGTCGCTGCTTGACAAATTCCTCCTCCGTAAGTCATTGTAATCGCACCATTTATAATTGACGCTCCGGGCAGAAATCCTCTTTTTGGATTATTAGAATCTCCAACCACTTTATTAAATGAAAAAATTTCTCCTGGCTTTAATATCGTTCCATTTATTGCTTCCATCGACAATTTCATGTTTTTATTGCTATTATAACTATTTGTCGATATAGTTTTAAATTCTCCAATCAATTGCGTTCTATTCTTTGCATCTTCTATTGTTGTTGTATTTTTATATTCATATTTTTTTAAATAAATCTTTCCGCTTTTTCTATTTTGTACCAAATTTTTCAACTGCTGTGTTACTTCTTCTTTATTTAATCTGTAGCCGTCTTTGCCTTGTGCATAGACAAACATCTTTTCACTATTTGGTTCAAATTTTTCTACATGTGCCTCTAATTTTGGATCATCAAAATTATTTATTATAGTATTTACATTTTTCTTTAGAGATTCTTCATTTGGAACAGATTTTACAACAAATTTGTTTTTATTATTCTTCACTTTTAATAGTTTAAAATATCGAAAAAACAGGTTTCCTTTTCTTGCATAATTATATGCTAAATCTACAGTATTATTTAGGTTATATTCATAGTCAAAATTCATTCCCGACAGCTCTAGACTTTTATCTTCACAATATATGGCTATAATTATATTCTCTTCTTCCGATTTCAATCGTTTATAAACCATACTTTTTGCTTCCTCTTTGTCTACCCCCGAGACATCAACTCCATTTATTAAAATTCCATTATAAAATTTATCAGTGTCTAGATTCGATAATATATACGACATTAAAAAATTAAACATAAATGCTATAATTAAAATTAAACAAAAAAGAATTAGGATTATTTGTTTATTTAATTTTTCATAAGGCTTAATAGACAATTACATCCTCCTTTTGCACTCCCTTACAATTAAGCATACTAATGATTGCAATTAATTATGATTAGATTAACTTTCAAAAGGCAAAAAATAGCAACAAGCAAAAGCTTGTTGCTAAAAACATATTAAAGTTTACATTTGAGAATTTAAATACTGTGTTACATTGTTCGCTGCTATTGCTCCATCAGACATTGCTGTAACTATTTGTCTTAGATTTTTCTGCCTTGTATCTCCTGCAACAAAAACCCCTGCTACATTTGTTTTACAGGATTCATCTGCCAAAACATACCCACTATCATCAAGCTTTATAGCATCAGAAAAAATAGAATTATCTGGCTCTAGACCAATTGCAATAAAAACTGCAGAAACCTCTATTTTTTTTTCTTTTTCTAGGTTTTTATCAACAATCTTTATAAATGAAACAGTCTCTCCAACTCCACCTATTTCATTAACTATCGTATTATACCTTAATTTTATATTATTTCTACTTTTTACTGATTCTAGCAAAAATTTTTCGCCTCTTACTCTATCTTTGCGGACTAAAAGAGTAACACTTTTGCAAATATTGGCTAAAAACAATGCATCTTCTAGTGCTGTATTACCTCCACCAACAACTGCTACATCTTTGTCTTTAAAAAAAGCTCCGTCACAAGTAGCACAATAAGAAACTCCGCGCCCCGAAAATTTTTCTTCTCCCTTACAACCAAGTTTTCTTCTTTTTACCCCGGTTGCTATTATAATAGTCTTCGCTTCATATTCTCCTAAATCAGTAATTAGCTTTTTTACATTTCCACTTAAATCAACGTCTTTTACTTCTTCAAGCAAAATTTTAACACCTTGTTTTATAACTTGATTATAAATATTCATTGAAAATTCTGCACCAGAAATTCTTTCAACAGCTGGATAATTTTCTACTTCATTTGTACTCGCAACCTGGCCTCCATAAATGTTCCTTTCAAAAACTACAGCAGAAAACCCTGCTCTGGCTGCATACAAAGCTGCCGTCAAACCAGCTGGCCCTGCGCCTATAATAGCTACATCTAACAAGCAAAATTCATCTCCCAAAATAGAATATATTTTCAATGCTAATATTAAATTTTTACTTTTTATAAAAATTATCGATGAAATTATAAAGTTCATCGTAATTTACAATATTAGATTCTCGACTAAACCTGTTAACAATTTCAAATTGTTTATTTTCTATATTTCGTTTACTTACAATAATTCTAATTGGTGTCCCAAGCAAATCTGCATCTGCAAACTGCACCCCAGCTGACAAATTTCTATCATCAATTATAACTTCATACTTTTCCTTCAATTTCCTATAAATTTCCAAAGCTTTTTCTTTAACACTAGCGTTATTAAAGTTAAGGGCGCAAATTTGAATCTGCCACGGTGCTATATTTTTAGGCCAAATTGGGCCAAAATCATCATGAGAAGCCTCTATTATTCCTGCTATTAATCGCCCTATGCCTATACCATAACATCCCATTATTGGTACTTCTAAGGTTCCATCCTTATCAACATATTTCATGTCCATACTTTTGGTATATTTCGTTCCAAGCTTAAAAATGTTTGCCATTTCAATTCCACGTTTTATTTTTAACGGGCTCCCACAAATTGGACATTTTTGCCCTTCCTTTACTTTTGATAAATCATCAAATTTTACTTTTAATTTTAAATCCCTTCCAAAAGAAAAACCTGTAAAATGATAGCCAGTTTTATTTGCACCAACTACCATATCTTTTTGACCTTTTAATGATTTATCAAAAAAAACTTTGAACTTGCTTAAGATTTCATCATTTGGTCCCACAAATCCTTCTGTTAACCCGTAAGATTTTAAATCACTCAATGCTTTAACGTCAGACTGCAAAAGGCTTCTTAATTTTGCTTCATTAACTTCTAAATCTCCACGGATAAATACTATAACAGCCTTGCCTAAACTGTTAGCATAATATACAACCGCTTTTACTATTTTGCTTTGACTTATCTGTAGAAATTTTGTTAAATCATCTATAGTTTTTATAGACGGTGTATACAAGAGAGTTTTTTCTTTTTCTAAAGATTCATCGTGCAAGTCTTCAAGCTGCGATGTTGCTACCTCAATATTAGCCTTATATTCACATTCATCACAAATTACTATTGAATCTTCACCAGCTTCAGAAAGCAGCATAAACTCATGTGCTCCTGTGCCTCCCATCATTCCTGTGTCTGAATAAATTGGAACTACATTCAAGCCTATTCGTTCAAAAATTTTCTCATAAGCTTTGTATACCTTATCATAATATTCATCCAAATCTTCAAATGAAGTATGAAATGAATACCCGTCTTTCATTGTAAATTCTCTAACTCGTATTAAGCCTCCACGAGCTCTTGGCTCATCTCTAAATTTTGTTTGAATTTGGTATATCATAAAAGGGTAGTTAATATAGGATTTTGCTTCTGACTTTGCTAAATTAACAGCGGCTTCTTCGTGAGTCATTGATAAAACCATATCTCTTCCAGTTCGGTCTTTTATTCTTAAGAGTTCACTTCCAACGCCTTCGAATCGACCGGACTCCTTCCATAACTCTGCCGGAACTACCACAGGCAGAATTACCTCTTGGCCCCCGATTTTTTCCATCTCTTCTCTAATAATTTTCTCTATTTTTCTTTGGATTCTAACGCAAGGCGTCAACATAGAATATATACCACTGCCAACCGGTCTAATATAACCACCTCTTAACAAAAATATATGACTTATCAAATTGGCATCGGCAGGCTTTGCTTTTAAACGTTCACCAAATAATTTGCTCATTAGCATAAAAAATAAAAATCTCCTCACAAATAGATAAGTATAATTATAGCACACTGTGGCTAAGTTTTCAATCATTGCAAAGTCAAAAAATGATTCTATCTGTGTTTTGCAAAATCTATTGTGTACATTATAATAACTTGACTTGGGTGTAAAGTTGTTATAAAATCTTTAGTGTAAAATATGTCGTGATAAGAGGTTTAAATGAAAAAAATATCGATCTGTATTGTGACTTATAACAACGAAAACAATATTTTGTCTGTGCTCGAATGTATTTATAAGTACTCTGAGAATTTTATTGTTGAAACGTTTGTTGTCGAC
Source organism: uncultured Clostridia bacterium (assembly GCA_944384705.1). GTDB lineage: Bacteria > Bacillota > Clostridia > Oscillospirales > Acutalibacteraceae > CAG-557. The sequence continues at coordinate 16,782 of CALWUI010000029.1, forward strand.
GAAAATTCTTCTGACAGAACTGTCGATCTTATTAAAAATAATTTTCCTCAAGTAAACTTGATTGTTTTACCACAGAATAAAGGTTTTGGCTATGGGCACAATCAAGTTTTAGACAGGTTGGACTCTGATTTCCATGTAATTTTAAATCCTGATATCACATTTAATTCAAATATTTTCGATGGTTTGTCTAAATATTTGCAGGACAACCCTAACGTTTCTATTGTTTCACCTATAATTTTAAATGTGGATGGGTCTGTTCAAGATCTTCCTAGGCGTATTCCTAAAATTAAATATTTGATTAGCGGTAGATTAGAACGTTTCGGCGGTCTTTTTAAAATTTGGCGCGACGAATATACCTGCAGGGGGAAAATTTTTAAAGAGCCTACAGAAGTTGACTTTTGTAGCGGCTGTTTTATTATGATTAGAACTGAAATCTTCAAAAAATTACGCGGCTTTGATGAACGCTTCTTTATGTATTTTGAAGATGCTGACCTGACTAGAAGAGCTAAATCATATGGCAAGACTATATTAAACCCAGATTTTTTTGCTACACACGTCTGGGAACGAACTAGTTCTAAAAAATTAAAATATTTATACATACATATTGCTTCTATGGTAAAATATTTTAAAAAATGGAGGTAAATCATGAAAGGTATTATTTTAGCGGGTGGTGCTGGAACTAGACTCTATCCTTCTACTTTGGCTGTTTCAAAACAATTACTTAATGTATACGATAAACCTATGATTTATTATCCTTTGTCTACTTTACTGTTGTCAAACATACGAGAAGTTCTTATAATTTCGACAGCGCGCGATTTGCCACTATATAAGGATCTTTTAGGTGATGGCTCTAAAATTGGTGTTCATTTTGAATATATTGTGCAAAAAGAACCACGCGGACTTGCTGAAGCCTTTATTTTGGGTGAAGACTTTATTGGCCATGATAACGTTTGTCTTATCTTGGGTGACAATATCTTTTATGGTTACAGCTTTAGTGAACGTTTGCAAAAAGCTGCTGCTCGCAAAGATGGTGCCACTATCTTTGGATATCATGTTAGTAACCCAAGAGAATTCGGTGTTGTTGAGTTCGATTGCGACGGAAATGTATTATCTATTGAAGAAAAACCTCTAAATCCAAAATCAAATTATGCTATTCCTGGATTGTATTTTTATGATAATAATGTTATTGAAATTGCTAAAAATGTTAAGCCTTCGGCACGAGGCGAACTGGAAATTACTTCTATAAATAATGAGTATTTAAACCAAAAAAAATTAAAAGTTGAGCTTTTTGGTCGAGGTATGGCTTGGCTTGATAGTGGAACCCATAGGGCAATGCTAGCTGCTGCTAATTTTGTTGAGGCTGTGCAGACCCGTCAGGGACTTTATATTTCTTGTATAGAAGAAATTGCTTATAGGAAGGGATTTATAAATAAGGATAAATTATTAAAATTAGCAGAACACTTAAAAAAGACTGAATACGGTCAATATCTTTATAAGGTGGCAAAAGAAGATAATTAAATTCGATTTTTTATTTGGAGGAATTTTTTTGAAAATACTTGTAACCGGTGCAACTGGCCAGCTTGGAAGCGAATTAATTTCTGTTTTAAAAAATAAATCAAGTGAAATTGGCCCCATTGACAAAAAATACTATAAGTGTGACATTTTTTCTGCAGATAGCGGTACCCTTGATATTTCAAGTAAACAAAATATTTCCTACGTTTTTGAGAAAACTAAGCCAGATATTGTTATAAATTGTGCAGCTTTTACTGATGTTGATGCTTGCGAAACTAAGCCTGAGCTCGCTATGAAAGTAAACGCTATTGGACCTTTTTATCTTGCCAAGAACTGTAGCAAAATCGCTGCAAGATTGGTACATATATCTACCGACTACATCTTTTCAGGAGACAACTCCAAACCTTATTGTGAGTGGGATATTGCTTCTCCTTGCGGAATTTATGGTAAGTCTAAACTTTTGGGCGAAAAATATATAAACGCCCAAACAGATAAATTTTTTATAATTCGTACATCTTGGCTATATGGATATAACGGTAAGAATTTTGTTAAAACTATATTAAATTTAGCTAAGGAGAAAAAACAGATTAAAGTTGTTAGAGATCAAATTGGAACTCCTACAAATGCAAATGATTTAGCTCACCATATATTAAAAATCGCTTGCACTGAAAATTATGGAATATATCATTGCTCAGGGAATGGCCATCAGACCTCTTGGTTCGATTTTGCTTCTTTAATTGTTAAATATGCTGGGCTAAATTGTCGTGTAGAACCTTGCTCCACTCAAGAATTTTCTAGGGCTGCTAGACGACCTACGTATTCTGTTCTTGATAATTTGATGTTACGGTGTACGGTTGGTGATGAAATGCGAATTTGGCAAGATGCTCTTTTTGCTTATATAAATAGATTAAAATTGGAGGGCAAAATATGAAAACTTATTTGATAACCGGTGGGGCTGGATTTATTGGCTCAAACTTTATCCATTATATGTTTGAAAAATACGATAATATAAAAATTATCAACTTAGATAAGTTAACTTATGCTGGTAATCTTGAGAATTTAAAAGATTTAGAGAATAATAAAAATTATAAATTTATTCGTGCGGATATTTGTGATAAAGTTGCTGTTGAAAATGTCTTTAAGCATTATAATATTGATTACGTTGTTAATTTTGCAGCCGAAAGTCATGTGGATAGAAGCATTCTTGAACCTGAAACTTTTGTCAAAACTAATATTGAAGGCACTGTTAATCTTTTGAATACTACTAAAAAGTATTGGTCAGTCGGTGAGGATATATATCGCGATGGTTGTAAGTTTTTGCAAGTTTCGACAGATGAAGTCTATGGGTCACTTGATAGTAATGGCTACTTTTTTGAATCTACCCCTCTTTGCCCCCACAGTCCATATTCGGCAAGCAAAGCCAGTGCAGACTTGATAGTTATGGCATATTTTGATACGTATAAACTTCCAATTAACATTACTCGATGTTCAAATAATTATGGGCCTTATCAGTTTCCTGAAAAGTTGATTCCTTTGATGATAAATAATGCTTTAAATCATAAAAGTTTGCCTATATACGGAGATGGCTCGAATATTAGAGATTGGCTATATGTTAGAGACCATTGTAAAGCTGTTGACTTGGTCTTAAACAATAGTAAAACCGGAGAAGTTTATAATATTGGTGGGCACAATGAACACACCAATATTGACATCGTTAAAATAATTTTATCTTATATAAAAGAAAATGTTGATACCTCTGTTAACGAATCTTTAATTAAATTTGTTAAAGACAGAAAAGGTCACGACAAGCGATATGCGATTTGCCCAGATAAAATATATAATGACTTGGGATGGCAACCAGAAACTACATTTGATATTGGTATCAAAACTACTATAGATTGGTATCTTAATAATAAACCTTGGATGGAAAATATTACAAACGGTCAGTATAAAGATTATTATAAAAAAATTTATGGAGAAAATTAATATGAGTAAGGTGTCTGTTGCTCTTGCAACGTATAATGGTGAAAAATTTATCGCTAGACAACTTAACTCGCTGCTTTTTCAGCGAAGACTCATAGATGAGGTCATAATTACAGATGATGCTTCAACTGATAATACTGCAGATATTATAAAAAATTTTATAGAAAAAAAGCGATTGTTAAATTGGCATCTTTTTGTTAATGAGAAAAATATCGGGTTTTTAAAGAACTTTAAAAGTGCTATTGAAAAAACTACTGGAGATGTCATTTTTCTGTGCGATCAGGATGATGTATGGTATAAGACTAAAATTGATTCTATGTTAAATCGGTTTGAATCTGATGAGCGAGTAAAAGCACTTTATTCCAGTTTTAAAGTCATTGATGAGAATGATCTGTTTATAAGAAAATATAAGAGTCCTATGCGCTCAAATAATAATCTTATTAAATTTAAAATTATGCCTTTTGAAACTGTAAAAATAAATTTATCTACTATATGCAACTATAATGTTTCTCCTGGATGCACACTCGCTTTTACTAGAGAAGTTCGAGATGTTTATCTTGAAAAAACTAAAAGCGTTTGCATTCATGATTGGGAACTTGCTCTTATTGCCGCATTTTTGGACGGTCTTTACTTTTTTAATACGCCTCTTATGAACTATCGTATACATGCTGAAAACAAAATTGGTATTTCTCAATTTGCTCAGAAAAACTCTAAAAAGAAATTAGCTTTACATTATTTTAGACTCAATAATGCAAAAAAAATTTATTCTTATCTTAAATCATTGGATGTTTACCGATATCTGTTATCGGAAGATAAGTTAAATGTCTTAAATGAAAGCATTTGTTTTGCTAAAAACCGTATGTCGGCTTTGGAAGAGAAAAAATTAGGCAGTATTTTTAATCTCTATAAATATTCAAATACCTATCTAAAAGCTGTTACTTTTAAGGGCAGACTGGCAGATATTTTTTGTGTTTTAAAAAAATAAAATGATGGTGTGGTGATTTTTTAATTTTATGAGCAATTTTAATTTTATAAAGACAAAAATTGAAGGAATGTTTATAATCGAACCTACCGTTTTGGGAGACAATCGTGGGTATTTTTTAGAAACCTACCGTTATGATGAATTTAAAGAAGTTGGCATAGATGTAAAATTTGTTCAAGATAATCAGTCAAGCTCTAGAAGAGGAGTGCTGCGCGGGCTTCATTTTCAAACCAAGAAACCTCAAGGAAAATTGGTTAGAGTGATAAGTGGCATGGTTTTTGATGTTGGTGTTGATTTACGCAAGAACAGCATTACTTTTGGCAAGTGGGTCGGCGCTATTTTAAGCTCAGAAAATAAACGTCAACTATATATTCCTGCCGGCTTTGCCCACGGATTTTTGGTATTGTCTGATAGCGCCGAATTCGTTTATAAATGTACAGATTTTTACGATCCTCAAAATGAAGGTGGTATAATTTATAACGACCCTGATATCAATATAGAATGGCCTATAACTAATGATATGGACATTTTGCTGTCTTCAAAAGATCGTAGACTTCCTTATTTTAAAGAAATTTTTTAGCTCAAAGGTGTATTTATGGGAATTTCTGTTGCTATGGCTGTTTATAACGGAGAAAAATATGTTAAAGAACAAATTTTATCTATTTTGAATCAGCTTGGCTGCAATGATGAAATTGTTATATCTTATGACAAAAGTTATGACAACACTTATCGTATTATCTCTGACTTGGCAGTTCGTGACAGCCGAATTAAAATTTTTTATGGATCATCTTTAGGTATTGTAAAAAACTTTGAAAACGCTCTTAGGCATTGTAAAAATGATTATATATTCCTGAGCGATCAGGATGATATTTGGTTTGACAATAAAGTTTGTGAGGTAATTAAAACTTTTAAAAATTTAAATGTCGATGTTATTTTACATGATTGTATGGTTATTAACGAAAAGGAAGAAGTTATATTTCCATCTTTTTTTAAACTAAGACACTGCCATCGCGGTTTCTTATTTAATATTTTACATAACTCTTATATAGGTTGTTGCATGGCCTTAAAACGAGACTTTTTGCAAAATGTTATTCCCTTCCCTAAAAATATTCCTATGCACGATCAATGGATCGGCTTAATGGCTGAAAAAAAACATTCTATAGCTTTTATAAATACTCCTTTAATTAAATATAGGCGTCATTCTTATAATGCTAGTAAATTTAAAAATAAAAATCTATTAAATATGATTAAATTTAGAATAAATTTAATATCTTCTTTATTATCAAATTAAATAATAAAATTTAGCTACCGTTTAATCGTACGGTAGCTTTAACTTTTAATTGCGATTTTTAAAGAAATCTAGTGCTATATCTGGAAATTGAGAATAAGTTAGTACATCCTCTTCTGTCTTTGCAAATTCTTTAACTGATTCTTTTAGACTCTCTAACTCTGGCTGCAACAAATCTGCTGGCCTACAGTTCACAACATCTGAATCTCCAATAATCTCTTTTTTTATTTCTTCGGATATTGAAACAGGCGTTCGCCCATACTTGCCTGCAACCAAAGACCTGAATTCTTTGCTGCACATTTTATATCGCTGCCCCAAAACGACATTATACAAAGCTTGCGCTCCTATGATTTGAGATGTTGGAGTAACTAATGGCGGATATCCTACATCCTTACGTACTTTGGGCACTTCTGTTAAAACTTCTTCAAATTTGTTTTCTTGCCCAGATTGCTTAAGTTGAGATAATAAATTAGATAACATTCCGCCTGGAACCTGATAAATTAAAGCTTTCGTATCTGATACTAACAGCTTTGGATCTAGTAGTCCAGAATTTATATATTTTTCCCTAAGATTCATAAAATAATCACGAATCTCATTTAAAAGATGCAGATCTAATTCCGTATCATATGTACTTTCTTGTAGCGCAGCCACTATAGATTCTGTAGGTGCAAGCGATGGCCCCTGCGCAAATGGCGAAAGTGCAGTGTCTATAATATCAGCACCTGCTGCAATCCCTTCTAAAATACACATAGAAGCTAAGCCAGATGTATAATGTGTATGCAATTGGATCGGTAAATTAACAGCACTTTTTAATGCTTTTACCAGCTCAATTGTAGCCCTTGGCGTTAACAATGCAGCCATATCTTTTATACATATTGAATCGGCACCTTCATCCTCTAATTGCTTTGCATAGTTAACAAAATATTCATCTGTAAAAACTTCTCCTGTAGTGTATGCTATCGCTGCTTGAACATGGATATTTTCTTTTTTAGCTGCTTTAATTGATGTTTTTAAATTTCTTATATCATTTAGTGCATCAAACGTTCTAATTATATCTATGCCATTGTATGCAGAGCGCTTAATAAAATATTCTACTACGTCATCTGCGTAATGTCTATATCCTAGAACATTTTGACCTCTAAGCAACATTTGCAATTTTGTATTTTTACAATATTTTTTTATTGTTTTAAGCCGCTCCCATGGATCTTCGTTTAAATATCTCAAACAAGAGTCAAACGTTGCTCCACCCCAGCATTCTAATGAATAAAATCCTACTTGGTCTAATTTTTCTAATATAGGCAACATATCTTCTATTGGCATTCTTGTTGCAATTAATGATTGTTGTGCATCTCGCAAAACAGTTTCTGTTATCAGTATTTTCTTCTTCAACAACGCTTCCCTCCTCAAAATAACCTTAAAGTTAAAACGTCATGCTCAAGCGTTCTCAGGTTTTAAAGCCAATAAATAATAATCAGTTTAAAACAGCGATTACTTGATTAGCTGCAATGTTCTGACCTTTTTCAGCTTGCAATGCGATAACTTTACCATCTATTGTGGCTACAATTTCATTTTCCATCTTCATAATTTCCATAATTGCAATTGTGTCACCTTTTTTTACAAACTGGCCTACAACCACCTTAACATCAATGATACTTCCTGCCATTGGCGCTATTATTTTTTCTCCAGGAATCAAAGAAATATCTTCTACTTTTTCTTTCTGTGCACAGTCTTTAGAATTTGCCTTCATATCTTCAGGCTTTTTTTCACTAAGCTCTTCTACTGTAACATCAAAAGATTGACCATCAACTGTAATTTTTAAATGTTTCATGCTCTGCCTCCAAACAGATATTTATTAAATTATAAACAAAAAATCAACAAAAGTTAAGCCTTTTTACTTCTTTAATAACTTCTTTATTTCTTGTGGAAAAAGTTCCCTCCACTTGCCGGGCTGAAGCATACCCAATTTGAGATCTCCTATTGCTGTCCTTTTTAATCTTGCTACTTCGAGGTCAGCTTGCTCACACATTTTTCTAATTTGCCTATTCTTTCCTTCTTTTATTATAATTTCTAGAACTGTTCTATCTTCAGCTGCTTTTAAAACATTTATTTTTGCAGGTTCTATTTTATAGTCATCTATTTTTGTAATAGAACTGAGTTTAGTCAACTTATCTTCTGTAATTTTTGGTTTTACTGTTACTCTATATTTTTTTTCTATCTCTTTAGATGGGTGAAGAATTTTATTTGAAAAATCTCCATCATTCGTCATAAGCAATAACCCTTCAGAGTCTTTGTCCAGCCTTCCTACCGGATAAACTCTAGTTGGAATATCTTTGACCAAGCTTGCCACGCACTTTCTTCCAAACTCATCGCTCATTGTAGAAATAAATCCACGTGGCTTGTACAACATAAGGTAATATTTTTTTATATTAAGCTCAAGCGGCCTACCCGCAACAAAAATTTTATCTCGGGATAAATCAATTTTGTCTCCTATTTTTGCAATTTCTCCATTAACTTTCACTAAATCACTTTTTATCATTTCTTCTGCTTTTCTTCTAGAAGCAATCCCATATTCAGAAAGCACTTTTTGTATTCTTATTCTTTTCACAAAACCCTCCAAAATTAACTAAATAAACCAGCAAAAAATCCGTATAGCTTTTGTAAGATATTTTTTTGAGGCTTAAAATATTCCTCATCTTTAGCTACAATTAAATCGTTTGAAGCTAAAATATCATCTGCTAATTTATATTTAATCTTTCCCACAATCTCTCCTTGCTTCACTGGCGCATATAAAAATGTTGGTACTTCGACGATTTTTTCAATTTTATCTTTATCATCTTTTTCCACAGTAAATGATGTCTTTTCTTTTGCAAAAACTTCTACTTCATTAACTGATCCTCCAACCAGCGGCAACATAATCTGGTTTTTGTTGTTATAAGAAACTGTTTCCACTTTAGAAAATCCATAGTCTAGCAACTTTTCATGATCGTTCCAGTCATCTCCAGCATTTAATGTTACTGCTACAAGTCTTGTATTATTCCTTTCTGCTGCAGAAACTAAACATCTGCCTGCTAACTTTGTAAATCCTGTTTTTATTCCTATACAGCCGTCATAACGTTTGAGCATTCTATTCTCGTTATAAAGGGTTCTAATTTCATCTGGGTTTATAAAAGGTACATCGACTCTTTTTTTTGAAGAGATTTCATAAAAATACTTATTTTCTAATGCATAAGCTCCAAGCAAAGCCATATCGTAAGCTGTGGAATGGTGGTTACCTTTATCTAACCCAGATGGTGTTTCAAAATATGTATTAGTCATACCAATTTGTTGTGCTTTTTTATTCATCATGTCAACAAAACCGTCCACAGAACCTCCTAATGTAATTGCGGCAGAATTTGCTGCGTCGTTTCCAGAAACTGTAAGCATTCCTTTTGCTAAACTCGATAACGGCAATGTTTGCCCAACTTGCAAATACATTGATGATCCCTCTACCGGAACCATTTTGTCTGTAATTGTAACTTTTACATCTTCATTTTGAGCTGCTTCTAGAGTTAAAAGTGCTGTCATAATTTTTGTTGTGCTTGCCATCGGTCTTGGTTCACGCTCATTTTTTCCATATATAATTTTGCCATTATCTGCACATATTACAACAGCTGATTGTGCCGATAAGGATGGAACTTCTCCTGCAGCAATTGTTGAATTTATTGATATAAAAAAGCAAAACAAAATTATTGCAAATAAAAATTTCTTACACAAATTAGCCACATCCTCATAAGTTTAAAGGCTCTTAGCTAATTTATATGCATCAAAAAATAAATTATTAAATTTAAAGTAAAATTTACTTTTTATCGTCTTTCTCATTTTTATCTGATTTTTTTATCATAGAGCCTATTTTATCTACCACATCAGGAACTAAATCGATAACTTTTTCTGTTGTAGACAATACCGGCTCAACATGTAAAATTTTGATATTACCATTTTTACTTACCGTTAAAAAAGCTACCGGAGAGATAGTAACTCCTGCACCGCTACCTCCACCAAATAAATTTTCGTTATTAATTTTTTTGCCAGAAAACTCAGATCCACCAGACGCAAAACCATAAGAAACTTTAGATACTGGAATAATTGCTGTTCCATCATCAAGCTTAATAGTTTCTCCAATAATTGTGTTTACATCCACTAAAGACTTTATTTTTTCTATCGTAGTATCAACCATATTATTTATTGAACAATCACTCATTTTTTACACCCTTTCGGCATTTTTATTAATATACATATTCTTAGCAAATTTATATAAAGATATCACTAGCAACTTTAGTACTGATATCGGGAAAAAATAAATTTTTGTAAAAAAATCCACCTCAGATCTTGTCCTCTTAAAATCTGGAACAATTTTTATTTTGTATTTCTTTTCATCAACATCTTTTAGCAAAACCGATTTAGCATAGCCCACCAGTGTGCAAACTCTACCATAATTAATTGACAAAGTTGCTGCGTCCTCATCAGCAACTAGCAAATAAAGATTAAATGACGTTATGTGCATTTTTTTAAAAAGGCTTTTTGCCGAATCCAAAAAAAAATCAATTAAATACCTTAAAATTTTTAAAAATCCAAAAAAGCCTCTTTCTTTTATTATATTAAAAAATTTGCTGTTTACCAAAACAAAGTTTTTTCTATTATCTTCTTTTTCTATTTCTTTTTTTAATTTATCTTTATTTTTAGGCGGATACACGTTAATAGAAAAAAATAAAAATTTAATTTTTAAACTTAAAGATTCTTTAAACGATAACTGCAAAAAAACAGGACAACACAATAAAATAAGAAAAAATAAAATCACTGACAAAAAAATGTATATATATAGCATCTATCCTCCAAAATTTTCAACTATTACGTTCCTTATCAAATTTTAATTCTGGCAATTCGCTTACAGAAGTAATTCCAAAACATTTTAAAAAGTTTAAAGTGGTTCCATACAAAAGCGGACGCCCTGGCAAATCAAGTCTACCTTTTTCTTCTAATAAATTTTTTGTCGTTAAACTCGAAATAATATTAGAACAATCTACACCTCTTATATTCTCTACAAAAGATTTGGTAACCGGCTGGTTATATGCGATAATTGCTAAAACTTCCATAGCAGCCTGAGAAAGTGGAACTTGCCTGCGAAAATCCAGCGCCCTCTGTATAAAATCAAAATATTGAGGTTTTGTGCACATCTGATATTTATCATCTAGCTTTATGATGCAGATTCCACTTTCATCTTTGTCAAAATCATCCATCAAATTTTGTAACAATTTTAAAACTGTTGACCTCTCTATGCCAAGTGTTGCTATAAGTCTATCTGCTGATATTGCCTCTCCACTTGCAAATAGGACAGCTTGCAAAGCAGCTTTAGCTTTTTTTACGTCCAAATTCTACATCACCACTATCCAACAATCTTATTTTGTTGCCTTCTTCACTCAAAACAACTTTTTTATCTTTTATAAGCTCTAACACAGCTAAAAATGTTGCTACTATTTCAGATTTAGACTTACTTTCGTAAAATAATGAGTTATAGCTTATAGGTCCTTCTTTTTTTAGTTTACTCAAAATAGAGCTAATCTTTGAAAATACAGAAAAAAATTTTCGAGAAATTATTACAGAAAAATCTTTTTCAGAAGGTAATCGTCTATTATTTTTACTTTCAACACAATTAGCATAAGCCTCCAAAAGTTCTGTAATTTTATGTCTTTTCGAATAAGACGTATCAAAAGAGATTTTTTCTGCCGTTCTGGAAATAAAGTCAAATCTTATTCTCTCTGTCAGTTTTTTAGCTATTTCTTGATATTGCCTATACTCTAAAAGCTGATCAGTTAATTCTTGTTTTAAAGTCTCTGCTTCTTCATGCTTTGGAAGCATAAGTGCTGTTTTTATATAAATTAATCTCGCAGCCATCTCTAAAAATTCACTGGAGACATCCATGTTTTGCTCTTTTAGTCCCGCTATGTAATTCATATATTGTTCTAAAAGTTCTGAAATTTGTATATCATAAATATTTAGCTTATTTTTCTTTATTAAAACTAGCAACAAATCCAGAGGACCTTCAAAATCATTTATTTTGTATGATATTTTTTCCATAAAATCTTACTTTGCTAAACCAAAAGGCATTGCAGCTAACTGCATCATCGCATTTAAAACTAAATTTTGAAGAAAATTCAATGGCCCTGTTAAGATATTAGTGAAAAGCAAGAAAAAAACTGCTAACATTACATATGTCTCGTATTGATAATATTTATAAATAAATTTATCCGGCAAGAAAACAGCCAAAATTTTAGATCCATCAAGCGGAGGCAATGGTAGCAAATTAAAAACAGCAAGCCCAACATTAATCTGTATAAAACTAATCAAAAACACAGCTACAAATGAAATTATCTTTATAACAAATTCGTCTTTTACAACAGCCGTCGCACCAAAATAATATATCGAAAAAAATCCTATCATCGAAATTAAAGCTGCAAGCAAATTCGTTGCAGGACCAGCAATAGCCGTAAGCGCCATACCGATTTTAGGATTTTTAAAATTTCTGGGGTCTACAGGAACAGGCTTTGCCCAGCCAAATCTAAATAAGATCATCGAAGCCGCGCCCAATGGATCTATGTGTTTTAAAGGATTCAATGACAGTCTGCCACTATATTTTGCTGTATTATCTCCCAATTTATAAGCTACAAACCCATGGGCCCATTCATGAATTGGCATAACTAAAAAAATTGTAATAAGAGTTGACGCTATCGTAACTAATGCTATTTCTAAAGTCATACCACTTTGCAAAAACCACATTCATAAATCACTCCTTAATTAGATATTATAACTATATGCAAACAATTTTTCAAGTTTAGCAAAAAACACATATTTTCGCTCCTGGATAAAATTTTAGAAAAACTTGATTTTTTTACTCAACTCTGTTAGTATATTATTATTGACGAATTTGCCCTTAAGGAGGTGCATATGTGTGGCTAAATGCGATATTTGTGGTAAAAAAAATACATTCGGTATAAAAGTCTCTCATTCTCATAGACGTTCTAATAGAACTTTTAAACCAAATGTTAAACGCGTTCGTGCTTTAATTAATGGCACCCCTCAAAGAATTCACGCTTGTACTCGTTGTTTAAGATCTGGTAGGGTTGTTAGATCCGTTTAATTTTTTCCATTTTAGTTTTTGTTAGTTCACTCTCTTTTTTATATATTATAAACCTGGGAATAACAAACTTATCCTGGGTTTTGTTTTTAGGTTTATGTATTTGTTGAATTTTAAATTTGCATATTATATAATTACTGTATCCATTTTTTGAGGTGAAGCATCATGACTATTAAAGAGTTTCTAAAATTTGCAAAAGAATGTAAAACTAAACCAGAGTTGGCTTCTTTGGCCAAATCTAATGGGTTAAGCTTTTCAAAAGATGAGTTGGATAGGTTATTTAAAAAAATATCAGATGGAACCGAATTAAGCTCAGATGCTCTTGAGGCTGCTGCTGGTGGTAGCACTTATGCTTTTAATGAACAATTAAAGAACGATCTTTTTAAATAAAAAATATATAGAGCCCACGCGGTATAGAACTGCCACAAGTTGAGCAGACAGCACAAAAAAGCAGGTCTAGGGTAGAATAATTAAATTTTAAGCAACAAACTGATTTCGTTTTTCAAGCGGAGTTGGTTTTGCTTTAGTTTGAATACGGAAATTGTTATAGAATTTTATGTATTCACCTATGATGGAGGATATCCTCCTCATAGGTGGCGAGCTTGACTCTGTGGATGCACTCTGTTTTAAGAATTGAAAAGGAATTTCCTGCTAAAGCATTGTCATAAGGATTTCCGCGTCTTGACAACGAAGGAGAACTGCCGTCTTGATTTTCGCAAGTTTTGCCTTTCCTATGAATAGCTTGCACTGCTTCAATCATTCTCTGCTTTTTATTGTATCGGGTAATGAAATTGTATGCTTGTTTATATGTAAATCCGAATTTTTCTCCGATTTCTCGCAATGTCATTCCTTGCGACTTTAATTCTAAATATTTCTTTTTCATTATCACTTATGTGTTGGTAGCTTCTTACCATAAAAATATTCCCCTATGGTAGTTATTTTATTCTACCATAGGAGGTGCTTTTTGCCTATTGTCTGTTTTTACTGGACTTCTTCAACAATATTCCTACGCTTTCTTTTTTACATTTTATTTTTTATAAAAATTCAAGAGCTTGCTGCTATCCATAATATAGTCAGCAAACTCTTGTTTTAGTTAAATATAAATTAAATAAATTTATTTTAGTTCTTCTTCATTATTAGCAGCGATTGCTTTTTCGTATTTGGTACTCAGTTTAAATACAGAGAATATCCAAGCGACAACGGTGACTGCAAAAATTCCAACAATCGGAACAATATGATACATTATATTCGGTACGACTCCATACATAATCTGCTGAATAAGCGATGCGCCGGCCTTACCTGCTCTACCTCCAATAACTTCAACAGCGGCCTGACCTTTAGTTTTTGTATCTTCATCCAGAGGGAGATAAGCCATACTTTTCGTTGTATCAAATAGAGAATATTTAATACTCTTACACAATGCATCTTGAATAATTCCTACCCAAGTTGCTAAGATAAGTGCAGACATACCAAAGATCTCTGCTGCAACAAATTTTCTATAAAGAACCAATGCAAAGAATATGCCTCCCAAAATTAAAAACATTAAAGGAGTAATAACTGCAGAAGTTCTCCATTTGCAAGTTCTTAAAATAAAGGCACCTATTAAAACAACAAATATTGAAAATATGCCTGTAAATATAGAGATATTCCCCTGCATCGATGCGTAGCCAGGACCATCAAAAGCTTCTTTCATGTGTGCTTTCATAATAACTTCAGCAAAATTTATTGCAATTCCGTAACCCATAACAAGCACGCCAATCAAGAGTAAATAAGAATTCGTAAATAAAATCTTGATACCTTCAAACATGCTAACTTTTTCTTTTTTCTTTTTAGGTTTAACTTGAGACGCGTCAAAAAATCTTGGATCTGTTAGAACTTTATTATTTATATACCAATAAATAGCCATAATAATTAGTCCTACTGACAAAACAGCTATCATGAGCATTCTAACATTAGAAACAGAAGCATCTTTTAATGCAGTCTTTATAGTAAGTCCAGCAATAATTGTCCCGATATTTCCAACTAAAGAAAACAGACCAAAAAATCTTTTTACTTCTGTCTTCATTGTAGAAGCATTAGCAAACTGCCAAAACAAGGAGGAAATAGCCATTGTTCCCCAAATTTCTGATATAATATAAAATATTGTCGTTGGCCAATTGCCCAAACAAGTTAAGAAAGTTCTAAAAAAAGAAGGAGCGGCTTCAGTCATAGCAGTAATTTGTTCTGTGCTCATAATCAATTTATCGAGATTAGGATAAAGCAGAAAACCATAAATTACATAAAAAATCATAAATGAAGAAATTATTATATAGAATGTTTTTTTTGCATCAAATTTGTTCATCAAATAGTTAAAAGCGATAACAGCTAAAAAAGCTGCTGGCATAACGTACCAAACCTTAAGTGCACTTATAAGCTGAGCAGTGTCTGCCTTGCCGGCTCCTGCCCACATATTTGTATGATACTGTACGAATATATCTTTTAAATCTCGGACTAAAGTATATACAAAAAGTATAAAAAACATTAAAAAGCTCATCGGTAAGAATTTTTTTAGCTCATAGTTATGTATAGGCCAAATTAATTCTTGAAACTTATTAAACTCTTTAGGTTGAGTTTGTTCTTGGGTTGTCATTTTTTTACATTCTCCTTATTTAAAAACTTATTAAAAGTTAAATATTTATAAATTTTTGCGGGTTTGATTAAAAATCAAAATATCTGGTATAAAATTTAAAGAAATATCAAAAGAAAGGGATACCTCCTTTGCAAAATTATAATAATACCAATATTTTATTCCGCAAGACATAAAAAGTATATCAAAAAATTCAAAGACATTCAAGTCTTTTTAAGGTCCAATTTATAATTCTGTAAAATACTGATATAATTTCTTATATTTTAAAATATATTTATTTATTATTATTCAAATTCGCGGATGTATTACATCTTATGTTGACATTTTATACTTTTCAAACTATCATTTTATAAGTGCTTAAGTTCTGTGATTTTTCTTAGGCTAAAAGGAGATAAAAAATTGAAAAAAGATACGATAATCTCTTTAAAAAATATTACAGTTTCATTTAATGGAAATATCGTTTTAAAAAATTTTAATCTCGATATAAAAAATAGAGACTTTGTTACGCTTCTTGGCTCTTCTGGATGTGGAAAAACTACAATTTTGCGCATAATTGCAGGATTTGTTCAACCTGACAGTGGTAGCATTTTTTTTGCTGGTAAAGACGTAACTAAAATGCCCGCTCATAAACGTGAAGTTAACACTATTTTTCAAAACTACGCACTTTTTCCTCATTTAAATGTATATGAAAATATCGCCTTTGGTATGAGAATTCAGAAAAAACCTGAGGATGAAATAAAAAATAAAGTACAAGAAATGCTCAAAATGGTTAGTTTATCTGGTTTCGAAAAAAGAAATATAGCAAATTTATCCGGTGGCCAACAACAACGAGTTGCTATTGCTAGAGCTCTTGTAAATAACCCAAAAGTTCTGCTGCTGGATGAACCTTTAGGAGCTTTGGATTTAAAATTGCGTAAAGATATGCAGGCGGAACTCAAAAAAATCCAGCAAAAAATGGGAATAACTTTTATTTTCGTTACTCACGATCAAGAAGAAGCGCTTTCTATGTCGGACACTGTAATTGTTATGGACAACGGCAATATTCAGCAGATTGGTTCGCCACAAGATATTTATAACGAGCCTCAAAATGCTTTTGTTGCGGACTTTATAGGAGAAAGCAATATTATAGATGGAATTATGATTGACGATTATTTGGTTGAATTTGCAGGAAGAAAGTTTAAATGTCTTGACTCTGGTTTTGCTAAAAACGAAAAGGTTGATGTTGTAATTCGTCCTGAAGACATTGAAGTTACTTCACCAGAAAATGGGCATATTTCCGGCACGGTTACTTCAGTTACTTTTATTGGTGTTCACTACGAAATTATTGTGGATATTGATGGATTTAAGTGGATGATTCAATCAACAGATAGTCAAAAATCTGGAGATGTTATCGGCCTTATTTTGCAGCCGGATGATATACATATAATGAAAAAGTCTGAGTATTCGGGAGAATACGGTGACTACAGCGCTTTTAGCGATGAAATGTACGAAATTTATGAAGAAAATTTGCTTTATGATTGTAATTGTAATGTGAGTGAAAAAAAATGAAAATAAAAAACTTTTCAATAGTTTATATATTGTGGATGCTAATTTTTACTATTATTCCAATGGCCTTAATTTTTATTTTTGCTTTTACAGATAAATCAGGAGAGTTTACGTTAGAAAATTTCTTTTATGTTGGTAGGTATTCAAATGTATTTTTACGCTCGATTGGCTTGGGGGCTATTTCTACAATTGTTTGTCTTATTTTGGGTTACCCATTAGCTTATATTATATCAAAAATCTCTGTAGACAAACAAAATATTGTAATTATGCTTATAATGCTGCCTATGTGGATAAATTTTTTGCTTAGAACTTACGCTTGGATGACAATTTTGGAAAATAATGGCCTTTTGAATAGATTTTTGTCAATATTGGGCGTTGCACCGATTTCGTTTATAAATACATCTGGTGCGGTTGTCTTGGGAATGGTATATAACTTTTTACCATATATGATTTTGCCTATATACTCTGCTATAGCAAAAATAGATAAGCGTATCGTTGAAGCGGCTCAAGACCTTGGAGCTGGCAAATGTAACGTTTTTTTAAAAGTGTTGCTGCCACTTAGTTTGCCGGGAGTTATCTCTGGAATTACTATGGTTTTTGTGCCGGCTGTTAGCACTTTTATTATATCAAAAATGCTTGGCGGTGGGGCAAATATTTTAATTGGAGATCTTATTGAAATGCAGTTTTTAGGCAGCACATATAACCCGCATCTTGGCTCGGCAATCTCTTTTGTGTTGATGATTCTTATTTTTATTTCTATTGGAATAATGAATCAATTTGATGACTCTGATGAAGACTTAGATGAGGTTGGATGCAAATAGTTTAAAAGTAAAAAAAGGAATGTTGTTAAATATGAAATCTAAATTAATATATAAGATATATATGAGTCTAGCTTTCTTTTTTTTATATTCTCCGCTTTTAGTTTTAATTATTTTCTCTTTTAATGAGTCAAAAAGCCGAAATGTTTGGAGTGGATTTTCTTTAAAGTGGTATTTAAAATTATTTTCTGATAAAGAAATCTTGCATGCTATTTTTAATACTATAGTCGTTGCTGCAGTAGCTTCTATTTTGGCCACTATTATTGGAACAATTGCTTGTTTAGGAATTTTAAAACTAAATAAATTTTCAAAAAAATTAATTATGAGTATAAATAATATTCCTATAGTAAATCCGGAAAGCGTTACTGGTGTGGGGTTGATGTTGTTATTTGTTTTTTCTTATAATAATTTTAAAATTCTTCGACCAGGAATTTTTACACTAATTTTATCACACACAACATTTTGTTTGCCTTATGTTGTTTTATCTGTTTTGCCAAAGCTTCGTCAAATTAATCAATATATTTACGAAGCCGCCCAAGATTTAGGTTGCGCTCCTTTTAAGGCTTTTTTTAAGGTTATTTTGCCAGATATTATGCCAGGAATCGCAAGCGGAATGGTTATGGCGTTTACGCTGTCGATGGATGATTTCGTTATAAGTTATTTTACGAGTGGGACAGTACAGACCTTGCCTATTGCCATATATTCTATGACTAGAAAAGTTGTTAGTCCAGAAATAAATGCGATATCTACAATTTTGTTCGCAGTGGTGTTTTTATTACTTCTGGCAGCAAATTTTAAACAGGTTAAAATTTATAAATAATTCTTTGCCGAAATTAGGTGAAATAAAGATTGAAAAAAAAATTATTTTTTTTTATATTTATATTTTTTTTGTCTTTTATTGTTGTTTTTAGCTTTATTTTATACAAAAACAGTCAAAAATCTAAAATCACAATAAATGTGTATAATTGGGGCGAATATATTTCTGACGGTTCAAATGGAGCTTTAAATGTAAACGAAGAATTTACGAAAAGAACTGGAATATATGTAAATTACAGCACATTTCAAAGTAATGAGTCTCTTTTTGCAAAAATACAAAATGGTGGAGCTAAATATGATGTAATTATTCCCTCTGATTATATGATATCTAAAATGATCAAAATGGATATGTTAAAGAAACTTGATTTTGAGAAAATTCCTAATTATTCTCATATAGATGAGTCATTTAGATCTTTAGAATACGACCCAACAAATGAATATTCTGTTCCATATACTTGGGGGCTCGTTGGAATATTTTATAATAAAAAATTAGTTGATGAGGAAGAAAAAAATATAAATTGGAATATTTTATGGAATAAAAAATATTCTGGCAAAATATTGATGTTCGATAATCCTAGAGATGCTTTTGCTATCTCTCAAATTAGGATAGGAATATCATTGAATTCTTCTAAAAAATCAGAATGGCTGAAGGCAGCTAACGATTTAAAACAGCAAAAACCACTTGTACAAGCTTATGTTATGGATCAGATATTTGATAAAATGTCAAACGGAGAAGCGGCCTTGGCCCCATATTATAACGGAGACGCAGCAACTTTATTGGAGCGAAACAAAGATATTGGATTTGTTATTCCTAAAGAAGGAACCAACAAATTTGTTGATGCTATGTGTATTCCTAAAAATGCTGAGCATCCAGTCGAAGCTTTGGCTTATATAAATTTTATGTGCGATCCTAAAATTGCGGCAGAAAATATAAAGTATATCGGCTATTCTTCTCCAGAATCCGCAGCAAAAAGTCAGCTCGATCCAAAAGTTGCTAACAATAAAATATGTTATCCGGATGATCAAGTGCTTAAAAACGCGCAAGTATTTACAGCTTTACCTGATGAGTTAAATGCATTTATTGATTCTCTTTGGGTAAATATAAAAACCGGCGAAGAAGGGAATCCTTTTGCCTTGATCGCCGTTTTAATAGGATTTATTTTGTTATATTTAATAGTCTTTTTACTTAAAAAGAAGAAGAATAAAACCGTTTAACAATTTCTGTAATTTTTTTAGGTTTCTTTCAAATATTTAAAATCAATCAAGTATTGAGTAATTTTATAAAAATATGATATAATTTATCAAAGTAAAAACAAAAGGGATTGGTAGTTTTGTTGAAACGACTAAAAATTATGCTATATTTATGTTTTATAACTTGTATTTTCTTATCTCAAAAGGGTGTAGCTTATAGCGACAATGCTCTTGGAGCATCTTTGATTTGTGATAATGTCCTTCCTGTTAGCGGCGAAGAATTCACTGTTAGTCTTAGCCTTTTAGCAAATAGTGAACCTATAAATATTTCTGCTTATCGATTAAAAGTTAATTTTGATAGCTCAAAGCTAACATATAAAGGGATTTATTCTTATATAAATAACGATGATTTCGAAAGTTATAATAATGGAAACGACTTAAATATTTTGTATGTAACTTCTGAGCGTGGATTTGATTTAAATTCTGGAGATTCCAAGATTGTTCTAGAGCTGAATTTTAAAGTATTATCAAATTGTGACATTGGCACCAATACCATCTCTGCTACAATCGATGGCATATGTGATTATGAAGCTCAGGCTCTTCCTTTGCCAGAAATCGATCCTATTACAATCAATGTTGTTCAGTCTGGTGAAGGAAATTGTGATCTTGCGAAGCTTTCTGCTGCAGAATATAAATTATCTCCGGCGTTTTCTTCCGACATCACTAAATATTCTGTTGAAGTGCCATACTCGAAAAGTACTATGGAATTTGAAGCGATTCCATTAGATCAGGAAGCATCTGTTAAAGCTAATAGAAAAACTTTAAAAAGTGCTGGCACATCTACAGATATCAATCTGACCGTTACTTCTGCAGATAAAAAATCTAAAAAAATTTATACAGTAACAGTTAATAGGCTAAGCAAAAATACTGCCAATGATATTGAAGATGATGATTACACAGAAATTATAACTATGGATGAAAATGTAAAAATTAATGATGATAGCAATAATACTGATGAATTGCTCAATGAGGACAATGTCAAAAATAATAGCGTAGAGCTGCAAAATTCTTCTGCACCACTTGTGGTTAGAGAAAATTCTTTTAACTTTATTTTATTTTTTGCTACTGCAACAATTCTTGCAATCCTTTGCGTTTTTATTATAAAACATAAGAATATATCATCAAAATAAGAAGCTAGTTTTTCTAAACTCCTCTGTCAATCAAATAAGTAATTACTGAATTTAATTATAAAAGAGAAAAATATAAAACAGTAATTCTAAAAAAGGCAAGTATGTTATAACTAGGACTTCAATGAACACTAGGTGAATTTTGGGTACCGTTTGCGCTCTAAGAAATTTTCTTTATTAGAATTTTTATTCATGCGTGAGAATTAATATTTTAGTCAAGGTTAAAAAAATTTTGTATTTCTATAAAATACTTGTGAGATTAAGTGAAATTTCCAAATGTTACGTATAAGATTCTATATATTGAAAAAAGCAGTTCACTTATGTTTTTAATGAGAACTTAGGACTATATAGTGCTAAAAGGGAGTATAATCGAAGTTTGTATCCAATGTCGTGATTCCCTCGCACTCAATAGTGTCAACCAACTGGATAATATCAAAAATTGGCAAAATTTTTACGTTTTATAGATTCGAAATAATCGGAGTGGAAATTTATAAGAGAATACTCTCAAAGTCAGCGTATATCCCCATAAATATTCTAATAAATCTAAAATCTAAATGTAAACGGCGGCAAAAATCACAGACTTAAAGACTCTTCTGGAGAAGAATTTGAAAAAGAACCTCTGTGAACTTAATCGTCTGGAGATGTTAATCAGGCAGCTGAAGACAGCGAAATACGGACAATTTTGGCACTTCGCTATATCCGCTGCCTTACCTAGCAGAAAATAGCATATGCGATCGGCGAGCATGATGAGTAGTATCCGCGCAAGAAGCATAATGCTTTTTTGGAAAAAATTAAGCATTTATGCAAAATTTGCACAAAAAATTTGATAAAAATTCTACACATAAGATACTTGAATTTTGCAAAAAATTGTATTATAATGAAAATACTTTTTTTAAGTAAATTTATATATAAAAAGAGTGTTTTAAATGTTAAAATTAAACGAAATTTGCGAAAAGTTTAGCAAAAAGACTGAAAATTCTATTAATCACGTAGGGTTGGTGGGGCAAGATACACAATAAACTTGCACAAAAATTGATCTCCCTGGGAGTTAGTGTATCTTTGATGTTGGCAATGGTGCCGCTTGGCTGGCAAAGTCATACAGCTTACGCGGCGGAGCCAACTACAACAGGAACAGTATTGACGCCGGATCCAGACACTCTAAGCACCGATGGCACTGACGAGAGCAAATGGCAGTGGGACGAAGGAGAACAAAAATATTTTTCTTTAAACGCTTCACTCGATACTGGTGCGAGCTCAATGGAGGTACCTTTTGAGCTAAGCACATTTGGTACGCTGCAGTTTGACTGGATGGTCAGCTGCTACGCTGGTATATACGATTTGACGTACACCTTGGTTGATTCCGAATCAAAAACAATAAAAACGCAAACCCGCTCAGAAGAGGAAGAATCCTATACAACAACTAAAATTGATCTGCTGCCTGGTAAATATACTTTAAAATTCGATTATAATCAAGCTGGGGGTTCTGCTGCGGGCACATCGCAGGGCTATGTCAAAAGTTTGAAACTTGTGACCTATGTGAGATCCCGAAGCAGCTGTACGCAACAGCAGCCGATTTGAAGGATTCTGGTGTATTTAGCCTAGAAGCAGAGAATTCAGAAAAGGTTGGACGCATAAACTTTGGAACGCGGCCGAAAGAAGTAAAATATTACACGCGCGGCAACTTGTCAAACACTAAAACCGTTGCAGCTAACATACCAATGACGTGGCTGGTGGCTGGAGTTGATGCTGATGGGACCTTGGTACTGTATGGCGAGGAGCCAATGATGAGCTGTCATAAACTGGATAAAAACTCGAATAGTTTTTTTCAGACTGGTTGGAGAAATAAGCAGTATACACCTGAGAATACGGATTCGGGGTATGGCAGCACGGCGGCACAAACAGTGTATTTAAACCATTGGGGAGCAAGCAACTTAAGGGCGCAAGCAAAGGCGTTAGTTGGTCAATATTTTACGCCTGCCGAACAGAGCGCTATACACGATACTACGATTACAACAAAAGACACTAAAAATAGCGTAGACTACAAAACGACGGACAAGCTGTATGTAGCGCTTTGTAACGGGGAATTTAACTATTCTAGCACCATTACGAGCATAACCGTAGGTTCACAACAAGGCAATTTTGTGATTGACAAGGCTTATTGGGCAGGCCGTTCCTGGCTGCGCTCGCCTAATCCTGGTAGTTTCAGCAATGCCCTCATCGTGCTACCGGGCGACTTTGTCACGTACTACAATATGATTTTCGACTATCCCGCCGTGTCGTTCGCTTTTAATTTAGATCTGTCATCTGTAATCTTCGCATCTGCGGCGTCAGCTAACCTTGGCTCAGGCGTTGTAGAAGTTCCACAAGCTTCTCCGATGCAGTTGCGGCTCTCTAGCGACGAGCACCTCGCTGCGGCCTCTATTGCTGCTGATAGAGATAAGCTTACTTATTCAGCGCCTGCCGGCAGCCGATTGGTAATTTTGGCAACTACTTATGGTGGAAAACTATTACAATATTCGCAGCCTATTTCTCAGACAGTTCAGGATGAGACTCTAACCTACGAGGATATACCGGAGTTTGCAGGCACTGCCGCGGCTGCTAGAGCTTGGATCGAAATGGACGACCCGAATTCGACTCAGAGCCAGATAAAATATGCCACGGAGCCTATTAATATTGACGAAGGTGCATTTGATTTAACTGCGGACAGTATTGTACAGCTAGAAACCGTTGTACAGATAAGTGGCAAAGATCAAAAAATTTTAGTTAGAGGCCTTAATAGCGTAATTCCTGATGGAACAAAATTAGTTGCAAAAGTTGTAACTAATGCTGAAGGCTTGGATCCACAAAATTATGAAATTGAAAAGCAATTTCACTATGAAATAGAATTACAGGATGAGAACGGAGCGCCATTGCCTATGCCCCTGTCTGAGAAAGTAGAGCTATATTTTCAGGTAATTGATGGGCTCGATAAAAACGACTTGGAAGTTGTATTGCGGCAAATTGGCGATGATATTCAATTTGAAGAAAAACTAGTTAATATAGATGGAAATGATTACGTTTGTGTTAAAACTGACAATTTTTCACCGTATTCATTGATAGATAAGCTTAGCGAAGAGGAAAAAGCCGCGCAGAATCGAGCAATATTATTTACAGTTGTTGGAATAACTCTTGTGCTGATTTTAGCAGTGGGGATTTTCATAAAATTCAAATCAAATAAACAAAAATTAGGAAAGTAAGCTGTTTTTCGGAGATAATTGAACAAAAAATAAATTTTACTAAAAGTATGAATAAAAAGAGATATAATAAAGAAGCTGTCAAATTTTTAATTTTTTCATTGTCTCCTAAGACTTTAAATTTCGCAGAGGTGCGTACTCAGTAAGTGGGTATGCACCTTTTTTTATAGATATCTATAATTTCATATATGAAAATAGTTTTTTGCGTAAAATTTTTCGAATAATAAGAAATTGAAATTTTCCAAAAGAGTAAATCTTGTTCATACTGAGTAGATTGAATTTTATGCAAATTCACTTGTTTATTTTGTTATTAAATATATAATTTTTTTGTATCACTCATATATAAAAATTTGATTTAGAGAGGGAAATAGGATATAATTGGAATAATAAAATATTTAGGAGGAAGTTACAATGAAAAGTTTAAAAAATTCTTGTCTATTGCTTGCACCTTAGCTACTTTAGGACTAAATTTTTTTGAAGCTAGTGCAACAGCAAATCAAACAGCGGACAAGCAACGCCCTAAGCTGATAGCTGAAGTGGCAGATGATCAGGGAGAATGTGGAGAAAATGTAGAATATAAATTTACTGCTTCAACTGGAGAACTTAGGATATATGGTACTGGGAATATGGATAAACATCCCTGGTCAGAATACAGAAATGATATAGAATCCGTCGTAATTGAAAATGGAGTCACTAATATTGTGAATGAAGCATTCAGATATTGTACTAGTTTAAAATCGGTAACGATCCCAAATAGTGTAACTTCAATTAGACGTTATGCATTTAGTGATTGTACCAATTTAACATCAATAATTATGCCAGATGGCTTAACATCAATCGAGGAATGGACGTTTTCAAACTTGTTCTGAATTAAAATCAATAATAATACCAGGAAAAGTAACTTCAATTGGCAGTAATGCGTTTGAATCCTGCGATAGGTTAGCTTCGGTAAAAATACCCAGTAGCGTCACATCTATGGGAGACAATGTATTCAGCGGCTGCACTAGCTTGAGTTCGGTGTCATACTCTGGCAATATGAACCAGAGCACGGGGAAAATGTTTTTCCAGAAGTTTTAGAAAATTCGCCGTTAAAGTATGTTCTAGTTTTTACCAGATATTTAAACAAGACGTTTTGCGGATTGCCAGTAAAGATATTTTATGCGACGCAAAACATTTCATGTTTTTCAAAATTTCGCCGTTATTTAATGATATAAAAAAGTAAAATAAAAAAGCAGCATCACTTTTTTGAACAAGCCCAGTAAAAGAGGACAATAGAAAAAAAGCCCCTCATATGGTAGAATAAAATAATTACCATAGGGGGTATTTTTATGGCAAGAAGCTACCAACACATAAGTGATAATGAAAAAGAAATATT
>CALWUI010000030.1 GCA_944384705.1 uncultured Clostridia bacterium
ACTCTGCCTTTTTACTGTGCTCTATATCAAAAGGTGGATCGGTAGGCTGCCATTTACGGCACACTTCTCTAAATATTGTCAGTGTTATTTCTTGAAAATACTTATATTTTCGCTCTTGGTATATCACCACTAAAATAAGTACGGCACTTGCTGTTACAAATAGTATTAGCATTGTTGAAATCTCCTTTTTTACTTTATTGTTTATACTTCGTTTCAAGTTTTTGGAATAATAAAAACATAGATCTTTATAATGTTAATTTTTTTATTATAGAAAAATGATTTTTAAAAATTTTTGAATAGTTTTGTTTAGCTTTAAATATTTGATTTTAAATAATTGAATTTTATTAGACCTTAAAGTTAGTTATTTAAAATAAAGCACATGTATTGTAATAAAATACATGTGCATATTTTAAGCGGATAAATTCATATAAAATTGAACTTTGTAATATTTTTGGTGCTGTCGTCCATATTCTATTGGACCAATGTTGAATACAAAATTTCTGTTTGATATATCCAATGTGTATGGATTGAGCAGAAGCTTTTAAGCGTATACCATATTTTCCACCTTGTTTTATAATTTCCGGCTCATCAAGATATAATTCTTCTGTAGAAGGCATAACAATACCGTATCCAGTTTCGAGAACATCGTTGTATGCTTGGCTGATTTTGCTGTATTTTTCTTTTATTGCAGAAAGTGATAACATACAATCTAACAAATCAGTTTCATCTGATAGTTCTAGGCCAGTTTTTTCACCTAAAACTTTATAGAATAAATTAGGTGAAATTTCTGTTAGTATTCTAGCATTTCCGGCGCCTAAATCTATTGAAATAGCTTTTGCAGAATCAATATAGTCACAAGAAGTTATATTATCAGTTATATAGTTTATCTCTCTTATTTTTGTTATGCTTTTAGAAAAATTTTCTATTGTAGAATAGATTTCATTTCTT
Source organism: uncultured Clostridia bacterium (assembly GCA_944384705.1). GTDB lineage: Bacteria > Bacillota > Clostridia > Oscillospirales > Acutalibacteraceae > CAG-557. The sequence continues at coordinate 949 of CALWUI010000030.1, forward strand.
AACCAATGAGTTTTTTCAAGCGAAGTTAACCATTTTGGCATGTCTATTTTAATTTCTTTTATAGGAAATTCAAATAGGATTTGTGCGAGAATACGTTTAATTTCGTTTTCACTAAGCTCAAGACAGTTAACTGCGAGAACTGGAACCTTATATTTTTCTGTTAAGGCTTTTGAAAGATTTTTAGTTTCGGTTGCTGTAGGATACATACTATTTAGTAATACTATGAAAGGCTTTTTTATTTCTTTTAATTCATTGATTACACGTTCTTCAGCTTCTTCGTATTCTTCTCGAGGTATGTCGCTTATACTTGCATCTGTAGTTACAACGAGGCCAATTGTTGAATGATCTGTTATAACTTTTTTTGTACCAAGTTCGGCAGCCATATTAAAAGGAACAGCTTCTTCAAACCAGGGTGTTTTTACCATTCTGGGCTGCTCATCTTCTATATAACCTAAAGAACTTGGAACGATATAGCCTACGCAGTCTATTAGCCGGACTTTAAAACTAGCATTATCTCCTATATGTACTTCTGCTGCAGTTTCTGGAATAAATTTTGGTTCTGTTGTCATGATTGTTCTTCCTGCTGCAGATTGTGGCAACTCATCTAAGGCCCGCTCTTTTTTATAGCTGCTATCCATGTTTGGAATCACTAGGCTATCCATAAATCGTTTTATAAAAGTTGATTTTCCGCTTCTAACGGGTCCAACTACGCCAATATAAATATCTCCATTTGTTCGTTGGGCTATGTCTTGATAAATATTTTTTTCTTCCAAAATTACTTCCTCCTAAGTTTACGTATTTTGTATTTATTTAAAATTTACATTGGAATAAAAAGCATACTTCTTTTTTGTATTTTGTCGGTATCTATTTCGTTTTCTTTTTTTATTTTATCAACTGAAGTGCAATATTTTTGTGCGACGTTCCATAAATCTTCACCATCTTCTGCATAATAAAGAGTAATAGCTGCTTTTTGATCTTTTTCTCTAGGTTTTTCTTCGTCTACAAAGATGTCTGTTACAGAATTATATACATTTTCGACGTAAATGAATGCTCCGATTTGAATTTCTGCAATTACTTCTACTAAATTTTTACCGATAAGACGGCAGTCACAAGATTTTAATACTACATTTTCTTCGCAAAAGATATTTTCAGATTTATTATTAATTGGATATTCACAGCTAAATTCTATAAGTCGTTCCAAATAGATAGGAATGCTATTTTCATCTTTTGCAAAAATACACACATTGATTTTACCGTCAAACTTTATTTTTCCATCTTTAATAAAGCTTTTTACATTAGTGATATTTCCACTAGCGTCAATTATTTCAGAAATATTATTGTCACTTATATCTATATTGCATTTTGCAAGATTTAATTCGTCTAAACTATCTATTATGTTCGAAATGGTGACTTTTTCATATTTGGGTTCAGATTCATAATCGGTAGAATAGATATCTGCTAAAATATCTACTTCTTTTTCTTCATAAGCAGATACAGTAACTTCAAACTTACATTCAAAGGATAGTAGATTGTTTTCGTTGTTATCACTAGGTTTTATATTTATGTTATGACTTAAAACTTCGATAACAATGTCACAATTACAATCATCCTGTATGCCCTCAATGTCTGAGATCTGGCTAATCGGAATACTATGTTCAAAAATTTCTATATTGCTATATTCTAAATCGCTAATATAAACTATTTTTATATTTGCTACTGCATTTATCATAACTTTATTTTGCAGTGCTTTATAATCTTGTAAATCTACATTAACAGATGTTTTTAATATATACTCTATATCTGGCTGTTTGGTGCCTTTGTCTATAGTTTCTGCTAGATTAAAATTTTGTTGTCCTAAAGCTAGCAGGTTATTGCATTGAGTTGATATTTTTTTCTTTTCTATTCCTGTGCCATCAATATCGCAAACAATATTTTTCTCTTTTTTACACTTAACTTTAGCATAGATAGAAAAAGCTCCATGAATATCTAACCTTCTAGGGGTAACGGCTCTACAGTTAACATATTCAGTTTTAGTCTTGGTAAGAATAATTGCATCTTGAATCGAATTGTTAAGGTTTATTGTTGCAGAAAAAGGGCAAGTGTGTTCACAGCACCTGATTGCTGTTTTTTCTTCATCTAGATATATCAAAAGAATGTCAGCATTACCATCTACATAGAGTTTATCGCCAGAAATATTTTTAGAATTTATTTGTGGGCTTATTTGACATTTTAAGATATTTTGAATATCGGGACAATAATCTGGCAAGCTAAAATCCAAGTCGACAGGTTGCTCAACGATTCCGTCAAAAGTGGGTTCGCATATAAATAAAGGCTCTTTCTTGATATTGTAATCCATAAGTTTTGACCTCTCTTTTTATATTTCTATAAGTAAATCTATTCTTGAAATTCTTTTTTTATGCCAATAATTATTAATTAAAAATAAAAAAATTTCAATTTTCACGTTTTTTCGCAAAAATGTATATAATAAGATAACGACGTAAAAATTATAGCCACAAAATAAATCGGTGGTGAATGCGATGAATTGCTATGGTAGACAAGGGAAATTAGCACTTATTTTTGTAATTGGCCTTGCAATATCATACTTTGTTCCAATTATTTTTATAGTAAAACTTCTTGTTATTATATCAATAATGCTTGCCATTTGTTTAATGCGATGTTAACTTAGATTCTAGATTGGAGGGTCTTTTTTATGAAAATTGTAGTCGTTAAAAGTCCTAAGGTCCTCGGATTTTTTTTAAGAAAAATATTTAGAATAAAAAAAGAAAATCTTTAAAATTATTGAAAGCCACAGAGAATTAATCTGTGACTTTACTTTTTTATTGCTTATATGCGAATGTTAGAATATAATTATAGTAACAAATTAAAGGGGATTTTTTTATGAATTACATAAATTTAGGTAGAAGCGAATTGAATAAAGAAAAAGATAAGATGTTAAAGGAGTATGAAGAGCTAAAAGGGTTAAATCTAAAATTAAATATGGCACGTGGCAAACCTTCGAAAGAACAGGTAAACTTGTCGAGGGAGCTTTTGGATATTGTAAATTCTAGATCAGACTGTAGTGCTCAAGATGAGATAGACTGTTTAAATTATGGAATTTTAGATGGCTTGCCAGAACTAAAAGAAATATTTGCACCAGTTTTGGGAGTAAATAAAGAACAAATTTTTGTTGGTGGTAATTCTAGTCTAAGCATGATGTTTGACGTTATATCGTTTTTTATGACAAGCGGAGTATGTGGCAGTGAGCCTTGGATAAAACAAGAGCAAATTAAATTTTTGTGTCCTTGCCCAGGGTATGACAGGCATTTTGCAATTTTAAAACATTTTAATATAAAAGCAATTCCTATTATAATGACGAGTACAGGGCCAGACATTGATACAATTGAAAACCTGGTTGAGAACGATGCATCAATTAAAGGAATTTGGTGTGTACCCAAATACTCAAACCCTCAAGGAATAACTTATTCGGACGAAACAGTAAGAAGATTTTCAAAATTAAAACCTGCAGCTAAAGACTTTAGAATTTTTTGGGATAATGCGTATGCAATTCATGACCTTACGGAGGTTCCAGAGAAGCTTTTGAATATAATGACAGAGTGTGAAAAAAATAATTCTAAAGATCTGCCTATAATTTTTTGCTCTACATCAAAAATAACATTTCCAGGTGCTGGCGTTGCTTTTTTGGGAGCCTCTGAAAATAATATTAAAGAAATAAAAAAAATGTATTCGTTCAAGACCATAGGCTTTGATAAAATAAATCAGTTGCGCCATGCCAGATATTTTAAAAATTATGAGGGCTTAATAAGCCATATGAATAAGCATCGTGCTATACTAAAGCCTAAATTTGATATTGTTGTAAATACGTTGAAAAATGAATTTGCAGATAATAAAATTATTTCTTTTACAGAACCAAAAGGAGGCTACTTTGTTAGTGTAGATGTTATGAATGGGTGCGCAAAAAGAGTAGTTGACTTATGTAAAAAAGTTGGTCTGATTTTAACTGAGGCTGGAGCAACATTTCCTAATGGAATAGATAAGAATGATAGCAATATTCGAATTGCACCATCTTACCCTTCAATAGAAGAATTAAAGACCGCCATGTCAGTTTTTTGTGTTTGTGTAAAGTTAGCTGCACTTGAGAAAGTTTTAGAAATTTGATTTTTATAATTTTTCTTGATTAAAAAAGTTAACGTCTACGTTTTCTCCAATTTTTATTTCTTTTACGAATCCTATATTTTTGTTTACTTTAATTTCAAATTTTTCATCATTTATTTTTCCTATAAAATCAATCTCTTTGCTATCTGAATAGTAAGGTTCTTCTTCGGGATTATTGGCGATATAGTCTAGTATATCTATTATTGACTTTAAAACTGAAGAGTTCGGTAAAATAATATTATCTGTTTTAAAGATAAGTTCGCCTTTTGATATGGAGCTCTGAGAATTGTTACGTTCTATTTTTAACCCATTCAGAGTTTCTGGTGCAGTAACAGTTATGCTAACAGAATGATCTTCTGTTCTAATTATATTGGCGGATAATTCCATCTCTTTAAATTTAATACTTAGATCACTTTTAAATTCTAAAGTAGTAGGTTTATTGTCTAAGGTCAGATTATCACTACACCCAGACAAAAAAAGTATTAAAAATAATAAACCTGTTAAAACAACAAACTTCTTTTGCATATTAGTTTACTCCTTAAATTAAAAAAGTAATTAATAAAATTTACTGTAAGTTAAAAATTTTGCCGCGTTCGATATATTATATTATCAAACACGGCATTTATATTCATGAGTATTGATATAATTAAACATCTACTTACATCTATAAGCCAAAATAACTACACTTGCATATTTTTGAGTATGTGTAGCGCTTACGGAAAAGTGTAATTTCTCTTTTTCAGCAAATTCAAGGGTTTTTCCACTCAACTTTAAATAAGGCTGACCATTTTTTCTCCTCAACAGTTCTATTTCAGATAATTTTAACGATCCCAACCCTTTGCCTAAAGATTTAAGAAAAGCTTCTTTAGCACAAAAATTTACTGCAATGCTTTGAGGTGCAAACTTTCTTTCTTTTAGTTCAAGGTATTCAGCTTCTCCAAAGGTTTTTTCAAGAAATGCTTTATGTTTCATAGCATGTTTTATTCTGTCGATCTCTATTAAATCAATTCCTACCGAGAACATGAATCTTCACCTGCATACGTATCTTGTAATAATTTTATATATTTTAATTTATATCCCGCATTTTAAAGGTATAAATTCCTACAGCAGTGGTAAGCACAATATAAATTACTAACACAATTATACCTTGAGTAGTTTGAGCGGATACAGAGAAAGCTCCCCCAATAGTATATGGTGTAATAGAAAAATCTGATTTAAATAGATCATGAATCAGTTTATTTATCAGCTGGGTAGCACTACCTTCCAAAAATACAAAAGCAAGAAATACGGCAAGTGAAGCACCTAAAGAACGAATCAACATAGCCAAAAGAATAGCAACAGAAACGTAAGCTAAAAGCTGAAGTGAATATTTTGAAATTTCAGCAAAAAAATCATTATTAAATTTAAAAAAGTCAGGGATCTTATTGTTTATCATTATCTGAGCTGTAATAAAAGAAGTAATAAAAGAAAGTAAAAGATTTATTATTGCAAAAGCTAATACTGTTATGAATTTAGACGCATAGATATATTCTCTTCTATAGCCTTTTGATGCTATATTTTTGATTGTGCCATAATTAAAATCAGAAACAGTAAACATAGAGGCAAAAATTCCGATTAAAAAAGTACAACTAGAAATAATTCCAGGAGCGAGTTGAAAGAAATTTTGCGTAGATCCAGCCAAAACTTCTTCCAAATCTGGATTTTCTAAAAAAACATTAAAAATCCAAAACATTGATATTGATAAAAGTAAAGAGCAAAAAATATTGACAATTGATATTATCCAAAAAGAAGGCGTCCTAAAGGCCTTGTAAAAATCTGTGCTTAATATCCTAATCATTTTTGCTGCCTCCAATCACTTTCATAAAGTAGTCTTCCAAATCAACAGACTTAGTAGAAATAGAATCAACCGATATATCATTCTTAGATAAAGCTTTGGTTACATCTCCAGGATTATTTACAAAATCAAAAATTTCTACAGTGTTTTCGTTAAGAACAGAAAATTTATCCGTAGCCAAATCATTTTTTAATATTTCGCAAGCCCGGCTAACGTTATCAACTTTAACTATAAGACTTGACTGGCAACGTTTAACAAGCTCTTTTTCAGTAAACTCTTCTATAAGAACGCCTTCATTAATTATACCGTATCTTGTGGCTAATTTAGAGAGTTCACTTAAAATGTGGCTAGAAATAAGAATTGTTATTCCCTTTTCTTGGTTTAACTTTTTTAACATATGGCGAATTTCGATAATTCCTTCAGGATCTAAGCCATTTGTAGGTTCATCAAGAATTAAAAAATCAGGTTTCCCCATCAACGTCATAGCAATGCCAAGGCGCTGTTTCATGCCAAGAGAGAATTTTTTCACTTTCTTCTTGCCAACATTATCAAGTCCAACAAGTTTCAAAGTTTCTTCAATTATAGATTTATCCTTAGAACCAAGCAATTTCCATTGAATAATCATATTTTGCTTAGCGCTAAGATGTGGAATAAATGCAGGAGCTTCTATAACTGTACCTATTCGATGACGTTCTTTGTTTAGATTTTTATTTTCAAATAGCTCAATTGTTCCGCTAGTGGGGGAAGACAAGCCAACCAGCATCTTTATAAGAGTGGTTTTACCCGCACCATTTCTGCCGATAAATCCATATATATCACCTTTTTTTATATTCATATTGACGGCAGAGACTGCAGTTTTTTTTGAAAATTTCTTAGTAACATTATTGGTCTTTAAGACAGTTTCCATAACAAACCAACCTCCTTAAAAGTTTCGCCAAATTATTGTACCAAAAATTGATATAAATGTCAATTTTCATTGCTTATTTAATACTTTTTAGCAGCTAGATTTAACACTTTAGAAGCAATTGGCCCAGCTGTTTTGGAACCGTATCCTGCATTTTCTACTACTACAGAAAACGCAAGAGGAGTGTCTTCATTTGCTGAGAATCCAACCATCCATCCATGAGGTTTTTGATTTTCTCCCACCTCAGCGGTTCCTGTTTTTGCACACACATTTAGTCCCGGGAACATAGAATCTCCATAATTTGCAGTAACATTATATCTCATCATTTCTTTTAATTTATCAGCAATCTCTTTTGATAATAATTTTTCAACTCTTTTGTTGACTTGATTCTTCTTTATAATACAAGGCAAAACAGCTTCGCCAGAATTAGCAATAGCTCCCATTAAAATTACGCTGTGCATAGGATTTAGTAGATCTTTATATTGGCCAACGCCAGACCATCCTAAATAATAGTCATCCGCCTCTGAGACATCATAAACGCTTTTTTTTGTTGTAATTCTATCAAAATTAAAATTTTTGTTAAAACCCATTTCATTTGCTATTTTTGTCATTTTACTTTTGCCAAGATCAATTGCAAGCTTTGCAAAGTAAATGTTACAGGATTCCATCATCGCATTTTTTAATTTTATTTCTCCGTGATTAGATAGACAAGTAATTTTCTCTCCATTAACTATTTCTGTCTGATGACAAGAATATATTTTATCTTCAGTATCATCAATAAAAGTTAAGCCTGCAGCAGTTGTAACAAGTTTAAAAACAGAACCAGGAGCAAAAGAAGAACTAATAACCCGATTAATATACGCCCCTTCGTATTTACCAGATTTGTCGTTAGCAACGGCCTCAGGGTGGTACGGATCAAAAGTTGGTGCACTGACCATGCAGACAATTTCACCGGTTTTGTAATTATATATACAAATAGCACCTTTGTATTCACCAATCGCACTTAAAGCAGTCTTACATATTTCACTATCTAGAGTAATTTGAATATTTTTGCTTTGTTTAAAAATTTTAGGAGTATTAACACCAAAAATAAAGTTATAACCAGATAATTCATCACGATACAATGCTTGAATGGATGTTGCTATTTGGGAGTCGTTGTCTCCAACTGTATGCAAAACTGCTTTACGAATCATTCCATCACTATTATAAGAGCGTATATTATCCTTGGTATGTGCTAAAACTATTCCATTTCGATCTAAAATATCTCCACCAAAAGTGGCATTAACTCCAGATAAATGCTTGTTTATGGGGCTTAATACCCACAAATTAGCTGAGGTAACGAATCGATAAATAAAAAAACATATTCCACAAAGAAAAGCTAAAGCCATTATAGTCAATACAATAGACCGATTTCTAGTGCATTTCAAAAAACTCACCTCCATTTTTATAAATCTAAGAAATAAACTTAATTTCTCTTAAGAGCATAAGTGCGCTCGTCTGCAGATTTTATAAATGCTAGCATGGCAAAAGAAGATATCATACTAGAGCCGCCATGGCTTACGAATGGCAGTGTAACTCCTGTTAAAGGAAGGATATCAGTTGTACCAAAGATATGTAGAGCAGCCTGAGTAATTAACATTGCGGCAGCAGCACAAGAAGCAATAGAATAAAAAGTAGATCGGCTTTTAAAGTTATAAAAATGAGCAAAGAAAGTAATTTCAACAACAATTAAAGCCACTACGATAGATATAATTAAGCCAAATTCTTCACATATCATTCCAAAAATTAAATCTCCAGTAGCAGAAAAGATGTTTTTTAAATAACCATTGCCAACTCCAACTCCTAACAATCCTCCACTTGCACTATAAGTAAGCACTCTAGTTTGTTGATATCCTAATTCATTTGCTTGCTCCCAAACATGTCCCCAAACAGCAAATCGATCCTTTATGTATGGCTTAAATGTTAAAATCAAAAATAAACCAAGAGCTGCTGCAGAACAAGACAAAATTACTGTACGTAGACTTCCTGAACGCATAAAAGATATAATTAAAAATGCTACAAAAAATATGCAAGCAGTGCCAAAATCCTTCATAAAAAATAGGCACACAATACATATGGCAGAGAATACAATAAATCCTGATAGATTTTTGGTAGTTTGCAGTTCGTCTAAAGTAGAAGCTCCAACAAAAATGAAAGCAATCTTTATAAACTCTGATGGCTGGAAAGAAAAATTTGCTATTTTTATCCAATTCTTGGCGCCATTGATTTCTTTTGCGAAAATTAAATTAAAAATAAAAAGCAAAACAGCAGAGATTGCAATTAAAAATCTCATTTTGCAAACTAAGTCTGGATTTTTAATGAACCAAATTATAAGGCAAAACAAAACCATTCCGATTCCAACAGCTACCAATTGTAGCAAGGTTTCATCTGGTTTTGCATAGTTTATTAAAGTTAGACCTATTCCCGAGAGAAATATAGCAAGAGCTTCGAGTTCAAATGTACAACGTTTGAATACAAATATTGAAATAAAAAAAAATATCCATGATAATAATATAAAAGCTAAAATGAGAATAAAAGTAGAAACTTCAATTTTTTGAGATTTTATTATAGGCTGAGCGCAAGCCAAAACAATAAATAACGTAACTAAAAATAATGTTTTTGCAGGCTTTAGATGTTTTATTTTTTTTGTCAAATCTGAGTTTGAAAAAATCTCACGAGATTCAGAATTTTTGCGCAGAGCAAGAGTGGTACTTCCAAAAGAAATTTTATCATTGACATTTACTTTAGTTTTATTTTTTATTCTTTGACCATTTACAAATATTCCTGTTTTAGAGTTTGTATCTAACAAAAACCAACCATCTTTTCTTCTAAACAACACAGCGTGTTCTCTAGAAGCGGTTGGATCATCAATAATTATATCACAACGTTTGCTTCGTCCTATACTATTCTCCCAATACAAAACAGGAATTTCTTGTTTTGTCTGTTCATCTTGTAATATAATTAATGCATTTTTTTTTCGAGTTTGATTTTTCATAGATAAAAAACATGAAAATGATATAATTAAACTCAATACTATCATTATTATTTTTATTGAGAGTTCAGCAAAAAAGATAACTTCTGTATTCATTTTAGCCTCGCTTTTTATTTTTATAAATTTTAAAAGAATCTTAATTTTTATTGCAAATATATATAATTTTAACACGATTATTTACTTAGTCAAATACTTAAACAAAGTTTGTGCGTTTTTATTAGTAATTTTATTAATAGATAAACTGTTAGACTTTGTGGTATAATAAAGTCACAAATTAATTATAAAATAGGAGGAAGCTCATAAATGGAAAAGATTTTTTCTCGATGTGAAATTAGTGATGGTGTTAACTTTAACACTATCAAAGACGAGCGCTTTAAAACAGGCAGGATTTCTGTTACTATGTTTTTACCTCTTGAAGAAAAGACCGCTTCAGTGTATGCACTTTTGCCATCTGTTTTAACAAACTCTTGCCGTAAATATCCGGACTTTACGAGCTTAAATAAAAAACTTGCTGATTTTTATGGGGCTTCGCTTTTTTCTGATATAAGTAAAATAGGAGATATGCAAGCTCTTACTATTTCAGTCTCATTTTTAGATGACAAATTTACTCTAAATAAAGAAAATTTATCTTCACAACTAACTCAGTTGCTCTGTGATATTTTGTTTGACCCTTTGATAGAAAATGGAACTTTTAAAGCTGAAAATGTAAATCAAGAAAAACGTCAATTGATTGAACTTATTGAATCTGAATATAACGATAAGAAAATTTTAGCTAAAATAAGATGTGAACAGTTAATGTGTGAAAATGAAAAGTTTGGAATTAGTCGTTTGGGAAGCAAAGACATTGTATCTAAACTTACACCAGGCGATATTTTTGATGCTTGGAAAAAGGTTTTAAAAACTGCTAAAATAGAAATTATGGCTATTGGCGATTTGAATGAAAATTCTGCTCTAGAAATATTTAAATCTGCATTTTCTAAAATAAAAAGAGACAATGTAGTAAAATATGAATCTGAAATAATAAAAAGAGCTGGCAAGGTCAAAGAACAGTATGATAATTTGGATATAGCCCAGTCTAAATTAGTTATGGGTTTTAGAACAGGTGTTGCACTTCAGGATAAAGAGGTTATGGCAACAAGAATTGCAGTAGCACTTTTTGGAGCGACACCGCAATCAAAATTATTTTTGAATGTGAGAGAAAAACTAAGTTTATGCTACTATTGCTCAGCTAAATATGATAGAAACAAAGGGATAATGATAGTTCAAAGCGGAGTAGAGAAAAAAAATTTAGAAAAAGCTAAAACAGAGATATTAAATCAACTAGAAGAAATAAAAAAAGGTAATTTTACAGATTCGGAACTCGATGATACAAAAAAAAGTTTAGCAAATAGTTACCGTACTATTGGAGATTTTTTAAGTGGGTTAGAAAACTTTTATCTTTCTCAGGTGTTTGATAGAGAATTTTTAAGGCCAGAACAGTTTATAGAGAAAATAAGTGCAGTTTCAAAAGAACAGATCATAAAAGCTGCAAAATTAATCACATTGGATACAATATACGCGCTGGTTGGCAATGAGGAGGTTAAATAAATGATTTTGAAAGAAGTAAAAAGTAGTAGGATTGGAGATAAATATTTTTGCATTGAACATTCGTCTGGACTTAAAGTATTTGTTTATCCTAAAAAAGGTTATAACTCAACTTATACTATTATCGGCACGAAATATGGCTCTATAAATACTAGCTTTAAATGTTGCGGAGAATCTGAAATAACAAAAGTTCCGGATGGAATAGCACATTATCTGGAACACAAACTCTTTGAGAGTGAAGATGGTGATGCGTTTTCTAAATACGCTAAAACGGGTGCAAGTGCAAACGCTTACACTTCATTCGACGCTACTTGCTACTTGTTCTCTTGCACAAAAAATTTTGACGAATCGTTTAGGGTCCTTTTAGATTTAATACAGTCACCATATTTTACAGAAGAAAATGTAGAAAAAGAACGTGGAATAATTGGACAAGAAATAAAAATGTACGATGACGATCCCTCTTGGCGCGTTATGTTTAATTTGTTGGGAGCTATGTATCATAAACATCCTGTAAAAGTTGATATTGCAGGCTCAATAGAATCAATAGGCAAAATTACTCCGGAGTATTTGTATAAGTGTTATAATAATTTTTATAACCCTAGCAATATGGTTCTTTGTGTGGCAGGAAATGTAGACCCTGACAGTGTTTTTAAAATTGTTGATGAAATTATTAAATCAAATAGTAATAAAGTTCCTGAATGTATTTTTCCTGAAGAACCTTACAATGTTGCAACAGATAGAGTAGAACAACACTTTGATATTGCTATACCAACTTTTCAGCTTGGATTTAAAGAAAAAGCACCTAAAAGTCGGTTAACCGAAGAACAACTAGCTCAAACAGATATTATACTTCAAGCGTTGGCTTCAAAGTCCTCAAATCTTTATAAAAAATTATTGGATGAAAATTTGATAAATGATTCTTTTGGATATGAATATTTTGAAGGAGAAGGATATGCTGCGGTTATTTTTTCTGGAGAGTCAAAAGATCCGGATAATGTTTCGAAACTTATTAAAGAAGAAATAGAAAAATTTCATAAAAACGGAATCGATAGAGAAGACTTTGAACGTGCCAAAAAGTTGGTTTACGGAAGAAATGTGGCAATGCTCAATAGTCCAGAAAACATTTCTAATGCTATATTAAACTTAACTTTTGCCAATCGAGAACTATTTCATGCAATTGAATGTATTGCTAATACTACAATTGAGCAGGTTAATGATAGATTGAAATATCAGTTGGATAACAAAAATTCTTCGTTATCGGTTGTGCTACCGCTGAACAGTAAAAAGGAAAAATAGGCATGTATTCAAACACTTATAATGTAAATTTCCCTGGATTAGACCTGAATTTTAAGATTAATCCAATTGCACTCAGATTTGGGAGCATTACCATTCATTGGTATGGAGTAATTATTTGTATTGGTTTTATTTTGGCGGTTTGGTATGTACTATCTAATTGCAATAGGTTTAATATTAACTCTAATTCTATGCTGGATGCTGTTATTGTTGGGTTAATATGTGGAATTATTGGTGCAAGATTATATTACGTTATTTTCTTTAGTGGAGATGTATATTTAAAAGACCCAATAAAAATTTTATATATAAATGAAGGTGGAATTGCAATTTATGGTGGAATTATTGGTGGAATTTTGGGCGGACTTATTATAGCAAAAAGAAAAAAAATTAATCTTATGGCTGCACTCGATTTGACTTCTTTAGGACTTTTAATTGGACAAGGAATAGGCCGATGGGGTAATTTCGTTAATCAAGAGGCTTTTGGCTCTAAAACCGATAATATTTTTCGTATGGTAAGCGAAAATACTGGAGGAGTGCCAGTTCATCCTTGTTTTTTGTATGAATCAGTTTGGTGTATATTAGGATTTTTTTTATTACATTTATTTAGTACTCGAGCAAAAAGATATGATGGCCAGATTTTTTTTATGTATCTTGTTTGGTATGGAGTAGAACGCTTTTTGGTTGAAGCTCTAAGAAGTGACAGCTTGCTCTTGCCAGGGACTAGTTTAAAAATTTCTCAATTGATAGCAGCTATTACAGCAATTATAGGCATGTCTCTTTTGATTAAGTTTAAAAATAAAGCTTCGTATATTTAACATGTTTACTCATTTGCAGCCCTTGTGTTTAAAAATGTTATTTTTAAACAAGGAGGTTTTAACAAACCTCCTACAATCGATAATCATTAATGATTATCGATTGGCAAGGGCTGCGTACAAGGATATATTTTGATTTTTTTATACTTTTTGAGGTGAATTTTAGGGTGCTATTTCCAAGAGAACAAATTAGAAATTTTAGTATAATAGCGCACATTGATCATGGAAAATCGACATTGGCAGACAGAATTTTAGAACTAACAGAATCTGTGCCAAAACGAGAGATGTCTGCGCAATTGCTAGACAATATGGAGTTAGAAAAAGAACGAGGAATAACAATAAAAGCAAGAGCAGTATCACTAATTTATAAAGCAGAAGATGGAAAAAAATATATTTTTAATTTGATTGACACTCCTGGACATGTTGATTTTAATTATGAAGTTTCTCGTGCACTAGCAGCTTGCGAGGGTGCAGTTTTAGTTGTGGATGCTTCACAAGGTATAGAGGCGCAGACCCTTGCTAACACATATCTCGCAATTGAAGCAGGACTAGAGATTGTTCCGGTTATAAACAAAATAGACTTGCCAGGAGCTGATCCAGAACGCGTGAAAAATGAGATCGAAGATGTTATAGGACTTTCAGCAGATGAAGTTCCTTTGATTTCGGCCAAAACAGGTTTTAATGTTAAAACTGTCCTTGAACGCATTGTATCGGATGTTCCACCGCCAAATGGAGACCTTGAAAAACCACTTAAAGCATTAATTTTTGATTCTTATTATGATTCTTATAAAGGTGTAATTATATATGTTAGAATAAAAGATGGCAGAGTAAAGATGGGAGATACAATAAGATTAATGGCTACTGGTGCCGAATTTGTTGTTGTAGAATGTGGCTTTTTGCATGCAACGAATTTAGAAAGAAAAGATGAATTGATTGCTGGAGAAGTCGGATACATAGCAGCATCAATAAAATCTATTGGTGATGCACGTGTAGGAGATACAGTAACAAATGCTCAAAATCCTGCAAAAGAACCTTTGCCAGGGTATCGTACAGTAAATCCTGTAGTCTTTTGCGGAGTTTATCCGGTTGATGGCGCTAAATATGGAGATCTTAGGGATGCACTTGAAAAATTGCAACTGAATGACGCAGCTTTGATTTTTGAACCAGAGACATCTATAGCTTTAGGATTCGGTTTTAGATGCGGATTTTTAGGTCTTTTGCATATGGAGATAATTCAAGAACGCTTAGAGCGTGAATATAATTTAGAGATAATTACAACAGCTCCAAGCGTTATATACAAAATAACCAAAAACGATGGAGAGGTGGTGTATATTGATAATCCAACAAACTATCCAGAGCCAAGTTTGATCCAAAAATCAGAAGAACCCGTTGCAAATGTACATATCTATGTTCCAGCTGATTATGTTGGCAATGTTATGGAGCTTTGTCAGGAGCGTAGGGGAACTTTTAAGGATATGAAATATCTTGATAAAGATAGGGTAGACATTCAGTACACACTTCCACTTAATGAAATAGTTTATGATTTTTTTGATAAATTAAAGTCTAAAACAAGAGGTTATGCTTCTTTCGATTATGAAGTTATTGGATATGCTGAGTCTGAGTTGGTTAAACTTGATATTTTATTAAATGGCGAAATTGTAGATGCGCTGTCGTTTATTGTGCATCGCGAGAAAGCATATCTGCGAGCAAGAAAAATGGCAGAAAAATTAAAAGAAAAAATTCCTAGACAATTGTTCGAAGTGCCGATTCAAGCTTGTATAGGAGCCAAAGTTATTGCAAGAGAAACAGTCAAAGCCATGCGTAAAGATGTTTTAGCTAAATGTTATGGTGGAGATATTACAAGAAAGAAAAAATTGCTAGAAAAACAAAAAGAAGGTAAAAAACGCATGAGACAAATTGGTACAGTAGAAGTGCCTCAAGATGCGTTTATGTCCATATTAAAACTTGATGATTAGGGATCGGTTTTTATTTTAACACGCTTAGTGAAGCTGCCCAGGGCTTGGCTACCCAAAAAGAATCTAATTCTTTTTGGGCAAAATTGTTTCAAGATTGAAACAACTAGTCGAAAGTTTTTCGACTGCCAAGCCCCCATATTGGCGATAATATAAATTTGGAGAGATAAAATGCACCCTATAGGTTTATATATACATGTTCCATTTTGTGAAAGAAAATGTCCGTATTGTAATTTCTATTCAACCACGAAAATAACAGACGAAATAGTTGACAGGTATACAAACATAGCTTGCAACACGTTAATTAAATATAAAGAAAAAATGGAATTATCATTTGACACAGTTTATTTTGGCGGTGGTACGCCTAGTTTATTAGGAAATAAAAACCTTATAAAAATAGTAAAAACAATAAAAGACAATTTTGATCTATTTGAAAGTGAAGTTACACTAGAAATAAATCCAACAACTTTGCCTATTGTAAATTTAAAACAGTTGAGGGAAGAAGGGTTCAACAGATTATCAATAGGCGTACAGTCTGCAATAGATAGAGAACTAAAAATATTGGGTAGGCAATATTCTAAAAAAGATATAGAGAATACAATAAAGTTAGCAAAAACAGCAGGTTTTAAAAACATTTCTCTAGATCTAATGCTCGCAATTCCAGAACAAAGTATAGAATCTTTAAAAGAATCAATAAATTTTTTTATTTCGCAAGATATACAGCATATTTCAGCATATTTATTAAAGCTAGAAAAAGGCACTCCATTTTATAAAAATAAAAGTAAATTAAAGTTAAAAAATGAAGATGAAGAAGCTGAGATGTACTTATTTTTAGTATCTGAGTTAGCAAATAATGGGGTTAAACAGTATGAAATATCGAATTTTGCTTTAAATGGCTATGAAAGTAGACATAATTTAAAATATTGGAAATGTGGAGATTATTTAGGAATTGGTCCTTCTGCACATTCTTTTATTGACGGCAAAAGATTTTATTACCAACGATCATTACAAAAATTTTTATCTGGTGAATTGCACTTTATTTATGATGGCAATGGAGGAACAATAGAGGAATATATTATGCTTAGATTGCGTTTATCCGAAGGTATAAACAATAAATTATTTAAACAAAGATTTGGTATTAATATTCCACAAATTTATTTTGAAAAAGCTAAAAAATTTCAAAAATACGGTTTAACAATTGTTAACGAATCTAGCATAAAACTTACCACTAAAGGCTTTTTGGTTTCAAATGAATTGATTTCTAGAATTTTATTATAATTTTTATCGTATATTTATGAGGCTTTGCTTAAAAAGCTTAATTTATTATTAGAAATTATGCTTAAGATAAAAAAGTGCAAGTATAACCAAAAATTAATTAGTTTAAATGCTTTAGTGTGATTAATAATGGTATTGTTGTTAAAACCAAAAATAAGGAATAACATAAGAGACAAATGACATAATTAATCCAGCAGCAAAAACTCCCCAGATGATGGGTAAGAACGCCTCTTTAACTTTCATTCTAAGCATAGCAGCAATTAAAGCACCTGTCCAGGCTCCAGTGCCTGGGAGTGGGATTGCAACAAACAAAAAAAGTCCCCACCGTCTATGCTTAGTAACGGCATTACTTTTTGCGGCTGCTCTTTTTTCAAAATGTTCAACAATTTTTTTTAGTCGAGTATTTTTTAGAGCTGCAAATATTTTATCTATAAACAATAAAATAATTGGAATAGGCAATAAATTTCCAACGATACAAATTGGAAAAGCATAAATCCAATTTACTTTAAGTAAACTAGCTGCAATAAGTCCTCCACGTAATTCTAAAACTGGCAATAAAGATACTATAAAAATTATAATTTCAGCAGGAATAAAGTGGGTTAACCCGTTTGTTATAGAAGTGACAATAGATTCCGCCAAAATTGATGCCCCCTTTTTACTTTTTAAATAAACTATATTATTATACAATAATATTTAAGCTTCATCAATCGAATTAAGAACCATAATGACTTAATTATATATTGTGATAAAGTGGATTTTTATTGATTTAAATGTAAAAAAAAGTTATAATGAAAAAAATAAAATAAATAGGAGGACTAAAATGGCACTTGACAAAAAAAAGGCGTTGGAAACAGCGTTAGGTCAAATAGAAAAACAATTTGGAAAGGGCGCAGTAATGAGGTTAGGCCAGAGTCAGACAATGCAGGTGGATGCAATTCCAACTGGGTCACTTTCTTTAGACTTGGCTTTAGGAATTGGTGGACTGCCAAGAGGCAGAATTATTGAAATTTATGGCCCGGAATCTTCGGGAAAAACTACGCTATCTTTGCATTGCATTGCTCAAGGACAAAAAAATGGTGGAAATGTCGCGTTTATCGACGTTGAACATGCGCTAGATCCTATATATGCTGCGGCTTTAGGAGTGGATGTGGATTCTTTGTTGGTTTCTCAACCAGATACTGGAGAACAAGCACTTGAAATTACGGAATCTTTAGTAAGATCTGGTGCAATTGACGTCATAGTTGTTGACTCTGTGGCAGCTCTTGTTCCAAAAGCAGAAATTGAAGGAGAAATGGGTGATGCTCATGTTGGGCTTCAGGCAAGATTAATGTCTCAGGCTTTGCGAAAATTGGCTGGTGCTATTTCAAAATCTAACTGTATTGCAATATTTATAAATCAGCTTCGCGAAAAGGTAGGCATAGTTTATGGCAATCCGGAAGTTACTCCTGGTGGCCGTGCATTAAAATTCTACTCTTCTGTAAGAATTGAAGTAAGAAAAATTGAAACGCTAAAAAATGGCAACGAAATCATTGGTGCAAGAACTAGAGCAAAAGTAGTAAAAAATAAAATTGCACCACCGTTTAGAGAGGCTGAATTCGATATTATGTATGGAACTGGGATCTCTCGTGAAGGAGAACTTTTAGATTTGGCCGTTAAGTTAGACATAGTAAAAAAGAGCGGAGCTTGGTTTTCTTATAAAGAGCAAAAGTTGGGACAGGGAAGAGACAAAGTAAAAGAGCTTTTTAAAGAAAATAAAAAATTAGCAGATGAAATAGAAAAAAAAGTTAATGAAAATGTAAGTAAACTGTATGGAAAATCAAATTTGAGAACTTTATCCAAATCAGTAGCAACTGAAGTTGAATTGCCTGAGCCAGATCAAGTAGAAAAAGATATTAAAGCTAATATTGATATTACGGTGGATGATTAGCTGTGTACATAACTGGTTTGAAAAAAGAACGTAAATTAATGTATTCCGTATATATTGATGGAGAGTTTTGGGCAAAGATAAATAACGAAATTTTGGCACAAAATGGAGTAAAAATTGGGCTAGAGATCGGTGAAAATTTTTTAAATAAATTAAAATTAGATTCTGATTATAAAAATGCTAAAAATAAAGCTCTGCATTTGTTATCTATTAAAG
Source organism: uncultured Clostridia bacterium (assembly GCA_944384705.1). GTDB lineage: Bacteria > Bacillota > Clostridia > Oscillospirales > Acutalibacteraceae > CAG-557. The sequence continues at coordinate 19,968 of CALWUI010000030.1, forward strand.
ACTACACTAAAAAAGAATTGTTTGATAAATTAAAAAAATTTTTTTGCATAGAAGCAGTTGAAAAAACCATTGAAAAAATGGAAAATTTAGGTTTAGTAAGTGATCGACTTTTTGCACCAAAATATGCTAGGCACTTAATTTTTAACAAATATTTTTCAAAAAATAGAGCTGCTTTTGAAATGCGTAAAAGAGGTCTTTCTAAAGAAATCATTTCGGAAACTCTTGCAGATATTAATTATGACGCAAAAGAACATATTAAGTTTTTAATTGATAAAAAATATAAAAACGCATATTCTGATCAGAAGGTAAGAGAAAAAGCGATTGCTTTTTTGCAAAGGTGTGGATACAATTGGGATGACATAAAAAGTTTTTTTGATAAGTATAAATAATTATATTTATATTTAAGAAAGTAAGATTTTTGATGGATAGGTAAAAAATTATTTTAAAACTGGATATTTAGTAGGGAAAAATTTTTATGAATACAGCAAATAAAATTACAGTTTTTAGAGTACTATTGGTACCAATATTAATATGGTTTTTACTTGACAACAGCATCCACAATCGTTTTTTATTTGCCTTGTTTGTTTTTATAGTTGCGTCCATTACAGACCATTTAGATGGTAAGCTTGCAAGAAAGTATAATGAGTCTACTAATTTTGGGAAATTTTTAGATCCGCTTGCAGATAAAATGCTAGTTATGTCGTCTTTTATATGCTTTATAGAGATAAACTTAGTTAGTGCAATTCCAGTATTGATTATTTTATTTCGCGATCTTTTAGTTACGTCAATACGTTTAGTTGCAGTTAGTGCTGGAAAGGTGGTTGCTGCTAATATTTTTGGAAAAATAAAAACAGCAATACAAATGCTTTCTATTACTATGATCTTATTATTGCAGTGTTTGATAGAAAATAAAATGTACTCGTTCTATATTGTTAAAAATGTAAATCTAATTAATAATGTACTGGTCTGGCTTGTAGCAATTCTTACCATATGGTCTGGTTGTGTATATTTGAAAGAAAATATTGATTTTATAAAAATTTCAAAATAATGTTGCTTTATAGTAGCTTTTTGTATATAATATTATTAAATTTAAAAATTTAAATGCGCTGAGAAAGATTAGTATTCAGTTTTCTTTTAATATCAGAGAGAAAGTATGCTGGCTGAGATTACTTTTTATTAAATGACTGAAGAATGCACTTTTGAGCTTATAGAAGGAACTAACCTTGGGTGTTTTGCCTGGTTTTAAAGTATTTCTATACGGAACAACTACCGTTATTTAGTTTTTTGAGTGATAAATTGGAGTGGAACCGTGGCACGGATAACTTGTTGCCGCCTCTGTATTTCTAGTTTTGGAAATATAGAGGTATTTTTTTAGCTATTTTACTTGTTAATTTAAAAAAATTTAAAGGAGATCTTATATAAATGAAAATTTATAATACTATGACACGAAAAAAGGAAGAATTTTTGCCAATAAAACAAGGAAGAGTTAAAATATATGCCTGTGGGCCGACGGTTTATAATTATATTCATATAGGAAATGCAAGGCCACTTTGTATTTTTGATGTTTTAAGAAGATATCTTGAATATAGGGGATTGAAGGTTGACTTTGTTCAAAACTTTACAGATATTGATGACAAAATAATAAAAAAAGCAAACGAAGAAGGAACAGATTATAAAACTATAGCTAAAAAATATATAGAAGAATATAAAATCGATGCTAAGGGTCTTAATATAAAAGAGGCAACAATGCATCCTAAAGTTACAGAAAATATAGACGAGATAATAGCAACCGTAAAACAGCTAATTGAAAAAGGGGTTGCTTATAAAACAAAGAATGGAGATGTTTATTTTAGAACAAAAAAATTTAAAGAGTATGGAAAGTTGTCTCACCAGCCACTAGAAGAGTTAGAAGCAGGAGCTAGAATAGCTGTGGGAGAATTAAAGGAAGATCCTATGGACTTTGCGTTGTGGAAAGCTAAAAAACCAGGAGAACCTTACTGGAACTCTCCTTGGAGTGAAGGCCGGCCGGGGTGGCATATCGAATGCTCTGCAATGGCTAATAAGTACCTTGGCAAAACTATTGATATTCATTGTGGCGGCCAAGATTTAATTTTTCCGCATCACGAGAACGAAATTGCTCAAAGTGAGTGCTGCAATGGAGTTACATTTGCAAATTACTGGATGCATAATGGTTATATTAATGTGGACAACAAAAAAATGTCAAAATCACTCAATAATTTCTTTACTGTAAGAGAAGTTTCGAGTAGGTTTGGATATGAACCAATCAGATTTTTGATGTTGTCTGCTCACTATAGAAGCCCTATAAATTATAGTAAAGAAATAATAGAACAGTGCATCGCTTCTTTAGAAAGATTATATACTTGCAGAGAAAACTTAATTTTTATTTTAGAAAAAACAAAAATTGATGAATCTATTTCTGAAATGAAGTTACGCGGTAAATTTCTATCTTATAAATTTAAGTTTATAGAAGCAATGGAAGATGATTTGAATACTGCAGATGCGTTATCAATTTTGTTCGATTTAGTCCGTGAAATAAATGCTAATATAAATATGAAAACAAATATTTCCAAATCTACAATTAGATTTACACTAGATTTGTTTGATGAATTGGCTGATGTTTTAGGCTTGGTTTATAATAAAAAAGAAGAGGCATTAAATGATGAGGTTGAAAAATTAATAGAAAAAAGACAACTTGCACGAAAAAATAAAGATTGGTTAACTGCAGATAAAATACGTGATGAATTAAAAAATAAAAACGTTATAATTGAAGATACGCCTCAAGGCATAAAGTGGAGATTTATTAAAAGCATTAAAAAAGTTTGATTTGGAGGGTTTGAGCAAAGAGCTTGAAAATTTATGAATAAAAAAGTTATTGTAGGCATGAGCGGTGGAGTTGATTCTGCTGTGGCCGCACTATTGTTAAAGCAGCAAGGCTATAATGTTGTTGGAGTTACTTTAAAGTTACAGCCAGAAAAATATGTAGACCAGGGAAATCAGACTAAATGTTTTCATTCAGATGATATTAATGATGCTAGAATTGTAGCTGAAAAGCTTAATATAAACCATATTGTTGTAGATTTTACGAGAATTTTTGAAGATAAAGTTGTTGAAAACTTTGTAAGTGAATATTGTAACGGACGAACTCCAAACCCTTGTGTTGTGTGTAACAAGTTTATAAAGTTTGGTGCAATGTTTGAATACGCTATGAATAACGGATTCGATTATATTGCAACAGGCCACTATGCTGTTAATGAATTTGATAAGGTTAAAAATAGATGGCTATTAAAACGTGCCAAAAGCACTAAGGATCAAAGTTATGTTCTATATAACCTAACTCAGAATCATTTAGCTCATACTTTATTTCCGCTAGGAAAATTAGAAAAATCTGAAATTAGAAATATTGCAAAGAAATTTGGATTAACTGTTGCTGAAAAACCAGAAAGTCAAGAAATTTGCTTTGTTAAAAATGAAACTTATAAGGACTTCATTAGTAAAAATTTAAAAATAAAAAACATTATAGGTAACTTTGTCGACCAAAAAGGCAATATTTTGGGTCAACACAATGGAGTGCTAAACTATACTATCGGGCAGAGAAAAGGGCTAGGTATAACTTTTGGTAAACCTATGTATGTAACGAAAATAAACTCTGAAGATAATACAATAGTTTTAGGTGAAAATGCAGATTTATATAATAATGAGCTAATTGCAAAAGATGTTAATTTTATTTCTGCTGAAGGCCAAATTGAAAATATGGATGTAATGGCACAGGTTAGATATAGAGCAAAACCAGAAAAAGCAAAAATAACTTCTTTGACTAATAACAAAATCAAAATAGTTTTTGACTCAAATCAAAGAGCAATTACCCCAGGACAGTCTGTTGCCTTTTACAAAGAAGATATATTAATAGGTGGAGGAATAATAGTTTAGTTTTTATATAAATTTTTTACGTCTATAAAATAAAAAGAGCCACACTGTATGATCTGGCCCCAAAAAGTTAGACAAAAATTTAGGTTATGCAACAGATAAGGATTGGAGCCTGTATTGCACAGGAGTCAGTCCTTTTAGTTTTGCTTTAATCCGTTTGTTATTATAATAATCAATA